>JAFWIE010000050.1 GCA_017533825.1 Atopobiaceae bacterium | reverse complement strand
CTAAACGATGTGGTTTACCTGCTATTATATTATAAAGCATATCGCATGGGGAACACCTTACCGGCCCGATGTCCACCGCGTCTCCACACCGATTCGACTATTGATGCCATCGTCCCTCCGAATTAATCATCGTTTCCCTAGGCCCTGCCCATGGGGAGATTGTTGCCCGTGGGGAGATTGCTCCCCACGGGCAACCATTGAACGCCTACCAGCCGAGGAAGCGCACCTCAGGTTCGAGCCTCACGCCGAACTGTCGCTCGACCTCATCCTGGACATGCTCGATGACCGCGCGCACATCCGCTGCCGTCGCGCCACCAAGGTTGACGACGAACCCGGCATGCTTGGTAGAGACTGCTGCGCCACCGACTTGGTAGCCCTTGAGCCCGGCGTCCATGATGAGCTTCCCCGCGAAGTAACCTTCAGGTCGCTTGAACGTCGATCCCGCACTTCCATACTCAAGCGGCTGCTTCTCTTCCCTGCGCTGCGTGAAGTCGTCCATCTTTGCCCGAATCGCATCGCGGTCGCCCTCGGTGAGGCACACCGTCGCCCCCAGGACCACAAGTCCCTCCGAGCGCACGCGGCTCTTGCGATACCCCATGTCGAGCTCTCCCGCCATCAAGGTTGAGAACTCCCCTTCGGGTGTAATGACGTCCACAGATTCCAGGACGTCCGCCATGCATCCATCGTAGGCGCCGGCATTCATGAAGCATGCGCCACCGATGCTGCCCGGAATGCCACAAGCGAATTCCATGCCCGTCAGACCGGCATACAGGGCGCGCCGAGACACATAGACAAGCGAGGCGCCGGCATCGCAGTGCAGCCGCACCCCCTCGCGGCGCACGCCGTTCAGCGCATCGAGCGCAATCACCACGCCGTCGAAGCCGTTATCACTCACCAGCAGGTCTGATCCCTTGCCCAAGATGAAGTAGGCAACCCCCGCCTCACGACATCTTGCAACCACGTCTGCAAGCTCGGCGCGACTCTCGGGCACCACGAACTCTGCGGCCGGTCCGCCAACGCCAAAGGTCGTGTGCTTGCACATGGGCTCATCTATCAGCGCGTTAGAAAACAACGGAGTATGCATGGGAGCTCCTCTCGTCAATCATGCGAACGGAAGTCGATTATCACACGTTAGTCAATAAGGTCGGTTCCCTCAACCGGCAATGGAGCAGCATAGAACAAGAACGCAAATGCGTCACTATGCTCCACGCGCGCCACACACCTTGCATAGCCATTCGAGTAGATGCCGACACCCGTGCCCACGACGACCCAATCGTCCGTGCGTTGCATCGCAATCAGCGCCTCGTTCAGATCCGCTGTCGCCTTGCCATCGGTATCGTTGAGCAGGTTTGCCGCACACAGGCAATCGCCCTTGCCAAAATGTTCCATGCGTTGTACGTATGCCGCGTTGTACTCCAAATACCGCACCTCTCCCCCGGCGTACTCCATCACCGCCGCAGGCATGCCTCCCGACATGCCCAAGGGGTCGAACGTGGCATCCCGGGCGATGGGGTTCACGATGTTGACGCTTCCCACCTTGTCGTAGTAGGCCCGACGATCGGCCGGCTCCACGAGGTACGAGCCCTCCCTCAGGTGCGAGCACACGACCTCAAAGGACTGTGCCGGAGCAAACACGTAGCCTTGGATCTTCTCGAAGGCGATGCCGCGCAGGAACGATAGCTGGCCCGTCGTCTCCACACCTTCGATGAGCGTCTGGAGGCCGAGTTCCTTGCACATGCTCACAAGATTGGTGAGCATGATCGCGTTGGGGTTCTCGGCCACGCCCGCATCGAGCTGCTTCACGAAGCTCATGTCGAACTTCACGAGGTCGAACTGATAGTCGCGCAGCACGTTGAGAGACGAGTATCCCGACCCGAAGTCATCCATCCACGTGAGCATGCCCTGCTCGTGGAAGCGCTCGATGGCGTCGCGGATGCTGGTCGACTGGTCCGAGAGCGCGCTCTCTGTGATCTCCACACGAATGAGGTGATGTGGCAACCCATAGCGGTCGAGGGACTCTACGACCTTGGCCACCACATCGCACGCCTCGAAATCAAGCCGAGAGAAGTTGATCGATACCGGACAGACAGGCAATCCCAACTCCATGAAGCGGACGAAGTTCTTGCAGACCTCCTCGACGATGTGCAGGTCAAGCAGGTGAATGAGGTGCACGTCCTCGAGCACGGGTATGAAGCCGGCGGGAGATATCATCCCCTCGTCCGGATCTATCCAGCGCGAGAGAATCTCAAACTCGCATATGCAATCGCTGGCAGAACGTACGATGGGCTGATAGTACGGCTGGATGTGGCCCTTCTTCAACGCGGAGCTAAATCTCTCGAGCACGACATCACGTCGCTCCATGGCACGACCGAGCTCTTCGGTGTAGTAGCAATACAATGCGTCGTAGTTTCCATGAAGGCTCTCGCATGCGAGCCGCGCCATATCGCATGCCTTGCGGATGCTTGTCTCGGTGGTCATGTAACGATAGATTCCGGCATGCAGGGCATTGAACGTCCCGCCACGCTCCTCGCGCACCGCCCTGCACGCGCGACGAATGGCGTCGGGCAGCCCCTCCTCCTCCGTCATGAGCACGAAGTGATCATCCCCGAATCGCGAGATGAGGCGCCCCGAAAACACCTCACGCAGGGTCGTCGCCACGAATCGGAGCAGCTCGTCGCCTTCGGCAAAGCCATACCGTGCGTTGTAGTTCGCGAAGTTCGTAAGATTGAGGTACACAAGCGAGATCGGATATCCACGAGCAAGCAGCATGGACGCCACATCGGTTGCGTGCGAGACAAAGTACTCGCTGTCCATAAGACCCGTTAACGGGTCGAGGCTCTCTTCCGGGACGCCGCTTGCACTGCTCAGGGTGAGCGCCTCCGTGAGAAGACCCTCACTGTACTCGGCGAAGGTCACTTGGTTGCGACCGTTCTCCTTCGAACGGAAGAGCAGCATGTCTGCGATGCGCAGCAAGTCGTGGACGTCATTCTCGTCGGCAACATGGCCGAAGGCACAACCTGCGCTGCATCCAGCCTCGACCACGCGGCCGTCCACCTCACTCGATTTGAACGCACGACGCCAACGCTCGATGCGGTCTTGCAGCGAACTCTGGTCCACATCAACGAGGGTGACGATGAACTCGTCACTTGCAAAGTGATACACACGCTCTGCACCGAACTCGTCGACGAGCGTAGAGCCAAAGTGCACGAGCACCGCATCACCAAACGCATGGCCAAAGAGGTCGTTGTATCGCTTGAACTCGTCGATATCTGCCAGAATCACACAGAGGTCCACGTCCTTGAAGGCGCGTGCATCCTCATCGAAGGCGCGACGATTGAACGTGCCGGTAAGCACGTCTTGTCGCGACTCCTCGATGATGCGTTCGTTCGCCATGCCCACACGCAGGCGTGCGTCATAGTTCGAGACCGCAACAACAAAGACGACGACGAGATACGCTGTGAGCGTGACCACCTGAATGTGCGAAAACAAGCCAGCGCTCTTGAGCAACGCGAGCATCGCCCCGCCTACCAAAGCCTCAAAGAACAACGTGTGGAGCGCCGGCACATAGAAGAGGCCAAAGAGCACAAAGAGCGCTACCAAGAGGAAGAAGTAGCGTCCAAGCTCGGCGAAGTCGATGAAGGTGATCCACAGGCTGGCAAAGACAACGAAACCGACGAACGCTAAGGTGAGCATCTCGCAATATACCGGCTTAGGCTCCTCATTCAGGTATTTGTAGCTCAGAAGCCAGCACCCCATGCTCACGAGACCAATCAGCGCGAAAGCCACACGATAGCAGTCGAGAATGCCTGACGGTCGGCCTACCCATAGCGGGACAGGCACGAAAGTGCTCGCGAAGGTGAGGCAGACAGCGATGAGTATGGTAGGCGCAACATAACTCAAGACCTCCATG
Source organism: Atopobiaceae bacterium (assembly GCA_017533825.1). Taxonomy (GTDB): domain Bacteria; phylum Actinomycetota; class Coriobacteriia; order Coriobacteriales; family Atopobiaceae; genus RUG440. The sequence continues at coordinate 17,714 of JAFWIE010000050.1, read as the reverse complement.
TTGCTGCGTGCCATGAAGGCACGCAGCCGCGTGGAGTGGTGCTGAAGTCCGCTTACACGAGTAACGAATTCGAGCATGGCGGGGCTCCGTCCAAGCTGCATGGTGTTTTTTTGATGGGATATATTTTATGCGTGTTGTAACTAAATCGCAACATTGCCCGTCATGACACGATGGGCTTTGCCATGCGACCTGAGAAGGCAAGGTGCGGCCGCACGACCAAATGCGCACCGTCGGGAAGCACAGGTGCGTAGAGCGCGTCGGCATATACAAGCTCCGCGTGCGCGAGCGCCGCCTCAACGTCCTCCTCGCCCTCTGCATGGACGTCTTGCCGCGACAACAGGTCGTACGTTGACTCCGTGGCACACACCACGCGCACCCCAGGCTCGCCTTCCAACTCGCATGCAGCAGCGAACGAACCCGCGTCCACCGGTTCGCCGACCACGCAACGTGTGCCAGACGCCACGGACACACGAAGGTCTCTGCATGGCCAAGCGCACGCGCCGGAATCCGCCGCCGCCCGCAGCGCATCCGCCAAGGACGCCGAGAAGGCACCGTGCGGCCTGCCCACCACATACGGCGTACCGAAGCGCTCGTGCAGTATCCGCGCCGCAGGAATGCCAGTAGACGAGACAACCAAGTTCACCGCAGCTTCGGACGCAGCCGTCATCTCCTCAAGCGCGGAACCTATAGCCCAGCATGACGTGACCTCGAAGCCCGCGTCCTCCGCAAACGCCCGCAGCGTCTCAGGCGCATCGTCCTCGCTGAAGTCGAGCGGGGTAACCCCCAAGATGTTGAGCGTCGCCTTTCGATGGGGCTTCTCTCGCACGAACCGCAGTGCGATCGCCGCCAGCGCTCCGCCTGCCCCCACCGTGTAGTCGTGCATGCCGTTGGTGCGAACATAGAAGCAAGGAATGCCCGTGCGTCGTTCGACGATCTTGCAGAGCGCACGGAAGTCCGTACCCGTGATGAAGGGAATCGGGGAGTTACACAGCGCGATGAACTTCGGCCGCAGCTCAAGCGCCGCGTCCACCACGTCGTTGACGAGCTTCTCGTCATTGCCCAAGATGGCATCACGCTCCATCAGAGCAGAGATGAAGATGAGACTGTCGTGATCGTACCAGCGGGTCTCGTCATGGGTGTTGTACGTCGAGTTGCATCCCGACGGATCATGAATCACCACCATGCCGCCCAGCTCAAAGAGCGCCGAGCATGCACCTGAGACATCACCGGTGTAGACGGGCAGTATCCTCTGGCTCCGATTCATGGCACCTCCGCATGTCGGACGTCGGCGGTCGCCGACGTCCGACTTCTCGCTGGTACGAACGACTTCTACGAGCGCCTCTTGCGAACGAGAATCGCGGCGACGGCTCCGGCAGCAGCCACGACAAGACACACAATGGGGAGCATGGGGATGCCCTCGCTCTTCTCCGTCGACGACGTCTGCTGCTGCTGTTGTGCGCCGACCTCGCCTGCCTCATCGAAGCTCAGACCCTCGCCTCGCGCGTAGAGCGTCTGCGTAGTGTCGAACGAAACGGCCCCCTTGTCATCCTCAACGATGGCGGGAATGTTGACAGGCAGGGTTCCGGTCGGCTCGTATGCACCAAAGAGCATCTGCAACGCCTCGATCGTGTTTGCGTTGTACGCGCCCGTGGTCGCGGATCCGTCCTGTCGTGAAGTCGGGTCCGCATCGATGCCCGAGCACATGTATGAGCATACCAACGCGTCGGCGTCCCCATAGCGCGCCACGTCGTAGGGCAGGTTCTGGCTGAGCAGGACGAACTTTGCACCGCCGGCATGCGCCTCAGAGAGCGCGCGTGCCATCCCCTCGTACTGGGGGTTATCCGACTGAAGCGCCGTCACGCCCCAGTTCTTCGTCATACCCACGACGACATCGGCCTCGGCGATTGCCCGCTTGAGTTCGTCGGTGTAGTGCACCTTGGGGTTGTCCGCGTCAGAGATGTCGTAGTAATAGTCTATGGTGACCTTCGTGCTGGCGTCGGGCGAACCAGCCGTTGTTCCCGCCGCAAGGTTATTTACGTAGGCATCCTCCGCAATGATCCCCTGGTCCTGCAGGGCCTTCACTACGTAGGACATCGACACGTTATCGGCTTGGTCACGCTCGAGGAGCACAATCTTGGTGTCTTTGCCCGCAATGGGGAGTACCTTGCCCTCGTTCTTGAGAAGCGTGATGGCTTCGCGCGCCATCTGTGCTTCAGCCGCATGGTGCTCAGCGGATCCCACCACGCCCAGGTCGCTCGTCTCGGGCTTCGCGTCCTCGTCCGCTTCGTCCTCGCTTCCCATTAGGGCGTCGCCGGTCAGGATGCCGTGATCACGCTTGAGCTCCAGAACGCGGCGCACGCTCTCGTCGATGCGCTCCTCCGAGATGTCGCCGTCGAGGACCTTCTGCATGAGCAGCTGGATGTAGGCATGATAGTAGGAGGCCGCATTGGCGTTCTTGAGGTCCATGGGCAACAGGAGCAGGTCCACGCCCGCGTCAAGGCACTTCTGTGCGATGTTGGCACCATATTCCGCCGACCCTTCGCTACCTTGCACAAGCCCACCGGTAAAGATGGCCTCCATCTCGAGCGCGTCAGTTACGATGACGCCATTGAAGCCCATCTCGTTGCGAAGCAGCTCAGTGAGCACCTTGCGCGACATCGTGGCGGGGAAGTAACCCTTGGTGCCATCCGCCATGATCTGCTGCTCATCGTATTTGGGGAGCGTGATGTGCGCGGTCATGATAAGGTCCGCGCCCGCATCGATGGCCTGCTTAAAGGGGGCGAGATCACACGCCCTGAGTTCGTCGATGGTCTTCTCGACCGTTGCGGTTCCGATGTGAGAGTCCGTGCCCGTATCGCCATGCCCAGGGAAGTGCTTGTAGGCGGTGATAACGCCCGCGTTCGAGAGCCCCTCGTTGAACGCCGCACCCAGTTCGCCTACCCGTTGCGGGTCATCGGAGAAGGAGCGCACACCGATGACGGGATTGGCGGGATTGCTATTGACGTCAATGGAAGGCGCGAAATCAGTGTTGAATCCGAGCGCGGCACACTCTTCGCCCAGCACTTGACCCGTCGTGCGCGCGTTTGCCACGGCGTTCTGACCCGTCGCGCCAATCGCCATGGAGCCCGTCATCCTCGTCCCCATGCCAAGGCGTACGACCACGCCACCCTCCTCGTCCACGGGCATCAGGTAAGGGACGGTCACCGAGAATCCGGCATCCGCGTTGTTCTGCTGCAAATCCTGAACAAGCTTCGCAGTCTGCTCGGAGCTGACCACATTTGGCCCAAAGAGAATGACGCCACCGTACTGATGGCTTTGGAGAGCGGCGGCAAGGTTCGGTACCTTGGAGAGGTCCGTCACGTCCTCGCCATCCCACGTACGGATAGCCGGGATGATGAGCTGCGAAATCTTCTCGTCGAGAGACATCTGGCCAAGGACGTAGTCGACGTCCACGTCGCCGGCCTCATCGGCCCCGTATGAATCGTCGAAGTCTCCGGCCTCTTCCGTAGTGAAGCTCTGGGAGTCCTCCGTCCACTCGTACTCCTCGGCATCCCAAGCAAAGCCCATCGTCGGTACCAACGCGCCTACAAGCGCCAAGCTCAAGACGGTGCACAGGACTCGCAGGGGCAAACTCATCCTTACGAAGCGCATGCCATTCCCTTTCGTCGCCATCTGCCTGCGGGAACATTCTAGTACAGCTTACGACCTCATACGTCGCGCGCACCGCCCACCGCTCCAAGCGTCCGCTGCCAACCGCGCTTCCCACACCACCACTGGCCTCACTGGCAACTGCACCGCCCACACCGCCACACCGCCACGCTGCCAACCGCGTTGGCAATCACGCCGCAAGCCTCGCTAGCGACTGCGCTTCACACCACCGTCTAAGCCACCGACCTCCATGCGACCATTCGATTTTCAACTATTGCCACATTCCCACGCCACTGAGCGCAGACAGCCGTATACTCTCATCCACCGCATTCGATTCGCAGGGAGGACGTATGGGACTAACGCTTTCGCACGTCTCGGCCCTTGATGCAACACGCGCGATCCGTTGCAATGGCAGCGACCTACGCAAAATGACTACCACCGAGCTCTGTGCCCCGTCCGTTTGGAAAGGCGAACGATGGGTAATGGGATTGTTTGGCAAGCCCGACTGGCAGTGGTTGGCGCCGAGCAAGCAGCACCACCTCCATGTGCTCGTCGACCACAAGAGCAACTACATTCGCATGGCTACCATCGAGTCACACGCACAGACAAGAGAGCTGCCCCCGAACTCCATCATCTGGCTTGACCAACATGCCTCTATGGTGTGCCCGGAACTGCTCTTCCTCCAGATGGCGCAACTTCTCTCGCTTCCCGAACTCGTGCAGCTCGGAAATGAGCTATGCGGCAACTTCTCTCGACCTTCGGTCGCCTCACTCCAAAGCGACGCGAAAACGCACATCCCTTCCGCCACCAGCGTCGCCCAGATTTCGGCATATCTCGAGAGCGCCGATGGGATTTGGGGTGTCAAGGCGGCGCGCAGAGCCTTGAGCTACGTATCGGACCACGCGCTCTCGGCTCACGAATCGATTCTCGCAACCATGTACGCCCTTCCACTCGATGAATACGGGTATGGAATGGGACCCGTGTCTTTGAACCAACGTGTGTATCTCGACGGCGAAGACTCGGAAGACCTTTGGGGAAGCGTCAGTACCGTAAGGTCGCGTTTCCCCGACCTGTTGTGCTCATTTGCGCCTGTGGGCATCAACTATGACGGCGAGGGACACCTCAATCTGGACGGACTCATAGAAGCGGCGCAACGCGTCACCGCCACCAAGGATGATGGGCACAAAGAAGCGCTTGTGGAGCTCATGAACACTCGCGATGCCATCAGGGACAAATACGTAGATGACATCAAACGAAATCGTCAATTGGTCTCAGAAGGCTATCTCGTATTTCCCGCAACGAAGGAGGACTTGGCTACTATCCAGCACTTGGACGATTTCACGCGGGACGTGCTTAAAGCTGCAAACCGGTACTACGGAGTTGACGTTGATGCACATTTGCAAGCTCTCGAGGACTCCAACAAGCGGATAGAACGAGAAAGCATACTCAAACAACTGCAAAGAGGCAGCGAAGCTTAGGAGGATGGCGCACAATTCGCGAGGGGACGCTATGGCATGCAGACATTAGTGCGGAAAATCGTCAGCACCATTCTTCCTCAACTGGTGTTTTACCGGTTTTGATATCGATTTTCCACACTGGCTATTTTAGCCAGTGTGGAAAATCGATATCAATAACGGTAAATTCCCAGTTGGTAGTGATATCACGGATCGATTTTCCGCACTTATGCATATATGTAATAGCCTTCTGCGCCCACTTGGAGCACCAATTCTTCGACGAATGCAGGTTGATCTATGCTCCACTTGGATTGCGTTGCCAAAAAGTAGTCGGTATCGCTTTGCGCGAGACCGACTACTGCTGCTGAGTGATGGCAGCGCGAGACAACAGCGTCTGGCGCGCTCTAGAAGCAGCTCGCGCAACCCAATCCCTTGCGGGGAATGAGGTCGCGTGTGTCCTTTGGGGTGGACCATGCCTCCCGCATCAGGTGTGCCATGGTACGTATGCCAGCATATCCCCAGAGTCCGGCACCTTCGACGATGTTAACGAAGCGATTGGTGCCACAGAACCATGCGGCCTTCTGCCCGATGGCGAGGACCTCCTCAGTGCGCTCACGCGAGGCAACTCGTAACTCTGGCAGCACAATGGACGAGATCTCTACACCGGGTGCGTTATTGCGAAGCCACGCAAGCGCAGATGCCTCCTCATCGGTCACCCCGTCAAGGTAAACCTCCGTCACACGGAAGCCGTGCTCGAGCAAGAGCCGCGCGAGCCCTAGGGGTCGGGGATGTGCTGATGCGTCAATCGCGATGGGCGTATCACCGATCTCGGCGAGGGCATCCTCAAGGGCAGCCTTGCAACGGAGGACTTCAGCCTCCTCATCGAAGGGGGCAAGGCGAAGCACTTCGCGGAGTGTCGCATGTTGCTCTGCCACTTCCACGTAGGAAAAACTCGATGGCAAATAGAGGAATCGCCGCCCCAAGCGCTTGGCAGCCTTTTGGACCCCATAGACCGCATTGGGATAGGTGCATATAAAGGTTGACGCTGCGCCAAGATGCTTGAACGCACCGTAATCCGCACAGCCTTGCACATCCTCCAGTCGATAACCACCAGACGTGAGCACCGTACGTAGCTCGCAATCCACGTCGAGCGAAAAGTCGCTACCCAATGATGCCACGAGCTTCTCGTCAGCTGGCTGCGGCTCAAACGGATCGTACATCGCCTTGCGCAAGCGGACATCCGGACTGAGCCGTCGCTTCATGATGGGATCCATGAACGCCTCGACAAAGTCCACCTGTGGATAGGCACGACGCAGTTCGCGATACACGCGCTTCATGCTCACGCCCAAGAAGTGGTGCGTGCAGACGGGGAACACGATGACACAAGGCGGCAGGGACTCACGAAGCTCAAGCTTTCGCAACACGTCAAGGATTCCCTCGAGCGTGACCTGCTCAACGGTACCCCGCACAATATCGGCCTCCTTGAGTATCACGCACGAGAACCGATCTGCCATGCCCATCTCTGCGGCCGTCAGCACCACGCCACGCATGCAGTTGACGGCGCACACGTATATCTGATGCGATTCGGGCACCAGCATGCCAACATGCACGATGTTCCACACGCCGTGCGCAGGTGGATTGAACTCGAGCTTGGATTCAAAGAGCGCCGTCGAGGTCGCTTCTCCTGCCGTGACGACCGACGGCCCAAGACGCTTGAGCATGGCGCCTCCCTCGTCATAAACGACGCCTTCCAGTCAATTGCGCCGTCGGCGACACGCCGTTCGGGATAGATGCACCGTAGAAGTGATCCAGAACGGCGTATCGCCACCTCTAGCAGATGCGTGGAAGCAGCTCACCAGTAGGCTGCGGGAGCAGTGTCTGCGTCCCCACCTCGGTATTGAGCACCACCCAGCCAGGGCGGTCTGCTACCACGCGCCCAATAACCTTACCTCCCTGCGAATAAGGGCAGGAATGCAGCGCCTCCACGATAGAGGGCGCCACTTCCTGAGGCGCGATGACAACGAGCCTACCCTCACATGCCAGGTACAGCGGCTCGAGGCCAAGCATACGGCACACGCCACCCACGGCCGGGTCAACCGGCACCTCGGCGGCATCGAGCTCCACGCCCACACCGCTCTGCCCAGCAATCTCGTACAGCACCGTACCCACGCCACCGCGCGTTGCATCGCGAATCACATGGACGTCATGCGTTGCAGAAAGCATCGCTTCGACGCTCTTCCACAGGGGTGCGCAATCCGACGTCACGTCGGCCTCGATGCCGAAGTTGTCTCGCTCGAGCAGGATCGTGCAGCCATGACGGCCCACGTCGCCGGTTACGATGATGGCATCACCCGGCATCGCCTTATCGCCTGCGGGCGCAACACCCTCCGGAATCTCACCCACACCCGTCGTGGTAATGAACACTCCGTCTACCTGACCATGTCCAGCAACCTTCGTGTCGCCCGCCACCAGCGTTACGCCAACCTCGGCGGCAGTCGCTGCCATCGAGTCCGCAATCTGCTCCAGCTTGTCGAGCGGATACCCCTCCTCGATCACGAAAGCGCACGTCAGGTACAACGGACGCGCACCCATGCAGGCGAGATCGTTGACGGTTCCGCAAATCGAGAGCTTTCCTATGTTGCCGCCCGCAAAGAACGAGGGAGAGACGATGAACCCATCGGTCGACATCGCCATTTTGCCCCGAGGGGCATCAAGCACTGCGGCATCGTCAGCCGTAAGCAGCGAGCTCGCGAACCTTTGAGCAAACACACGGTCAATGAGCTCTGCCGTCTGCTTCCCGCCAGCACCCATGGCCAACGTGACCTTCTTCTCGGTACTCACAACACATCACCTCCGTACTGGAAGTACGCCGAACAAGCACCCTCACCCGACACCATGCAGGCGCCGACTGGATGTTGTGGTGTACAGCCGCGACCAAACAGCGGGCAGTCGCTCGGCTTGCACTTGCCTTGAAGCACTTCTCCACACCGGCACGCGGGGTTCGCACGTCCCTCGATGTGCGGCATGTCGAACACACGCCGCGCATCTACCGACTCGTATTTCTCGCGCAATTTGAGGCCCGACTGCGGTATAACGCCCAAGCCGCGCCACTCGGTATCGCAAGGTTCCATCAACTTGTTGATGAGCGCAACGGCTGCTGGTGAGCCTTCGGGCCGCACGACGCGCGGGTACGCATTGACAAAGAATGGCTTGCCCTCGCCACCCTTGCGCACGGCCACCGCCAGAGCCGTAAGCAACTCCTTCGCGGTGAAGCCCGCCAGCACGCCACTGACCCCCTGCTCGGCCAGATCTTCGCAGAGTTGCGTGCCAGTGATGGCGTGTACGTGCCCGGGATACAGGAAGACATCGGCCGAATCCTTGAGTGCGGCATATGCGTTAGGCATGGTCTTGTTGGCCGTGAGAAGCGAGAAGTTCCCAATACCCTCGGCGAGGGCCTGGTCCACTGCAAGACATGCCGCTGGCACGGTGGTCTCGAATCCCACAGAGAGGAACACCACCCGCTCATCGGTATGTTCACGCGCATACGCCACGGCATCAAGCGGCGAATACACAACCTGCACGCGGCCACCCTCGGCCCGCGCAGTTGCCAAACTTCCACTCGTCCCTGGCACGCGCACGAGGTCGCCGAAGGTTGTGATGGTCGCACCATGCTCCGCCAGCCAGATGGCCTCGTCGATGAAGCCAACTGGCGTCACGCAAACCGGGCAACCCGGCCCAGAGATGAGCTCGACCTGCGGGGGTAGCAGCTTGCGGATGCCAAGTCGGAAGATCTCGTGCGTGTGGGTACCGCATACCTCCATGATGCGCAGCGGCGGCCCATCGTATGTCGCCAGAATCTGAGCTGCCGATGGCCGCTCCCGTGGATGCTCGTCGCTCATGCGTACAACGCCTCCAGCACCTCGTCGGTCTCGTGCTCATCCTCGTCGGTTATCTTTGCGATAGCAAAGCCCGCGTGCACCATTACGTAATCACCGGGCTCGACCTCGTCAAGCAGCTCGACCGACACATCGCGACGCGCGCCAGAGGCATCCACGATGGCCGTGCCGTCCTGAATGCGCACCACCCTTGCCGAAAGTCCCACACACATGTTCGTTCTCCTCTCCTTTCGCAGGGGACATACCCTGCCGGACACCACGTCCACGCAGCATCCCCATACGAAATCACTTCTTGTTCGGTCTGGCCGCCGCAACCAGCGCCTGCCCAAGGGCAACGCCGCCATCGTTGGGCGGAACCAAGCTGTGCGTATGCACTTCAAATCCTTGTGCCCGCAACCGCTCGAGCGAAAGCTCCAACAGCAGCAAGTTTTGGTAGCACCCGCCCGTGAGCACCGCCACATTGACACCTGTCTGCTCGCGCGCCCGCAGGCAGGCACCCTCGACGTAGTCGGCAAGGCCCACATGAAAGGCGTAGGCAAGCGAGTCGACATCGTCGCCGGACAAACGCCGCTCGACAATCCAAGAAAACAACTCGTCCGTCTGCGTCGCGGTCCCACTCGGCATCGAGAAGCCCACTCCAGCCTTAGCCCGACCGCGCTCAGCAGCAAACTGCAGCTGCGTGGCCGCCTCCCCCTCGAAGGTAGAGACGCGTCGGATGCCGAGAACGGCGCTGACCGCATCGAACAGTCGTCCCGCGCTCGTCGAGGTGACGGTATTCACCCGTCGCGCAATCATGGAAAGCACCACGCGAGCCTCGGCAGCCGTGCAAAGATCGAGCCGCTCGGCGAGCTCTGGGGCCTTGTCGCCCAGCATACCCACCGCAACACGCCAGCCCTCTCGCGCTGCAAGGTCGCCACCTGCTTGCGCAAAAGGTGCGATGTGCTCCAGACGCTCGAAGCCGAAGGTGTCGGCGAGCATAATCTCACCACCCCACACGGTGCCGTCCTCCCCGTAGCCCGTACCGTCAAACGACACGCCGATGACCTTCTCGTCGCGCGGAAGATCACTCTCGACCATGCAAGCCACTACATGGGCGTAGTGATGTTGCACGGCGACAAGTGGAACGCCAAGCTCCTCTGCCAACATGCCGGCCACGACCGTTGAGTTGTAGCGCGGGTGTAGGTCGCATGCTATGACGTCGGGCGTGGTCTCGAGCAGCGCCTGAAAGCGGTCTATGGTCTCGCGTAGAGCGTCCACGGTACGCACATCTGCCAAATCCCCCACATACGGAGACGGATAGAGCAGGTCGCCCACGCCCACGCAGAAGGAGTTCTTCAGCTCGCCGCCCACCGCCAGCACACGCGAACCAAGTGACTCTTGCAGCACGAACGGCAACGGTGCCCACCCGCGCGAGCGCCGCACCATATAAGGCTTGCCCTCAAAGAGGTCCATGACGGTATCGTCCGCGCGCACACGAATCAGTCGGTTATGAGAGAGCACGGCATCGGCGAGGGGCGCCAGCTCGCGACGCGCGTCATCGTCGTCACGGCAGATGGGCGCACCAGAGTCGTTGGCGCTCGTCATGACCAGAAGGTCAGGCATACGGACGTCATCATCGTACGAGAAGAGCAACAACTGCAAAGGAGCATACGGCAGCATGATCCCAAGCTTCGGATTGTGCGGCGCCACCTCCTCGCACACGCGACCATCTTGCCTGCGCGGCAGCAGCAGAATAGGCTTCTGATGCCCAGTGAGGATGCGCTCGGCGAGCTCGTCGACATGGCACTCCCGCCGGGCAACCTCGAGGTCGGCCGCCATCACGGCGAAGGGCTTCGCCATGCGACGCTTTCGCTCGCGGAGCAGTCGGACCGCGCCGGGATTCGTCGCATCACAGCACAGGTGGAACCCACCGATGCCTTTGACAGCCACGATGCCTCCCCGCGACACGATGGTACGCGCCTCCGTAATGGCATCGCGCCCACGCTCAGAGCGATCGAGCAAGTACACCTCTGGTCCGCACTCGTTGCAACACACTGGCTGTGCGTCATACCGGCGGCTCGCAGGGTCATGATACTCGCGCGCGCAGGTCGGGCACATTGGGAACTCCGCCATGCTCGTGCGCTCACGGTCGTACGGAAGTGCGTCGAGGATGGTGAGACGAGGCCCGCAACACGTGCAATTGATGAAGGGGTGCAGATAACGACGATCGGTTGGGTCGAAGAGCTCGCGCTGACAGTCTTCACAGATTGCGATATCGGGTGATATGAAAATCTCCCCAGCGGTCTTCTCGCTCTCGATGATGGAGAAGTCCGCGAATGCCGGCGCGTTAGGAGCAAATCGCACGTCCAGCTTGAGAATTGCCGCACGGCGCGGCGGCTCCGTACGTAGCAGCATCTCGAACCGGTCGAGCTGCTCCGGGCTACCCTGGGCATAAACCTCAACATAGGGCCCCTTGTTGCATACGGTGCCAGCGATGCCCGCTTCCATAGCGTGACGGGCAACCGTGGGGCGAAACCCAACACCTTGTACAATGCCATACACGCGCAGGCGGCGTGTCTCGCTCATGACACATCCTTCCGCGCCGCGGGTGTCCCAAGATGAGTTGACTCAAGGGGAACGGTTCCCCTTGTGGCACCCTGTCGCACCAGCAGCTTGCCCGAAACAGGGAATTGAGAGAAATCCACCGTCACACCAGAGAATCGCGGAACGATGCGCCAGAGCGTGGGGTCGCCCACGAGCACATCGAAGACCCCTCCGTACACGAGTTGTTCGAAGTCGTCCTCTTCGCGCAGGTGCGCATCTCCCGGTTGGGCGAGCTCGGGCAACATCATGAACCACGTCGCGCAGGTCACGGACGCTGCGCCCTGCGAGAGCAGCACGTCACGCATGGCATTGGCCGCCACCTGCTGCTGTACCACGAGCACACGCTTGCCTTCCACGTCACACGATGTCGCAATCTCCGCCGCATCCCGTGCAGCCAAAGGATTACCCACCTCGTACGGCGTGCCGAAGCGCTCGTTAAGCAGCTTGGCTGCGCGAATGCCCGACGGCGCAACTACGAGGTTCTTCTCCGCCGTTGACGCCTGCACGACATCTGCAAACGACAGGCTCCACTCCTTGGGGGGAGTGCAGCTCAAATCGAGCGGATTCGCACCCAGCACCTGAACGCGTCCGGAAACGACGGGCAGCTCCTCGATGGCGAAGCGGTTAAAGAGGGCAACATACGCCTTGCTCGCACCCACGTCATAGAGCTCCATACCGGTGGTATCCATGGTGATGGTGGGTAGACCCGCGCGACGCTCGCTCATGCGTCGAAGCGCGCGGTAATCGGTGCCGATGACGGAGGGAACGGGCGTGCCAACGATGGCAGCGAAGTTGGCCCCTATCTTGTGCGCCGCATCGGCAAGCTCTTCGACGAGCTTGTCATCACGGCCGAGAATGGCGTCCATGTCGCGCAGACCGGCACTAAAGATGGCCGAGCGCGTCTCGTTCCATCGCGGCTCATCAAACCCGCAAATGTTGCCGGTGCACCCACCTGCATCACACACGACCACGATACCGCCCAGATCGAAGAGCACGCTCACTGCCCCAGACTGGTCGGGCGCAAATGGCGTCAAGTACTTGCGGAGGCCTCTCATGCGCCGCTCCTCCCTTCGTCCTTGTGTTCGGCCGCCATTGCACGCAGCGCCTCGAAGAGACGACGAACACCTGCGTAACCGTACGGTTGCACGTCGGAATTCCACGCCAGACCACAAGCGTCCGGATGGTACCAACATGCATCCTTGCCCAAGGCGAAGTCCACAGGAGTCGACGTCACGTCGTAGTGGATCATCGTTGGTTCCATGTTTGAGTAGACAAGCGTCTGAGGACTCAACTCTGCCAGATGGCGAAGAAAAACGAAGTTCTCCGCCTGGAGCGTGCCGAATACCTCACGCACCTTGAAGCCATACCGCGTCAGCGCGAGGGCGAGCTCGAAGGGATCGGCATTGAGGCACTCCCCCACCGCAAACGTAGCCCCCGGAGCCACGTCGCCGAACGCCTCCACAGCCCGCTCTGCAGCCTCGTAGTCGGCGGAGTCGTCAAAGTGTGCGCCCAGTACCTTACCCAACGCTCGATACTGAGAACGGATTCGATCCACCTGATACAGCCGCGTCAACTCGATGGATGGAATGCCCAAGCGTTCCTGCAGGTCCGCCGCCGCAAACCGAGCCTCGGGGTGAAGGACGAGGTTGAAGTTCGCTTCGGCCATGCACTGGAACTCGTCGAAGTCCGCACAACGGGACACCTCACGAACGCTCCGCACGCCCAGGCCACGCAAGTATCCATACAGCTCGCAGTCTTCCACAAGCGGGGCAAAAAAACCCAGTATGTTGACGGAGGTTGCCCGCTTGGGACGCGGCTCGAGCAGTGAGTACAAGCTCTGGCGCACGTGCACCATGGGAGGGCGTCGCCCTTCTCGCGTGAGGGCATACATGTAGCAAGGTCGGACAGGCAACCCCACACGCTCCTCCGCCTTGCGGCAAACGCGCTCCATGTCGGTACCGAGCAAGGCGTCCACACAGGTGATGCAAATCATCACGAGCGACGGTCGCACCGCCAAGCAGTCCACGACCTCTTCCACGGCCTGCGGAATCTTGCGCAGGTGACGACCAGTGACGATATCCGTCTCGTCCATGTTGAGATAGAAGAAGCGATCCTTATAGGCCGGCATGTCACTGACGAGCGAGGTGTTGCGTCCACAGCAGCCTGGCGCCACGAGTAGCATGACGGAGCCAGGAATCGCAAGCCCAGCGCGCTTGACGCCGAAGCCCTCTGCGCCGGGAGAATTGAAGGCCAAGGTTGCAGGAGAGCTATATATGAGGTGGCGGTTCGAGACGAGCTCGTCGGGTAGGTCGTCCAGCCCGCGACGAGCAAGCTCTGCCGCAGTCACAGAGAAAGGCGTTGCCTCAGGAGTGACTGGCCCCTTTGCGTCATTTTGCCCCACAGAGGAAAGTCCCCCCTGTGGCACTTCGTATGGGCAGGCCATGAGCTACACCTCGCCGTTGGAAAGGGCAGCTGCAAGGTCGAGGAAGCATTTGCTCACGGGAAGCGTTGGGTCACCCTCGATTACCGTCTTGCCCTCGTCCTCAAAGCGCGTGATGTCGTCGGAACGCGGTACGCGCGCCACGACGGGCAGCCCATGCTCAGCCGCAAAGGCCTCGACCTTCTCGTCCTCGTCCAATACGTTGCGGTGGTTGAGAATGACCCCTGCCACTCGCGCATAGCCACGGTCCTCGAAGTTTTCCACCGCAGTATTGATGTTGTTTGCCGCATAGAGGGCCATCTTCTCGCCGGAAGTCACGATGAGAACCTTCTCGGCGTAGCCCTCGCGAATGGGGGCGGCAAAGCCGCCGCATACCACATCGCCCAGAACGTCGTAGAGCACTACGTCCGGTTTCCACGTCTGGAACAAACGCAGATCCTCAAGCAGGTTGAACGTTGCGATGATGCCACGACCTGCGCAGCCGAGTCCCGGCGTGGGTCCTCCCGTCTCGATGCACAGCACGCCCCCAAAGCCCTCGCGCGCAATCTGCTCGAGCGTGGGATCGTCGTCGTTCTCGCGCATGTAGTTCATGACGGGCAGAAGCGGCTCGCCGCCCAAGAGGTTGATGGTGGAGTCCGCCTTGGGATCGCACCCGATTTGGATTACCCGTTTGCCCTGCACGGCAAACGCTGCCGCGAGGTTGCTGGTGATGGTGGACTTACCGATACCACCCTTGCCGTAAATGGCGATTTTAAGCATGTCTCTCCCTTGTTGCGTCTCTTGCTGCTCGGAACGTCGTGCTCACGAGACGAACCTTGCCGTCAGATAGCCTCCACATCATACCATTGCCGTGCATTCGCACCGCACACTTCTCTGCGGACAACATGATACACAAACGGCTTGCAAAAGTCGAACATTTGTTTGCTTTCAGCATCGAGAAGCACACCCAAAGATGCCTTCCTGTGCTAAGCTTTTCGTCATCATGATTGCAACGCTCAACGACATATCCGAGACCTTCGCGCAACAGCCTCCTTCCGGAGCAGCTGTTCTCATCCCGCTTGTTGAGCATGCGGACGGCCTGCATGTCCTCTTCGAGGTTCGCGCCGCTTCGCTCGCAATCCAGCCAAGCGAGGTCTGCTTGCCCGGTGGCCACGTTGAACGAGGCGAGACACCGCAAGAGGCGGCGATTCGTGAGACCTGCGAGGAGCTTCTCGTCGACGAGAAAAACGTGCGCGTGTTGGGCACGCTTGGCTGCATGGAGGGACCTGGCGGCAGGGCGCTTTGGGTCTTTGTGGGAACGCTCGTCAACTACGAGGGCACCTTTTCGCCCGATGAGGTGGACCACACGTTCACTCTCCCACTTGACTGGCTTCTGACGCACAATCCCGCGTGCTATACCATCGAGCAATGCCCCGTCTTCCCTGATGACTTCCCCTGGAATCGCATCCCCGGTGGTCGCGCATACCCGTGGCGCTCACGTGCATATGACGTCCCGTTCTACTTGGAGACCGAGCCACTTCTGTGGGGCGCCACCGCACGCATCATATATCGCTTTTCGCAAGCGCTCAGAGATGCCATCGAGAAGCGGGAGGCGCGCGTGCCATGCGACGGGAGACATTGAGCGCAGTATACTTCGAGGAAGACAAGCCACACCTAGCTCCGCAGAGAAAGGGCTCATGATGCTCGAAATTGGAACCCAAGCACCCGACTTCACCCTCCCCGACCAGAACGGCGACCTGCACTCGCTCTCTGACTATCGAGGCCAAAAGGTCATCCTCTATTTCTATCCGCGCGACATGACGGCTGGTTGCACCAAGCAGGCATGTGCGTTCGGTGACCTCTACCCCCAGTTCCGAGAGAAAGGTGCCGTGGTCATCGGCATCAGCAAGGACACCGTCGCCTCGCACAAACGCTTCGAGCAGAAGCATGGCCTTCCGTTCACGCTGCTCTCCGATACCGAACTTGTCGCCATCCAGGCCTACGATGTGTGGAAAGAGAAGAAGCTCTACGGCAAGGTTTCGATGGGTGTCGTGCGCACCACCTACCTCATCGACGAGGACGGAAGGATTGTCAAGGCGTTCGGCAAGGTAAAGGCAGCCGACAACCCCGCCCAGATGCTGGCCGAGCTCTCGTGAGGATCATCGTATCGCCCGCAAAGAAGATGACAAACGATCCCGATGCTCCTCGGCCGTTGGGCCTTCCCACGTTCGTGCGTGAGGCTGAGCGGTTGAGGGATTGGGTTCGCAGCCTCTCGTATGCGGAGCAGAAGGCGCTCTGGCGCTGCAGTGATGCCATCGCGCGCCGGAGCGCGGAGCAATTCGCGCATATGGACCTGCGGGAGAGCCTGACGTCGGCGCTGCTCTCCTATGACGGCATACAGTACACGTACATGGCCCCTACGGTCTTCGACAACGATCAACTCGGCTATGTACAGGAGCATCTGCGCATACTCTCGGGATTCTACGGCGCCTTGCGACCCATGGACGGCGTGACGCCCTATCGCCTCGAGATGCAAGCAAAGGTCGCCGTCGATGGCCACGCGAATCTCTATGAGTATTGGGGCGATTTGCTCTACCGCAACGTCATGGGGCGGGACCGTGTACTCGTGAACCTTGCCTCGAAGGAATATTCAAAGGCCGTGGAGCGTTACCTCCAGCCCGAGGACCGCTACGTCACCTGCGTGTTTGGTGAGTTGGTGGATGGCCGCGTGGTGCAGCGGGGCGTATACGCAAAGATGGCACGCGGCGAGATGGTGCGCTACCTTGCGAGCATCCGGGCAGAAGAGCCCGAGCAAATGCGCACGTTCGCTTGGAGTGGCTACACCTACGACGAGAACCGCTCTACCAACGCGACGTATGTATTCGTCCGGTAGCGCAAGGAGGTCGACATGGGCGCAGCGAGTTCATCTGTTAATTACATCAGCCTGAGCAAGGCCATGTCCAAGGCACTGCGCCATCGTCCGGAACGGCTCGGCATAACCCTTGCCCCAGACGGCAGCGTAAAGTTGCAGACGCTCATTGACGCGCTCAACCGACGAGGTGGGTGGCCGCGCGAGCTGGACGAGGCAGATGTCATGCACGTCGTAGAGCACGGGACCAAGCAACGCTTCGCCGTCGAGGACGGACGCATACGGGCACGTTATGGCCATACGGTTCCGCTGCCGATAACCTATGAACGCGCAGAACCGCCAGCGATTCTGTACCACGGGACATCGCCCTCATCTGTGGACTCCATCCTTGCAGAAGGCCTGCTTCCCATGGACAGGAAGACCGTACACCTCTCGGTGGACATTCCAACAGCCAAGCAAGTAGGGGCTCGCCACGGAGGAAGGGCCACCGTCCTGCTCGTGGACGCGGCTCAAGCCTCGCACGACGGCATCACCTTCTATCGCGGCAACGACCAAACATGGCTCGCCGATCGCATCCCACCGCAGTACCTTTCGGTGATGGAGTGACGCGCCGAAAGAGGAGCCCCCAAGACAACCTTCCTTCCACACCTTAAGGTATCCTTACGTACATTTGTTCGTTACTTGTGTTATACTGCCTTTGCGCAAAAGACCAGCTAAGTTCTGTCAAGTAAGAAACGGAAAAAAGTTCGATTGATCTTTGATAACGGAATATGGTGATAAATGGATTGGACCGGAATGCGTTTTCGCATGAGGGAATGGCCCCGCTGCCCGCGCCTGCGGGGATG
>JAFWIE010000049.1 GCA_017533825.1 Atopobiaceae bacterium | reverse complement strand
CTCGCCAAGAGCCCCTTCACGAAGTCGCTCAAGGCGCCGAAGAGGCGGCGGCGCGAGCCGAACGCCCTCGACGACTCCGAGCGCCAGAGGCTTCTGGCCGCGCTCGACTCCATGGTCGACAGCGAGCTCACCCTCGCGGTGGGGACGCTTCTGTCCAAAGGTGCCAGCAACGTGTCGTATCGCACCGTCTGGGCGATTCGCGCGCTGCTCGATGCGGGCGTGCGCTTTGCGCCAGCGACGGGACGTCAGGTCTTCGAGCTTGACGAGCGCTTCTTTGGGGAGCGCGCATGCTACCAGACGGCCATCGCGGCCAACGGCAAGCGCATCTATGTGGACGGCGAGCTGCGTCACGAGACCCTGATGGATCGTGGGGCACTGCTGCGGTTCGAGCGGGAGCTGGCCGCCGTCCCCAATGCGTTTCTGGTTGTGGAGCCAGCGGTGAACCCCACGGGCGAGCGGAGCTGGCCCTGCGTTGGCGCGCGAGCCGGCGACGCCGCGTGGTTTGAACAGAACGTGGGCTTTCCCGCCGAGGCGGTCGATGCACTGCCCGACGAGGAGTTCGTCTTGGCCGAGATTGCCTGTGTGGGAAGCGACGACCAGTACGAGCGGGTCATTGAGCGCGTGCGCCGCGTGGCGCCCGAATACGACTTTGTGACCTCGCAGACGCATTGGTGCGACGTGCTGCCCAAGGGCTCCAACAAGGGCTCGGCCCTGCGCACGCTGCTCAGAGAGCTGGGCATCTCCGCCGAGGAAGTCGTCTTCTTCGGTGACATGGAGAACGACCTCGCACTGATGGAGGTCGTGCCGAACAGCGTGGCGGTGGCAAATGCGACGCCAGCGGTTGCTGCAGCCGCGCGCTGGCATGTGGGAGACGTTGCCGACGAGGGCGTGACGGTGGCCATCGAGGAGATCACCCGTGCGGTGCGGGCGGGCGAGACGCCCGCCTTCATGCGCAGGACGCTCCATATGCATCTGCGGAGCCGGCTCCTGAGGAAGAAGAGGAAGACGCCGACGACGATGCGATGGGCGGGGCGATTCGCGCAATCGTTGAGGCCAAGCTTGGCGCAGAGCAGGACTGAACCCGGCCCCCAGGTCACGATCGGCAAGCGTCCGAGCCCGCCCGCCCTGCCACGCCACCCGCTGCCAAAGGGCCACTCCTCGTGCTGCATGGGCGGCATGGCCTGCCTCTTGGTACGACAAGCGCCGCAGCCCTAGCGTGCGGCAATCCTGCGGATACCCTGCAGGCTCGATGCCTCCTCAAGGACAGATATCAGATCAGAGGCCTGGTAGAAGGCACCGCGCCAGGCATTGCCCATCTTGTCCAGGATTCCTCGCTCGCAGGCCACCTTGATAAGGCTGCGCGCCGCGCGGTCGGTAATGCCGAGGTGTGCGGACACATAGGCGGCATCGACCACGGGCTGCTCGACGAGAAGGGCGGGGAGGGAGCGCTACAGTAGCGCAAGCGTCTGGCTGCAGTTCTCCGCGATCGGCCCCTCGAGCCTGCCGCGTAGCTCGTCGGCCCCTGGCTGCGCAGCCGCTTCGTCAAAGACGGCGGCCACCACTCTCGGCACTGCCTGCGCAAGCTCTGCCATCACGTCCGTACACCACGACTCGGTGAGCCCGAGGGCTTCGAGCGAGGATGCCTGTCTGTCCGACCCGCCACGAACGTAGCGCCGGATGGCACCCGAGCCCACGCGTCCAAAGCGGTTCTCCCCGCCTATGGCCATCGCGAGCCGCCCCTTCCGTCGGAGCCCCTCATAGGCAAGCCCGGAGGCAACGTCGTACAGTGGCGCCAACAGCGCATCGTCCTTTCCGCCAAGGAGCAGCGAGTAGTTCTTCGCATGTGCATCGGTCGCACCGACGAGGTAGTTGAAGAAAAGCATACGTGTAAAGGCGGCAAGGTTCGCCTCAGCACGCCTGGTGGAGGCAAGAAGTCCGAGGACGTCCGCAGTGGCGGGGCCGCCGTCGGCCGTGTACTTTTGGTCGGGCATGATGGAGAGGGCCTGGCACACGTCCTCTTGGTGGATCCGCACGATGGCTCCACCTGCCAAGACCGCGCGGTCGTAGCGCTCGATGACAAGCGCCGGCTCGTCCTCAAACATCTGGTAGGCAACCTGCGCAACGGGAATGCCGCACGCGAGGGCCGCTCTCATGCACACGTACTCGTCGAGTGCCTGAAGGCGGTATCCTCTTACACCATTCTTGAAGATGTGCGTTGTTGGTGCGGAGCCAAGGCACTCGCACCACACGCCATCATGGAGAGCCAGAGCGAACTTGCCCTGGTTGCCGCCGAGCGACCAGCTTTCCTCTCCGCCCATCCAGGTAGCGTCCTCGTCATCGCGGATGGCACGCAGCTTTTGAGCAATCTGCGCCTCGCTCAATTGGCGATAGTGCCCCAAACGCGCGAGGGCATCTTCGAGCTGCTGGTCCACGCAAAACTGGACGCCGCCCGGACAATCCAGCCCAATGTGGCTTAGCAGGGCGACAGGGTTGTTCGGCCTCACATCGTGCTCCTCGGCGATGGCCCTGCGCTGACGCTCGTCGTCGGGCAGCAGGCCAAAGAGGTAGGGGCGAACGACCGCCTGACCATACGTGCGGTTGGCAACCGGCATGGAGAGCGAAAGCGGAGCGCCATCGTACTCGTCCAGATAGGCAAAGCTCATAAGGCCGCGCTCGTCCTGCGTCAACACGCCAGTGGCCCTCCCACAGATGAGGACGTTGAGTTTGATGACTGCCATAGCTAGTCCACCCGCCTCTCATCCGCGTCCGAAGCGTCTGTGAGAACGATGCCCTGGGCAGCCATGAACTCCTGCCAGGCGGCGTCGTAGTCAGAGGCAGGCTGCATGAGCTGCGTGCTGGGCACGGAGGCCTGCTGCGCCGGAGCCTCGTCCTGCGCGGGCACTCCCGTGGCACGCAGGCAAAGCTCGAGGCCAAGAGCCCCGCACACAGCGAGGAGCTTGTCGAGCTGGATGCCGGGCGCCTCCCCCAGCTCGAGCGACGCGAGCAGGCGCTCGGAGACGTGCGCAGTGCGAGCGAGCTGTGCGCGGGTCCTCCCCTGCGACTCGCGCTCGCGCCGCACGTATATGCCGGCCTGGCGGGGGATCGAGACGGTCATGTCGGTGACGGCTATGTCGTCCATGTGGCACTCCTTGCATGCAGGATTCTGTATGTCATTTTACGTGCATAATTCTGCATGTCAAATGACATGCAGAATTATGCATGAAGCGAGGGCTGCCACCGGGAGCGCACCCGATGGCAGCCCTCGTGAGCCGCGGACGGCCACATGCTAGGTGTGACATGCGGCCGTCCTCTGTCCTCCGCTTTGTCCTAGAGCTTGCCGTTCTCGTTTGCCCAGGTATCGCACTCGGCGATGGTCTCCATGACGTCCCAGTGCTCGGCAATCTTTCCGTCCTCGACGCGCCAGAGGTCGTAGTAGCTCGTGGGAACACCGCCGAAGCTGCCCTCATTGATAGCAGTCGCGCAGACATGAGGTACGTGGGACTCGCGGTGGCTGCGGCCGCGCTCTACGCACTGAGCGTGCCGCTCTCGAAGCTGCTCATAGGCAGCGTCGACCCAAGAGCGCTGGCGGGGCTGCTCTACCTTGGCGCTGGAGCCGGCATGTGGGCGTACCTCGGCGCGAGGAGGGCGGTCGGCAGGAAGAGCCCGTCGCGTCCGATGGCGCGCCGCGACGCCCCCTACGTCGTCGGCATGGTGGCTCTCGACGTGGCCGCGCCGCCGCTGCTGATGGCGGGACTCGCGACGACGCCCGCCGAGAGTGTGTCGCTGCTCAACAACTTCGAGATCGTGGCCACCGCGCTCTTCGCGCGGGCTCTCTTCGGCGAGGCCATATCGCCCAGGCTCTGGACAGGCATCACCGCCATGACCGCTTCGTGCGCGCTGCTCGTGATGAAGCCAGGCGTGGCACTCTCGTTCTCCCCAGGGTCGCTGCTGGTGCTGGGGGCGTGCCTGTGCTGGGGCGTGGAGAACAACTGCACGGCATCCATCTCCGACTGCGACCCGGCGCTCGTTGTGGCCGTGAAGGGCGCAGGCTCCGGTGCGGGCGCACTTGCCGTGGCACTGCTCTCGGGCTCCGCGTTGCCCGAATTGGTACCGGGCCTTCTCGCCATGCTGCTTGGCTTCGCGAGCTACGGGCTTTCCATCCTCGCCTACGTGTGGGCGCAACGCGGCTTGGGCGCTGCAAGAACCAGTGCCTACTACACTGTGGGACCGTTCATCGGGGTGGCCGTCGCTTGGGCGCTTTTCGGCGAAGCGCCGGACGCAAGCTTTCTCGCAGCGCTCGGCCTGATGGCACTGGGCAGCTGGCTGTCGCTCCCGGAGCATTGACGGACTTGTGATTCGGGCGGATGCCCTTCTCGCCAACTCACGACTAGGAGGGTGCCATGCTCGAAGGATACGCTCGCTCCGCTCATCATGGCTTTAGCACCTTTCTCCGGCAGCGTTCGAGCATGCGTTCCTTGAACACCTTGAGGTCATTGCCACGTCCCCGCATGTCGGTAGATAATGGGAGCGTCGCCACCAAGAAGGGATACCGCCATGAAGCTCTGCCATGTAACCATACAGACCGCAAACTTTGCTGAGGAGATCGACTTTTATATCAAGTACGCCCACCTTGCCATCCAGAGGGATATGAGGCCTATGGGACGCAACATGGTGTTTTTGGCAAACAAGAATGGCGACACCGAAATCGAGTTAATCGAGAGGCCAGACGCCGCCGACTCCGGCAATGCCAACCTATCCATTGGCTTTGAGGCCGACGACCTCGACGCGCTTCGCGCCGACCTTGTTGAGGCGGGTCTCGAACCGACGGACTACGTCTCGCCCATGCCGCAGGTCCGCTTCTTCTTCGTAAAGGACCCGGCGGGGCTCAACGTCCAGTTCATGTAGGAAGAACAAAAGCGCGCGTTTGCCTGCAGCCCTCCCCTTTTGTAACGGTCAGTTGACTGTAGGCGGACGGTGCAACCGAACTGCGGTCGCACCGTCCGCCTACCACTTCTTCAACCGCGAGCAGGCCCAGAGCTTCGCAGCCTGCGACAAGAACATCAAGATCGAGGAGCATCCCCAGCTCGTGTACGCGTAGCGGGCGGTGGGACTTTTTGGGAAGGTCTGAAGTGGATATTCGGTAGTTCGACGAATAAATGCCCCAGATGCAAACGTTTCTTCGACGTTGAAAAAGGAAAGAATTGGCAGAAGTGCCCACGCTGTGGCCACGTGTTTACCAAGCTCAAGTAGCCGCAATTCCCGACCTTTACACAACTGCGGCCGGGGCTTGAGCATGCCCCGGATGCAGTACACCACCCGCTCACCGTGCTCTACTCGTAGCCTAAAGAATGGTCAACTGCCCCGTCCGTGGCCCGGAAGGGGCCGTGCTCAAACAGTCCTCGTTCCTGCGGAATTGCGCGCGGCCGCTCCTTTCGGGCCACTCCTCGATTTGACGTTTCTTCAGGATAAGGCCTGTCGAGGGTTTACCCTGTTCAAGGAGATCTGAGTTTCCTCCATCCCGGCCGTATATCATAACGGTCAGTTTTTGTCTGCGATTATTCGCTTTAGGGATATATTTCCATCGTGTAAACTACCCATTGCTTGCGCGCATGGGAGTGCGTCGGGCGCGAGGGCACGGTCTGGGTGACCAACTTCTTCCACGGCTCGCAAAACTACCAAGGGCTCGTGTAATTTGGGTTGCAGCAGCATCTCATTTTGCGGGTACGCCCACTAATGTAAGACGCAATGATAAATTCGCCTTACGAAAGAGAGGTTTATCATGGCTT
>JAFWIE010000048.1 GCA_017533825.1 Atopobiaceae bacterium | reverse complement strand
CGTTGGTCAGCGACCATGGCAGGGGAGGCACACCCGGTCCCATCCCGAACCCGGAAGTTAAGCCCCCGAGCGCCGATGGTACTGCGGGGTAAGCCCGTGGGAGAGCAGGACGTCGCTGACCAACGACGGGCATTTTCCGCCTCCCGCCCCGGCCCCCGGGGCGCCCCCAGGCCGCCGCGCCTGGCCCCCAGCCGGGGCCGGGCGCGGCGGCCCTTTCGCGTTCCGGGGGGAAATATGCGTGCAGGGAAGGGTAGTGACATGTCGCGCATGCAGTCTTGTGAATGCCGCTGAAACCTTATGCGCAGAAACAGATAGAAGGTCGTACCATATGCATTGGCTTGTATATGTAACCTGCGATATTCTGAATTGGAATCCATAAATCTCATCGCTCAATTGATATCCAGTGATACCACGGCGTCACCAAAGCCCTATATGTTGTGGCATATAGAAGGCGTTGGGAGCATCGCTGGGGTGATGAGTGCGATGCGGGCTATCTTTCAAAGATAGTAATCCGATATACAGGTTTATGCATATGATTCAGGAAGTATGGTGCTAGAGTGCATCCCTGCTCTGTTGTTTCGATGAGGAGGGTTACATGAAGACCATAAGCGAAGACTATCTGCACTCGTTGAGCACTGGAGAGAATGCCTCAAACATCGAGATGGATGCGACACGCATCGAGAATGTGAGAAGGTCGTTCGTTGCGGCTACATCTGGTGGGCGGATTGTTCCTGAGTCGTTTATCAGCTCCGTTGCGATGGCCGAGCAGGGTCGAGTCTTTGTGCTATGCGCCGAACCAGGCATGGGACGGACGACGCTGCTCTTGAAGGCGCTGGAAATGTGTACGGCTCAGGGGCACCAGGCGCGCTATGACGACTATGCCTCGCTTTCGGTTCAAGATATGCTGGGACGCTTGGGGGAGCTTCTGCGTTGGACACGACAAGAAGTGTCGTTGGGCGAACGCGTCACGCTCGCCCTGGACAACCTGTTGGTGGGTGATGAAGCCGATGCGGATCAGGTGGTGCATGCACTGCGGGAATTGCTTTCGTGCGGCGCAAACGTCATAGCTTGCATACTGCCTGAGGGCGAAATGCTCGTGGAGATGATGGGTGAGGCATCTGCGTACTGGTCATGCAATCTGAGACTTGCGCGACCTGCGGATGAGGGGGACGCATTGCGTTTCGATGCGCTGACGCAGGGGGTTCCGCGTCTTGCTGATGCACTCGCGCACGTCACCGTTCAAGGGGCAGAGCCGGGCACGATGCGTATGGGATGCGCCTCCGTGGATTGCGTCGTGAGCGATCCGGGATACCAGCAGGCATATGCGCGCGTCGTTGCCTCGTGCTTTCGGACTGACATGATGCGTGAGGAGCAGAAGGTCCGAGCAGCAATGATTCTCTACGGTCACGGCAGCTTCGCGGAGGTCGAGAACGTCGTGGGGAAGATGGATTGTGACCTTTGGCGCACGATCGCACGAGATGCGCCGTTCTTTGGCGTAGACGGCGCCAGAGAGTCGTTCAGATGCGCAGGGGCAGATACGCGCGATGGGCTCAGTCCCATTTATGCATGGTTGAACGAGCTCGTGTCTGACTGGTCCGACGTCGTGATGGGCACAGCGGAGTCTCTCGCCAAGCGGGGTGAGTTTACTCGTTCGGCGCTCGTGAGCACGCTCTGCGATGACCGAGACGCGCGTCGTCAGATGGTCTTGAGATGGGCCCCGGAATTTATTAATGCCGGGGAGTTGGGATTGGTCACAAATGCGCTCGATGAGGCCAAGGAAGCGGGTCTTCTGAACATGACTGGCTTTGCCGAAGCAGAGCGCGTGCTGTGCGCGCTGACGGGACCCATGCGTGCGTGTGTGGGGTATCTGACGGCGCTCGATCATGAACCTCAAGAGCAGGTTGAAGGGCGGTTTGCGACCCTGGCCCTGCGTTGCCGAGCCATTCTGGGCGGGGTGCGGTGCGAGGACGCCGGTAGCGATATCGTAGGCGGCAGACCATCGCAATGCCCTTCGGGTCGTTGCGAGCCTTGCGCTGACGCGCTTGCGCTCATTATTGACGGCAGGCTCGAAGATGCCTTCAAGTTACTGGTTGACGAGCCCGGACGACTGTCGGAGCGATCGTTGGTCTCCTTGCTCCTGCAGATGGAGTATGTGCTGTGCTCCCTCCTCATGGGTGTGATTCCGTCACAGGCCGACTTCGACGCGCTTGGCAGGATGCGAGGGCTTCTCGACAATGCCGAGCTCTCTCCACTCGCGGGCCTGTACGAGTCGCTGTTGCCGCTTGCGTTGCTGCTTGCTGGTCGTAAGGTGTGTGCGGAGTCTTTCGAGGCGTACGTGCACCGTGCGGCACGCATGGGTGATTTGGTGCTTCAGGGTGCGTATCTTTTGGCTTCGGCGTTGCTTGACGTTCGCGCAAACGCGTTCGTGCGGGCACACGTGAGGCTTGGACAGGCGAGAGAGGCCTTTGATGCCGCCTCGGCCTCCTATCTTGCGAAGGTTGCGCGGCTGTTTGATGCGTGCGTGCGACAGCGACTTGACGAGCGTGTGCTGCGTTCCGACATACTGGCGTGCAGGGGTAAGCATGCGACGTTCAACAAAGTGACCACCATCGTCTTGGCGGCAACGTCCTCAAAGCGCGGTCAGAGAGCCGTGGGTTCGGGACACTGGGACTTACGCGTGTGCCCGCGGGACATCCATTGGATCGTGAACATACTCATGGGCGATTTCGGGCCTCTCTCGCGGCGCGTTCGCGAGGTCATTCCACGACTCTGGTGCGAGTCGGTAGACAAGGCCTCCTCCGAGGTCGATATGCTGGCAGAACGGGTCAACGCCCTTTCGTTCGGCCTTGCGGGGAGGTCGTATGAGGAGAATGGCGATGCTCTGGTGGCCGGCATGGCCTCATCGCCCGAGGCGACTGACGATGGACATCGTGTGCACATCAATGCGCTGGGCGGACTCGAGGTGCGCGTTGACGGTCATATCGTGGGCAATACCGGACTTGAGCGAAGGCGTGCGAAGTCGATGCTTGCGCTCCTTGTCGCCTTGCCGGGGCATGCGGCGAAGCGATTCACGATAATGGAGTCGGTTTGGCCCGAGTACGACTATGAGACGGGGCACCGCTGCGTCTACTCTGCCACGAGCGTGCTGCGGACCGAGGTGAGTGAAGCCCTCGGCGGCCCAAAGGAAAATGCGGTGGTCTTCTCGAACCGTACCGACAGGACGGTGCAGCTCAACATGCGCCTTGTGACGTGTGACGTGGACGTCTTTGAGGAGAAGGCGCATCGCGTGCTCGACAGCGAGGGAGACCATCGCCTGATCGTGGGATTGTGTCGCGACATCGAGGATCTCTACAAGGGGAATCTGTTCGTACCGCCTACTGACGGTGCGGGAATCGTTGGGGCGCGCTCGCGCGAGCTGCGAGGATTGTACTCGGATGCAATGGTTGCGGGTGCGGAGGCCGCGATGCAGATAGGGGCAAAGATGCTGGCGTGCCGCTTTGCGAAGAAGGCCCACGAGGCGGATGACATGCGGGAGGACGCGATGCGCGTGCTCCTCGGCGCCTTGTGTGCGGCAGGGAGGCAAGTTGAGGCGGAGCGAACCTACGAGCGCTATGCGAGCCACGTGATCGACGTCACGCGTCGGCCACCATCGAGGTCGCTGCGTCAGACTGTGGCCGAGCTCATCGGACAAGCCAAGCATGAGTTGCCTTCCCCCGACAAGGAGGAGGATGCCGTGAAGAAGAGCGGGAGCGCGCGTTTCATCGACCTCGGGAAAGAGGGCAGCCCACAACAGCTCGCGATTGACTTGGGCGAGGGCTTTGGAACGGCTGCGAGCGCCTGACATCCTGTTATGATTCGATGAATCTCAATCGTTGCTGATAAAGTGGGAATGCTGTATTTAGAAGGTTGCATTGGCGGAACGAAGGGATTTGCCATGCCAGGATTGTTCTCTAGGATTCTCTCGTTGGGCTCCGACAAGCAGCTCAAGGAGTTTAGAAAGATCGCGGCCCGCGTGAACGACATCGAGCCTCAATTCCACAACATGAGTGATGCGGAGTTGCAGGGCCAGACGGCGAAGTTCAAGGAACGCTACGCAAATGGCGAGAGCTTGGACGACATTCTGCCGGAGGCCTTTGCCTCCGTGCGCGAGGCGTCGCAGCGCACCATCGGGCAGCGCCACTTCGACGTGCAGCTCGTGGGCGGCATCGCTCTCCACAAGGGGACCATCGCCGAGATGAAGACGGGCGAGGGAAAGACGCTCGTCTCGACGCTTGCCGGCTACCTTAACGCGCTTTCGGGTGAGGGTGTGCACATCGTCACCGTCAACGACTACCTTGCGAAGCGCGACAGCGAGTGGATGGGTCGTATTTATCACTATCTGGGCATGTCGGTGGGTCTGCTGCAGAACGGCATGAGGGTGGGCCTCAAGAAGCCGGCGTATGCGGCCGACGTCACCTATGGCACGAACTCCGAATTCGGCTTCGACTACCTGCGCGACAACATGGTGACGCGTCCCAACATGCGCGTGCAGCGCGGTCACCACTACGCCATCGTGGACGAGGTGGACTCCATCCTGATCGACGAGGCGCGTACGCCGCTCATCATCAGTGGCGCGGGCACCAAGTCGGCGACCACGTACGAGGACTTCGCCGCTGCGGTGCGCGGACTCACCGAGGACGTTGACTACGAGATGGACGAGGCCAAGCACACAATCGCTGCGACCGAGGAGGGCCTCGAGAAGATCGAACGTCGCCTGGGCATCGACGACATCTATGGGGATATGTCGGGCACGTTGGTCAACCATCTGCAGCAGGCGCTCAAGGCGGAGTACATGTTCCACCGCGACCAGCAGTATGCCGTCATCGATGGTGAGGTAAAGATCGTCGACGAGTTCACGGGCCGCATAATGGAAGGCCGTCGCTACTCCGAGGGCCTGCACCAGGCAATCGAGGCCAAGGAAGGTGTGCTCGTGCGCGAAGAGAACCAGACCCTCGCTACCATCACGTTGCAGAACTACTTCCGCCTGTACGAGAAGCTCAGCGGCATGACGGGCACCGCCATGACGGAGGACGCCGAGTTCCGCGAGATTTATAACCTTCCCGTGCAGGTTATTCCGCCCAACCGGACCGTCATCCGCAAGGACAACGACGACCTGGTCTACGTCGATATCGAGGCGAAGTTCGACGCGGTCGCCGACGACATCGTCGAGCGCCACGCCAAGGGCCAGCCCTGCCTGGTCGGTACCGTCTCTATCGAGAACTCCGAGAAGCTCTCTCGCCTGCTTACCAGGCGCGGAATCAAGCACAGCGTGCTCAACGCCAAGTATCACGAGCAAGAGGCACAGATCGTGGCCCAGGCGGGTCGCGAGGGCGCGGTGACCATCGCGACCAACATGGCCGGCCGTGGTACCGACATCCTGCTCGGCGGCAACGCGCAGGTCATGGCCAACGAGATGCTCGCAGCCTCTGGCGTTGCGGAAGACGAGATTACCGACGCGCAGCGCGCCGCCGCTCGTGCCAAGGCCGACGAGATTTGCGAGAGCGAGCGCGAACGCGTGCTCAAGGCCGGCGGCCTGTGCGTCATCGGCACGGAGCGTCACGAGAGCCGGCGTATCGACAACCAGCTGCGTGGCCGTTCCGGTCGTCAGGGCGACCCCGGCGAGACCCAGTTCTACCTCTCGCTCGAGGATGACCTCATGCGTCTCTTCGGCGGCGACCGCATGGACAGGATCCAGGCGATGATGCAGCGCTACGAGATGCCGCGCGACATGCCCATCCAGGCAAAGATGGTCACCAAGGCGGTCGAGGGCGCGCAGCGCAAGGTCGAGGAGATTAACTTCGCCATGCGTAAGAACGTTCTCGAGTACGACGACGTTATGAACAAGCAGCGCCAAGTCATCTACGAAGAGCGCAACAAGATCTTGGACGGCAAGGACCTCACCGAGCACGTCAACGAGGTCACAAGCGATACCGTCTGGCACAAGGTCTCGGGCTTCTGCCCCGAGTCGGGCGATCCCGAGACGTGGGATCTCGAGGGTCTGACCAAGTGGATCGAGAGCCTCACGGGTCGCAAGGAGGGTCTGCCCGAGTTCAGTGCCGAGGACGAGACGTCGGCCATCTCCGACCGCGTCGAGGAGTTCGTGCGCAAGTGCTATGCGGAGAAGACCGAGAAGCTTGGCGACAACATCATGCACGAGCTCTCCGCCCAGATCATGCTGCGCGTGATTGACACGCGTTGGATGGCATACCTCCAGGAGATGGACTATCTCAAGACTGGCATCGGCCTGCGTGGCTTTGGTCAGCGCGACCCCCTCGTGGAGTACAAGAGCGAGGCATATGCGGCGTTCAGCGAGCTCGTCAACACCATGTACGAGGACTTCCTCCGCACCATTCTGCGCATTGAGGTCCAGGGTGCCCCGATGCGGCGCGCTGCGGCGCAGGAAGAGGAGGAGCCGGAGGAGCTGCGCGGCGCGAGCTATACGGCGGCAACAGTCGACGGCGACCAGTCGCGCGAACGTGTGCAGACGACCCCTGCCCAGCAAGTGACCACCGCACCTGCGTCCGACCTGACGAAGGTGCGCGCACCCATGAGGAGCTTCACTGAGGTCGAGCAGGCGCCGGATCAGACGAAGCGCACGCCGTATCGCAAGGCAGACAGCCTCGATCCGTATGCGAACGTGGGTCGCAACGACCCGTGCCCCTGCGGCAGCGGCAAGAAGTTCAAGAACTGCCACGGTCGACGGAGCGCCTAGGCATGGCCGAGGGCGAGGTGGCGGACCTCGGGGCGCTCTCAGAGCGTCTCGACGAGGTCGCCGGATACCTGCATGAGAGTGAGCTGCGCGCCGAGGTCGCACGGCTCGAGGAGGTGTCGGCGCGTCCGGAGTTCTGGAACGACGCCGACACCGCCCGCACCACGATGGCGCAGCTGACGCGTGCGAAGGAGGGCATTGCGAGCCTCGATGCGGCGCGCGGCAAACTGGAGGATGCCCTCGCGGCGCTGGAGCTCGGCGACGAGACCGGTGACGAGGACCTGCTTGCCGAGGCACAGGCGCTCGCCTCCGAGCTCGACCACGACTTGACGGAGCTCGAGCTGGGTAGTTGGTTCACCGACGAGCTGGATCACGGGGACGCCATCGTCACCATCACGCCGGGACAAGGTGGGCTGGAGGCGCAGGACTGGTGCGAGATGCTGCTGCGCATGTACCTCGCCTATTGCTCCCGTCGTGGCTGGAAGGTCGACGTCGGCGATGCGCCGGCGGCCGAGGTCATCGGGATCGATCGCGCGACCTTCACCGTCTCGGGCACGAACGCCTACGGCATGCTGCGTTCCGAGCAGGGCGTGCATCGCCTGGTACGCATATCCCCGACGGACGCAAAGAAGCGCCGCCAGACGACCTTTGCGGGCGTTGAGGTGCTGCCCGTCCTGCCCGACACCGTCGAGGTGGAGATCAACCAAGAGGACCTGCGCGTCGACGTGTACCATTCGTCTGGTCACGGTGGGCAGGGCGTCAACACCACCGACTCGGCCGTGCGCATCACGCATCTGCCCACGGGTATCGTGGTTACGTGCCAGAACGAGCGCAGCCAATTGCAGAACAAGGCATTCGCGATGAACGTCCTGCGCTCGAAGCTCTTCGAGCTCGAGCAGCAGCGGCGCGAGGCGGAGCTCGACGAGCTGCGAGGCCCCAAACATGACATTTCGTGGGGCAACCAGATTCGCAACTACGTACTGTATCCCTTCCAGCTCGTCAAGGACACGCGTACCGGCGTGGAGACGGGCAATACCGATGCCGTCCTTCGCGAAGGTGACCTCGACAAGTTCGTGGTTGCCTATCATCGCTGGAATGTGGGCGGTCGTCAGTCGTAACACAGAGGTTGAGGGTAGCCTGTCCGAAACTGCCCCAAGGGGTTACCCCTTGGGGCAGTTTTATGCAGGTCGCCCGCTTCCCATACATCTGTCTGTTGTCTCTGTAGGGAATAGCAGCAGGTCGTGGGACCAATTGCACATCTTTGCTACTATGGTTTCTCCGTAAGCAACATGCGGCAAGATCGAAGGAGTTGTTGTGCCAAGTCATTTTCGCAGTCCTGAGCAACAGGGTCCGCAAGACGCGGGTCTGGTCTCTGGCAACGCGTCGGTGCCGGACGTGCGCTCGACCGCGCCGGAACCCGTCCACACCATAACCGCATCGACCGCGGGGACGAACCCGGCTTCGGGGAGTCTCTATGCACCCTTGGAGGGAGGCGGATCGGTCGTACCCCATACAGGCATGCCGACCATCTCGTTCAAGGGCGTCACGGTCATTTATCCTGCCCAGCCAAACAAGCCGGCACTGGACGACGTTACGCTCGACATCTACCCGGGCGATTTCGTGTTTGTCGTCGGTCACTCGGGATCGGGCAAGTCGACGTTCCTGAGGCTGCTCACGCGTGAGCTCAAGGCGACCAAGGGTGACGTGCTCGTGGCAGGTCAGAACCTCTCCACGATGCGCAACTGGAAGGTACCCTATCTGCGTCGTCAGATCGGCACCGTCTACCAGGACTTCAAGCTTCTGCCCGACAAGACCGTATACGGCAATGTCGCCTTTGCACTGGAGTGCATCGGCAAGCCGCGTTCGGTCATCGAGGCGCAGGTGCCCGAGGTGCTTCGTCTCGTCGGCCTCGCGGAGAAGATGGACAGCTTCCCCGACCAGCTCTCGGGCGGAGAGCAGCAGCGCGTCTCGGTGGCGCGCGCCATGGTGAACCGTCCGCCGTTGCTGGTGTGCGACGAGCCGACGGGAAACCTCGACCCGGCCATCTCGCTGGGCATCATGAAGCTGCTCGACAGGATTAACCAGACCGGAACGACGGTCGTCATGGCCACGCACGACCGCGAGATGGTCGACTCCATGCGTCGGCGCGTCATCGCGCTTGAGGCAGGACACGTGGTGCGCGACCAAGAGAGGGGAGGTTACGGTTTCTATGATGCCCTCTAACCTTGGCTATTCCATCCGGGAGGCCTTCACGCACATTCGGAGGAACTGGTCCACGTGCTTGGGTGCCGTGGTCACCATCTTCCTTTCGCTCTTCGTCATCGGCGTATTCATCCTCGGGTCGAACCTCGTGGGCAACCTCGTGGGCAGCGTCGAGGACCGCGTGACGATCCAGGCGTTTCTCAACGACGGGGCGGACAAAGCCGCCGTCGATGCATACCAGGCAAAGCTTGGTGAGTGGGAGAACGTCGAGGCTGTGACGTACAAGAGCAAGGACGAGGCGCTGCAGGAGTATCGCGAGACGATGTCGAACCGCAACGCCGAGGACGCGGTTGCGGCGCTTGACGGCCAGAATCCCGTTCCGGCATCGCTCGTCATCAAGCTCGACGACCCCCAGAAGGTCGAAGAGACGGCCAACAAGATCGTGGCCGACCAGGAGTTCGTCGCCATCGCTGACACCCCCGACAACGCTGCTGCATCCGTGCAGTATGGCAAGGAGACGGTCGACCGCCTCTTCAGCGTCACCAACTACATCCGCATCGGCGCTGCAGTGCTCATCGTGCTGCTGGTCTTCGTCGCGTTCGTTTTCATTAACAACACGATTCGTCTGGCCATCTCGGCACGTCGGCGCGAGATTGCCATCATGAGGCTGGTCGGTGCCTCGAACAGCTTCATCCGCGGGCCGTTCGTGGCCGAGGGTGCCATCGAGGCGCTCGTTGGCGCACTGCTCGCCATCATCTCGCTGCAGGTCGGCTGGACCTTCCTCAAGCCTCAGCTTACAAACAGCCTGCAGTTCCTCTCGTTTGAGCTTTCCCCGACCGTAGTGATTGGCGTGTACGTCTCGCTGCTCGTCGTGGGCGTCATCATCGGCCTCTTTGGGTCCGCCATTGCCATGAGGCGCTACCTCAAGGTGTAGGCACGGAATCGTTGCCCCCCGGGTTTCCCGGACGGCGCATAGCACTGAACATGGGCGGGTCGTTCCTAGCAAAGGGGCGGCCCGCTCATTTGCGTGGGCATGGTGCTATGATGTCCTATCCATACCGGCGACGCTGGTCAGGCGGCTATGGGTTGCGTGGCGACGGAGGAGGGGCGTATGGCACACAGGGGACGACGGCAAGACCATAGGCGCAAGACGCGCAAGACGAGGCCGACGGTGCAGGGTACCCTGAGGGTCATGCGTCCGGGACATGCGGTTGTCGATACCCCGGAAGGGACCTTTGCCGTGGCGCGACGCGGTCTGCGTGAGGGCATGAGTGGCGATACGGTACAGGTGAGCCTCGTTCCCATGCACGGTCGCAGGGGCGATCCCGTCGCATATGTGCAAGGTGTCGTGCAACGAGCGTGCAGCGAGTTCGTGGGGACCTACGACTTCATGGATCCGCTCGGCGTCGTCTCGCCGCTCGACGGGCGCCTCGGGCACGACTTCTTTGTGCTCCCGGAAGACGAGAGCGTGGGAAGAAACGGCGTGCGTAAGGGGGACGTGGTGCGGGCGCGCATCGTCGAGTATCCCACGCGCGCGAGCGCCGGCGTCGTGACCATCGAGCAGCGCTTGGGTACGTCTGCCGACCTCGACCTCGGAGTTGAGGGCATCATCGCGTCCCACGGTCTCTCGACTGAATTCGGCAGCGAAGTGCTTGCGGAGGCCGAGAAGGTCGTGGTCCGGGTGGGTGACGAGCTGCGCAGTGATCCGCGACGCAAGGACCTGCGTGAGGTCACGTGCGTCACCATCGATCCGGCCGACGCACGTGACTTCGACGATGCGGTAGGCGCACGTGAGGTATCGGGAGGTTACGAGCTTGACGTCCACATCGCGGATGTGACCCACTACCTGCCTTGGGGCTGTGCCATGGACCGCGAGGCGCAGAGAAGGGCCTGCTCGACGTATCTGGTCGATCGCGTACTTCCCATGCTTCCCGAACGGCTGTGCAATGACGTGTGCTCCCTTCGGCCGAATGAGGACCGTCTGGCCATGACGGTGCGTATGCGCCTGGACAAGCGCGGAGAGGTGCTGAGCTTCGAGGCGTGCCCGAGTGCCATACGTTCGCAGGCGCGCCTGAGCTACGATGAGGTGGACCGATGGCTCGAGGACGGCATGCCGCCCGTGGATTCGGATGAGCTATGCACGACGCTGAGTCTGCTCGATCGCATCGCGCAGCTGCGTCTGGACGTACGGGCGCGACGGGGTGCCATAGACTTCGAGACGACGGAGTCGAAGGTTCACCTGGACGACGCGGGGCGTCCAACCGAAATCACCCTGCGTCGCCGTACCAGGGCGACCTCGCTCGTCGAGGAGGCGATGCTGCTTGCGAACGAGTGCGTGGCGAAGATGTTGGCCGAGCGCGACCTTGCCGCGGCTTACCGCGTGCACGAACGACCCGCGCCAGAGGACTTGAAGTCATGTGTGCCCGTCCTGCGGGAGCTGGATTTGCTGCGCGAGGTGGGGGAGGAGCGGCTCGTCGCCGGGGATCCCTTCGCTTTGCAGGAGGTCCTCGCGACGGCGCACGGCACCGGTGGGGAGTTCTTGACAAATGCGCTGCTCTTGCGTGCGCAGAAGCGTGCGATCTACTTGCCTCACAATGAGGGTCATTACGCCCTAGGTGCTCGCGCGTACTGTCACTTCACCTCTCCCATCCGAAGGTATCCGGATGTGCTCGTGCATCGGGCGTTGAAGCGCCTATTGGCAGGCCTTCCGCCCCAAGGTGAGCTGGAGGCCGCGCTTCCCCAGCTGTGCCGTACCTGTTCCGATCGTGAGCGCGTGGCAGACGCTGCCGCGCGCGAGTCTCAGCAGCTCAAGATTGCGCAGTACTATGCCGAGCGCATAGGAGAGCGATACGGTGGCGTGGTGGTGGGCTGCGAGCGGTTTGGCCTCTTCGTGATGCTCGACGAGACGGGCGCCGAGGGACTGCTGCCCACGCGTGCCCTCGGTGACGAGTGGTACGTCTACGATGCGGAACGGATGTGCCTCATCGGGGAGTCAACCGGACGGGTGTGGAGACCGGGCAAGCGCGTCGCGGTGTGCGTCGCGGCAGCAGAGCCCTCCAAGGGCCAAATCGACTTCGTCCTTGCCTAGGAATGCGCGGGCGGGCACACGGGGTCTTCATGTGCAAACGGTATAGTTGATAGCTATGAACGATGAGGAGGCGCATGTGAACGATACCACGCTACAAGACGAGCTCCTGCGAGCGGAATCCTTGCTCATTCAGGGTGAGGACGAGCTGGCGCGCGACTTGCTGTTGCGCCTTGCCGAGGATGCGGAGGAGTACGTCGACCGCAACTGCCCTACGACGGAAGAGGTCCAGTGGTTCAGCTTTCCCACGCTCTTCGAGCGCCTGTGCTATCGGCGTGTGGAGAACGACCCGCGCGAGCTGCGTGACGTCGGAGAACCACTCGACCGCCTGTATGGCGACCTCGCCCTTGCCGATGTTCGCCTTGGGGACTACGAGCTGGCGATTGAGGCGCTCAAGCGCGCCGTGCGGTGGAATCCCATGGGCTGCGGGTATCGCCTCGACCTCGCTGACCTGTTCCTGGTCAATGGTGACGTGCGCGAGTGCTTGGCCCTTGCCTACAGCGTCTTTGAGCGCGCAAGCGAGGCGCGTCATCTTGCGCGGGCGTATTTGGTCTTTGCCAACTGGTTCGAGCACTCGGGCAACGACCGTGCGGCTGCGGCGGCGTTGCATGCGGCGCAGCGACTCGACGTGCGTGACCCGTCGGTGGAGGCGGCCATCGACCAGGCGCGGGAGACGCCACGTGACCCCGACTTGCTAACCGACGACGAGGCATGCGACCTCTTGGACGCGGAAGGTCTGCCCGATGGGGCGAATGCGGAGGTGGCCATCTGCCTGCTCATGTGCGCGGGTGATGCTGCACAGCTCGGACAACGCGACGTCGCCACCGAGCTCACGTTGCGGGCGCGCGACCTGGTAGGCGAGCAGACGGCAATGGCCTTGCTCGCACTGATTCGCGAGGAGGATGCCCATGAGGGGTAAGCCACAGAACAAGACCGTTGCCCGCAACAAGGCGGCACGCCACGCCTACTTCATTGACGAGACGCTCGAAGCCGGCATCGTGCTCACGGGGACAGAGGTGCGTGGGCTGCGTGAACGCAGCTGCAACCTTACGGACTCGTTCTGCCTCGTGCGCGGCGGGGAGGTATGGCTCAATGGGGTCCACATTCATCCGTACTCGCACGGTGGGGTGTGGAACGTTGACCCCGACCGTCGGCGCAAGCTCCTATTGCATCGTCGGGAGATAGACTACTTGGAGGGGAAGCTTCGCACCAAGGGGATGGCTCTTGTGCTGCTCGAGATGTACTTCGACGATCACAATCGCGTGAAGGTGCGCATCGGCCTTGGACGTGGCAAGAAGCTCTACGACAAGCGGGCAGACATGGCCAAACGCGACACGGAGCGCGAGATCCAGCGCGCGCTCAAGGAGCGTAGCCGCTATTAATGGAGAACGAGGCGCTGCGTATGCGGTGCCGCGAGAACAAGGAGGCAAGCATATGGATCCACGGGCAATGTACAAATTCCAGTCGGGGCTGAGCGTGGTCTCTGCGCAGGCGGGCGAGGACGTGGGCGCCTGCATCATCAATACGGGACTGCAGCTCACGAGCGAACCTCTGCAAGTGCAGGTTGTCGTAAACAAGCAGAACCACACCGAGGGCGTCATCGCGAAGGCGGGGCACTTTGCCCTCACCATCGTGACCGAGGCCGCGAACATGATGTACATCGGGCGCTTCGGATTTAGGACCTCGTCGGACTACGACAAGTTCGATGGCATCGAGCACCTCACCACCGTGCTGGGCGATCCCTACACGCCGGAGTGCTCCGCCTGCATGCTGGCCTGCAAGGTTGTGGGCAGCATGGACGTCGGAACGCACACGATCTTTGTGGGCGAGGTTGTCGACGCGGAGGTTCTGAGCGACGATCGGCCGATGACCTACAACTACTATCACACCGTGCTCAAGGGCAAGACGCCGGCGAAGGCGTCGTCCTTCGTCAAGGTCGACTAGCGCGACGGGCAAACGAGGCAAGAGTGGCGGCCATTGTGGTGGCCGTTCGGGAACGGTCCCTAGGTGGCCACCGGGGGACCGTCTCCTCGTGGCTGTTCCCCAGATGGCATCAACGCCCGGTCTCAAGACGCCTCTCGCCGCGCGCCTGCATTCCGAATGACGAATGTGGTAAGCTGCTGTAAGTGGTGCGGAATGGGGATTTCCGCAACAAAGAGAAGGGAGGCCAGGCATGGCCGAGGAGAAGACGTACAAGTTCGTGTGCACCGTTTGTGGCTATGAGGTTGAGGTCGATACCCCCGAGCTGCCCGAGGACTTCGTGTGCGAGGTTTGCGGTGTTGGCGCCGACATGTTTGAGCCCGTCGAGGACTAACGGTATCGGCATTACCCGAAGTGTTTAGCGTGCGGGCCGTGTGGGTATAAGTACGCACGGCCTGTTCTTTTTTTGGGGGTGACTGGTTTCGACAGGGTACGTTTGAGGTGGGAAGCAAGCCGTGGTCTCCTCGCCACGTTAAACAGGGGTCCTGTCAAATTGAATTGACAACGATAACGCTTTTGAGCCCCAGTTGGCTCTCGCTGCTTAATTAGATAGCAGCCGCTGAAGCGGAGGTTTCTCCTGCCACCGTGGACGCGTCATTTAAGGGAGATGCTCGTGCGGACGTGGTCGGTATGCCGTACGAAAAGATTGAACCGGCTAGGGCGCTGAGCGCGGGTCAACAGGTGCGAAGCTCCCAAACTCTAACTGGTGACTGAGCTTGGAGAAACCTGCCAGGGATGTGCTTTGGACCGGAGTTCGATTCTCCGCACCTCCACCACAAGCAACATGCGCTCCGAAAGGGGCGCATTTTTTTGTTGGAGCTTACGTCCATGGAACGAATTCGGATTTTCTGGAACCAGGAACTGGGACTGCTATCACGATACAATTCCGAGCAAACATTGTTCCACGACATGGGTGCCATGCTCAATGACGCTATAATTTACGGTAACGAGTTCTTTCGTTGACTTACCGTGAATTATGAGGAGACAGACATGTTCGTTGCTCGTGAACAAGAGGTGCAGCTGCTACGGTCAACCATTGACGAAGAGTATTCTCAGTTCGTTGCCGTATACGGCAGGAGACGAGTTGGAAAGACACTCCTCATACGAGAAAGCTTCCAATACCAGTTTACCTTTCAGCACGCTGGCCTTGCCGACGGCGGATTACGAGAACAATTGTTTGCCTTTTCCGAATCGTTGAGGGATGCGGGAATGAGGGACTTCTCTCAACCAAAGAGCTGGCTTGAAGCCTTCAGCCTTCTCAAGGAGCTCATCCGAACAGCACCCGATGGGAAAAAAATTATATTCATTGACGAGCTCTCGTGGATGGATACGCCCAAAAGCGGACTCATTACGGCTGTCGAGAGCTTCTGGAACGGATGGGCATCGGCGCGTAAGGATATCGTGCTCATCGTATGCGCTTCCGCAACCTCATGGATGCTGAGCAAGATTATCCACAACAAGGGGGGGCTGTACAACAGGCTAACCAGGCAAATTCATCTGCATCCGTTTACCTTGCGCGAATGTGAGCTCCTGCTTACGTCCAAGGGTATTGAAATGAATAGGTATCAGATTCTTGAGTGCTATATGGTGATGGGTGGGATTCCGTTCTACTGGGATTTCCTTCAAAGGGGTAAAAGCCTCGCCCAAAACATCGACGCCATCTTCTTTGCGAGGGACGCACCCCTCAAGAGGGAGTTCGAATACCTCTTTTCTTCGCTGTTCAAACACCCATCAGATTACCTCACCATCGTGTCTGGTCTGGCAAGGCGTAAGGCCGGCATGACCAGGGAGGAGATTCTCGCCTCAACGTCGCTGGCCGATTCGGGGGCGCTCACCAAGAAGCTTGGAGAGCTCGAGAGCTGCGGGTTCTTGCGAAGGTATCGTGCGTACGGGAAAAAACAGCGCGATGCGCTCTATCAGCTCGTGGATAACTTTACTCTGTTTCACTACAAGTTCCTCGCGGACGGGGACAAAGACGAGTTCTTTTGGGAGCGTATGACCGATTCGGGACTTCGTAATGCGTGGTGCGGCTTGGCGTTCGAGCGCGTTTGCTTGGAGCATGTGCCGCAGATAAAGCGGGCGCTTGGCATCAGCGGGGTGCTTACGGAGGTTTGCTCGTGGTCATGTAAGTCCGACGCTGAAAACGGCATATACGGCAGCCAGATAGATCTCGTCATTGCAAGGAGAGACCACGTTACGAATCTTTGCGAGATGAAGTATGCACGGGACGCCTTTATGGTGACCAAGGCAATCGACGAGTCGCTGCGCCATAAAGCGACTGACTTCCGACAGCTTACGAAGAGTAGGGACTCTATACATATGACCATTGTAACGACATATGGTCTGAGACAAAACGCATACTCGGGCATGGTCCAATCAGTCGTGACGGCAGATGACCTCTTTGCGGACTAGCACAAACCTTGATGCGCGACTGCCAAATGAGCGTCATACTTTCGCGCCGGGACGGTCCGAGCTCATTTGCGGGCCGTAGGACGAGGCTGGCACGTGTTCGACCTAAAGGAATTCAGCTCCACCTGTGTACGAAGGGTGGGACTCGGCTTCCTTCCGGAGCCGAAGTTCGCACTCGTTGATAGCCTCGGAGCCGAGCGATAAATGCTTGGTTCCGAGGCTTTTATGTGCCGAGCATGCACACATCTCCAACGGCCGGTCGCTCGACGAGTAGATTCGCAGGGAGGATCCGCTGCTGCTGAGCCGTACGTTTCCGTGCGCGAAACGTGCGTTTCGTCACACATGCGGCGGATTGGGAGAATGGCTGAGACATATCGCGCGTGCCAACGAATACCTTGCAGTGATAATTGCAACATACGAGCACACGAAGAGGACGTGCGATGAGCGAGTGGCTGAACCTGACCGAAGACCAGAGGAAGCGCATGGAGGAGGCCGAGTCCGCGGAAGAGAAGGCGGCCGTGATCCGGGAGGCCGTGGGCGAGCCGAAGGAGCTCAGCCTGGAGGAGCTGGATGTCGTGAGTGGCGGCGGCAACAGGTGGTCATCCCGCCGACGCACGAGGAGATAGATGTCTATTGGAATCTGGTCGAGTCGTATGCAAACGGCATCGAGCTTAGGGTCGCGATTATGGCATATGAGCTGAAGCTCATCCCATTCGTGGCCCTGCCTGTAGATCATTGCACATCATACTTTTATGATCACAGTATAGCCGGAGAGCGCGCCAAGATGCACCGCATGCTCGACGGAAAACAGGGCTAGTGGGCGACAGGGGAAAGAGTGGCGATCGGGACCAGGCCCCTTTCGGCCATCTCTAGCGTGCCGGGCGTGGTACACACCTACGGATGAGAGCCCCTAGCGCGCCCTCGCAGCGGGAGTCGCGCAGCCGGGGGTTCGAGCGAAGCGAACGTCCGTTTTCCGCGCCTCCACCACGTGCGACCGCGCGCCTCCACAAGGGGGGTGCGCGTTTTTCGTGAGACGAAAGGGACTGCCCCAAGCCTCGCGTATAGATTTATGCGTACGGATAAATCTCGAGGGAGGGAAGCGGAGACAATCGGATCCGATCTTGCAAATCACACGACGCCGAGACACGCGGCGGGTACAATTACCGTTACGGTCAAAAGATTATGTGGCGACAGGTGCCCATGGAATCAGGGAGGCGTTTATGGCGAAACGAACGACGCTTCGCGACAGCGTGCTTGCCGCGCTGGGTCGCACCTATGCGTTGAAGCAGGAGGACCTGGGGGCAGACGCATGCCTCTCTGCAAAGGGCATGACGTTCGAGACCGAGGGCTGGGAAATCCCGGGGGTCGGCCACCTCTGCGTCATGCAGATGGCTGCGTTTCTTGGGCTGATGCGCATGGAGACCGTCGTTGTCGCCCCGACGGACGTCGATTTCCCGCTGTTCAACCTGGACTGGGTGAAGGCATTCGGGATTGAAACCCAGATAGCTGAGCTGTACGACACGCAGCTGCAACCGTGGCCGGATGAGTGCCATGAGGCATTCGAGTTCGCCCGCGATCGATATGCGGACCTGCCTGACGCTCCCGCCGGAGACCCCCACTGGTATGACGGCATCCTGTACCCCTGCTCGTTTCACAAGAAGGGCAGGGGGCTGACGGAGCGCATGTCGCGTGCCGCCCAGGACTACCTGACGGTCTACGTCGAGCTGCTTGCGGCTGCCCCGGCCTGCAATCCGGCGGAGAAGGCGGCGAAGGTCCAAGCCTTCGCCGAGAGGCTGTTTGAGGAGGGCGGGCCTGCGGTCGACCAGGTAACCAAACTCTTTGGCGAGCAGACGGCGAGGCGCCTCATCTTGCGGTACATGTACGGGGTCAACCCATCCGAATAACGCAGTCTCGTTTGGAGGTGTGGCATGCTTTTGTTTCTGGGCATGTTTGTCGTCGCGCTTGTGTTTAGCAGCGTCGGCTTCAAGAAGTACGTCTGGTTCATCTCGATTGGCTACGGCTTCTCGGTCGCGGCGATTGGCGTGGCGCTGCTCATCGCCGGGCGCGGGCAGCTTACCGCAGGCACGGCGTGCGCGTGCGCCCTGCTCGTTGCGTACGGCCTTAGGCTCGGGGGGTATCTCACGTATAGGGAGCTGCGGTCCTCGAGCTATAACTCCAAGATGAAGAACGAAATCAAGAGCGGTGACGGCATGAGCATGGCCGCCAAGTGCGCCATCTGGATCAGCGCTGCCCTCCTGTATGCCTGCGAGACCTCGCCCGTTATCTTTCGGTTCGCCAACGGCTCTGGAACCGACGCCCTGCTGGTGGTCGGCCTGCTCATCAGCGTCGTGGGCCTCATCGTGGAAACCGCGGCCGACCTGCAGAAGAACGCTGCGAAGAAGGCGAACCCCAGGCGGTTCGTCGACACAGGGCTGTTCCGCATCGTCCGCTGCCCAAACTACTTTGGCGAGATGTTGTTCTGGACGGGTGTGTTCGTGGGTGGCATCACGATTTACTCCGGTCCCTTGCAGTGGATTGCGGCTCTCGTCGGCTACGTCGGCATCATCTACGTCATGTTTGGTGGGGCTCGCAGGCTGGAGATTCGCCAGAACAAGTCGTACGGCAACGACCCGGAATACCGACGCTACGCAAAGACGACGCCCATCATGATTCCGTTCGTTCCCCTCTACAGCGTCGCAAAGTACAAATGGCTAGTCGCGTGAGTTGCCGTTGCTGATCGCCGGCTCCCCGATTCTTACGAGTCGGTGGTATAGAATCGTGTGGCGTTCGTCGAGGTCTAGGTCCCGGTGATAGTGGCCCATGTACCAACGGCGGAAGGAAAGCCTCTCCTCCACGCTGTCGAACCAGGCCATGAGTCGGTCTTCGTGCGGGGGCGTCGGAAGCAGTCCCTCGCTGCGAGCCCTTCTCCGGGCCATACGCGACGCCTCGTGTGTGATTACGTAATCCACCTCCCAGCCCAGGTTCCGAAGCCTGCCCTCCCCGTGCATGATCTGCAGCGCGGAGGGCACCTCGCTCGGCCACCAGTCCACGCCCTCGGTGCGCCGTTGGCGGTCGACGGAGTTGGCGCCGCCCATCGCGAATACGCGCACGGACGCCCCCTCGCCATCTGGTATGTCGTATACCTCGCCGCGGCGTAAGTGATAGACGCCGCGGTGCCGCGCGTCCTCCTCGCGCACTATGCCGACCTCGCCGCCGAAGAGCCTCTTCCTTGGGATAGCTTCCAGCGTGGGATGGGCGTCATGGTTGCCGTCGACGAACAGGACGCGCCACGGCAGCGACGTCAGTCCCGCGAGCACGCCAACGTCGTGGGGGGACAGGGTTGGTAGGTCGGCCGGTCGTGTGGTCCACAGACAGGCGACGTCACCGCAGATGACGAGGGTGTCGGCGTCGCTCACCGGACCGACCGAGGATTGCAGGCAACGATCCCGTGGTGCAAGCCCGCCTCCGTGTATGTCGCCGGTAACGTAAATGGCCATGGTATGGCTTCCTCCCCGCGGACGCCTGTCGCGTCTCTTCGGCTGTTTTGCTCGCGCGTACGACCTGTCTCGCTGAGCGGTCGATTGAGGAAGGCCCCGCACGATAGCGTTCTTTGTCATGCCGGCATGGGGCGAACAGTATACAACAGTAAAAGAGAGTAGGTCGACCTAAGGAAACTCGACTCCACCAAGAGCAGTCAGTAAAAAAGCAGTCTCCACGTGACGGGTGTTGCGGCCACCATCGCTTCCACCCACTGATGCTACGATGCGTAGCGAGTACTTTGCCCAATGTCTACACCTGTTGCTAGCTGCTACGGCGCACTTGGCTGAGGATGGTCTCAGCAACTGCGGTCGACAAAGCGAAAGGAGTACGACCATGAACGTGTCGCAAAAGATCAAGGACCTCAGGAACCAGCAGGGATGGTCGCAGGAGAAGCTGGCAGAGAAACTTGGCGTGTCTCG
This sequence comes from Atopobiaceae bacterium, assembly GCA_017533825.1. Classification (GTDB taxonomy): domain Bacteria; phylum Actinomycetota; class Coriobacteriia; order Coriobacteriales; family Atopobiaceae; genus RUG440. The sequence goes on along the minus strand of JAFWIE010000048.1, from coordinate 114,549 downwards.
TCAGGCGGTCACCAAGTGGGAGACGGGTGCGGGAACTCCCGACATCGAGAACCTCGCCGCGCTTGCCCGCGTCTTTGGCGTAACGACCGACGAGCTGCTCTTTGGCGTGGAGGCGCAAGTCGCACCCGAGACGGCCTGCGAGAGCATCACGGCATTCGACCTCGAACGCGAGAAGAACTACGAGTTTGAGGTCGGCTGTGCGCGTATCGTCAGCCTTCGCACGACGACTGCCGAGAAGCTGCAGGTGCGACTCGTCTCCAAGACGATCGATGATGTAGACCGCGCCGTGAAGGTCTACCTCGACACCAGCGGGCGCAACCTCAGCATCCGTGCGCAAAACCAGGGCGTCATTGCCGATGCGTTGCTGCGCAGGGAGCTCGACGTCATTATCGACGTGCCCACGGCCTTCTCCGAGTCCGCCGAGCTCACCCTCAACGCGCAGGTGCTCTCCATCAAGGACGTCCGCATGGACGTCGAGGTGGGCGGCCAGGTCACCTACGTGTTGCTTTCCGACGTCGAGGGTCACGTGGAGCTTGACCTCACGGGCAATGTCGAGGCCTGGGCAGACGACGTGCGCGGAAAGCTTGACCTTAACCAGATAGGTGCCGTCTCGATACTGCACGTGACGGAGGGAACTGCGTTTAGCGCGCATGCCAAGGGGCTCTTGGGTCGCCGGACGCTGCTCTTCTCGCGTGACGGTGGACCGTGCGACGTGCCGGCTACCGAGGACGCGCCTCTTTCCATCGAGCTTGCCGGTGCTCGTGCCGAGCTGACCGTCGACGTTACCACGACCGGCATTCCCACCAGCGAGCAACTCTGCGAGCACTAGCCGGAATTGTCCTGCCGCTGGTTCGTTGGGCGCTGGTTTGAAGGGATAATACTGCTGGTTGGCATCCTGGGCTGCCCAGGATGCCCGGGCTGGCGAAGGTGGGTATGGCATGGCCAAACGAGCTGGTAGGAAGCGGATGACGCTCTCGGAAGGTCTTGCGCTTCGGGCGCAAGCCGCCGCAGAGGCTGAGGCGCGCGAGCGTGTGCGCCTTCGCAATCTGCGTACACTCGAGGCACTGGATGCGGAACCGATCTGCATGTGCCCGGCGTGCACGCGCGCACGGGAACGCCGATTGCGCCACGATGAGGAATTCTCGCAAAAGGGGTAGCCTCCTATGAGGAAGGGGCTACCCCTCTCTTCTTGCCGATTCAGTAATGGATGCGTGTGCCAGAGCGGCCGGCCACCACGTCCGCGGCGCGGACAATGGAGCCGATGATGCACTCACGGTCGGGACGTTCCTCGCAGAAGCGGATTGCCGCACGTACCTTGGGTTCCATGGAGTCGGTGCCGAACTCGCCGGCGTCCGCGTATGCCCGCGCCTGTCGGACCGTGAGGTCGCCGACGGGCTGCTGCCCCCGCGTGCCAAAGCCGAGGTACACGCAATCGACGTTCGTTAGGAAGACGAAGAGGTCCGCGTCGCAGTTATCGCCGAGGAACTCGGCCGCCCAGTCCTTCTCGATGATGGCGGGAACACCCGTGTAGCAGCCGTAGTCGTCGGTGTCGCGCACGACAGGGATGCCGCCGCCTCCGCAAGCGATAACGATAAAGTCGTTGTCAAGGAGATTGAGGATGCTCTCGTACTCCACGACCTTGCGGGGCCGTGGGCTGGCGACCACGCGACGGTAGCCCGTGCCGCTCCTTACGAACTTGAAGGTGGGGTCCTGCTGCGCCAGCGACTCGGCCTGCTCCTTGGTGAGGCGTGGTCCGATCTCCTTGGTGGGGTGATCGAAGCTCGGGTCGTCGGCGTCCACTTCGATCTGGGTCACGACGGTGGCGACGTGGCCTCGGTACACGCGCTTGTGCATCTCGGCGGCGAGCGCCTGCTGCAGGTGATACCCGATGTATCCTTGGCTCATGGCGCCGCATTCAGGCAGGTCGATGACGGGGACCTTTTCGTCGGAGGTTGAGGCGACTGCGAAGGCGCGCTGGATGGTGTGTACCTGCGGCCCGTTGCCATGAGTGATGATCACCTCGTCCTCGGCTTGGATGACGTCGAGCAGGGCTGGTGCGATCTGGCGGACGCGCTCGATTTGTTGTCCCACCTCGTCGCCGAGTGCCAGTCCGCCGAGTGAGATGACGATGCGTCTATGCTGGTTCATGAAGGTCCTCTCGCTTTTCTAATAGTGGATTCGGGTGCCCGAGAGCCCCTTGACTGCCTCGGGCGCCTTATCGAGCGAACCGATGATGGCGACGCGGTCGGGACGGCCCTCGCAGAAGCGGATGGCGGCGCGCACCTTGGGCTCCATTGAGCCCTTGCCGAACTGCCCTGCGTCCGCATACGCGCGGGCTTGCCGTACGGTGACGTCGTGCAGGTCCTCTTGGTCGCTCTTGCCAAAGTTGATGGCCACGTAGTCGACGGCCGTCAGAAGCACGAGGACGTCGGCGTCGCAGTCCTCGCCCAGAAGGGCGCCTGCCATGTCCTTGTCGATGACGGCGGGAACGCCTTTGTAGCATCCGTAGTTGTCGGTGTCGCGGATGACCGGTATGCCACCGCCGCCGCAGGCAATCACGATGAACTCGTTGTCGAGGAGATTGAGAATCGACTCGCTCTCTACGATCTTTCGCGGACGGGGACTCGCGACGACGCGTCGATACCCGCGACCGGAGTCCTCGACGAATTTGAAGGAGGGATCCTGCTGTGCCTGCGATTCCGCCTGCTCCTTGGTGAGGAACGGTCCGATGGGCTTGGTGGGATTCTGGAAGCTCGGGTCGTCGGCGTCCACCTCGATCTGCGTCACAACGGTGGCGACGTGCCACTTCTTGCCCGTCTTGTGCATCTCGGCGCCCAGACCCTGTTGCAGGTGGTACCCGATGTAGCCCTGGCTCATGGCGCCGCATTCGGGCAGGTCCATGACGGGGACCTTCTCGTCCTTGGTGGAGGCGATAGCGAAGGCCTTTTGGATCATGCCGACCTGCGGGCCGTTTCCGTGGGTGATGATGATTTCGGTATCGTCGTCAATCACCCCCAGCAACGCTGGCGCCGAGGTACGCACGCGTTGAATCTGTTCCGTCGGCGTGTCTCCAAGCGCGTTGCCGCCGAGCGCGATGACGACGCGCGTGCGCTTGGTTGTGGTCTGTGCCATGGCGTCTCCCTCACTCGGTGGTCGGGTTCCGACATTCTGAGAGTACGGCAGCGGTGGCCGTTAACCCGTCAGAACCCGGTCGAACTCACGCTAAACAGCGGCGAATCACCGCCGAGTGTGGCGCGCTCGAGTACCATGTTGGGTAATGGCGGCGCCGGGCAGATCCGGCGACGGGGGCGGAGGTTCATTGTATGAGTGACGTCGCGAAGCAACGTCCGAGTTTGCTGCATGACCTGCTTCTGCTCGTGGCGCAGGTTGCAGCCATTGCGCTTGGCGTGGTGGTGGTCTTCTCGTTCGTCTTTGGCCTGATGCGGGTAACCGACCCAAGCATGGAGCCTGGCTTCCAGGATGGCGACCTCGTGCTGTTCTATCGCGTGGGTAAACAATACAGCGTGCGCGACGTGGTGGTGTTCGAGCGCAACGGCCTTCTGACGTCGGGGCGCGTGGTGGCGCAGGGCGGCGACACGGTCAACATCGACTCGCGGGGCCTGATCGTCAATGGCGCATACCAACAAGAGCAAGGCATCATCGACGAGACGACGCAGGTGGCCGACGGCGTGACGTTCCCCCTAACCGTGCCTGAGGACGGCGTCTTTCTCCTTGGAGACAATCGTGACGAAGCGGTGGACTCGCGCATCGTCGGATGCGTGCCTGTGAACCAGACGTATGGCAAGGTTATCGGCATGTTTCGGCGGCGCGGCTTCTAGGTTCACGCGGTATCTCACTCAGGGGCTTTCACTCAGGGGGGTTACCCCCTACGTGAGAACCCCTACGTGAAACGCGGAATCAGGGGGTGCTCTTTCGTCCTTCTCCCGCCGGTACCGGAAGGGTTGTAGAACCTACCGCTCGGACAATCTGAATCTTGTGCTAAATTATCGGCCGATGATATGTTTTTTTGATAGCTATGCAGATAGTGGGCTTGTATGGAAGGGAGAAGGCAATGTTCGAACGACTACGTAAGAGAGGGGCCATTGCGGCGGCGTTGGCGCTGGCCATTGCCAGTTTTGGGGCTACGCCGGCACTGGCGGAAGATGATGCCGTGCCGTATGACCCTGATGAAGCGGTGCTCACCAAGGTGATTGACGCGCCGGCCGGCACCGATGCGTCGCAGGACGAGTATGTGTTCCACTTTTCTGGCGGTGGAGAGGTTAAGGACGGCAATGTTGATGCCGGTGAGTCTAGAGACAAAATATACTCTGACGGCGTTGAGCAGGACGAGACCACGATAAAGGTCAATGACACCGTTCCCACGATTCCCGACGTGACGCTGAAGGGCGTTCCGTTTACCTCTGACAACACGCTGAGCAACGGGCAGACGTCCCAGGCGGTATCCCAGATATCCATAAAGAAAATCCTTGAAGATAAAAACGTGGAATTCCCCCATGCGGGCGTCTACACCTACGTGGTGACCGAGCAATCGTCTCATACGGCGCTGACTGATGGCACCTACATCAACCCCTCTCAGGCCAAGTACAAGCTCCGCATCCGTGTCATCAACTCCAAAACGGAAACAAACTCCGCTTTGGGAAACAGTGAACTTGCCGTCAATGAAGTGACCGTAGAACGGATGAAGGATGACAATGGCAACGACAAGTGGGGCAAGGTCGACCCCACGTATCCCAAGGCGACTGAGGAAGGCAAGATAACCGAAACCTCGGAAGGTGTGGAGCCTGAAGAAAACACGTTGGTCGGTGACGAACGTGGTCGCTTGGTAGAGGGCTTTACCTTTGCCAACGAGTACATCAAGGGCGGATCGTTTGTAGTAAAGAAGCTCTACGATGGCAACCACAGCGACAGGACCAAATACTCCTTGGTCGAGCTGGCGATCTATTCTGCGGCAGCTGCGAGTCCCGACTCTCATGGCTGCTGCCTAACCTATCTGATTGAGGGCGATGGCATCGATGAGACGGAATACAACCAGGACAGCGATGGTGAGCGCAGAAAGCTCAACGGCGTCAAACAGGACATTCCTCAAAACAATCACTACATGGCAACATTCAAGGATAACGGCTGGGCATACGTAAAGGCGGAACTCAAGGAGGGCAGCCTCATCCGCATCACCGGTGAGTTTGGCCCCTACGACGCGGAATACGAGACCAAGAACGAGTACGGCAACAGGAGGATGGTCCTCTCTACGAGTGGTCTTCTTACCGGTCAGGAGTATTACGTGATTGAGAGAGATCCCGGTGATTACGAGCCGACCGGTTATGAGTATGTTGGTGCTGATGTAAATGCCGATCCCCGCCAGAATGCAGACGGGATGACAACCACGCAAAAGCTCGCGACGTCCATGACCGACCCGACTGATCCTATCCCCGCAGACCAACCCTACTACACTCAGGACACTATCGAGGCGGGCGAACTGCTTGTAGAAGGCTCCGCCACCGGCAGCGCAACCACCGTTTTTGTCGTGAACAAGATCGACGAGACCAATGTCAGCCCCACGGGCATCTTCATCGACAACCTGCCGTACATCCTCATGGTCGGTGTGCCGCTGGTCGTCTTTGCCGGGATGTTCGTCGCGCGCCGTCGCGGAAGCGCCGCTGCGTAACCACCCCTCTGCTTACGGCATCCGATGAGCGAGGGGACTGGCAGGAAGGTCATTCGGGCGATTAGCACATGGCTGAATCGCGCCCTTATGGTCGTTCTCTGCCTTCCCCTCGCCATGGGATGCTACGCGCTGTGGGACAGCCACGTGGTCTACGAGCGTGCAAACGTGGGCCAGTGGCAGCCCTACAAGCCTACCGAACCCGAGCCGCTCTCTTTTTGGGAGCTGCAGCGGATTAATCCCGAGGTGTGTGCGTGGCTCAGCGTATACGGGACGAACATCGACTATCCCGTGTGTCGGGCAGCCGATGGCGACCAGGACAAGTACCTGACCGCCGACGCCAAGGGCGAGTACTCCCTGAGTGGTGCACTCTTTGTGGATGTGGCGAATTCCGCCGACTTTGACGACTTTGCCACCATCGTGTACGGGCACCACATGGAGAACGACGTGATGTTCGGACAGCTCACGGACTTCGCGGACGGGGAGTTCTTCGACGAGCACCGCTACGGCAACCTCTTTGTGAGTGACACGAACCTCGGACTGGACTTCTTCTGCTATCTGGACGCGGACGCGTACGACAGGGACATCTATCGGCACGCGTTCTCGGGGCCGGACGAGCGTACGGAGTACCTCGACCTGTTGCGCAAGCGGGCGAAGCATGTGCGCGACGACGCGAGGGTGAGCGAGAGCGACCACATCGTGCTCCTCTCGACGTGCGCGGCGGGCAGCACCAATGCGCGTGCGATCCTCGTGGGGAAGGTCTGCCAGCAGAGGTTCAAGAACCCGTTCGTCAAGGTTCCCAACTTGGGGACGGGTGTGGACGCACGGGAAGGCTGGTTGGGCGTTCCCGTGTGGTGTTGGGCGGCATTGGCCGCCTTGGTGGCGCTGGTGATTGTGCTGGTATGGATGAGGAAGACGGGCAAGGCGACGCATACGGATGGGTAGGCACGTGCGACATACGATGGGTTGCTCGAGGCGCAATCGCAGGGGAATGTGCTCTGCGATCGCCTGCCTGCTGCTCATTGGCGTGCTCCTGGTGCCGGTCGTCGCATGGGCCAACCAGACAACCGCCACCGTTACGACACGGATGCAGGTCTTTCAGGAGTACAAGGTTCCGGTGTCGGGTCTCCAGAACAGTTTTGAGTACGTCATTGCGCCGGTCGAGGAAGACGCTCCGCTGCCGATCGACGCGAGTGGCAAGACGTTCGATCGCTTCACGCTGAGGCGTGAGGAGTCGCTGTGGCTGGAGTTTCCCGTGAGCGTTGCGGTTGATCCCTCGGCGACGCCCTATGCGTACCACTATGTGCTCGCGCCGGCGCAGAAGACGCTGGAGGACGGGCTGCATTACGTGGACGCGCTGAGCACGAGCCTTGAGGCAGGGGTCAACGAGTATCTGCTCGAGATTTACGTCCAACCTTCGAACACCGATGCTGCCGACTCTATGGTGGTGCCTCTCGTGCATGTGGATGCATGGGATGGCCCCAAGGTCACCGATCCGGGCTGGCGTGTGGGGTACACCGCCTCAGTGGACGAGGACGATTCGGGAAAACCGGACGCGCCGGATTCCAAGGACGATGAGACGGTGATCTACATCGATGGCAAGGAAGAGAGCAGTTCGGGAAACGTCCCGGCCTCGGAGGTAATAAAGCCGACTGACGAAGGGGATTCGGACGACGAAAAAGAGTCGGAAGAAGTGCAGCATGCGGATTCCTCGGGGGACGAGGACGACGAGGACGACGAGCCCGACGAGCCGTCGGACGACGATGAGACGAACTCGCACGTGGGACCAGACGACGAAGAGGAAGACGCCGAGGACTCGGAGGCTGGCGGCAACAAGCGTGCCGGGAACGGCGGCTCCGCGAGTGGATCGGGTAGCGGCAGGTCGAGCGGCTCTTCGAGCGGGCGGGTCTCTGGCGATGGTGGCTCCTCGGTGACCTCCACCGGTGGGTCCGGTGCGACGTCGTCCACGCGCGCGGCAGAGCGTTCCTCCTTGGCGCAGACGGGCGACGAGTCGGGAGTTCGTCCCATTGCGCTGGCGGCGTTCGGTGTCGTGATTCTTGTCGAAGCAGCGCGCCTGCGTCGCCACGGAAGGGCGGGTGAGGAGAATGCGTAGTGCGTCTCGCACCCATCCATGCGCTTGGCGCAAGATGCTCGCGATTCTCCTGAGCGTCCTTCTGGCTTTGCAGGGAATGCCTGCAGCTGCCTTGGAGGAAGTGTTTCCCGAGCCTGAGGTGGCCGAGGAGGCTGTGGACGTGGCCAACGGTGCGGAAGGCGACGCGCCAGACGAGAAAGCCGCGAGCGATGAGGAAGAACCCATCGAGGAATCGGAGGGCGACGAGTCGGAAGAGCCTCTGAGCGAAGAATCCGCAGTCACGACCGAGGGCGCCGACAGGCTTGAGGGCAAGCGTGGCGCCGAGCATGTTGTTACTTCAGACGGCGAGAAACCTGTTGAAGATGTTGCCTACGCCACCGATACCCTGGAGGCCGAGTTTGAAGCGACCGACGGCTCCTCGTATCGCGTGGCGGTGACCTTCGACGAGAAGGCACGCATCCCCGTTGGGACCGAGTTACACGTGCGGGAGCTGGACCATGCGGATGCGGGCGCGGAGGGCGACGATGCGCTCGTGGGTGACGCCGGCGCGGGCGCCGATGCGGACGACCTCGCGGCACAAGCCGAGCGAGCCTTTGGCATCGAGGAGGACGATCGCGTCCTCGGAATTGCCTGGCTGGATGTGTCCCTTGAGGCAGATGGGACCGCGGTTGTGCCGGCAGCGGACGTGGACGTGAGCATCGAGACCGACGCCTTTGCGGCGGAGCAGGCTTCGGCGTTGGAGGTGGCGCTTCTCGCGGAGGACGAACCGCGTGCCGCGCAGGTCGCGACGAAGGGCCAGATGGCAACGGTGGCCTTCTCTGCGAGGCAGCTCGGGACCGTGGCGTTGGCGAGCATCGTCGAACGCTGTGAGTCTTGGGGTGCGGCGGGCATGCAGGTCGTGCTCTGGGCTTCGCGGCAAGGTGCCGACGTTAACGTGGCAGATGCTGAGCCTCCGAAGCTGGAGGACGGCGTCGAGTCTTTGGGATGCTACGAGCTAAAGGTCGATCCCGCGTCGGAACAGGCCGATGCGCTCTGGATTGAGGCGACCACCTCTGAGGAGGAGGCGCTGGTCGCAGAGGCGCGCGGTGGCGTCTTTGGCTATGTGCTGCACGACGCGGATGCGAACGAGGGGTGCGAGCGCGATGAGCTCTTTGGCCCCGAGGGGACGGAAGGCCTGGTTGCTCTGGGCTGTGACGACGCCAAGCTGCTGCTTGTGCGGGATAGCGGTTATCGCAGTACCACGCTTAGCCTGGCGGATGTCACCGTGGAGGGCATGATGCCGGAGGGGACCCATGGCAAAGCGCGCGACGTCACGCAGGACTACGCCGACGCGCAGGCGCTCGAGAGCGTGCTTGGCGGCGGAAGCGACGCGCAAGCCCTGAGCATCGAGCCCATCGAGTCCGAGGCGGATGAGCCCGATCCGGATGCGCTCGGTGGGGATGCGCCCAACCCGGATCTGCTCAATCCGGACGCCCCCGAGGCCGTGGCCCCGATTACGGTTATCGCAGCCTACGACATTACTCTCAAGGCGGACGGCGACGAGTATCAGCCGGACGAGGAGCATCCCCTCACCGTGACGATTGCGAGCGATGCCGTCAGCGAGGCGCTTGCGGAAGGCAAGGACGTGCAGCTCTGGCACATCTCCGATGGCGGCGACGCGGAGCGCATCGAGGAATTCGAGCTCGTGGACGGTGCCATCGTGTTTGCGGCGCCTGGGTTCAGCACGTACCTCTTGGCCGCACAGGACGAGGCAGGGGCAACGCCGACGAGCCCGACCTTCATTCTGCGCGCCGTGGCAAAGAACTACGCCCGTGCGAGTACGGTCTTCTTCGTCGACGAGGATCGGAATCCCCTCAGCGGCACGGTGACGACGATGCGCACCGTGAGCTACACGACCACGGGCACAGCCTCCGACGAGACCAACACCGTCGACATGTACGAATACGTAGACAAGATCAACCCCGCCATCGCGGACGAGTACGAGTTCTCGCGGGTGTACCTGACCCTTACTGCCTCGGATGAGAAGGATTTCCGTTACATACAGGTGGGGGACGGCACCGCGATCGATCCCAACGGCAACCTCGGGCAGTATCGTGCGTACTTCTACATGAACAGCATCGACCAGAATCGTGCCGGCCAGGACTATTACGGCACTTGGTACCAGCTTTCTACGGGCGGGCGCATGGATGACGTGTACATCGAGTATTACCATGTGGCGAACGCGTCGTTCCGTGCGCTCGACACGAGGAACGATCCGGTGCAAGGCGCGCAGTTCTCGCTCTACACGGATCCACAGTGCTACACCCCCTTCGAGTACAAGGACGAGGAGGTACGGGCAACCTCCGACAGGCGCGGACTCGTCTCGTTCGGCAAGATTCCGCGAGGAACGTACTACATGAAGGAGACCGTCGTTCCTGAGGGGTATCGTCTCTCGACGAAGGTGCACACGGTGGTCGTGGACGGCGAGACGCCCATCGACGACGTGATCCACGAGGACGACGACGGCAGCGTCATTATCGCCGACGTCTTGGAGATGACGCTCACGAAGGAATGGGATGACGGCAAGGACCATGCGGGCGACAGTGTGACCATCGACGTCTATGCGAACGGCGAGGTCGTGGAAGAGGTCGCGCTGAGCGAGGGGAACGACTGGACGGCGACCCTCTCGGGGCTCGACCCCAACGAGGCGTACATGGTGAGCGAGACCTGCGTGACCAGCGGCGGCGCGGACGTGACCAAGAGCTGGATTCCCCTCATCGAGTACGCCGAGAAAGACCCGCATGTTGAGTATCGCAAGGCGGACGAGTTCCGGAAGGACAAGCAGTACGTCATCCTGACAAAGACGTGTAATGGTACCCGTGCACTCAGCAGCAGTGGTGGGCTGGGGACCATACCCCTTGAGGCCACGGAGGACGGAGCCAAAGTCGCCGGTGACGTGACCAACGATATGCTGTGGGACGTGGAGACCATCACGCAGGATGGTGTCCTTGCGCTGAGGAATGTGGCATCGGGCGCGTATTTGGACCAAAACGGAAAGTGGTACCTCAACCCCTCGTATCCCGTGCCTCTGTACGTACGTCATATCAATGACGAGGGTCGCATTCGGTTTTATCATCGTGCCAACCTCAACAACACGACTGCCTACTACCTCTACATGTGGTACGGTCCCACAAATGAGGGCAAGGTGGACCGCTACATGAACAACGCCGATCAGGCCGGCGTCTTTGAGCTCTATCGCAAGGTCAACGTGCGGTCGGTGGATGTGACGATTACGAACAAGGTCACGCGCTATCCCATACAGATCAAGAACGTGGCCTATCCGAGTGGTGCCGCATTGCCTGGGATGTCGTATGACCTGTACGAGCAGGAGGGGTATGACGAACAGAATCCCGGCGCGCCCCTCATGAGTGGACTCGTTGCCGGGGCGGATGGTTACCTGTGTAATGGCGAAGACCAGGCGCAGCTGGAGCTGGGGGCTGGTACGTATCTGTTGCGGCAGACGGGCGACCTGCAGGACGAGGGGTACGCACCACTCACGAAGCCGATCAAGTTCACCATTACGCGCGGCGGCGCCCTCAGGGTCTCGCACGAGGATCAGAAGCTCGCCGGCTTCGCATACAGTACGACGGTGCAGGTGGGCGAGAGGACCCTGCCCGTGCTGCAGGTGCCCCACATGAAGCCCGCGACGGTTGAGGTCAAGCTTCTGGTGGAAGGTGACTATGCGGACCGCACCAGGGAGTTCACGTTTGCCCTAACGCTGCCGAACGGTGTGAGCGAGCTGCAGGGGACCGTCAATGGCGAACGGCGGGTCTTCTCTGCCGAGGACAACGCGTTCGTCCTGGCGCACGGTCAGGTTTTGCGGCTCGAGGACGTACCCGCAACGGAGACGTACGTGCTTACGCAGGAGGAGGTTGCCACGTACCAATTGCGGGCCGTGGCCGATACCTCGACCGTGGACGTTGCCGTGGCGCTGGACAACCCGCGCGCAGTATCGCTTTCACGGCTGTCGGGAACGGCTGAGGTGCCGGCCCATGTGACGATAACCAATCTCCTTCCCAACGACGATGTCCCACCTACGGGCATCGACGACAACGTGCACGCATGGCGCGTGATGGTGGTGCTTGTCGTTGGCGCTTTGGTCGTGCTCGCCGTCAGCAGACGACGCCGGGAGTCCTAGGGATTGGCCCAGCGGGGGTCCACTGGGCAGGCCTCGGATGAACCCCGGCATCAAAGAGATTTTCACATTTTGCCTGTTGAGACTACCCAGTTGGATGAGCGTGCTGTATACTTTTACGGCTTCTTTGCAGAGCCCCGTAATCTCTGGCAAAAATAAAAGCAACGACGGTCAGTCCAGGGGCTGTCGTGTAACGTAGGTACGTATGGAGGAGTCAAGTGAATAAGTCGACTCATTACGCCAAGCCCGGCGAGGTCGAGCGCAAGTGGGTGCTCATCGACGGCGATGGCGCTACGCTTGGTCGCCTTGCCGTCAAGGCAGCCATGATTCTTCGCGGCAAGGACAAGCCGCAGTTCACGCCGCACACCGACACCGGTGACTTCGTGATCATCATCAACGCCGACAAGGTCAAGCTTACGGGCAACAAGGCTCAGCAGAAGACCTACTGGCGCCACTCCGGCTATCTGGGTGGACTCAAGATTGAGTCCTACCAGGAGGCCATGGCCAAGAAGCCCGAGTGGGTCGTGGAGCACGCCGTCAAGGGCATGCTGCCGCACACCACGCTCGGCCGCAAGCAGGGCATGAAGCTCAAGGTATATGCTGGTCCCGAGCACCCGCATGCAGCTCAGAACCCCGTCAAGATTGATCTGGAGGCGTAACGATGGCCGATAACACCGCAGTCTACACAGGCACCGGTCGTCGCAAGGAGGCCGTCGCGCGCGTGCATCTGGTCCCCGGCACCGGTAAGGTTACCGTCAACGGTCGCGACGCTATCGACTACTTTGGTCGTCAGCAGCTCGTGGACAACGCAACCGCTCCCTTTAGCGTGACCGACACCGTCGATCGCTTCGACGTTCTCGCCAACTGCAAGGGTGGCGGCATCACCGGTCAGGCTGGCGCTCTGCGTCTGGGCATCGCCCGTGCTCTTCTCGAGGCTGGCGAGTATCGCTCCGAGCTCAAGAAGGCTGGCTTCCTCACCCGTGACGCCCGCGCCGTCGAGCGCAAGAAGTACGGCCTCAAGAAGGCCCGCAAGCGTCCGCAATTCTCGAAGCGTTAATCCGCTTCCATACGGCACCAAAGTGGCGCAGGTCCCAAGCGGGGCCTGCGCCTTTTTTGATGGGATGGGGGAATCCCTAATGGGGTAGCTCTAATGGGAGCCCCTCCTAACGCCCTCCTATCCTAACGCCTTCCTAACGAAATGGGACCTTGTGGCAAACCGGGGAGGCTTCCGGCCTCGTGGTCCTAACGAAATGGGACCTTGTGGCAAACCGGGGAGGCTTCCGGCCTCGTGGTCCTAACGAAATGGGACCTTGTGGAAAACCTCCTAACAAAAATCGAGCTTGCGGCATGCCACAAGCTCGATTTTTGTTAGATGCCCTGCCACAAGGTCGGATTCTGTTAGATTCCTTGCCACAACCTCGTTTTCCGTTAGGCCGCCTCTCGATTCCCTCATTCTCGCGCGTCAGCGTCTTTTCGGGCGGGCACCGTGAAGGATGTCCTCGCGAGGCTGTTGGGACTTTCTGTTCGCTATTGTCCCAGGTGGAACGCGAGCGCGCCGATGAGGTTGGCCTCGTTGCCAAACTGGCACGTGACGACCTCGGGCTTCGAGAACGGAAGGTTCTGCTTGGCATCAAAGATGCGGTTGACCTCGTCAGCGATGACCGACGTCGCCTCGGGGCGCGCCGAGATGCCGCCGCCGATGGCATAGCGTTGCAGGTCAAGCACGGATTGCAGGCTCATGATGCCTGCGGCGGCTATGCCCGCATACTCCTTGATGACGGCGATTGCGTCGGGATCGCCGGCCTCATAGGCGTCGAACAGCATGACGCCGTCGGCTTTCTCCAGGCCTTTGAGCTCGGCGAATTTCTTAGTGATGGAGAGGGCGGAGATACGCGAGGTCCACGTGTAGTTGCTCGAGCCGTGCGCCTCGTTTGCCGGGTCGGCAGCCGCGTCGAAGTTGTGCACGAAGAGCGAGAGCTCGCCCGCGCCGCCGGAGCAACCCATCAGTACCTGCTTGTTGAGGACGATGCCACCGCCGATCCCAGTGCCCAAGACGAGCACGCAACCGTAGTTGACGTCGGAGAGGGCGCCGAACCAGCTCTCGGCATATGCGGCACATTTGCCGTCGTTGGCGATGGTGCACGGCTTGTCAAAAATCGCGCCGAACTTCTCGGCCGCGGGATACTCGCTGAGCCAGTAATACGCGCCGCCCGTGTGGGCAATGCCGGCAGCGGTCTCGATGCGTCCGGGCATCGAGACTGCGACGCCCTCGTAGTCGTAATCGGCGACCGCCTCGCGCACGCCCTCGAGCGAGGTGAGAAGAGCTTCCTCCGACTCCGTATTGGTCGTGACCTTGCCCTGCGTGATGAATTGTGCCTTGCGATCCATGATTGCATACTTGATGAATGTGCCGCCGATGTCCAGAACCAAGAATTGTTGCGCCATGGGACTTCCTTCCTCTTTCGCATCCGTGCCGATTGCTTGTAGTGGTATCGTACCGCCAATCCAGAAAGCAGTGAGGCCGCGAGTCGCGCGCGTGCGGTGCGCGGTGTCCTGCGCAACGCGTGCGCATGCCAGAGAGAATCGAGTCGCCGATGAGTCCAGACGATGCACGTACAATCGCCCGCGAGACCTCCGATGAGCAGGTCGAGTTGCTGCGCTCGCTCGCCCAGATACCCGCGCCGTCGGGTAGGGAAGAGCAACGTGCGGTGTTCGTCGCCTCATGGCTGCGCGATGCTGGTGCCACGCGCGTGGAGGTGGACGCGGCAAAGAACGTCTTGTGCTGGGTGAGCGAGGCGACTGGCGCAGGGGTCGAGGTCTTCTCGGCCCATACCGATGTGGTGTTTGACGACCTTGATCCGTTGCCGCTGCGTGAAGAGGGCGGACGCCTGTATGCCCCGGGCGTGGGTGACGACACGGCCAACCTCGTGAACGTGATGCTTGCCACGCGCTGGCTCCTCGCGCATCCTGAGGTGACGGCGGGCAGGTCCATCCTCGTTGTGGCCAACTCGTGTGAGGAGGGGTTGGGCAACCTTCGCGGGACGCGGGCGGTCTACGAGCGCTATGGCGAGCGCATCGCGAGCCACGTCGTCTTTGATACGACGCTGGGAAAGGTCGTGAATCAGGCGGTGGGGTCGGTTCGCTGGCGTGTAAGCGTGGATGGTCCCGGTGGGCACTCGTTCGCGAACTTCGGCAGGCCCAACGCCATCGTGGCGCTGGCGCGCATCATCTGTGAGTTGGATGCCCTAGAGCTGCCGACCGAGGCGACGACGACGCACAACGTGGGCGTCATCGAGGGAGGGACAACGGTGAACAGCATCGCCGCCCATGCCGAGATGCTCTATGACCTGCGTTCGATCAGCGCCGATTGCATGGGAGCTGTGCGCGAGAAGTTCGAACGCATCGTGAGTGCGCCGCAGCCCGAGGGGATCACCGTTACGGCTGAGGTCATCGGCGAGCGTCCGACTGGCGACGTGGAAGGTCCCACTGGGCAGGATGCCCTCGTGCGGCGGGCTTGTGCGGCCTATCGAGAAGCGGGGCGGTGTGCCGACGTCTATCTCGCGCCCTCGTCGACGGATGCGAACATCCCACTCTCGCGTGGTATCCCGGCGGTGTGCGTGGGAACCTTGCGTGGGCAGGGGGCGCACACCCGTGGAGAATGGATTGAGCTCGGGAGCCTAACGGATGGCCTTGCCGTGGCGCTCGCGATGATGTCTTAGGCTCGTCGAAGGGCGGGGATCCGTCACCTGTCTAGAGGCTCGATGCGACAGACGTGCTTCTTGCTCTTGGCGTTGTAGGTGATGCCAACCAGCAGTACGGGTACATCGAGGTCGCGGAGAATCTGGGGGTAGTCTCGGTCGTGTATCTGATCGAGGGCACCCTTGACGGGTTTGTCCCACTTTAGCTCCACGAGCAGGGCCGGCTTCGACGAGCCGCGCTTGGGAACAAAGACCACGTCGGCGAGGCCGTATCCGCTCGGTAGCTCCTCGATGCGGGCCCAGTCGTCGACGGCAGCGATGAGCGCCGCCCGCACGACCGCGCGCAACGCCTGCTCCTCGTTGTAGAACTGTGGCGCGCACGTTCCGTCATGGGCCCTCTGTATGCCCGCCGCGACTGCCTCCTCGTCCATAGCGAGAAGGTCATGAAGCAGCTGGATGGAATCGCGTACGATGCGGGCAACCTCTACGTGCGAACTGCTCTCTATTGCGCGGCGCAGCTCGAGACGTACCTCCTCATTGGGCACGCGGGCGCGGCCAACGTCGGTGCCGTCCTCGCGCTCGTATGCGAGATAGCCCAGGTGGACGAGCAGTGTGAGCACGTCGGCAGCGCTTCTCAGGGATGTGATGTCGTTCTGGAACGACATCGGATCTAGCCGCAGCTCCTCGCCAGCGACGGCGCGCAACACCGCTCCCTGCAGGCCGTCGAAGTCCATGTCGATGTACTCGCGCAGGGAATCGAAGGTCTCAGTAGAGGGCCAATAGGAACCGGTTCTTCTACGCACACACGCCCGCATGAGCGAGTAGGGGGCGTAAACGTCAATCTCGCGGTCGCGGAAGCGCGGGCGCGCGCCGACTCCCAAGTCCTCCGAGTAGCTCAGGCGATATCCGTCGTACCAGCGCCGCACGTCGGTGAGATTCATGCCGTACTCTTCGCATAGGTCTTCGACATCCGCGTCCGTGAAGCCCACGAAGGGTGAGTATTGCGCAGCGTCGAGCATCGTATACTCCCAGAAGTCCGAGACGGCCGACTGGTGGTTGTACTTCTTGATGGGGAGGATTCCCGTCATGTAGGCACCGGCGACCACGGCAGGCGTGAAGGTCAGGCCCTTGAAGAGCGCCCTCAGCCACTCGGCGTAGGCGTCCTGGGCTTCCGCGTCATCCTGCGTCAAGCGGTAGGGTGCGTCCCACTCGTCGATGACGAAGACGAACTTGCGACCGGTGGCCTCGACGACGTCCCAGAGCGCATCCTTGAGGGGGCTGCCCTTGCCCACATGGCGTACGCTGGCATTCGGGAGCATCGCGCGCAGATCGCTGAGCAGCACCTCGCGCAGCGTTGGCACCACGTCTGCAGAGCCTGCGGCCTCGATCACCTCCGTCATGTCGACCTTCACCACGTTGTACTGGTTGAGGTGCGCGTCCCAGCCCTCTCGCCGCGCCACCTCGAGTCCCTCGAAAAGTGCCCGCGAGTCGCACCCGCAGCTGTAGAAGGCTGCGAGCGCCTGCGCAGCGTAGCTCTTGCCGAAGCGCCGCGGCCGGCTGACCATGACGAGACCTTCGGTGGTGTCGAGCGTGGTGTCAAAGAGCGAGATCAGCCCCGTCTTGTCGACGTACCTCGAGCGAAGAATCTTGGCGAATCCCTCGTTGCCCGGGTTGACGTAGCGTCCCATGTACACCTCCTTGGGGTTATGTCTCATCCAATGACTATGATAGCCCGCCGCGAGGCAAGTAGTGTGCCGCATTCCGCTACGGTAGCCGTTGTGGGCGGCATGGCTGCGGCGCTTGAGAAGAGACCGCCCGCAGGGACTAACCCTGCGGGCGCTTCTGCCGTTGCCTTGTTGTCGGCGAAGCTACACTAACTGGAGTATTCGTCCAAGAAGTTTTGAGGCCCGCCCTCAAGCGACATTGTCCACCTCTTTTTTAGGTGGTACAAGAAATTGCCGTGATCTTCGGTGCGTGGGAACGTGCCGAGATTCATTTCTTCGGCGTCAATGAGAGCAGCGTCCCCGCCGTATAGTTCCTGCATTCTCTCGAGGAACTTCAACGTTCGTTCCATCTCCTCTTTGGTCTGCGGTATCCAGTAACCGCCCCCGCTCATGGAGTCCTGTTCCTCTTCGGAAAGCTCTCTCTCGGTGTCCATGGCCTCCGCGATGACGGGCGCCTTCTCCTCGGGCGTCTTGGCGCCATCGATGCGCCGCTTCTGGTCGTTGGTCAGGTTGAGTTCGTAGCCCATGTTGCAGCTCCTTGTTATGCTCGACCGCTGTCCTCCGAGTCTTTGAATAATACGTTTTCGTTTTTGATGGGTCTCAAATCGATTTGCGGGGCCGTCTTGTCGCGACTGTAGGTAGGGACGCAAAAGAGCGTCTCGCTCTTGTTCATTCCCACTCTATGAGTGTGGGTGTGGATGGGGTGCGTTCTCGTGTGCCGTGATCTGCTCACGTCTTCGCCATGCGCCGGTGAGCACGACGTTTTGCCTGCTTTGGTACTCATTTGGTACTCACGACAAACGGTTACTCCAGCCAAATCGAACGGTTTTCGGGTTTTCAATTGGACGATTAACGAGGGGTTATTTCACGTGAGACAATGGAGGCTGTTCCTACACAAGATGCTCTGCACCAAGCAGCGCAGTGGAATAGTGCCTTGATAAGGGTAGGAGACGGTAGTGATTGAATCGATTGAGATTGAGGGTTTTAGGTTTCTTCGTGACTTCAAGTGGGAGCCCAAAGAGGGCGTCAACGTCATTGTCGGCGCGAACTCAACAGGAAAATCAACTCTTCTTGACGCAATAGAGCTCGTCACCAAAGGCTCCATCCGCAACGTCCGCGCGACATCTGGCATTTCTCCAGATTGGTTCAATGTGGACCTAGTCAATGAGTTTTACGAGTCTCTCGAAGCTGGGCGTGACTGCACCCCTCCCGAGATTTCAATTGTCGCAACCTTTTCTGGCGACCGCGCCCTAGCCCACCTCCAAGGCTGCCATGGGCCCAATAGGGACCGTGAGGACAAGCCGGGGCTGTGGTTTCGGATATGCGTACCAGAAGATCTTCGCTCGCAATTCTTCACCGAAGTACGCGAGGCGTTGAAGCTCAACCCCCATGAGACGCTGCCGATTGAGTACTACAAATGCAGCTGGACAACCTTCAAGGGCGAGCAAGTCGTAAGAAGGCCGAGTCATGTCTCCTGCTCGCGAGTTGACGCATCGCCCGAGCCACATTCGAGGGCCGTTGATTCCTTTACTCGCTCCCTCATCGACAGCAAGCTCACGGATGAGCAGCTCCGAACGATTGCTGGCAGAATCAGAAGCGCTCATTCAAGAATCGACGCCGACATTCTCTCCACAGTTGACATTTCTGGTGAGACGCTGCCGGAGACCTTTGGTCTTCAGCTCGACAAGTCGCCACGATCGGACTGGAGAAACGCAGTCGTATTGGAAAAGGGCAGCCTGCCGCTCTCAGTACTGGGAAGCGCCGAGCAAGTCATGGCGAAAGCTTCCGTCTCTCTTCTCGGAAATGATGAGAGTCCCATCCTCCTGCTCGAGGAGCCAGAGTGCCACCTGTCCCACACGTCCTTGACCAAGCTTCTCTCGATGATTCACGGCTCAATAAGCCCGAAACAGCAGGTCTTCGTTACCACCCATAGCCCATTCGTTCTCAACCGTCTTGGGCTGGATAGGACGTTCCTCATGGCAGCAGCCAGCACGCCATCAACCATCGTTGGCCTGTCCCCAGAGACCGTCACATACTTCAAGCGACTATCGGGCTATGACACCCTAAGAATAGTGCTCGCCGAAAAAGCCGTGCTGGTCGAGGGGCCCACTGACGAGATGGTCTTCTCATGGGCGTTCCGCAAGCTCAGGGGCTCTCTCCCCTCTGAGCGAGGGATAGACGTCATCGAGTACGGAATCCGCTACAAAAGAGCGTTTGAATTAGCGGCATCCGTTGACAGAGCCCGAATCGCAGCTCTGAGGGACAACGATGGAAAGAGCGAGGAGTCTTGGAAGGATGCAGTGATCGCCTTCGCCAAAGAAGGCGAGAGGGTTCTTTTCGTTGGACACGACGACGAAGGTAGGACCCTAGAGCCTCAGATGGTCTCATGCAACCACGGCAACATCCCTTTGCTCTCGACTATTGTTGGTTATTGTGGCGATGACGAAGCAGGACTCGAGCAGCACCTTCTGAGTCACAAGACCTTGTGGTCGTTAAGACTTCTTGAGACTGATTTGGCCGAATCTGGGAAGCTCAACGTACCAAGGTATATTGAAGAGGCTATCGACTTTATTGACCCCATAGAAAAGAGCCTGTCGTGAACAAGGCTATCGTGGCGGTAGCTGGGGCAGGAAAGACCACGATGCTGGCACACGCCGTCTCGCAAGAAAAAGACAGGTCGCGAACAGTGGTCTTGACTTATACAACCACTAACCAGCTCGAGGATGCCGTGCGGATCTCAAAGGTCCTTGATCGCGGCACTCAAATACCAAGGGTCACTGGATGGTGCGCGTTCCTCCTCAACGAGATTATACGTCCCTATCTTCCGACTCTGTATCCACACGTCAGCCTTTCAGGTCTTGCGATGAGCGAACCAAACAGCTTCAAGTACTTGAAGGGCTCTAACAAGTACTTCAGCAGGGAAGGCTTTGCTTACCCGAGTTTCCTTGGCAAGTTGGCGGTAGACGTCATCGAGGCTAGCAAAGGAGCTGCAATTCGCAGGCTTGAGAGCATCTATGACACAATCTATCTTGACGAGGCCCAGGATATTCGGGGGAACGATCTTTGCGTACTGGAGAGTTTGCTCCGCTCGAGCATCCAGCTATTTATAGTCCTTGATCCTCGACAGTCAACGCTCAGCACGACGAGTCGCGACACGAAATACAAGAAGAATTACAAAAGCCACGGGATTCTTGAGCTGTATCGCCTGTGGGAACGCCAGGGACTGCTTGGCATTGAGTACGAGAACGAGACGCGCCGCGCTACACCACGAATCGCCAGCTTTTCCGATGCCATTCTCGGACCGAACATTGGTTTGGGAGAAACAATTAGCAACGTGCCGGAGCGCGGGAGGCATGACGGCGTTTTTCTCATCGACAGGAACGAGACCGAAGAATACTCAGAAGCCCACCATGCAACACTTCTTGCTATAAAACAGAGCAGTACGTATGCTGCCATTGAAACGGTTAACTTCAAGCTGTCGAAAGGGATGACCCGCGATGACATCATCGTCGTTGCCACAGGTCCTATAGAGCAGTTCTTATCAAAAGGCAAGCCACTTCCACCTGAGAGCGCATGTGGGTTCTATGTCGCGGTAACGAGGGCGAAGTATAGCGTGGCGATAGCCGTTAAAAACCCGCCAAAGATGCTAGCCGCTATGACAACGTTGCCCCTTTGGAAGGGTATCGATATTCAACTTGCCTGACTTCCATCATGAGTATAGCTCCCCGTTCAGCCACCCCATCGTGAGCACGGCACGGCGTGCGCCCTCGCGCTCGGCGCCCTCGAGGCGTCGCCCCGTGTACGGGTCGTCGATCTCCTCGCCCGTGACGGGGTCGATGAGGATGCGCGGCAGGTAGGCGTCCTTCCAGTCGCGGTACTCGTCGTGCGTCATCTCCCCCGCGTCAAGCTGCTCGCGGCGCCTGCCCCAGTCGCGCAGAGCCTTCGTGAGGTCGACGCTCGTCATCTCCACCGTGAGCCCTGCGGGCATCCCCTCGCCGTTGGGCACGAGGCCGAACTGCTCCTCCAGGTTGAAGAGGGCGTGGATGACCTGGTCGACCGTCGTGATGTCGTGGTCCTCGAACACCTCCGGCCGCACCTTGAGCGCACGCGCGATGCTGCGCAGGTGGACCTCCTTCGGGAAGCGGTCCCCCAGCTCGTAGCTCCTGAGCGCCGACTCCGAGAGCCCGGAGAGCTCCGCGAGCTCGCGCTGCGTGAGCCCCCTCCTCTGCCTCAGGTCGCGGATCCGTTTGCCCATGAGCCTGCGCTCCAAGTCCTCCATGCTTCCTCCCGACGTGAGTCCGACCGTCGCGTTCCATCATACGACGTCACGAAAACGTGAGCAAGTTCCGTGATTTCCATTGACATCACGTTATCGTGAGGTTACTGTCTATCCAAGAACATCACGTAAACGTGAGGTCATCGGATGGAGGAGGTTTCATTGGAGAAGAGGACGTACGGGGCCGACGAGGTTGCCCGCCTGTTGGGTGTCTCAAAGGCATACGCCTACAAGGTGATCCGCAGGCTGAACGCGGAGCTCGAGGCGGAGGGGATGCTCACCATCCCCGGGAAGGTGTCCGCCACGTACCTCGAAGCCCGCTACTTTGGCGGAACGGCGAGAAGCGAGGGCGACGCCCATGTCGGTTAGCAGGGACGAGAGGCGCGGCACGTGGACGGTCCAGTGCTGGTATAGGGACTGGAAGGGAGAGCGCCACAAGAAGACGAGGCGCGGGTTCGCCACCAAGTCGGAGGCCAGGAGGTGGGAGCAGGCCTTCCTCGCACGCTGCGAGGGTGCACCGTCAATGACGCTCTCGGAGTTCTTCGACTCTACGAGGAGGACGTTAGACCAAGGCTCAAGCAGAGCACCTGGGACACCAAGGAGCACATGGTCAGGACCAAGATCCTCCCCTACCTCGGAGAGAAGCCCCTCAACGAGATCACGAGCGCGGACGTCATCAGGTGGCAGAACGAGCTCATGGCGATGCGCGGGCCCACGGGCGAGCCCTACCGGCCCACCTACCTGCACACCGTGTCGAACCAGCTCTCGGCGCTGCTCAACCACGCAGTGCTGCACTACAACCTGCCCTCGAATCCCGCCCGCAAGGTCCCCAAGATGGGCTCCAAGGACGCGGGCGAGATGAGCATATGGACCAAGGCGCAGTACCTGCGCTTCTCCCGCGCCATCATGGACAAGCCCGACTCGTGGATGGCGTTCGAGCTGCTCTACTGGACGGGCGTCCGCGAGGGCGAGCTGCTCGCGCTCACGCCGGAGGACTTCGACCTCGAGCGAGGGACGCTCAGCGTCACCAAGACCTACCACAGGCGCAAGGGGCAAGACATGGTGACCCCTCCCAAGACGGCGAAGGCGAACAGGAGAATCGTGATGCCCGCCTTCCTCGTCGACGAGGTCCGTGACCACCTCGCGCTACCTGGCACTGCCCGCCCAGGTAGTCGCGTCTTCAGCATGACCAAGAGCCGCCTCTACCACGAGATGGAGCGCGGCAGCAAGATCGCAGGCGTGCCGAGAATCCGCGTCCACGACCTGCGAAATACAGCCACGTGTCGCTCCTCATCGACATGGGCTACTCGCCGCTCGCCATCGCGGAACGCATGGGCCACGAGACGACCGAGATCACCCTGCACTACGCGCACCTTTTCCCCAACAGGCAAGAGGAGATGGCGCGGGGACTCGACGCCGAGGGGAGGTGCCCCAGGTGACAGCGCCGTCGATGGACCGGATGGGCAGGCACAGGAGCGTTACCGTGGGCTTCCGCGTGTCCCCAGAGGAGGCCCACGAGATCGACGCCCTCGTCGCGCTCTCCGGCCTCACCAAGCAGGACTACATCCTGCGTAGGCTCACGGGCCGCGAAGTGACCGTGTACCCAAACGTGCGCGTGCAGCGCGCGGTGCAGGACTAGGCGATGCTCTGCTACGAGGAACTGCGTCGCATCGAGCGGGCGGGCGACGTCACACCGGAGCTCGCCCACGTGCTCTCCGTTCTGGCAGAGACCTTCGCCGGACTCGGGCGGGAGGCCGGGCTATCCGCCGTCGACGCCGAGCGCGAGGCCATAAGGATGCTAGGGAAGGAGAGCGATGGCGCTTGAGACAATTACCGCCGAGGAGCTGGTCAACACCCCACTGAGATCGCCGGGGTGGGTCGTAGAGGATCTGATCGGCGTCGGCGTAACCCTGCTCGTTGGGTCCCCGAAGGTGGGCAAGAGCTGGCTCGCCCTCCGTCTCGCGGAGTGCGTAAGCAGGGGCGAACCGCTCTGGGGGTTCGCCACCTGCGGGGGCACCGTCCTCGACCTTGAGCTCGAGGACAACCTCCCCAGAATCCAGCAGCGCCTGTTCAGGCTGGCCGACGAGTGTTGCGAGACGTTCCACCTCTGCGTCAACGCCCCATCGCTCGCGGACGGGCTTCTCGACGAGATCGCAGCGTTCGTGGCGGCGCACCCCGGCACCAGGCTCGTGATCGTCGACACCCTCCAGACGGTCAGGCAGTCGTCGCAGAAGATCGCCTACGCGTCCGACTACCGCGACGTGCGCGACTTCAAGGCGCTAGCGGACCACTTCGGTCTGGACGTCGTCCTCGTGCACCACCAGCGGAAGATGGACGACCCGGATCCGTTCAACACCGTGTCGGGCACCAACGGCATCACCGGCGCCGCCGATACGACGATGGTGCTCGACAGGAAGCGCGGAGAGAGGAGGGCCGTCCTCAGGGTGACCGGGCGAGACGTCGTCGAGCGGGAGCTGGTACTCGAGTTCAACGACTGCCGGTGGGAACTCGCGGAAGACCAGCGCGTCGAGCACGAGGAGGAGCGGCCGGTGCCGAGGGAGGTGACGGAGGTCGTCCGCTTCATGGAGGGCAGGCTCGGCTGGGCAGGGACGGCCACGGAGCTGATTGCCCAAGCGCAGCTCGACGGTGCGGTCCCGACGGCCCTCGGCAGGAAGCTCAACGAGCACTCGCAGAGGCTCTTTGAGGCTGGGATAGCCTACTCGACGCAGAGGACGGACAGGACGAGGACCATCTTCCTCGAGCGCGTCTCAGATGGCCGATTCGATGACAAGACTGACAACAATGACAAGTGAAACTGAGCAGAGTGTATGTTGTCATTCTTGTCATGTTGTCATGGCGTGACTGCCTTCATGGGATAGACAGCAAGCTGCCTATCCCATGTACATGAGCGGCTCCTTGCCCTAAGCAAGTAGCCTATCCCATGTACATCACGGGCTAGGTTGGTCCAGCAAGCTACCTGTCGCGTCCGTACGTAGCGAGCTGCCCATCGTGTCCGTACCGCCCTCGATAGGCACTCGCCGCACGGGCTCCCGCTTGCCGTCCCAGCACGACGCGAGACGGCTGGCCGCCCATGGCCGCCAGCCGTCTTGCAACCGTTGCACACGGGGGAGCCCCCCGCGACCCCTAGCAACCGTCAAACAATATGGTGTCCACCTCAAGGGATACCATTGATGAGAGCGAAGGAACTCGTATGCCTGTAGAATCGTTCTATACCGAAGACGCGAAGTATTGCTCATGGAAGGGGGGGTCATGCCAGCACGCAATCACTTTAGCGGCATCTCCCTCTTCTCGGGCGCCGGCGGCATGGACATCGGCTTCTCGAAGGCAGGGATTGTTCCTGTCTTTGCAAACGAACTTGATTCCGACGCCGTCCAAGCCTATACGTCGAACCCTACACACCTCGACCCGTCGGTAATGCATGCTGGGGATATCTACGACCTCCTTGATGGGATTAATCCTCTCGAGGGAATCGACGTCGTTTTCGGTGGTCCCCCGTGCCAAGGGTTCTCGGTTGCGGGGAAGATGGACCCTGACGATGAGAGAAGCCGCCTGATTTGGGTCTTCATGGATGTTGTCCGCAAGACAAAGCCCAGGCTGTTTGTTATGGAGAACGTCAAGGCGCTCGGGATTCTCTCGAAGTGGGAGGGCGTCCGGACGAGGCTTGCCAACGAGGCGGAAGAGCTTGGTTACGGCTGCTCTTTCTTCATCCTCAACGCATCGGAATTCGGCGTCCCCCAGGCTCGCGAGAGGTTCTTCTTTGTGGGAATGCGGGGGGCTGACTCGAAATACGTGCAGATGCGGATGACCGATGCGCTCAACGCGAGGCGCACCCCCGGAAAGACCGTCCGTGAGACCCTCCTTGCCATTCCTCCCTTTGGGGCGCCTGGCAACACGGAGGGAAGCACTGCAGAGCTGCACCTCGCCAAGAACCCCATTCTACGCAGAAGCCCCTACGACGGATCACTCCTCTTCAATGGCCACGGACGACCGATGCGCCTCGACTCCGTCGCAAAGACCCTGCCCGCCCAGATGGGCGGCAACCACACACCAATCATCGACCAGAGCCTGCTTGATGACCCCTCCGGCTTCGATTGGGTGTCTGACTACCACGACAAGCTCGTAGCTGGGACCATCACTCCGCTTGAGGCGGAGAGAACCATCCCGGCGACACTGCGTCGGCTCAGCGTCGCCGAAGCGGCAGCGCTGCAGACGTTCCCCGCCGACTATCGATTCGCCGGAAAGCGGAGCAAGCAGTACCGTCAAATCGGTAACGCCGTGCCTTGCAAACTCGCACAGGCCGTCGCGGAGTCCGCAATCGAATCACTTGTGAACTTCGTTGATGAGGTCTCTGAGTAGCTGCCTGGCTGGGTTTGCGGTCTCCGTGCCCACTTTTGCGTCGTCAATGTAGGCGATGAGAGACTTACGAAGGTCGTCAAGTGAGACGCTTGCAAGCGACAGTAGAGTCGAGTCAAGAAGAGACTCGAAAGACAGGCAGACGGCTACGACCCCACGATCAGCAAAGTCGGCGTAGTTTCTCTCAGTAAAGACCTGCCCAGGGTTGCCCGCTTTGTATCCGTACACGAAGGCGAACCTCCCCCACCCGTCATCGAAGGCGGCGTTCGCATACTCATAGACCTCATGCGGGTTAAACGGCTTGTCCTTTATCTCGAGGGTCGCGAACTTCTCGACTCCGAAGTAGAGGTCGAGGTCCCCGTGCCCAGCGCGTGAAGTGTTGATCTGATAGAGCACGGGAGTGAAGGTTTCATCCAGCGACATCCTGAGCAGGGTGGCGACCGCAAGGCTCAAGCCCTCCCCTTCCCTCCCAATCTGGGCGAGGTCCCTCCAGAACTGCCTGGTCCTCGCGCAAGACACCATGTCCGCAGACAGCTCTGGGAGCGGCTCCTCCTTGACCATCTGTGCGATCTGTCCCTTGCAGACATAGAGGTAGTATCGAATCGCCGCCATCGCGTCGCTCGAAGACTCGATTCTTCCGAGGGCGTCGATAAGCTCATCGCGAAGCGCAACGTCGCTTGGGCGGGTGTGATTGCTCTTGCTCAACTCGGGCTTCTGAGCAGGAGAGCTGTTGTATGGCTGCTTGCTCCTGCCGAGGATTCCCATGAGGACGTTCTTTTCGAACCCTCCGCGGGTTATGACCCCCTCGCAAAGGTTTCTCGCATCCCAAGCCCCTGGAAGGACGCTCGACGCCTTCATCGCCAGAATGTTCACGCTCTCGTCTACGGCCTTGCCAAGCAGCTGGGTAAGGAGGATGTACTTGTAGGTCTTCGCCTTGTCATAGACCAGTACATGATCAATGCACTCAGATATGATGCAAACGGGGGCATAGTCGAGCGCATACACCTCATCCCAGAGATCGTTGAGAAGCGTGTTGCCTTTGCTTACGAACTCCTGGTTCACCGTGATACTCACGACCAACATCACCCCATTTCCCTTTTCTTATAGTAGTACCGCCATTCTACGCTTGGAACCACCGCCTTACCTGCGTGAGTACCATTTGAGTACCAGAGGAAGCGCTTTCGCTCCCCTCGCGCCAGTTCGTGAGTACCAGTGCCATCGCTCCTGCTAGAACAGCACATTATCGTGAGGTTTCTCAAGCGAAAGCGCTTCTCTGTCGTCAAACAACGCCGTGAACAGCTCAGACATGCCCCTGAGCAACCCAAACGTGAGGTCAGCCTCACGACTGGCTTACAGGTCCAAGAACGCAAGACGGCGCATCCGGTAGACCACAGTCCACCAAATGCGCCGTCAGACAAAACCTCACGATAATGTGCTGAGCTACTCCCACTCGATCGTTGCAGGAGGCTTGGGGGTGATGTCGTAGGCGACGCGGTTGACGCCAGGGACCTCGGCGACGATGCGGCTGCTGATGCCGCTAAGAACCTCGTAGGGCAGCTTGGCCCAATCGGCCGTCATGGCGTCGCTGCTCTCCACCGCGCGCACGATGACGGGTCGGGCATAGGTGCGCTCGTCTCCCATCACGCCCACCGAGCGGATGTCGGGCAGTACGGCGAAGTACTGCCAACAGCTATGCTCGGAGTTGCGCTCGCCGGTCTGCTCGAAGAGGCGCGCGTTGTAGGCGTCGAGCTCTTCGCGCACGATTGCGTCGGCGGCCTTGAGGATGGCGAGTTTCTCGGGTGTCACCTCGCCGATGATGCGGATGGCCAGGCCTGGTCCCGGGAACGGCTGGCGATACACCATGGTCTCGGGCAGCCCGAGCGCGAGGCCGAGCGCGCGCACCTCGTCCTTGAAGAGGTGGTCGAGTGGCTCGATGAGGTCGAAGTGAACGCCCGGCGGGAAGGGGATGAGGTTGTGGTGGCTCTTGATGGTCGAGGCCTTGCCGCCGGTCTTGCGGGCACCGCTCTCGATGACGTCGGGATAGATGGTGCCCTGCGCGAGGTACTCCACGCCGTCGAGCTTCTCTGCCTCCTCAAAGAAGACCTTCCAGAACTCGGTGCCGATGCGGCGGCGCTTCTCCTCGGGGTCGGTAACGCCTGCAAGCAGCATGGCGTATCGTTCCTCGGCGTGTACGTGTACGAGCGGCACGTCGAACTGCTTGCGGAAGACCTTCTCGACGAGCTCCGGCTCGCCCGCGCGCAGCATCCCGTGGTTCACGAAGACGCACGTGAGCTGGTCGCCCACGGCGCGGTGCACGAGGGCGGCGACGACGCTGGAATCCACGCCGCCACTGAGCGCCAGGATTACGCTGCTCGTGCCGATCTGCGCGCGAATGTCAGCAACGAGTTCATCGACGAGGCTGTCCATGGTCCACGTGGGCTCGAGCCCGCAGATGTGGAAGAGGAACGCGGCAAGCATCTGGTTGCCGTACGTCGTGTGGCGGACTTCGGGGTGGAACTGCGTGGCGAAGAGGCGGCGGCGCGGGCACTCCATGGCGGCGACGGGGCAGGTCTCGGTGTGCGCCGTCACCCGGAAGCCCTCGGGAACGCGCGTCACGGCGTCGCGATGGCTCATCCATACCGTCTGCTCGGAGGGGGTGTCGGCGAGGAGCATCGAGGTGCCGTCGCGCACGAGCGTCGCGGGGCCGTACTCTCCCTTCTGGGTGTGTCCAACCTCGCCGCCAAGCTGCGCCGCCATGATCTGCTGGCCATAGCAGAATCCGAGGACGGGGATGCCCAGCTCAAACACCCCTGGATCCACGCGAGGCGCATCCTCGCAGTACACGCTCGCCGGTCCACCCGAGAGAATCACGGCCGCGGGTCCCATGGCTGCCAACTCGTCAGCTGTGATGTCGCAGGGGACGATTGTCGAGTAAACGTGCAGGTCGCGCACGCGCCGGGCGATGAGCTGCCCGTACTGAGCGCCGAAGTCGAGTACGGCCACGAACTGGCCGGAGTTCTCTGCTGCCATGGTGCCTCCCTGCTCACGATGGAAGTTGGTGCCATGATACAGGAGCGATGCCAGACAGCTGCATGTCGCCTAACGAGTTAAAACATTCTTAACGAACAGGTGTTTCCTCTGTGCTATACTGTATGTAGGAGATGAAGAGTAAGGTGTATGTATGCGCGGGGTGTCCAATCCAAGCCTTGCGCCCGATGCGCCGCGACCTGTTTGCTATAAGGGGCCCGGTTAGATCCAGCGCGGGTAGGTTCCGTGCGACCGGAGCTTTCATTCTTCAGGCGGGCGTTCTCGTTGGAATACAGATTTGTTCGTATTCAAGTAACGGAGGACGCCCATGACCCGTGCACCCCCTATACCGTCCGAGGAAGCAGCTCTCGTTCGCGACGTTTAGGAATGGATAGGAGTTTTACATGGTAGACAATACCGTCTTTGATTCGGTCTTCAAGACGATGATGCATAAGACGCCAAAGCTCATCATCCCCTTCATCAATGAGGTGTTCGGGAGGCATTACTCCAACGATGCTATGGTTGTCAGGTTCAGTGATGAGCACGAAGGCGTCCGAGGTACCAACATCGACGACTCCGTCTTTCGCTTGGGGGACAAAATCTATCATATCGAGTGCCAGAGCACGACGGACTCGAGCATGGTTGTGCGAATGATTGAGTATGACTTCGCCATTGCCCTCGAGCAGGCACTTGCGGCTGGGGCGCCGTACGAGATGGACTTCCCCTCTTCGTGCGTGTTGTTCTTGCGCCATAACTCAAGCACTCCTGACGCCCTGCAAATCAAGGTCAGGCTTCCCGACGGCGCGTCCTTCCTCTACCACACAAGGGTCGTGAAGGCGCAGGAGTACGACAGTGACGCGCTATTCGAGAAAGGCCTCCTGTTGCTCTTGCCCTACTACCTCATGCGTTACGAGAAGTACCTCGACGAGATTGCGGCGGATGGAGACCGATCCGCTCGTCTTGTGGAGGAGTGCGTTGATTTGAACGCGCGTTTGGCCGGTATCGTAATCGGAAGAGGCGATCAGTTGCTCTATGAGCAACTTGTCGAGCTTATAATCAGGGTGTCGGACCATATAATGGCCAAATATGAGGCGCTGCAGGGAAAGGTGAGGAATGCCATGGGCGGAGAGGTGCTTGAACTGCTCAACGAGCGCGCTGCACGCCTTGAGCGCGAAGCGCGAAAGCAGGGCATCGAGCAGGGCATCGAGCAGGGCATCGAGCAGGGTCGGGAGCAGGCCTTGCAAAGCTTGACTGATCAGTTGAGGGAGCGCGGGGTCAGCGAAGAGTTGCTGGCCGATGCCATGACGGCCGTGCGCAAGGAAAGGGAAGAGGCGGAAGAGTCAGAGAAGACTGAAGAGGCGTAAAACTATCTTGGCGAGTTCTCGGGCCGAACGCAAGGCGGTCCGTGGCATGTGCTGCCGCCACGGACTGCCTTGCGCGGATGGAAGCTGGCGATGTCGCCTGCGTTACGCCATGTAAGGTTCGAGCGCCTTGAGGACGTACTCGTTGGCCTGCTTGCACAGCTCGTGTTCGGGCGCCTCGGCGAGGACGCGTACGAGCTGTTCGGTGCCGCTCGCACGTACGAAGCAGCGTCCGTTGTTGCCGAGGAACTGCTGCGCGTCCTTCTCGGCAGCTAAGACCGCGGGAGCCGACATGGCCTCCTTCTTGTCGTGCACGGGCACGTTGTCCAGACGCTGCGGATACTGCTTCACGGGACGGCACAGTGTGCTGAGGCTCTCGCGCTCCGCTCGCACTGCCTCCATGACGCGCAGTGCCGTCATGATGCCGTCGCCCGTCTGCTCGATCTCGCCGAAGATGATGTGGCCGGACTGCTCGCCGCCAAGGATGTAACCGTGCTTACGCATGCAGGCGTGGACGAACTTGTCGCCCACGTCGGTGGTCTTGTACTTGATGCCGAGCTCGTCGAATGCCTTGTAGAGGCCGAAGTTGCTCATGACCGTCGGGACGACCGTGTCCTTGACGAGGCGCCCGTACTTGTGTAGGTAGCGGCCGCAGACGTACAGGATGAGGTCGCCGTCAACCAGGTGACCGTTCTCGTCCACCGCAAGACAACGGTCGGCGTCGCCGTCGAAGGCAAAGCCCACGTCCAGGTGGTTGCGCACCACGTAGGTCTGGAGGTTCTCCATGTGGGTGGATCCGCAGTGGACGTTGATGTTGAAGCCGTTCGGGGCGTTGTTGATCACGTGCACGTCGGCGCCGAGCGCGTCAAAGACGGGCTTCGCTACCGAGCTAGCCGCGCCGTTGGCGCAGTCGAGGCCAACGCGCACGCCCTGCAGACTGAAGTTCGCGCTTGCGATGAGGTGCGCGATGTAGCGGTTGCGGCCAATCATGTAGTCCACAGTCTGGCCAATCTCGTCGCCGGTGGCCAGTGGAACGTCGATCTTTCCGTCGATGTAATCCTCGATCTGCTCGAGGACGGCCTCGTCCATCTTATAGCCCTCGCGGTTGACGAGCTTGATGCCGTTGTCGGTGTAGGGGTTATGCGATGCGGTGATCATGATGCCGCAGTCGAAGGCGCCGTCTACCACCTCGTAGCTTACGCCCGGCGTGGGGATGACGTGCAGCATGTAGGCGTCTGCGCCGCTCGCCACGAGGCCTGCGACCAAGGCCGACTCAAACATGTAGCTGGAGCGGCGCGTGTCCTTGCCAATGACGATGCGTGCCTTTTGTTGGCGACGCGGTCCGTAATACCAGCCGACAAAACGGCCGATCTTGAATGCGTGATCGACGTTCAGGCCTTCATTGGCCTGGCCGCGGAATCCATCGGTGCCGAAATACTTCATAGTTAGACCCTCTCTGTTTCGCGTGGCATGATTCTAGCAGCCTGAGAACGAATGCAGGAATGCGGCGCAAAAACCCACAGTGCGCGCCCGTCCGTGCGCTTGTAGAGTGCTTGGCCGTGCGCCCGTCCGTGGGTGCGCGGAACAACCTCCGCGCCTTGCACCATCGCCTCGGGTGGTATCCTGAGGGTGGCTTGGCCAGACGATTGATGACGGGGGATACGCTATGGGCGAACCATCGGAGAGAGGCTTTGGGCGCAACTTCTATCCGCTGCGGCCCCGCATTTTGTGGCAGGTGGTGAAGGCGGCGGGACTGCTGCCGGTTACTGCCGTGTTTGCCGTTCTGTTCGTTGTGACCTCGGTGGTCGTCTGGGTCTTTGAGTCGGATGTCAGTACCTTTGGGGACGCCGCTTGGTTCGTCTTTGCCGTGGTAACGACGGTGGGACTGGGGGACTTCACCTGCGGAACTGCCGTGGGAAGGCTCGCGACCATTGTGATGTCACTCTACTCGATCTTCTACCTGGCACTCGTGACGGGTGCGGTGGTGAGCTATTGTAGCGAGCGGCTCATGGCGCAGAAGGACGAGAGCATTGCCGGATTTATCGACAAACTCGAGCGGCTGCCCGAGCTGAGCCACGTGGAGCTGGTCGAGATTTCCGAGCAGGTGAAGAAGCGAGTATGATGGGCTGCCTCGATGGGCTGCAGATGTGCCGTCACCTGCGTGCGGGCCGTTTGTGTAGGATCGTGATGATGGCGATGGCGAGTCCGAGGCATGCGATGGGGGGAACGACGGCCGCGCGGCCCAACAGATTACATCCTGCCGTCCCAAGGTAGGCACCCAAGGCAAAGATGAAGATTACGACAAAGAAGACCGCGGCGCTTCTCAGCCGTTCCGGGTCGTGGCGCATCGTGCCGTCGTAGAGGGCATCAAGGAACTTGCGCAGGTTGCCGGTGGTCATGGTGGTGACGATGGCCTCGCCCCGGAAGGTGGTGAACGCCTCGTACTGGAGGGCGGCCACGAACGAGACGATGCAGTTCGCGAACGTGTCAGCTCCTTCGCCAAGCGGGATGAGGCCCACGATGGCGAGACCGAGCATCTCGACGGCGAGTACCGCGCGCCGCACCAGGCGCAGGCGTCGGCTCGTGAGGGCATCGTCGATGAGCTTGGCGCAGAAGATTCCCGCCGCAAAGAACGTGATGGGCAGCAGGAAGAGGAGGTACGTGTCGCGGGCACCGTTGCAGAAGGCGATGCCGAGCTTGATGATGTTGCCCGTCTGCGCGTTGGCAAAGACGCCGCCGCGCAGTACGTAGGTGTAGGCGTCGAGGTAGCCGCCGACAAGGGCCAGCAGGTAGGCGATGCGTAGCCGCTGCGATGGAACGAGGGTGCTGTCGTTGCGTGCCATGACGGTCTCCGATGTGCCACGTGTCTTCTTACGAGAACATGATACGATGTGAATCTGTGCTTCAGGAAGGCAATCTGATGAGTCGCGTCAAGCCGTTGGCAAGGGCGAGGAGGACGAGATGAGACGAGGACAGAGGTTCTTGAGGACGGCATTCTTATTTGCTGTAGTCGCGACGCTGCTGCTGGGAGGGCTTCCGACGCATGCGTACGCCGCCGGCGCCACTGGCGGGAATGCTGCCGCGTCATCTCCCGAGAAGGTTGACGAGACGGGGCCCAACGACAGCATGGAGAAGCCCATGACCGCCCCCTTGGGGAAGTGGGTCTACGGGAAGACCGGTACGAAGGACCATGATTGGTTCAAGTTTACGGTCGAGGAGCAGAGTGCATTCAAGTTCCAAGTCGTGAACGACAAGGCGCAAGCAAAGGAAAAGATGCGCGTGGAGCTCAAGGCCACCGCCGACGGAGAGGCGCGCATCAGCGAGGCCTATGCGCTCGACAAGACGGGAATCATCGTCAACGAGACCATAGAATCGCTTCCCGCTGGTACGTGGTACGTGCACGTACACGGTTCCAAGCTGACCAGCGAGCATCCCTACCACCTCCGCCTGCTTAAGGTAAGGACTGAAGAGGAGCCGAACGAAAAGGAGGATACGGCGACGCCGGTCCCCCTCGGGATTCTGGCCTATGGAAACTGCGGTGCCCAGGATGAGGACTACTTTAAGTTCGATATTCAAACGACTGGCGCCTACAAGCTACGGGTATTTAACGACAAGGCCCTGCCTGAGGCGACGCTGAGGATTTCTCTGGTTGGCGAGGGCGACTGGCCCCTTACGGGCGAGTTCTCGCTCAAGAACAACGGCATGATCGCCGAGACGGACGTCCGGCTGACTGCCGGCACGTGGTACGCGTGGGTCTACCGGTTCACGGGGAACGGGAACGGCGAGCACCCCTATCATCTGAGCCTGGCTGCCGTGTAGGCGCTACATTCGGCGCACGCCGTGCTGGGGGTCATGCCGAGGTAGTAGGCGAGAGAATCCGAGACGAGAGGACTGGCCATGGCCACGAGCGTTGTGATCCATGCTCCCGAAGGACGCTTGCACAGGCGCAAGGTACGCGTGACGGACGAGCACCTCGCCGCCGTGCTGGCGGGTGAGTCGACGCTGCTCTTCGATGGTGGCATGGGAACCATGCTTCAGGCGGCCGGCCTCCAGGCGGGGGAGTGTCCAGAGTTGCTGTGCCTCTCTGATGCCGAGCGCATAACCGACATCCACCGCGCGTACGTCGCGGCGGGCAGTGAGGTCGTGACGACCAACACGTTCGGTGCGAATGCGCGCAAGCTCGCCGAGGGTGCCCGCACGCAGGGATTGGTGCGCGTTCCCACGGTGACGCAGGTCTTCGAGGCAGCAATCGCATGTGCTCGTGCCGCGGGGTCACGCTACGTGGCGGCCGACATCGGGCCGACGGGCTCGTTGCTGCGCCCGTTGGGAACCATGAGCTTCGACGAGGCGTACGATCTCTTTGCGGAACAAGTATGCGCGGCCGACGCGGCAGGGGCAGACCTCTTCGTCATCGAGACAATGGCCGATCTTCTGGAGGCAAAGGCGGCCGTACTGGCAGCGAAGGAGAACTCCGACCTGCCCATCTTCTGTACCATGACGTTCGGTGAGGACGGGCGTACGTTCCTGGGGACCACACCCGAGGTGGCGGCGGTCACGCTGGGGGCGCTGGGTGTGGATGTGCTGGGCATCAACTGCTCGCTGGGGCCTGCGGACCTCGCCCCGCTCGTGGAGAAGATGCTGCGTTGGGCGCCGTGCCCCGTCATGGTGCAGGCCAATGCCGGCTTGCCTTCCGTGGTGGATGGGCGCACGACCTACGACATCGGTCCCGAGGAATACTGTGCGGCGGTCGAACCCATGCTGGAGGCGGGGGTCCGTGTGGTGGGAGGATGCTGCGGCACCACGCCCGACTACATCGCGGGCGAACGGGCGCTGCTGAGCGCGGCGTCCTCGCGTGTCGTACCGGAAGCGGCCATCGACGTGCGTCCGTTCACGGTAACGAGTGCGCAGCGACTCTTTGCGCTACGGCCCGGTGAGGTCGGCGTCATTGGCGAGCGGATCAACCCGACGGGAAAGAAGCGCCTCAAGGAGGCACTGCGCACATGCAACTATGACTACATCATGGGCGAGGCCATCAATCAGGAGCGCGCCGGCGCGCAAGTGCTTGACGTCAATGCCGGCCTGCCGGAGATTGACGAGGCCGCGACGCTCGTGCGTCTCGTCGAGGACCTCCAAGGCGTCACGACGCTGCCGCTCCAGATTGATTCCGCCGATCCTTTGGCCATCGAGGCTGCGGTGCGCGTGTATCCCGGTAAGCCCATCATCAACAGCTGCAACGGCAAGCGCGAGGTGCTCGACGCCGTGCTGCCCATTGCGGCCCATTACGGCTGTGCCATCGTGGGCCTTGCGCTTGACGAGGACGGCATTCCGCCCACCGCAGAGGGTCGCCTGGCTGTGGCTCGGCGCATTGTGGAGGCCTGCGATGCATGGGGCATTCCGCGCGAGGACGTACTCATTGACTGCCTCACCATGGCCGTCTCGACCAACCAGCGCGCGGCGCGTGCGATTCTGGATGCCCTGCGCCTAGTGAAGGCGGAGCTGCCTGGCGTGCGATGCGTGCTGGGCGTGAGCAACATCAGCTTCGGGCTGCCCTTCCGCGAACTCCTCAACGCCACGTTCTTGACGGCGGCCTTCGAAGCAGGCTTGGACCTCGCCATCATGAATCCGCTCTCGCAGCGGTTCATGGACGCCGTCGCAGCATGGCGCGTCTTCAACGGCGAGGATCTCAATGCAGGGGACTACATCGCGGCCAACGCCGGTCGCAGTGACGGCGCGAGCGCGGCCCAAGGCGCGCAGCCCAGCTCCGTGGCGACGGGGTCCATTGGTGCAGACGGGTCAGACGGCGCTACCGACCAGTCCGTGGCCATTCGGAATGCCGTGCTCGAGGGGCGCGGTGAGCGCGTGGCGCAAGCCGTGGCGACGCTGCTCTCCGACGACACCGAACCCCTCGCAATCGTGAACGACGTGCTCATCCCTGCCCTGGATGAGGTGGGCGAGCGGTTCGAGAAGGGGAGCTTCTTCCTTCCCCAGCTGATGGCCTCGGCGGAGGCGGCAAAAGCAGGTTTCAACGTCGTGCGTGACGCAACCAGTGGCGCCGAGGTGCCAGGCAAGGGCGCCATCGCCCTCTGCACGGTAAAGGGCGACATTCACGACATCGGCAAGAACATCGTAAAGATGCTCTTGGAGAACTACGGCTACGAGGTGCACGACCTCGGGCGCGATGTCGACCCGCAGGCCCTTGTCGACGAGGTCGTGCGGCACCACATTGAGCTCGCGGGTCTCTCGGCGCTCATGACCACGACCGTTCCCGCCATGGCCGAGACCATCGGGCTGCTGCGCGAGCAGGCACCGTGGTGCAAGGTGATGGTGGGCGGCGCGGTGCTCAATCCGGAGTATGCGCAGATGGTCGGTGCCGACTTCTACGCCAAGGATGCGAGCGAAGCCGCACGCATCGCGACGGAGGTCTTCGGCTAGTACCACATAGGGGACTGTCCTCTTTGTGTCAACACCGCCAACCGATGTGTTTGGTGCACAGGCACTGCGTTGCGATTGCTTGAAGTGCTCGCTACCCCAAGCGAGGATTATTCCGTCACATGGCGCAACCACTCCCTCTTCTTCTGCCGTTGGCAGATTGCTACCTGAAATTGCACATTAAAGTGTTTGAATTCAACTACCTTGTAAGAATGATATCCGGGCAGTGCTTGTACAAGTACCCATCTGCTCGGTCCATATCATGGAGTTGATGGAATGCAGCGATTGGACACGGAGCAGGGAGGAATGAGAATGAGAGAGATGCGCAGAGTGGGAATCATGGCGGAATGCTTCCTGATGGCACTCATTTTGGGGGTGTTGTTTGCGGGTCCCGGATATGCTTCCGAGAAGGCGGAAGGCGGGAAGGCCTCAAAAGTCCCTGATTATCGATACGAGCTTGCCAAGGTAGGTACGTACAAGGGGGATGAGTCATCGCTGCGGTTTATCTACGGCGCGGCAATCGTCGAAAGGGAGGACGGTTATCAGATTGTGGGCAAGGACGGCAAGCTTTTTCTTGATGGCCAGGTCTTCGCCGACTACGACTATTGGGGCAACGGCGTCTATGTGGTGACGGCGCAGGGTGGCGACGTAAACTCAAAGGGACTTATTAGCGTGGGTGATGGAAAGACCCTGCCTTGCGAGGCGGGCATGATTACGTCCTTGATGGACAACAGCCATGACAGGGAGTACTCGCGGTTCGTCGAGGTCATTTATGCCGAGGGCGAGACGGAGGACAAAAGCGAGGCGTTCTTCTATACGCACGAAAGTGACGGGCTCATCAACGTCTCCTTCGGTCCCAGCGAAGGTGACAAGCTCTACAAGGGTTATGCCCGAATTTACGATTTGCAGACAGGGACGTTTGTCGAGGGGGTCCAGCTCGATTCTCCGACAGAAGCTCATGACTTCGGCGACTCATTTGTCATCAAACAGGGCAGAGGGGCAACCATGTATGATGCGAGTGGCAAGGTGCTGTGGAGCGGGGAAGAGGGCGTCACAGCGTATGACCGATGCCTGACATGGTCCAAGGATGACAAAAGGCAGCTGATTGATTCGAAGGGCAAGGGACGTTACGTGTCCAAAGAGTCCATACGGCCTATCTCCTGTGGCGCCGGATGGCAGTCCGGGGACTATGCGACTGAGGAATCCGCCGCCCCGCATGTGGTCATTGACTTCGACGGCAAGAAGGTCCTGTCCGGTTCGTATGCGAGCGTGTTCAGGTACTGCAATGGGCTCTTCCTCGCCAAGGAAAAGGAGGGCGACACCAAGTGTGCGGTCGTGGGGATGGATGGCACCTCCGTTGCGGAGACAACGAGCAGCTCCATAACGGCCGCCTCTCCTGGGTACAACTGCTTCGAGACGGAGGATGGATTCGCCATTACGAAGGGTTCCAAGCTCATTGCGCAGAGCGAGGGGTTCCCGCAATCGAGTCGAGACCTCGTCGCCGAGAAGGACGGCAAGTACCTCGTCCTCAATGAAGAGAAGTACACCCTTGCGCTTGACTCTGTGGAGGCTCTTTGCCCAGGTCTCGTGAAAGGCCGCGACGCGGATAGCGTGGCGTATGGCGTGTATGACCTCTTTACTGGTAAGCGGCTCCTAAAGGAAGAGTACGACGAGATCATGTATGCCGACGATTGCGTGTGGGCGTACAAAAATGGTTCATGGACCATTTACGATGTTGGGCTTCAGGAGAAGTGAGGTGTGGGCTAAACGCCGGTGGACAGAGATGCCTCACGGGACAACGCGCTATACGGTGATATTCAGATAAATCAAACTGTGCCTTGCTGTGGTCCATATAGCCAATATACGAGTTCATGTCATAAGCGTGGATGCATTGCGTAGATGCACAAGATGCGACCTTTTATTTGTAGCCGATCTGAGGGAGTGGGGCCATGAACGGGAGATTCAACTTCGCGAGGAAAATGCTTGGAACAGCGCTTGCTTGCGGGCTAGCGATGGGGGTGGTAACGGCCCCGGCATTAGCGGAGATTGGCGGTGAGGTCGAATCTTTTGGCCTCGAGGCCGTGATAGATACGCCGCGTCCGGATGACGGTGAGGGGGTTACGCAGGCCGCCTCGGATAGCGATGCTCTGGAGGTCGAGTGCGAAGACTATGCGACCGAGGATGCGGGAGTACTTGTAGATTTGGACGAGCAGGTGGCGTCCACGCGGGACGAGGAGACCGCTGTGGAGGGCGACGTGTCGGAGGGACTCACGAAGGACACGCTGCTTACTCTCTCCGGCGACGTCGCTCAGGGCGCTGCTTTCGGGTCAGAAGAGGCTCCAGTTGAGGTTGTAGGTAATGCGGAGAGCGATTCGGCTGACGTGATCTCGGTAGAGCAGTCGGGTGTGGAGGCATCCGCTGCAAAAGGCAGCGCAGTAGCCGGCGAGGTGGGTCTTACCGCGCAGGCAACTGGGGGACCCAATGTCTACTACCGCGTGCATCGTCAGACGTACGGGTGGGAGAAGGGCTGGAAGAAGAATGGCAAGACGTCGGGTACGACGGGCCAGTCAAAGCGCCTGGAAGGAATCTACATAAAGATTGGGAATCTCCCCGTTTCCGGATCCATAAGGTACTGTACACACGTCCAAACATATGGCTGGCAAGGATGGAAGACGGCGGGGAAGCTGTCGGGTACCACGGGCAAATCCAAGCGACTTGAAGCGATACGAATTAAGCTTACGGGTAAGATGGCGAAGAAGTACGACGTATGGTACCGAGTTCATGCGCAGCACTTCGGCTGGATGGGTTGGGCCAAGAACGGTGGGAAGGCTGGGACCGAGGGCTATTCCTATCGACTCGAGGCCATCCAGATAAGGCTGCTTCGCAAGGGTCGGACAAATGGCGTGGGCTCAACCGCGAACGCGTTTCGGAGGTACAGACCACCTGCGATTGCGCAGAGCTACGTTGGATCGTACGTAAAGAACTACCTTGCACCGCGTGACATCAGGAGTTATGCGGGCGTTATTCATACGGGTTCGGTTTACGATACGCGTAGCGTCTACGTGAGCTCGGTTTCTGGCAATCGAGTGACCTTTAAGGTTGACCATGGCAACGCCTATACTGCAGCGGGCGATAACACGACTGGTTGGATTACCTCAACAGTGAAGGGCAATCGCACCGACTTCACGTATACGGGATCTGAGAACTACGGAAGCGAGTCTGGCACGGGCTACCTTGTCTTTAGTGGAGGCATGGTGACTCTTAAGCTAACGACTACGTATAGGCCACCTGTCGCGCGTGGTCAGGCCTCGTTGGGTATGGCAACCGAGCAAACCTTTTCAAAAGGCACTCATGATGTGTGGGGCTAGAGTGACCCCACCATGGGTTTACGAAGGATGAATAGTGTTGCAAGAGTCGGAAGCACAATGCAGAACGGGTCGGAAAACAACGTGAGGAGTGAATCATGGGCAAGAAGGTCAGATTGTGGACACTCTTGGTTGCGGGGCTGCTTGGGGTATGTGCGGTACTTGCGGCGTGTGGTGTTGCGGGGGTAGCCGAGCCAACAAACGCAGCGGAGGTCTATGAACGTTACAGAGCAAATGAAGCGGCCGATAACTACCACTTAGTCATGACGAGTGATTTGTCGATGACCGTGCTTGGCGAACAAATGGAGACACGCATGACGGAAGAGGGAGACATAGCTGGTAATGCGGGTCACGCTACGGCGTCATCCGAGATTTACGACCAGAGCGCGGAGGTGGAGCTTTATGTGACCGAAGAAGACGGTGCGATAGTGGCATACACAAAAACCTCCGACTCAGACGTATGGACGAGACAGGAGTGTGGGTCCGTTCCGGGGGATGTTTCGGGCGTGCTTGGGAATGCCGGTAAGCTGCAGAATGCTGTGTTCGAGAAAGTTGAGGATGGTTACGTCGTAACGACGAAGGGCGCAGGCTTTGAGAACATTTCTGCGCAGCTTGGATCGTTGGAAATGATGGGCGAGGATGCAAGGGATGCGGTTGAGAATGCGTTTGCGGACACGATCGTGACAATTGAGTTCGACAAGGACTGTCTGCCCAGAAGTCTGGACACTCAGGTGGATATCCCACTCGAGGGCACAAACGTGGCGGCTGTTTTATCCGACATGGCGATTGACATGCATGTGGAGATGAGTCGTTATGGATCGGTCGACCCCGCGTCTGTTGCTGTCCCAGATAGTGTAAAGAAGAGCGCGGAAGTCGATATGAACAGTGCAGACGATGCTCACTCTGACAACAGTGAAATACACGAAGACGCGGACGAGGATTCTGACGCAACCGGACGATAATAAGCGGCTGAAGCCGGACAGTCATATCGATGCTGAGGTGGCGAATACGTCGATGTAAGTCATCGTGCTAGAGGGGTTGACTATGTGTATGAGGAAATTCTTTGCGATCTGTCTCGTAGGTGTGTTTGCTTTGACGGGGTGTGTCGGCGCGCAAGCCCCTCAGCCTGCAGAGTCCGTATCAGATACTGCATATGTGCCTGGATGCTGGGTGCGAACACGTGAGGTTACGTACTACCCGAGCCGGGAAGAAGAGGGTGCCAGTGAAGCAAGCCTATACGAGGATGACGTTTACGATGACGATGCGTATTACACGAATGGCGTGGAGAAGAATTGGTCCTATGATGAACAGGGAAACTGTACCGCGTGGCAGGAGAATGGCGTACTTGTTCGTAGCTCGAAAAGTAACCCAATGGCGTTTGAAGTGTGCAGGGACAAGGCAGACAAGCTGGGCGACGAGAATTATCACGTGGAACAAATCTATCAGCTCGACTCGAAAGGAATCCCAGTTTCAGCTCAATATAACAGATACGAATACGATACGGCAATTGGGGACCTGAAGCGCAATCCGTCGGTTTGTAATGAGTGGACTATTATCGAATCAACCTTGACTGACAAAGATGTGCTTGAATCTTTTACCATACGATACGCCTTTACGCATTATGACGAAGCGGGAACGGTAGACCGTGCGCTTTCGTATGAGGGTACGGAACACGTTGAGGATGTGTACCGCGCAGACTTGACGACCGAGTCTTCTGTTGCTACAGGCAGTGTTACCTCTTTGGATGGGCAGGTAATTCGTGAGTTCGATAGCACTACTAGTTACGATGCGGACGGATTTCCAATCCACATCGGGGAAACTTCAAAGCACAATGGCATGACCGAGCCGGAGAACAGTGTTGATTATACGTATACTAAGAATGCGCATGGTCTGCCTGAGTCCTATACCTCAACTAATGGATACGGATCAAGTAGTTACAACGTTCAGTGTGATACATCTGGGAATATCGTTCGTTGCGAGGCAATTGACGAAATAAGTGGCACCCCCACGGCCTACACCGTCTACGAATATCAATGGATTCAGAATCCGACAGCAAATGCGTATGCGTCCGCACGCCGCATATTGTTGAACGAGTGATAAGGCGCCTTGAGTATGAGGCATTGCATTTCATGCTGGACGATTCAGGCGCGCGGTCTCTCTCCCCACATGTTCCAGAGGCCTCATGAACAGTCGTGTTCTAGCTTGGCAAAATGAGAGAGGGTGAACGTGACTGGCGGGAGACTCGATGGGCTGTCGTTTGTGCGACGTGAGCGTAGGAGATGGATGTTGGTGGCTCTGGGAAGTTGCGTACTGGTCGCCCTGCTCCTATTCGCGGTGTTCTCTGTGCTGAGTAGGGTGTCTGCGGAGAGAAACCGACGAGAGGTGCTCATGAGCGAGTCGGAGTTCTTGGCTGCCGAGGCAAACGAGTTGTGTGCACAAGGCGATCGCTACCAAGCCGTGCAGGTTGCCATGGGCGCGCTGCCTCAGCGTTCAGACGAGTCAGACCGTCCTTTTGTGCCTGTCGCTCAGATGGCGCTCGAAGAGGCGCTAGGAGTCTACCCGCATGACGGGGATTGGGTGCCAAACTACTCGATGTATGGGGTGCAGTGCTATGGCTGTGCCTATGCCGAGGATGGGCGCGTTGCTGCATTAGACCGTGACGGCACGGTGGTGATTTTTGATGCGGGCGACGGCACCGAGTGTGGGCGTATTGACGTGTCGGATTTGCAGAAGACGGACTTGTGGGGTGTGAATACCCTGAGGATTGACTTTGCGGAGCAAGGGCGGATTATCTGTCGCGGTGATGACGTTGCCGCTTGCTACGAGGTGGAGCCGGGCAAACGTCTGTGGAAGATTGCTGTGGAGGGATGCGACACTACAAGTGGGTGTGCCGTGTCTGCCGACGGGACGTGCGTCGCTCTGGTGGATATGACGGTGCTTCCCGATCACGATCCCACGCTGCGCCTCATCGACGTGGGCGACGGCAGCGTGCGTACCATTGAGCTTACAGGTTTTCGACGGTTTGAGTACGGAACCGGTTCGTGCGTGGCATTCGATGAGCTGGGTGATCAAGTGGCGGTTAGTTTCAAGGGGAACCTCTTCGTAGTGGGTGTGGCGGATGGGAGTGTGCGGCGCGAAGACCTTGCATATGCCAGCTCCGATGATGTGGCGTTCGTCGATGGTACGATTATT
Organism: Atopobiaceae bacterium; assembly: GCA_017533825.1. Taxonomy (GTDB): domain Bacteria; phylum Actinomycetota; class Coriobacteriia; order Coriobacteriales; family Atopobiaceae; genus RUG440. Next base: position 71,157 of record JAFWIE010000048.1, on the reverse strand, counting down.
GCTCTGTCGCACCGCCCCGTGGATGCTGACGGGGCCGTGAGTGTCCAGGCATTTGACGATGACATTGCGCGGCGCTGGTCGTATGAGGACCATGGGATGACGGTCTTCGATGAGGATGGTGCCACGATTGCTTCGGAATACCGCATCTGTGATTTGCGTGCGCTCAGTGGGGATGAGTCAACTGATGCGCGCAGGTTGTGCGTCTTGCTCGGGGGCCCGCTCGTATTGCTTGATGTTGAGACGGGGCGCACGACGTATCGCCTCGTGCGCGACGCTCCCATCATCGAGTGTGCGTTGCATCATAGAAGACAGTATGATGGGCGTATGGAGGACACCTTCGTCATCGTGACGAGTGGTGGAGAAGTGCTGGTCCGTTCGGTTCCGGTCGAGGGAGAGAAGGTCGGCACTGACGATTCGCCGGGTCTCCACGATGTCAATCTTGGCGTGATAAGTGCTTCTCGCATCCTGTGGCAGCGGGGAGCGATGCACCTCGTGTTATGGTCGTACGAGCCTGTTCGATGTAGGTCATACACGTTTGGTGGTCAGGGAATGCTGCTCGACGAGGATCAGACCACCTATGCCTTTGCGGAGGATACGTCCTTCGTGTGGCAAGGCTTCAGATGTCTCGCGCTCACGGACGATACGCTGAGCGTGCTCGATGAGGCGACCCTTGAGCCGACGCTCACCATAGACCGCGACGCCATGCCGCATATCAATCCCGACAAACGCCCGGCCGCGTGCTTCTCTGCGGACGACGTGCTTTATGCGTATGGTTACGAGATTGATGAAGAAGGAGAGCAAACGTGCAACACAAGAGTGTATCGACTTGACGGATGCGACGGATCGATACTGGGCGAGTTCACGTGCGAAGGGATACAGCTTGGCAGCGCGGACCTCGCGTGCTTCAACGAGTGCACACTGGCGTCGGGAGAGCGCTGCCTTGTGCTCTACGATTCGAGTACGGCACTCGTCGCCGATGCGAGGGACGGCCACGAGTTGTGTCGCATCAAGTACGGTGACGGATCCGTGAGGAAGGTCATGCTCTTTGGACAGACGCTGGTCGTGCTTCGGGCCACTTCGTCTCTCTCTGAAGATGTCCGGGGAGGACTGGCAGCGTACGACGTGACGACGGGCGAGATGCTGGATTTGCCCGTGCTTTCGCAATCAGTGCTGGGCGAAGACGCGAACCGTATAGCTGCAGACGTAGGTAGGATGCGCCTGACCTTCGCCTGTGAGGACGGTGCTGTACGCACGTTTGATATGCGCGATGGCGCGCTGCTGTGGGAGACGGTGCCCATCTCGACAGGTGTGAGCGGCGTGTTCGTGGACACGGTTTCGGGTAAGACGTTGCTACAGGATGAGCGTGGTTGCCTGATGCTCGTCTCGGAGAAGGACGGTACTGTTTTGCGTGCTACGTCGGCGGCTGTACCCGCTATCGATGCGTTCGGCATGCTTGGTAACGGCATGGGCGTGGCACGCTACGAGAGGGCTGGATTCGCAAGCAATATCGGGCTTGTGATTGTCGCTACGGACGAGGGGTGCTTTGGACCAATGAGTTATATCCGGGGCGGGGCGTTCGTAAACAAGGATGCGTCTCGCGTGGCGATTCGCGATGCAGATCGTGATCAGGTGGTCGTGACGCATCGTCTCTCTCTAGTGCAGTTGCAGGAGATGGCCGAGGTCATGGCGCGGGAGCGTTCGCTCACTGACACGGAGCGTCTGATTTATGGCCTGTCGTGATTGAGGCGAGTCGCGTGGTACGTGTCGAGGACATTTGGCCGGAATGGCACACTGACGAGCGACTTGGTGCGGGAGCATACGGGACAGTATGGCGTGCGACCCGCGAGACCTCGTGCGCGGTGAAGATTATTGAGGTCACGCGTGACGCGAATGAGGTTGCCGCTCTTTGCGACATGGGCGTGGGCGAAGAATCGGTTCACCTCATGCTGGAGCGGCGGGCGACGGAAGTCCTGGCCGAGATCGAGACGATGGATTCGCTTCGTGACGTACACAACATTGTGCACATCAAGGACTACCGACTCGTTGAGCTGCCCGAACGCAACGGTTATGCCATTGGGATTCGCATGGAGCTGCTTGAGCCGTTGGTTGCCCACTTTCGTCGTGTCGGTCAGCCGAAGTCGGAAGAGGTGGCACGCCTGGGCATCGATTTGTGCTGGGCACTGGAGGCATGCCATGAACGTGGCGTCATTCACCGCGACGTGAAGCCAAACAACGTCTTCTGGAGCGAGGCCGAGAGTTGCTACAAGTTGGGAGATTTCGGCATCGCGCGTAGGTTGGAGCGCGAGACGGCTCAGACGATGTCCCGCAAGGGCACGGGACCCTACATGGCGCCTGAGGTCTATTTTGGACGGCGATATGCGGCTGACGTGGACATCTACTCGCTGGGCATCATGCTCTACCGGATGCTTAACGCTTGGCGGTCGCCCTTCCTGCCTGCTCCGCCCACGCCTATCGACGAGCACGACATTGAGGTGGCCGAGCACCGCCGCTTGATGGGGGAGGAGATGCCTGCGCCGAGTGGGACGGAGGCGGGACTGGGACGCATCGTGTGTCACGCGTGTGCGCCGGAACCTGCGGGCCGGTATGCGCATGCGTCCGAACTGCGTGTTGACCTCGAGGCGTGGTTGGCTCGACAAGAGGTGCTGCCGCTTGCGGAGACGACTGCTGGGGTTCCAGACGCTGACGACGTGGCAGAGGACGGTGGCGCGCACGATGGCCTTGGACGGATGCTCTCCCGTCGGGCGTTCGCGGGGGGCGCCATTGTCGCGGTACTCGGTCTTGCGGGTGTGTGGCTGCAGATGCGCGACGTGTCAGCAGACAAGGGAAGCCAACGTATTGTGGACATTGCGGCAGGAGACTATCACACCGTCGGCGTGCGTGCGGACGGCACGTGCGTCGCCAGTGGCAGCGACGGTGCTGGGCAGTGCGACGTGGCCGACTGGACCGACATCGTCGCCGTAGCGGCGGGCGCATCTCACACCGTCGGCGTGCGTGCGGACGGCACGTGCGTCGCTAGTGGCAGCGACGGTGCTGGGCAGTGCGACGTGGCCGACTGGACCGACATCGTCGCCGTAGCGGCGGGCGCGTCTCACACCGTGGGGTTGCGAACGGACGGCACGTGCGTCGCCTGTGGAGAGAATGGCTCCGGTCAGTGCGAGGTTAGTGACTGGGAGGGCGTCGCCGGCGTGACTGCGGGCGCGTCTCACACCGTGGGGTTGCGAACGGACGGCACGTGCGTCGCCTGTGGATACAACGGGTCAGGCCAGTGTGACGTGGACTCCTGGACCGATATTATCGCCGTTGCGGCGGGCGCGTCTCAAACTGTTGGCGTACGCTCGGATGGGAGCGTGGAAGCGACTGGTGGCGGGTACTTTAGCGGACTCTCTCGTGCAGATATGATGCAAGACATCAAGACGGCGGCTACCGGCACATGGGGGACGATCGGGATTCGCAAAGATGGCACTATCGCGATGGTTGGCTCCTTGGAACGTGACACAACTGCGGCAGTAGTGAGAGAGTGGCATGACGTTGTTGCGATCACTGTAGGTGACGGTCATGTCGTGGGGTTGTTGATAGATGACACGGTGGTTGCTACTGGTTCGGATGCCTTTGGCCAGTGTGATGTCTCGTCGTGGTGACGTTGCGAATCCTTGGGGTCACTTGTACAACAGCCCCGCGTTTCGGTGGGTATATTGCCATTAGCCAGATGAGGTGACTTGGCAGTCTTGGAACAGGCCCTCTGGTACGGCACAGCTTCCAATAGAAAGAAAGGAAGGGCTTCGATGAAGAAGAACGATGCGGGTGCTATTTCCCATAAACCCGCTCCTCGGGTAACAAAGGCAAGAAATACGAAGAGCACCGACCGACTTGTCGAGCAGAACGAGGGACAGGGCAAGAACAGGGCATTCAATTTTGCACTGTACCTGCTGTTATATTTCGTCTTCAGGATGGTACTGTACTGCTTGTTTGACGTGATTTTTTCCTAGAATCACGATAAAGAAGGCGCTCTGTGTCACTGCGACTCTGCTCGTGGCGCTTGTGCCAGTCGTTTTTTGGAATCTCCGCATTCCTTGCCATCGCTGATGCTGGACGGTTTCCAGAGGGGTTGATGCGAATAGTTGTTAGTCGGGAATGCCAGTTTTGGGTGATTCCTGCCCGGCTCTTGACTCGACCGTATGGCCTGATCGATTCTTGAAAATGATTGTTTGTATCTGGAACCATGACGGAGGCTAGCGATGCCAAGGAGAGAGACGGAGACCAAAGCGAAGGCCTTTGCGTACGTGATGGATCAGCTCGCGTGGATTGGCGACGACCTGATGGTAGACGCAAACGATGGAAAAGTACCGGGTGGTTTTCGTCCTGCAAAGCTTGCCTATTGGTCATGGTTCTTCCCTGAGATTGGTGCCGACGCGGCGAAGCGTAGCCGATTCCAAGCGAATAAGACGTCTGCGGAGCTTCTCAAGATGATTGAGCACCCAGTCGGAAATCTGCTCTCCAGCGCGAAGGAGATGAGGCTGAGTCAAGATGTCCTTGCATCGTTTGACCTAGCATGTATTGTTGGGTGGCTCGTAAGGAATGAAGACGGGCCATTTGCCGAGCTCTTCTCTACAGGCCGACACTTCTCTGAGCGCATGGGAAGAGAACAGCTTGGTAGATTTCTCGCTTTGCTGGCTGAGGACTTTGCGGGGGCACAGCCTTACCTGCTCGATGGTTTGCAGGATGCATTGAGCGCGATCCTGTTGGCGATAGCCCGAGCGCCTGAGGGCCGTGTCTGCTCGTGGGAATTCGGGTTCGACCATTACGGGAGCTACCTCGTGCGAAAGCATCGAGCAGGTGGCCGCAAAGAGGACTGGCGTGCCGATTTAGTCACCTTGCTCATAATGGCGGCTCTGCTCGGGCCGAAGGACTATCGGGCGGATTTGCTCATTGATGCTCCGGAGAAGTTCGAGCGAACCGCCGACAGCGCCTCTTCGCGTGACAATCTTTCCGTGACGTCTGCAAAGGCACAAAGGAAGTGCGAAATCACTTGTCGAGCGTTCCTCACACGCGTGACGTTCGACTGCGAGCCACCCAATGAGCTCGATTGGGTGATGTGTGAGGAAGACGTTGAGACGAGCAATGGAAACATGGGCCGTATCCTCGCCGTTCCGCTCGAAGGCAAGCGGAAGGTGATCATGGCGCGTGCGCTTCCCAGGTTTAACAACGCTGGAGATGTTATTGAGATTCCGCTCAACTGCAGGGAGGCCTCATCGAAGGCGCATGTGCTCTTCGAGTTGACGCTGGCTGGTTGGACGGTGCGAGATTTGAGGTCCACCAACGGCACGCTTGTGGTCAGCCGCGATGGGACCAGGCGCATGCTCTATCGCAAGGAACCCGACGGGGAGCAAGGTGTCCTGCTCCGTGACGGCGACGTCATCTGCGTGGCACCAAACCATGGCACGGGCAAGGCCGTGGCAACAAACCCCGCATTCCTCTTTCACCGGGTAACGGCGACGTGGTACTGATGTAATGCGTTTGGGGATTGCTTGCTCTACAGGCGCCATCACTCTTCCCTCGCAGTTTCTACCGCTTTGTTCAGGGTTTGGGCAATTAGGTCGATGGTTCCCTTGGTGTGCCATTGTGCGAGGGTTCTTATTCGCGGGTTCTGGAAGAGGTGGGCCTGCTTGGCGATTAAGTACCCAATGATCTTGTCTCCCTTTTCCAGCATGAAGGCAAAGAGAACGACCTTTGCCCAGTCATCCTCATTCTCGGGCATGGGGCTTTCAGTATCTGTCTGGGTCGAAACCTGCAGCTTGTCGAGCCAGTTCTCGAATGCCTCAATCATGTCCAAAAGCAACATCGCTTTGGGTGAGCGAGGAGGAAAGGATTTCGCCGTGAACAGGGAGATGCGCCAACTGATAACCACGAACAGCCACGCTAGGAGGCAATACCATTCCCCAGTGATGAAGGCGAATACAATTGCTGCCACGCAAAAGATTAGTTGGACGATGAACACGAGCAGATCGTAAGTGCGAATCTTTGACCAAACAGCGTCTTGATACAGTCCCTTTAAGCCGCAGGCATTCACAACGGCACTTTCAATAGGGCGAAGCCGATCGATGAATTCTCCCCGGCAGGCTTTGGCTACCCTTGTAAGATCCGACACAAGGAGTGGGTCGGGTTCTCCGGGCATGTCGAACGAGCGCTGGTCGTCGTACCGTCTTTTGCGTGTCTCACCGAGCACATAGTTCGTGAAAAAATCCAGCGTAATGCGCTCCTCGACCGCATGCACGCGAGCAAAGCGTGTCCTTCTGAATGCTAGTACAGTCTCATCACGGGGTGGCTGGGGTTTTCCTAGGAAGCCAAAAGTCGTTACTCTGGCTTGTTCTGCAGTTACAATTCCGTGCTGCGCGAACCCTGCGAGCGAAACAGCGTGATGTCTCGTTGTCAAGGACCAATCATGTGCCAAATAGGCCACTTCCAAGGGGGAGAGGTCTTCGTTCAACAGTGCCAACCCGTTTGATATGACGCTTCTTGGATGATACTTGTCGTAGTTAGATTTGACAAACAGGAAGGCTAGGATAGGCTCAATGACGAGAAGCAAGGAGCTGAGGACGAAGGCCGTTGCCACATTGCGATTGTGCTGCTCATGCTCTTCTTGTTCCCTCTGTCTGGACTCGTACTTCTCCCGTTCCTTCTGGGCCAGTTCCTCTGCCTGCGTTTCCTCTTCCAAACGAATTGCGGGGCCTCGGAGTTCGGGACTTTGCTTCATTTTCATGAGCCATGGAGACGGAAAGATCGCACGGAACAGCGTCTCGTGCTCTCCTCCAGAAGGATACGCATAGTCACGGATGTAACGGTACGTACCATCTGCCATAACATTGAGTTGGGAAGTATCGTCGTGGCTCCATGCCGTGACATCATCCTGCTTCGCTGCGAAGCCTTCGGGGGTGGGGATGCACACTAGATAGTCGCAATGCCGCCAATTATCGTTGGGGATGGCCACGAATAGCTCCCCGACATCCGACCACCGCTCGACTGCGCCGCGAACGATGTATCGCGTGTAGTATGTCGAGATCGATCTGCCCGGTGTGTGCAGTACCATTTTGAGAGCCGCTGAGCCGTTTTGTTCTACTACGGAGAAGCTTCCGCGCAAATCCTCCCGCGGCTCTTCAGTGAGGTCATAGCGAAGGAGCGTGCCGTCATCTTGGAGCTCGCCCGCTTCAAAGTCTTCGTAGGTCACCTTGGCCGATGTGTTTCCGGCGCGAACGAGAGACTTGGTGAGAGTCCGCTTTTCCGGCTCGTCTAGCTCGAGTTCTCGTTTGTCTGTAACCTCGATGGAGCCATCGTCACGCAGCAGGAGTTCTATGTCTGCTTCAGGAGGGGTAGTGTTTTGAGGCTTCGCTAGCGCGGTGACAGGAGATATGTGTGTGAGTATCGCGAGTAGCAGCATGCTACACAGTAGCACGGGTTTACTTTCTGTGATGAAGAAGGTGAACGCTGGCCTCACTGCCTGTCGAATTCTTGCCAGCTTTACCATGCCCAACCCTCTTCCTATGCCGACGCATCGTCTCAGCTTGCCAAAAGTTTTACCATAGATGATAAGCTAATTGAAGACAGATACTGCGATTGTACAATCGGTATCTGTAGGGCGGGCGATGCGACACTACCGTGATGAGTGGCGTTTAGGTTTGCGGCGCGCCTTCAACGGTGAGGACTACATCGCGACGGAGGTCTTCGGATAACGACGCGCGGGAGGCCGACGCGCAGGGGACTGTCCCCTTTGTGTCATTTTGTCCCGCGGGGGACTGTCCCCCGTGGGACACCACCGCCAACCGATGTGTTTGGTGCACAGGCACTGCGTTGCGCTACCCTATACCCATCTGTATATCCAACGATAAGGAGGCGCGCATGCCCGCCAAGCCCGCTGCACCGATTGACGTTACGACCACTCCCGCGTGGAAGGCTCTCGCCGCTCATTACGCCAAGCTTCAGGAAGAGGGAATCAGTCTCAAGGACTGGTTCGCGAACGATGACGAGCGCGTAGAGCGCCTTTCGTATGACCTCCCCGACCTGCACTTCGACCTCTCGAAGAACCTCATTACCGACGAGACCATCCAACTGCTCGTCCAGCTTGCGCGCGAGATGGGCGTCGAGGAGCGTCGTGACGCCATGTACTCCGGCGAGCACATCAACCCCACCGAGGACCGTGCCGTCTTCCACACCGGCCTGCGCCGTCCGAAGTCCGACATCGGCAAGTTCATCGTGGACGGCCGTGACGCCATTGCCGACGTGCACGAGGTCCTGGACAGGATGTACGCGTTTGCCGACCGCGTCCGCTCCGGCGAGTGGAAGGGCGTTACCGGCAAGGCCATCGAGAACGTCGTCTCCATCGGCATCGGCGGCTCCGACCTCGGTCCCGTCATGATCTATGAGGCGCTCAAGGCCAAGCTCGATGGCCCCGCGTGCCGCTTCGTCTCCAACATCGACCCCAACGACATCGCTGAGAAGGTCAAGGGCCTCGATCCCGAGACCACCCTCGTGATTGTCGTGTCCAAGACGTTCACCACGCTCGAGACCATTACCAACGCCAAGATGGCCCGTTGGTGGCTGCTCGACTCCCTGCGCAAGTCGGGCGCGATTGATGACTCCGCCGAGAAGGAGGCCGAGGCCATCGCCAAACACTTCGTGGCCGTCTCCACCAACCTCGAGCTCGTTGCGGACTTCGGCATCGATCCCACCAATGCCTTCGGCTTCTGGAGCTGGGTCGGCGGCCGTTACTCCACCGACTCCGCTGTGGGCCTCTCGCTCATCCTCGCGTACGGCAAGGAGACCTTCGAGGCGCTGCTCAAGGGCTTCCACGACATGGACGTGTACTTCCAGGAGACGCCGCTCGAGGAGAACGTCTGCGCGCTCATGGGCCTCATCAACATTTGGTACAACAACTTCTTTGGGTTCGAGACGCACGCCGTGCTGCCCTACAATCAGTACCTCAACCGCTTCCCGGCCTACCTGCAGCAGCTCACGATGGAGTCCAACGGCAAGTCCGTCCGTTGGGATGGCAGCCCCGTGACCTGCGGCACCGGCGAAATCTTCTGGGGCGAGCCCGGCACCAACGGCCAGCACGCCTTCTACCAGCTCATTCACCAGGGGACCAAGCCCGTTCCGTCCGACTTCATCGCCTTCGCAAACAGCGCCAATCCCATCCAGTGCGACGGGCAGGACGTGCATGAGCTGTTCCTAGGCAACTTCCTTGCCCAGACCAAGGCGCTTGCCTTTGGCAAGACGGCCGACCAGGTGCGTGCCGAGGGCACCGAAGAGTGGATCGTCCCAGCTCGCTGCTTCGAGGGCAACCGTCCGACGACTTCCATCTTTGGCACCGAGCTCGACCCGCACACGCTCGGCGAGCTCATTGCGCTGTACGAGCACATCACCTTCGTCGAGGGCACCATCTGGGGCATCGACTCCTACGACCAGTGGGGCGTCGAGCTGGGCAAGCAGCTGGCCAAGCAGATCACCCCGGCAATGCATGATGACGAGGCACTCGCCGCACAGGACGCCTCCACGCAGGCACTCATCAAGTTCTACCGTGCCGCTCGCAAGTAGCGAGTAACGCTTGGGTGGGTCATCGGGGAACGGTTTCCCTGATGACCCATTGGCACAACGCGCGCCCGTGGCAATGGTTGCCCACGGGCGCGCGTTGTGCGTCAAATGCGTATCCGGCCCTATCCGAGTTCGCCGGCGGCAAGGCGGTCGCGCGCCTCGAGCAGGCTCGAGCAGATGCAGGCGGCCTTCTCCTTGGCGAACTCATCGGGCGCGACGAGGTCGGGCACCATGATGGTGATGAAGCCGCCCGCCACGCCCGCGCGCACGCCAGAGAGGCTGTCCTCAAAGACGAGCGTATGTGCCGGGTCTACGCCCATGGCCGCAGCCGTCTTGAGGAAGATGTCCGGTTCGGGCTTGGGGTGGGCCATGCCCACGCCAGTGAAGAGCTCGCCGAAGTACTTCTCCACGCCGCCGTTGGCGAGGTTCGTCCGTATGACGTCAAGCGCACTTGAGGAGGCGACGGCCATGGGGATGTGCTGTTCGTGCAGATAGGCGAGCAGCTCATCGAGGCCAGGCTTCTTGGGCACACCCTCCTGGACTTTCTTGTGTACCAGGGCGAAGGCCTGCTCGCGTACGTAGGCGGCGTCGACACCGGGGGCGAAGCGGCTGATGACCGCCTCCATGCTCTTTCCCGAGGTGCCCCGCACGGCGTTGGCAAGTCCATGTGGGTATGCGACTCCAACGGTTGCCAGTACCGGCTCCCAGACCTGTGTCCAGATGGGTTCGGTGTCGAACATCAGCCCGTCCATGTCGAAGATTGCGCCCTGAATCATCCCAGTGCCCCCAATCAGCCGTGGTATAGTGGTTTAAATGTGATTAGCAGGTACTATAACCCAAATAATAACGCAGGACGAGGGGGGACCATGGCCACAGAAGACAAGAGCATTACGCCGTCCGAGGGCACCGAGATTTCGGGCGAATCCGACGCAAAGCCTTCTGAAGGGCTGGCAAAACCGGCGGAGCAAGAATCCCAGGCGCTTGGTGATGTGACCGATGAGGAGTTGGAGGCCGAACTCGCCTTCGAAGCCTTACGCAGGAAGCGTGCCAAGACGAAGCGCAAGCGCATCATCATAGGAACCATCGTCCTGCTAGCCGCCATAGGCACCTTCGCGTTCTTCTTCATCACTGGCAACTCGAAGGAGAAAGAGAACGCCATAGACCCATTCTCGATGACGGCGCCGATCACCAAGGGCGCGTTCACCGACACCGTGGGTGGCAACGGGAAGGCAAACCCCGCCAGCTCGAGCGTCGTCTCGCCTGAGGTCTCGGGCATCATTGAGAACCTCAATGTGACGGTGGGTCAGGAGGTCAAGCAGGGTGACGTGCTCTTTACCCTCAAGAACGACGACCTCGACGAGGAAATCCGCAAGTCCGAGGAGGCGGTCTCTGCTGCCCAGCGGGCCCTCGACTCCGCATGGGGAAAGATTAGCAAGGCCGAGCGTGGCCGCGACGTTGCCATTCGCGCGCGCGACAACGCATGGAACAAGGCGGCCGAGGCCGAAGACTGGTCCACGTATGACGACAACGCACTGACCAGTGCCATCGATGACGCGACGGACGGCATCAACGATGCCATCGATGCAAAGGACACGGCCGAGGCTGATCTTGCGTCGAAGCAGGCAGACCTCGAGAACGCACGAAAGAAGGCCGAGAAGCGCACGGTAACGGCACCGGTCACGGGCAGCGTGATCGCCGTCAACGCCCAGAACGGCCAGGCGGTGGGCGGTGCTGAGGGAGGCACCAAGGAGGCGGGCGGTGCCAATTCTGGCCCACTCGTACAGATTGCCGACACTTCGCATATGAAGATTCCGGTGCAGATCAACGAGGTCGACATCGAGAAGATTTCCGTTGGCCAGCCGGCTACCGTCACCTTCCAGGCCATCCCTGACCTCACGCTCGACTCCAAGGTGCAGAACATCGCGACTACCGCGACGGGCTCGTCGGGCTCGTCGGATTCCAACAGCTCGGATGCCGGCGGCGTGGTGAACTATGCCGTCGATCTCTCCGTAGCAAACAAGAAGGGAAAGATCAAGCCGGGCATGACGGCGAACGTCAGCATCATCACGCAGCAGCTGGATGACGTACTCAGCGTACCGGCCTCTGCGGTCTTCGGCGCAGATTTCGGCTCTCCGCACGTTCTGGTCGTTACCGACGCCGAGAACAAGACGTACGAGTCCGTACCGGTGGAGGTAAAGGCAAAGAGTTCCTCTACGGCCGTCATCGAGGGCGACGTGAAGGAGGGCGATGAGGTCCTCCTGATTGACCCCGATGCGGGCGACGACGAGGACGATACCACCATATCGCTGATATAAGGGGCAACCATGGCGAAGTACGTCCTAGACGCTCAGAACGTTCACCGCATCTACGAGTCGGCCGCGGGTTATACGGCAGCCCTGCGCGGTGTCACGCTGCAGGTGCCGAAAGGCGAGTTTCTCTGCGTGATGGGGCCCTCTGGTTCGGGCAAGTCTACGCTCATGAACATACTGGGCGGTCTCGATCGCCCCACCTCGGGCACGTACAAGCTCGAGGGGCTTCTCATGAACGACCTTACCGACGACGAACTGGCAGAGATTCGCGGACAGCGCCTGGGCTTCGTGTTCCAACGCTACAACTTGCTTGAGCGTGCTACCGTCATGCGCAACGTCATGATGCCGCTTATCTACACCGATGTACCCAAGTCTGAACGCGAAGGCCGTGCCTACAAGGCGCTGCGTGTCGTCGGCCTGCCTGAGGAGTACTACGACCATCGCTCGAACGAGCTCTCTGGTGGTCAGATGCAACGCGTCGCCATCGCGCGCGCCCTCGTCAACAACCCGGCGCTCATCTTGGCGGATGAGCCCACCGGCGCACTCGATTCCGCTACCAGTGAACTGGTCATGAACCTCTTCGCGAACCTCGCCGAGCAGGGTAAGACCATCGTCATCATCACGCATGACCCCGAGACCTGCGCCTGGGGCGACCGCACCGTTCACATTCGCGATGGCAGGCTCTTTAGCGACGAGGAGGAGCGTGCGCTCGTTGAGGCTGCGCTCAAGTCGAACGCGGGGGTCCAGGCACGAAGGGGGAACACATGAAGCCATCAGACTTGGTCCACGAGACGTGGAGTGCACTCTCGGCGAATCGCGGTCGTAGCGCCCTTACCATCCTCGGCATCGTCATTGGCATCGCTGCAGTTATCACGATGAACTCCATCATCGCTGGCATCTCTGTGCAACAGTCGCAGATGTTTGGCGCTAACGCCGCTCGTTTGGTTGCCATTCGCCTCTCGGGTATCGACAACTTTACGGTGGACGACATGAACGAGATCGCGCAGTCTGTGCCGGGCTACGATTACCTCATTCCTACGGTCCAAGGCACTGGCAACATCAGCACCAATACAAAGAAGGCATCCGCTGATGTTACTGGTACCGATCCCCGTTACCTTAGCGCTCACTCTACCAAGCTCGTCGCAGGCGATTTCTTCGATGAGCGGGATATGGAAGAGGCAGATCGCGTCCTCATAATGGATGAGCCTGGTGTGAAGAAGCTCTTTGGGAAGAAGCCGCCGACGGAGGTCGTGGGTGAATCCGTGCACCTCGGCAATGACGAATACCTCATCAAGGGCGTGGTCGACAAGGTGAACAGTTGGTCGACGTGGGGTGACACGGTCTACTGCATGGCTCCCTACCCGACTGTGAGCATACGCCTTACGGGAACGACGAGCATCAAGCAGATGGAGTGCATGACGAGCGAGGGGTCCGATATCGATACGGTGATGGCGGCGACGAAGCAGTACCTCAACGAGCACTATCATCTCGCTTCGAGTGACGAAGAGGATGGGAGCGGGGGCGGGGGCTCGCCGCGCTCCGTCAGCGTAACCTCCGACAAGTCTATTCTCGATCAAGTGAACCAGAGCATGGCTTCATTCCAGGCCATTATGGTCATCGTATCGGGCATCTCGCTGCTCGTCGGTGGTATCGGCATCATGAACATGATGCTCACGAATGTGACGGAGCGTATTCGTGAGATTGGTCTGCGTAAGGCATTGGGTGCCAAACGCTTCGACATCACAAGCCAGTTCATCCTCGAGAGCGTGTGCCTATGCATCGCGGGAGGTATCATCGGCGTGATTCTCGGAATCGGGGGAGCCTATGTGCTTGTAGGACCCATGGGGGAAAGCATGGGCATGTCGTCAACGGGCGATCCCCTGACGCCCGTTATCGACGGGGCGTCCATTCTCAATGCGGTACTCGTCTGCACCGTGACGGGCTTGATCTTCGGCTGGTATCCGGCACGAAGCGCCGCGCGTCTCGACCCCGTGGAGAGCCTTAACCACCAGTAGGTCGAACCTACTTGAGGAGTGTACAGGTCCTGCCCCCGACACAATCGAAGGTGTCGGGGGCAGGCTTTTGTGTGCCGAGTTGCCTCCGCTCGTATGATGGAGTTTTGCGTCAATGCACTGTACCTGCTAGCATGAATATTTGGCTATATTACTGACGTGCGGGAGGTGCCCGGTGGCCGAGAAGAGCGCAAACGGAAGTACGCAGGACGCGAAGAGACGACCTGCTGCCAATGCGGCCAAGAAGCCCGCCACTAAAGGAGCGGGAGCCAAGTCGGCATCCGGTCGTCAGGGTGCGAGGCCCCAGAGTGCGAGGCCCCAGGGCACAGGACCACAAGGTGCAAACGCCCCGGGCGCGAAGGCCCAGAGTACGGGAGCGATGAGGCGGCAGGGAACCGGGCGCCAATCCACCGGGACGGCACGTCGCATTGCTCAGGAGTCAAACAAGCCAAAGCGTACCGTGAAGTCGGACGTCAACGCCAACTTCAAGGGCGCTGGTGTCCAGACGCGCAAGCAGGTCAAGCAGAAGGCTAAGCAGCAGAAAGAGGCGCCCGCTCGTCACGCACGCGCCAAGAGTCGGATCAATCCGATTCTGGTGGGTGGCATCGTGGGCGGTCTTTTGCTCGTGATTGTCATTACTGGAGTGGTAATCGCGTTCACGCGCGGAGGCACGAACGGTTCCGAGGGGACGTCCGGCGAAGGACAACAAACCAGCGCGGATGGTACGCCGCGCGGTGCGGCTTCGGTCTCGTTCTGTGCGGTAGGATCAAACGTCGCGAATGCCGACATTCTTTCCAGCGCTGATGCATGGGCAGGCGCTACGGGGGACGGCGCCTATGACTTCTCGCCGCTGTACGAGCAGATGAAGGGGACCCTAGGGTCCTATGACATCGCATTTGTGAGCCAGGGGTCTTCGCTCGGCGGCAACACGAGCTTTGAGTATCAGGGTTACCCCAGCTACAACACGCCGGATTCGATGGCTGACGCACTTGAGGGTGCCGGCTTCGACGTGGTGAACACCAACACCAACCATACGTACGACATGTGGGTAAGCGCAGTCGAGCACTCTCAGTCTGTATGGGCGCAGCATCCGAATGTGATGACCATCGGTAGCTATACGTCCGAGAGCGACCGGAGTGACATTCGGGTTGTCGAGAAGAACGGCATGTCCGTTGCGTTCCTCTCGTACAGCTATGGTCAGAATGGATACAAGCAGTCGGACCTTCCCAACGACTACTATGCGGCGGCCTTCAACAAGGAGAAGATGCGCGAGGAAGTCGAGCGTGCCCATGAGCTTGCCGATGCCGTCGTGGTGTTCATGCAGTGGAACGAGCAGGACGAGATTACCGGGTCGACCGACCCCTCGGTCCTGAGCGACCAGCAGCAAGACTATGCGTCCTACCTGGCAGGACTTGGCGTGGATCTGCTGATCGGGTGTCGCGGGCAGTCGATCGAGCCTGTGCGGTATGTGGGCCGGGGAATACGCACGACGGATGGGTCGGGCGTGACGCCTGCGAATGGCATGCTGTGCGTGTACGGCCTCGGTGACTTCGTCAGTGCGTATACGCTGCCATCTGCGGTGCTTTCCGGCATGCTGACCTGCGACTTTGTTCGCGATGACAACGGAGAGGTGAGCGTCGAGAATCCCGTCTGGCATGCACTCATCGAGCATCGCTCCGGTGGTACGGACTATGTATGCCCGCTGTCAGACTACACGTCCGAGCTTGCCTCATCAAACGAGTTGCTTGCGCGGCTGAAACAAGATGGCGCCGCGACCGGTGATCCGCTGCAGTGGGCGCGGGACACCACGGTGAAGACGGTGGGGGATGCAATCGAGGTCGTTACGTAACAAAGTCGCACGTGTCAGACAGCACGGTGGGATGAACGCGCCGCGTGTCCGAGTGTGGACGCGCGGCGCGTGGCGTCTAAGGGAGATTCACGGTCCGACAAGCTCTACTCGTCAGGTGTGGTGTCGAATGATTGCTGATGTGCGTTATCGTTGGCCCACATCGTCTCGAACATAGTCTTTGCCAAGGTACCAACGTCAATGCCGAGGGCGTGGGCATACAAATCGACTTCTACGAATCTGATGCTGCGTTCGCCGGACTCGACTTTGCTCACATCCGATTGGCCAAGGCCGGCAACCTGAGCGATATCAATCTGCTTGAGCTGGCGCTCTTCGCGCAGCTCCTTAAGCAGCTGACCGATAGCTACATGCCTGCTCTTGTATAGCAGGCGCTTGTCCGATGTGTCGTGTATTACAACCATGAAGCGAAGGTACGCCACACATACTGGATATGCCAAAATCGAATATTGCTAGGTGATAAGCTGTAAGAGGTAGAATACCAATAGCACATCGAATGTCGTGCCCTAGTGGAGGTCGACATAACTCGACCAAGGGGTGGGAAGGCAGGGGACAGAGAAACTCATTTACGCGCGATTCCCTGAAGTGCCGTCTTGCGCAAGTTGACGATGTTAGCTATACTCGCCTTGCTGAGTGCGTTCGATGGGTTCGGGCGACGGCATACTACGAACCTGGTCAGGGTCGGGAGACAGCAGCCATAAGGAGCCTCTGTCGGGTGCCCGTTCCCATCGAGCGCACTGTGCATCAATCGCCTCGGCATGCCGAGGCGTTTTTTGACCTTTGGGAGGGAGTGTCCTGATGGGTTTTGTGGACTTTATCGTAAGCCTGCTGCGCGATCCGCGCGCCTTCATCGCTGCGCAGATTGCGGCCGGACCCGTCGCGGCCTACGGATTCGTATTTGCCATCATCTTCATCGAGACGGGCGTTGTCTTCTTCCCGTTTCTTCCCGGCGACTCGCTGCTGTTTGCGTCAGGGTTCTTTGCGCAGGGCGGCGGCTTCAACATCATGCTGTTGCTTGCCGTTGCTTGGTGCGCTGCCATCTTGGGTGACCAATGCAACTTCTTCATCGGGCATTTCCTGGGACAGAAGATCATCGCATCGGGCAAGGTCAAGGCCATGACGCCGGAGCGCATCGCCAAATCAGAGGCATTCTTGGACAAGTGGGGGAACCTCGCCATCTTTCTGGGGAGGTTCTTTCCGTTCATTCGTACCTTCGTGCCCTTCCTTGCAGGCATGGGTGGCATGAAGTGGCACAACTTCGTTATGTACAACATCTTGGGTGGCGTCACCTGGAGTACGCTGTTCGTCTTGCTGGGATACTTCTTTGGCGGCATCCCCTTCGTGCAGGAACACTTTGAGTTGCTTATCGTCGGCATCGTGGCGGTCTCGCTGGTGCCGACCGTGGTGGGGCTCGTACGCAGTCGTATGCATAAGTAAGCTTGTCGAGGCGGTCGCATGGAGTCTTTGTACAGGAAATATCGTCCGCAGACATTTGCCGACGTGGTCGGCCAGCAGCATGTAGTGGGAACGCTCCAGCGAGCGGTGATGGAGGGCAGGACCAGCCACGCGTACCTCTTCTGTGGTCCGCGCGGAACGGGAAAGACCACCATGGCGCGTTTGCTGGCCAAGTCACTCATGTGCGAAGAAGGTCCGGGTCATTTGCCCGACGGCACCTGCGAGCAATGCACGCTCATCGCCGCTGGTGAGCATCCAGACGTCTACGAGCTCGATGCTGCATCGCGTACGGGTGTCGACAATGTGCGCGAAGAGATCATCACGCGCGTGGGCTATGCTCCGGTGCGTGGTCGCTATAAGGTGTACATCATCGACGAGGTGCACATGCTAACCACGGCGGCCTTCAATGCGTTGCTGAAGACGCTGGAGGAGCCGCCCGACCACGTGGTGTTTGTCTTGTGCACCACCGATCCACAGAAGATTCCTGCCACGATACTCTCGCGCGTGCAGAGGTTCGACTTCAGGCCCATCAGCAGCGAGGACATCCGCGAGCGACTGGTCTTCGTGTGCCAACGGGAGCGGTTCGCCTACGAGGATGCGGCGCTTGACCTCGTGGTTCGTCACGCGCGTGGTGGCATGCGCGATGCGCTCTCCACGCTTGAGCAGCTATCCGTCTTTGGCGATGGGACCGTCTCGGCCGCGGCGGCACAGGACCTTCTCGGGGCGGTGCCGGGCGCAGAGATGAATCATGTGGTAGACGCGCTTGCCGCGCGTGACGTCCCCATGCTGTTTCTGCAGGTGGGGGAGTTGGTCGAGTCTGGCAGGGATCCGCTTCAGTTCGCGCGCGAACTCGCGGCCCACATGCGAGACGTGTATGTGGTCTCGTTGGTAGGGGCACGGCCCGAGGTTCTGGATTCCTCAGTGGATGTGGAGCGCTTGCAGCAAGAAGCGCAGGCATTTGGATCTGCGGATCGGATTTCGCGCGTGCTCACGATTCTGGGCGATGCGATGCGCGAGATGACGACGGCACCCAACCAGCGTCTGGTGCTCGAGATCGCGTTCACGCGGATGGCGCGGCCCGTGGAGGACCTTACGCTCGAGTCGCTTGCCGAGCGGCTCGCGGAGCTTGAGCGTAAGGTGAAGAGCGGTGCGGTCGGGCAGGCATCCCAGCCAGTTCCGGTGTCGACGTCCCAGCCTACCGCGACCCAAGCAGTACGGGTGGGGACGCGTCCTGAGGAATCCGCACCCCAACCAGAAGCGCAGCCGGCACGGCCCGCGCCAACTCAGCAACCGCCGGCCACGCCGCAGCATGCACCGGCTCCGGCGCGTCCGGCCGCGCCGCAGCCGGATGCGCCGCAGGCGTGGCGTGCGCCACAGCAGGTGTCACAGCCGGTCGCGCCGCAGACGCGGCGTGTCCCCCAGCAAGCACCTCAACAAGTGCCCCAACAGGCTCCTGCTCAGTCACAGCCAGCTGCCATGAACATGCAACCTTCTTCTCCGGCAATCAGCGATGCGGGAGAATTGCGGCGACGTTGGCGTCAGGTGACGTCTGAGCTCTTGGCGCGACTACCGTCCCGTGGTTCTCTGCTGAGTAATGCGACGCCGATTTCGGACGATGGCCGCACGCTCACGGTGGGTCTGCCGAAGGGTTCCAACTTCGCCTTCAAGATGCTCGAGCGGCCGGATGTCCGTGCGGCAGTCGAGGGTGTTGTGGCAGAGTACTTCGGACCGCGTACGATGGCGTATCGCGAGGGCATGGGACAAAGCCAGCGCGGCGTCGCTGCGCCTGCCCCTTCGGTTGCTCCGGCTCCTGCTCCTGCAGCCGCTCCCAATCGCGTGGCGAGGTCTGCACAGGAGTCGCGCGCCACGGTTCAGCAGCCTGGGCCGACGCCGAATGTCGCCCCACAAGCACCGGCGTATCCCATGCCATGGGACGCTCCGGCGTCGATGCCGGAGCCGGCAATGGGGCCGGTTCCAGAAGACCCCGGTCCCGACTACGTGCCCTACGAGGAGCTTGGTACTGCCTATGTGGAGCCAGAGTCGGAGTATGCGCCGACTCCGACGGAGCCGCCGACTCCAACCTCTGCTCCTGCGACCACGCCGACTGCGCCACCGGACGATGTCCCACCTGCATCGCCAGCTACCGCACCAACCACGCAACCAGTCGCCGCCCCGCAGGTGTCAGAACCGAGCAGCCAGACGGAACCATCAGCACCGCAACGCTCCGTACCGGAGGCGCCCGATGACCTGCCGCCGGAACTCGCTGCCATTCTCGCGAACGCCTTCGAGGTCTTTGGCGAGGACGTGCGCGTGAAGAGAGGATAAAGGCGATCATGGCCCGCAAGGGTTGCTGGGAGTCCTTGCCCGCAAGGGTTACTAGGCGTCGCCAATCGCTCTACCCAATTGGAACAAGTTAGCGGTCGTAGACCCGACGCGGGCCGAGGCATCATGCTACAATGCGAACTCACGCAACGGTACGGATAGGCTTCGGGACAAGGGGTGCCCCATGGATATGCAACAAATGCTCGAGCAAGCGCGCGTCATGCAGCAACAGCTCTTGGACGCACAGGACAACATGTCAAACATCGAGGTTTCGGCGAGCGCGGGTGGCGGGATGGTCCGCGTTAACGCTACGGCAGATATGAAGCTGACTTCGATTTCGATTGATCCCGATGCAGTCGACCCCGATGACGTCTCGATGCTGGAGGACCTCGTGCTGACGGCGGTGAACGCGGCGCTCGCGAAGGCGAATGAGGCGGCAAACAGTCAGGTTGCGGGCATCACGGGCGGACTCGACATGTCGGGTCTCTCGAATCTCTTCTAAGATGCCGGTGACGGAAGTCGGTGACGGTCGTGCCCTGCAGCGCCTGCTCGACGAATTGGGCCGGCTGCCGGGAATCGGGCCCAAGTCCGCGCAGCGCATTGCATATTACCTGCTGGAATCCGATGCGGAACAATGCAGGAGGCTTTCGAACGCGATTCTTGACGTGAAGCGTCAGGTGCACTTCTGTCCCATTTGCTTCTCGTATGCCACGCGCGAGACGTGTGACGTCTGCGCCGATCACACGCGCGACACCACGACGATTTGTGTGGTCTCGGAACCGCGTGACGTATCGGCCGTGGAGAGGACCGGCGCTTACCACGGGTTGTACCACGTGCTGGGGGGCGTGATTTCGCCGATGGATCGCATCGGTCCGGACCAACTGCACGTGCGCGAACTCCTTGCGCGATTGGCGTCGGGTGAGGTGCGCGAGGTGATCCTCGCTACGAATACGGACGTGGAGGGAGAGGCAACGGCCACTTACCTCTCGCGTATCATCAAGCCTCTCGATGTCGTGGTGACGCGCTTTGCCGTAGGGATGTCGGTGGGAGGCGAGGTCGAGCTTGCCGACGAGCTTTCCCTTGGTCGAGCCATTGAGGATCGACGCGAGGTGTAGGTACACGGTGGGCAGATGTCGCGGCACGAGAGATGGTGCGATGCCGTAACTGCGGGTCAGACGGCGGATAACATGATTGAGGCGTGGTGTGCGCGTTGCTGGAACGACGCGATGCCGCGCAGGAGAGGGGGGAGAGATGTACTCTCTAGGTGATACTGACGAGCTGGGTGCCAACGCGCCGCAGCCTATCGACGAGAAGTCGCTCAACCGTGGTGCGTTCGAGAAGCTCGCGGAGGGCGACGGGGCGAGGCAGGCGCCTCGTAGTGGCGCTGGCCACTCGGAGAGCGTGCGTTCGGGGCGTGCCGGACAACACGCGCCGAGCGATCAGCCGACGCCCATGCCCAAGCGAATGCTCATAGGGCTGGTGATTGCGGCCGCGCTCGTGATTGCGCTCTGCGTCGCGCTCTTCGTGCGCGTTCTCAGTGCACCGGTACCTGGCAGCGAGCACGCCTCCTCCGACCCGCTCGACGTCATCGTTGAGTCTGCTGTGGGCACATCGGTCTCGTATGGCGGCTCGGTCTATTCTCTTGCGGAGAACAACGGGTCATATGCGCTGATGGAGACGCATGTGGAGGGTGACGGCCAGCAGGTAGTCGTGGGGAATCTGCCGGGTACCCCTGTTGACATCGTCCTGTATGGAGAGACGGTCCTGGTGCCCGAGAACCTCTCGGATGGTACGTGGGAGGTTTCGGCGTACACCATCGGCGCTGGTTGGACACCCATTGTGAGCCACGACGGTTCTGTGGTCAGTGGCAAGGGCGCTATCAGCGAGGCAACGCTCAATGGCTCGACGTTGCGATTGGCGGTGGATGGCAAGTCCGTCGAGGTACCGCTCGAGTGGTAGGTTGCCACGCGTATGGGATTGCGCGGCCCCACGACGCGCGGGCGAAGGCTGCCCGCATGTCGTGGGGCCCGTTTTATGCCGGCGCGCGTTCGACCACGCAGGTTCACACCACAGATAGACGTTAATCGAAATAACAGATAACCGGAGTATTGACCAGAAAGAATGCAAGGCGTAGATTCTCCGTGTGCCCAACGCAGATCACAAGGAGAGGGGAATCACCATGTCGTTCGAACTCAACCCTGCTTTTGCTCAAGCTCCCGAGAAACACTTCGATACCCTGCAGATTCACGCTGGCCTCGCACCTGACCCCACGACTGGTTCGGCAGCGCTGCCCATCTATGCCACCGCGGCGTGGCAGTTCGATGACGCCGAGGATGCGGCGGCGAAGTTCGCGCTCTCGCGACCGGGCAACGTGTACAGCCGTCTGACCAACTCGACCACGGATGCGATTGCCGCGCGCGTGGCGGCTATCGAGGGTGCGGCCGGTGCCGTTGCCGTCGCCTCTGGTCACGCCGCCGAGATTCTGGCCTTCACGAACATCGCCCGTGCCGGCGACGAGATCGTGGCCTCCGACTCGCTCTATGGCGGTACGTGGAACATCCTGCTCCACACCCTCGATGACTTGGGAATCAAGACCACCTTCGTGCCAAATAACGACATCGACGCGTTTGTCGCCGCCTCGAACGAGAAGACCAAGTTCTGGTATGTCGAGACCATCGGCAATCCGCTCGTGGACGTTGCGGACGTGCCCGCACTGGTCGAGGCGGCCGCGTCGCTCAATCTGCCCGTCATCGTCGACAATACCTTTGCAACGCCCTACCTGTATCGACCGGCAGAGGATGGGGCCGCCGTCATCATCGAGAGCCTCACCAAGTGGCTGGGCGGCCATGGTGCGACCATCGGCGGTGCTGTAATCGACTCGGGCAAGTTCGACTGGGAGGCCGTACCGGGCAAATTCCCCACGCTCACGGAACCCGACCTGTCCTACCACGGCGCCATCTGGACCCAAGCCGCTCCTGCTGCGCCGTTCTCGACACGCGTGCTCGCACAGCGTCTGCGTGACATCGGCCCGACCCTCAGCCCGTATGCGGCACAGCTCGTCGGTTTGGGCATTGAGACGTTGAGCCTCCGCGTCGAACGCCATTGTCAGAACGCGCTCGCCGTCGCCCAGTTCTTGGAGAGCCACCCCAAGGTGAGCTGGGTGCGCTACTCCGGACTCCCCAACGATCCGAGCCACGAGGTTGCGAGCCGCATCCTCAAGCACGGGTTTGGTGGCGTGGTGGTATTCGGGACTACGGCGGGACGCCAAGGTGGATTGCAGGTCATCAACAACGTGAAGCTTCACACGCTGCTCGCCAATGTCGGCGATGCAAAGAGCCTCATCATCCATCCCGCAAGCACTACGCACAGCCAACTGACGGCTGAGCAGCTCGCGGCGGCACATCTCTCCGAGGACCTCATCCGCCTGTCGGTTGGCTTGGAGAACGTGGACGACATCATTGCGGACCTCGACCAGGCGCTCGCCGCGATTTAAGACTCGGCAATCCGGCGACACCTGACGCTGCAAGCCCGACGACGCCTGCCGTCGTCGGGCTATTCCTTACGGCGCCGTGTGGGCTTCTTTGCCTTGCCCGCCCCGTGGCGAACGGGCCGCTTGGGGCACAGATCCTCGCAGGGGCATGCGTCGCAGTGGGCGATGCGCGCCGTGCAGGTTGCGCGGCCGAAGCGAATCCATTCGGAGTTGACGCCGTCCCAGAGCTCGCGCGGGATAAGGGCGAGCAGGTCCTGCTCGGCGGCAAGCGGCGTGGCAGCTGTGGTGAGGCCCATGCGCTGCGCGATGCGAAAGACGTGCGTGTCGACCGCAATTCCCTCCACGATGCCGAAGGCTTTGTTGAGCACGATGTTTGCCGTCTTGCGCCCCACGCCGGGCAGGCGGCACAGTTCGTCCATGGTGCGGGGCACCTCTCCACCGAAGTCCGAGACGATCATCTGCCCGCATGCCACGCAGTGCTCTGACTTCGTGCGGAAGAATCCCAAACGACGAATCACCTCGGCCACGTCCGCCACATTGGCTTCCGCCATGGCTTCGGGTGTGCCCCAGCGCCTGAAGAGCTCGGGTGTCACGGCGTTGACGGCGACATCGGTGGTCTGTGCGCTCAAGAGCACGGCGATGACCAGCTGGAAGGGTGTGCGCCAATCAAGGGCGCTGGGTTCGTTCCCGTAGAGCTCGTCCATGCGGTGGCAGAACTCTGTGACGCGTGCGACCTTGGACTTCTTGGACTCTCGTGGCATGGTGAATCTCCGGTGTTGCGGACGGCGTCGGTGGGTCGTCATTCATTGTAGGCGGCTTTTGTGGGTTAGTGTGCGGGCTTTCCAAGATGCTCGACGTATACGGCAGCTTGAATGTGTTGGATAGTTTATGCCAGTGCGACGACGGCGGGGGTGCGTATTCTTCCGTGTGCCGAAGGTACCGGCACGTCTGCCCAATAGTCAAAAAGACGAACGAATCGACTCCCTACACTAATAGAGCCTATACCGCTCACGAAAGGGATAACTGCCATGAGCAAACCAGATCAAGACTATCTGCTCAGTAACGACGACCTGTTCCTCTTCGCCAAGGGCGAGTGGTTCCGCAGCTATGAGAAGCTCGGTGCCCATCCCGCAACGCTCGACGGTCAGGAAGGCTACCACTTTGGTGTGTGGGCGCCCGACGTCCGTTCGGTGCACGTGGTTGGCGAGTTCAATGACTGGGATGCCGAGGCCACCGCTCTTACGCGCACGCCGGTCGGCGGCGTGTGGTACGGGTTTGTGCCGGGCGTCGTAGAGGGGCAGCTCTATAAGTACGTGATCGAGACCCGTGCGGGCGACGTCCTGTACAAGGCCGACCCGTATGCGTTCCAGGCGGAGCTCATTCCCGGTACCGCCTCGCGCACGGCCGAGATCGACTCCTACGAGTGGGGTGACGAGTTCTGGATCAAGGAGCGTCAGTCTCACAATCACATGAAGCGCCCGCTCAACATCTTCGAGGTGCATCTGGGCAGCTGGAAGCGCCACGATGACGGCCTCACCGCGTTTGGCACCGAGCCGACCGACCCCGAGGAAGCCACCGGCTCTTGGTATACCTACGACGACCTCTCCGACGAGCTGGTCTCCTACGTCAAGGAGATGGGCTACTCCCACATCGAGGTCATGCCCGTGATGGAGCACCCCTTTGACGGCAGTTGGGGATATCAGGTAACCGGTTACTACGCGCCCACGTCGCGCTTCGGCAATCCCAAGCAGTTCAAGCACTTCATGGATGCATGCCACCAGGCTGGCATCGGCGTCATCCTCGACTGGGTGCCCGGCGGCTTCTGCCCCGACGAGCATGGTCTCGTGCACTTCAACGGCACCAAGCAGTTCGAGAAGGAAGTGCATCCCAACTGGGGCACCTACAAGTTCAACTTCGAGAAGGGCGAGGTCCGCACCTTCCTGATTTCGAACCTTCTCTACTGGATTGACGAGTACCACGCGGACGGCATCCGTATGGACGGCGTCACCTCCATGCTGTATCTCAACTTCGGCATCGACGACCCCGGCCAGAAGAAGTTCAATCCCGATGGCTCCGAGAACGACTATCCCTCCATCGAGTTCGTGCGCCAGTGCAACCAGACGGTTGGCATCTATCATCCCGACGTCATGATGATCGCCGAAGAGTCCACGGCGTGGCCGCTCGTCACCCGTCCGCCTGAGGTCGGTGGCCTGGGCTTCAACTACAAGTGGGACATGGGCTGGATGAACGACACCCTGCGCTACTGCCAGACGGACTTCCCCTTCCGTCCGGGCAACCACAGCCTGCTGACCTTCTCCATCATGTATGCCTTCAACGAGAACTTCGTGCTGCCGCTCTCTCACGACGAGGTCGTGCACGGCAAGTGCTCGCTCATCACACGTCAGCCGGGCGACTACTGGCGTCAGATGGCCGGTCTGCGTTCGCTCGCGTTCTATCAGACCACGCACCCCGGCGGCCAGCTCAACTTCATGGGCAACGAGATCGGTCAGTTCATTGAGTGGCGTTACTACGAGGGCATCGAGTACTTCCTCGCCAAGGACTACGAGGCGCATGGCAAGCATCAGCACTACATCGCCGCGCTCAACAAGTTCTATCTCGAGCAGCCTGCTCTGTGGGAGAGGGCCTACACCGAGGATGGCTTCGAGTGGATTGACGCCAACAACTCCAACCAGTGCGTGATCAGCTTCGTGCGTCACGGCGACGATCCTAACGACGACCTGCTCCTCGTCATCAACTACGAGGTCAATCCCTACGAGGAGTATCGCATCGGCGTGCCGCGTCCGGGCTACTGGCGCGAGGTGTTCAACTCGGACGAGATCGAGTTCGGCGGCTCTGGCGTCACCAATTCCGACATCCGCTTCGAGTCCGAAGAGGTGCCTTGGAACCTGCGCAGCAACTCCATCAAGGTGCGCGTCCCGCCCATCGGTGGCGCCATCTTCAAGTACGACGGCCCGCTGCCGCCCAAGCCCAAGAAGAAGACCGTGGTCGAGAAGCACGCCGAGGCAAAGGCAAAGGCCGCCGCACAGAAGAAGTCGGCAAAGAAGGTCGCCGCTCAGGCCAAGGCTACGGCAAAGAAGGTCGTCGACAAGGCGAAGTCTGACGCCGAGGCAGCGGCCCTGAAGGCCAAGCGTTCCGCCGCGGCAAAGAAGGCCGCTGCGACGCGCAAGGCGAACGCTGCAAAGAAGGCCGCCGAGGAAGCCGCGGCAAAGGCAGCTGCCGAGTAAATCGGTCCGCTGAGCATTCGGGCGACGTTAAGGTCTTTTCCGACGCGATTCTATGAGCCGTCCATCCTTCGGGATGGGCGGCTTCCGCTTATCGTACAATATTACTATTGCATGATTCATACGGGAAGGGATGCGGCATGGCTGAGGGAATTAAGATTTGTACGATTGGCGGCGGCTCGAGCTACACGCCCGAGCTGATGAACGGCTTCATCAAGCGTTACGATCGCCTTCCGATTCGCGAGATCTGGCTCGTGGACGTGGAGCGTGGGCGTGAGAAGCTCGAGATTGTGGGTGCGCTGGCCCAGCGGATGTGGGAGAAGGCAGGCCTGCCCGTGAAGGTGCATCTGACGCTCGACCGTCGCGAGGCGCTGCGTGACGCCGACTTCGTGACGACCCAGTTCCGCGTGGGCCTGCTCGAAGCGCGCATCAAGGACGAGCGCATTCCCTTCTCGTATGGCATGCTGGGGCAGGAGACCAATGGGGCAGGCGGCATGTTCAAGGCGCTGCGCACCATCCCCGTCATCCTGGACATCGTTGAGGAAATGAAGGAGCTCTGTCCTAACGCATGGCTGGTGAACTTCACCAATCCCAGCGGCATGGTGACCGAGTCCGTGATTCGTTACGGCGGATGGAATCGCTGCGTCGGCTTGTGCAACGTGCCCATCGGTGCGATGCTGCACGAGCCCGAGCTTATCGGCAAGACGCTCGACGAGCTGGTATTCCGCTTCGCGGGCATCGACCACTTCCACTGGCACCGCGTGTTCGATGCCGCGACCGGTGCTGAGGTCACGGATCAGATCATCGAGAAGATGCTCGACCCAAAGACGGAGAACGACGGCACGCCGGCCAACATCCACGACATCCCGTTCTATCGCGAGCAGCTTGGGCACCTGGGAATGATTCCCTGCGGCTACCACCGCTACTATTACCTGCAGTCCGATATGCTGGCTGATGGTCTGCGCGAGTATGCGGATCCCCAGAAGGGCTCGCGCGCGGAGCAGGTCAAGGCCGTCGAGGACGAGCTGTTCGAGCTGTATCGCGATCCCGACCTTGCCGAGATGCCCGAGCTGCTCTCCAAGCGTGGCGGTGCGCACTACTCCGATGTGGCGACCGAGACGGTTGCCTCCATCTACGGCAACGCGAACGAGCACATCGTGTGCTCCACGGTGAACAACGGCGCGATTCCCGACCTGCCTGCCGACGCCGTGGTGCAGGTCTCGAGCTACATCGGTGGCGCGGGTGCGCAGCCGATCGCGTTTGGCCCGATGCCGACTTCGGCGCGAGGCTATTTGCAGCTGATGTGGAACATGCAGCGCCTGGTGGAGGAGGCTGCGGTGACGGGTGACTACGGTGCGCTGCTTGAGGCCGTGGCGCTCAACCCGCAGACGCCATCCGGTGACGCGGCCAAGCGGGTCATCGACGAGTTGCTCGTAGCGCACGCCCCGTACTTGCCGCAGTTCGCCGAGAAGATCGCCGAGCTCAAGGCGGCGGGCGTCACCATCAAGGATCCCGTAGTCGCCGACCTCTGCGCGCGTGGTCTGTAAGTTCGCAAAGGGGTTTTCGCAAGGTGGCCTCCAGCGTGAGATTCGCGCGAATTTCTCGCTGGAGGCTACCTGCTTTGCGATACGGGAGGTGTGCCCATATGGCACGATGCTGGTATTACGACGTCTCTGACCTTGCGGAGCCGCATCGGTATCGCGCGGGACTCGCACAGTTGCCATGGGCATCGCGTAGGCAGCAGGCGGAGCGCTTTCTCTTCGAGAAGGACCGGCTGCTCTGTCTTGGCGCTGGCTTGTTGTGTGCGCACGCGTTGCGATGCGAGGGCGTATCTGATCTAACGCTTGCCCAAGGTGCGTACGGCAAGCCGTATCTTGCGCATGCGCCGAATGTCCACTTCAACCTCTCTCATAGTGGACACATGGTGGCGTGTGTCGTTGGTGCGTCGTCCGTAGGTGTCGACGTGGAGGAGCGGCACGCGGTAGACGATGACGTTCTGCGCATGTGCTTCCAGGACAAGGAGATTCGCTGGATGCGGGCCCAAGAGGATGGGGGGCAGGCGTTCACGCGCATGTGGACGCGCAAGGAAAGCTACCTAAAGCTTCTGGGTACGGGCCTCTCTGAGGAGGCAAAGACATATGCGGTGCTTCCTGAGGACGAGGCCGTTCTGCGCGTCGCCTTCCATGAGGTCGTGGTCGACAACCACTTCCTATGCGTTTGCGTGGGGGTTGGCGAGCCGGTTGAGTTCGTGCGCTGGAAGCGGGACATATTGTCTTCGTAAGTGATCAGGTGGGGGTCGGCGGAGCTGCGTCGGCTGCTTGGGGCCAAAACCGCAGGTCGCAACCGCTGGATGCGTGGTTGCAACCTGCGGTTTATGGTGTGCTACCGTGTTATGCGGCATGCTTTTTCAAGCAAAGCCACTCGACCGAAGGGACGCACCATGAGTTTTCGCGACAATCTTTTGCACCTGCGTGCCACGCGCAACATGACCCAAGAGCACCTCGCCATGTTGGTGGGCGTGAGCCGCCAGTCTGTGGCCAAGTGGGAGGCGGGACGCTCGAATCCCGAGATGGACAAGCTCATCAAGCTGTGCGAGATCTTCGACTGCACACTCGACGAGCTTGTGCAGGGAGACCTCACGGCACGCGCCCCCGAGCCTCAGTTGGCGATACCCGCCGAAGCGCTTGCCTCCGATGTGGTGGGCTACGACGAGCATCAGCGCCGCTTTGCTGGACGGATTGCCCTTGGCGTGGCGGCTATCATTGCCGGCTTCGCATGCGCGGCTTACCTCGACGGCGTGGCGGGTGAGGGCATGCAGGCCGCTGCCTTCTTTGGCGGCTTGGCGGTGGGTCTTGCCTTTATCATTCCGGCGGGCATAGAGCATGCTGCGTTCACGCGCGAGCATCCTTACGTGGCCGATTTCTATACCGCCGAGCAACGTCTCGAAGAAAGCGCAGTCTTTGGACGGCAGCTTGCCCTGGGCATCGCGGTTATCTTCGTGGGCGTCGTCTTTGGGGCCTGTAGCGAGGGGCGCGTCGGCGAGAACGTCGCGAGTGGGGTGCTGCTCGCGTGCGTCGCGATAGGGGTCTTTCGCATCGTGTACTGCTCCATGCTCCACGCGCGCTTCGACATCGAGGAGTACAACATCTCTGCGCTTGAGGAATTGAGCGAGGAGGAGATCTCGGGTATCGTCGGCGCGGATCGGGCCGCCGAGGTGTTGGACAAGGTCCATCGGAACAGGCGGATTGGCGCTGCATGCGGTGTCATCATGTTGCTCGCGACGGCCATTGCGCTGCCCCTCATGTTTTGGGCCACCCAGATGGGCGATGCATTCTGGACTCGGTTCTTCTGGATGCCGTGGATGGTCGGTGGCCTTCTCTGTGGCATTGCCTCCATCGTCTTGCAAAAGAGGTGACGCTTCGTGCGGGCAGCTTCGCGTGGGAGCGACGCATCTATCTGTAGTGCGGAGTGGGCCTGGGCAGTCCGGTGCGTTCTCTATGAGCGTATCGCGTGGCCTTGACAAACGCCGCGACGACACCACGTGCGGGAGCGCCACACCACTTGAGCACCTCGTGTAGATCCTCCTGCCACGTGAGGCCCGGCGCTTCGCGCTGCATCAGATGAGCTGCCTCGACGTCGCTTCCCACCGTCAGCCCGCACACAAGCAGCCGCTGCCATTCGGGGGTAGAGAGGTTCACTTCCGTTATCTCCGCTTCTTCAGCCGCTCCTGTCGCGCTCCGTGCTTCCATGCTGGTAAGCCAACGTGCCATGAGGCCGAGCTCGGCGCGAAGGTGCACGGCTTCGGCGGACAGTGGTGCGAGGTATGCGCGCGTCAGGAGGAGGTATCGAGCAACAAAGAACGGCGGAAGGAAGAGTGCGATGGCAAACACCGATCCGTCGCTCAACAAGAGTGCGGTTGCAGACAACATCGCGCAGAGATACCCGATGGTTATATACGCGAGCCGATTTCTCTGACGCGCGGTGACTTGGTCATCGTCTAGGCTGCGGTCGTGACAAGCGCTTCTCGTGGCGGCGAGCAAAGACCTCATCTGGCGGACGTATACCTCGCTATGCCGCCCGGTCATGCGCGTCATGTCCGAAAGCAGCAGGCAGGTTGTTCCCTCTTCGACGTCAAGCGTCCTTGTCGAATACACCGACTTGGTATCCGCCACCGTGCGCATGAAGTTTTCGAATACGTCAAGTACGGCTCGATCCAATGGATCGCTTACGAGTGCGTACTTCTCTTTGTGGAAGACAAGAATCCATTCGCTGGCGGCGTCGGTTGAATAGTTCAACATGCTGTCGCCGGTGGCAAAGTCGGTCTTTGTGACGCGAGCCGTGTCTATATGCACCGCCCCGGCTGTTGCGAGTCGTGCGAGTGTGGAGACGATGGCGCTGTAAGCAAGCTTGCCTCCCGTGAGTGCCCATCCGGCTATGAGGGGGTGGACGTCGTCGCTGAGCAGCGTTTCCAGGGTTGGTTTTGGAGTTGACTCGAACTCAGGCGTATGGTCGACAGCTCCTTTGGATGCGTTGGCCATCGTGTGGGATTCAAAGTCCTCAGCTGCGGAGTCCCCGCCAAGGATTCGCGCGTACCACTGCCAGTACGCGTCCGCGACGTGGCTTTGGTCGTATTCTCGCCGATAACGTCTGGCACGCCAGACGCAGCATACGGTCAGGATGACTGCGACGGCGAAGGCGATGGGAGTCTCGTACGCGAGACGGGTTTCGCGCTCTCTCTGTGCTTCCGCGCGAATGTCGCGCACGACTCCTGGATTGTCCTCCAGAACGTGGCTGCTCTTCTCGGCGATTTGCATGCGTACGCAATCGCCCCGCACGTGATTTGCCGCTTGTGCCGGTGCGGGCGCAAGTGCGATATGTGCCGCAATTGCCGCGGCAAAGAGCATCGCCGAGGCGGTCTTCGTTACCAGCTTGCCCATAAAACCCCTCGCTTGTATCGCGCCTTCCAAAAGTTGGCAATAGTATTATCGCGCCGAAGGCCTCCGCGTGGGGGATTCCACGCGGAACACTGGCACAAAATCTAAGTCTCGCATTGAAGATTTTTTAGTTCTGGTTGTATAAACCGGGCAAAGTGGGTAGTATACGCAACGTTGGCTATGCAAGGGGGCATCGCTGCCCCACAAAGGAGGTCTTCTACTATGACACTTAAGCCACTGGGCGATCGCGTTCTCGTCAAGCCCGCTCCCAAGGAGGAGAAGACTGCTACCGGCCTGTACATCTCGTCCGGCGCGCAGGAGAAGCCGCAGCGCGGCGAGGTCATCGCCGTGGGCGAGGGCAAGCGCGACGACAACGGCAACCGCATTCCGGTTGACGTCAAGGTTGGCGACCAGGTCTTCTATGGCAAGTTCGGCGGCAACGAGGTCAAGGTCGACGGCGAGGACCTGCTGCTCCTTCGCGCGGACGACATCTACGCCGTCATCGAGGACTAGATTTCACGTTGAGGGTAACCCCCTTTGAGAAATGGAGATAAGGATAATGGCTAAGGACATCGTTTTCGGCACCGACGCACGTGCCAAGCTCGCCAAGGGCGTCAACACTCTGGCCGACGCAGTCACCACCACTATGGGCCCCAAGGGCCGCTATGTTGCGCTGCAGCGCTCCTACGGCGCTCCCACCATCACCAACGACGGCGTCTCCGTCGCCAAGGAGATCGAGCTCAAGGATCCCATCGAGAACATGGGCGCCCAGCTTGTGAAGGAGGTCGCCACCAAGACCAATGACCTCGTGGGTGACGGCACCACCACCGCGACCCTGCTCGCTCAGGTCATCGTCAACGAGGGCCTTCGCAATGTGGCCGCTGGCGCCAACCCCATCGCCATCCGTCGCGGCGTCGACAAGGCCGTTGCCGTAGTCGTCGACTCCATGCGCGCGGCTGCCAAGGCAGTCTCCACCAAGGACCAGATCGCTTCCGTCGGTACCATTTCCGCCTCCGACCCCAAGGTCGGCGAGAAGATTTCTGACGCGATGGAGGTCGTGGGCAAGGACGGCGTCATCACCGTCGACGAGGACAAGACCAACTTCGGCATCTCCATCGACACCGTCGAGGGCATGCAGTTCGACAAGGGCTACATCTCCCCGTACTTCGCGACCGACACCGAGAACATGATCGCCGAGCTCGAGGAGCCCTACATCCTCATGACCGACCAGAAGATCAGCGATCCCCACGACATCGAACCGCTGCTCAACGCCGTGCTCCAGAGCCGCAAGCCGCTCCTCATCGTTGCCGAGGACGTGGACGGCGAGGCGCTCGCGACGCTGATCCTCAACCGCCTGCGCGGCGTGCTGCAGGTCGCGGCTGTCAAGGCCCCCGGCTACGGCGACCGTCGCAAGCGCATGCTCGAGGACATCGCCATCCTCACCGGTGGCCAGGTTGCCATGAAGGAGCTCGGCATCGAGCTGCAGAACATCTCGGCCGAGATGCTCGGTACCGCCAAGTCCGTCAAGATCACCAAGGACGAGACCACCATCATCGGCGGCAATGGCTCCAAGCAGGCCATCGACGATCGCGTCGCCCAGATCAAGGCCGAGATTGAGCACACCGAGTCTGACTTCGATCGCGAGAAGCTCCAGGAGCGCCTTGCCAAGCTCAGCGGTGGCGTGGCCGTCATCAAGGTCGGCGCTGCGACCGAGCCCGAGCTCAAGGAGGTCAAGCACCGCATCGAGGACGCACTGCAGGCCACGCGTGCGGCCGTGGAGGAGGGCATCGTCGCTGGCGGCGGCGTCGCGTTCCTTGAGGCTTCCGCAGCACTCGACACCGTCGAGCCTGCTGACTCCGACGAGGCCATCGGCGTTGCCATCGTCCGCAAGGCACTCGAGGCTCCCGTGCGCACCATCGCCAGCAATGCTGGTTACGAGGGTTCCGTCGTCGTCGAGAAGATCAAGAGCCTGCCCGCGGGCCAGGGTCTCGACTCTGCGACCGGTGTCTATGGCGACATGATCGAGATGGGCGTCCTTGACCCCGTCAAGGTCACCCGCACCACGCTTCAGAACGCTGCGTCCGTGGCAAGCCTCATCCTCATCACCGAGGCCACCGTCACCGACGAGCCCAAGGACACCACCATCGAGGAGGCCATCTCCGCAGCGGCCGCAGCTGGCGGCCAGGGTGGCGGCATGTACTAAGCGCAAATCCCTGATGTAGGGTTGGGCCCCGCCCCCTTTTTCTCCGTGCTCAAACAGTCCTCGGCTTCGCCTGCGGAACTGCGCCGGAGAAAGAGGGGGCGGGGCCCTCATCCGAGGTTCGGGCGCTCCCCCGCGGGGGAGGAGTTGGTGCGGGGCTTCGCCCCGCCCGAGACGGTTCCTCCGTGCCGGGACAGTCCTCGGCTTCGCCTGCGGAACTGCGCCGGAGAAAGAGGGGGCGGGGCCTTCGTCCGGGTTCGGGCGCTCCCCCGCGGGGGAGAAGTTGGCGCGGGGCTTCGCCCCGCCCGAGACGGTTCCTCCGTGCCCGAACAGTCCTCGGCAGGCCCCGAGGACTTCCCCTTCTCTCCAGAGCGAGCCATCTACTGGTACAATGGGCGTTCGCAGGAGGGGGATTGAATCATGGCCAAACAGAAGCGCGACTTTCTTGACGAGATTATCGACATGCGCGAGGACTGGAACGCCCTTTCGCGTACCGGGGATGACTTGGCGGCACAGCTGGCTGCCGATCCGGAGGACGAGGTCTTCTACGATCCGGCGGATTACAAGGAGCGGCCACGTGCCAACTCTACGTACTGTGCCTCGGCGGTGATGCGCGACGAGAGCGTTTGTCGTCGTTGCAGGGATGTCTGTCCGGTGAACGCGATTTCCATCGAGGGTGCTACCGTCCGCATCGGCGACGACTGCCTCAAGTGCGACCTCTGTGTGGCGGCGTGCCCTACGGAGGTGTTCCAGCTTCGCGGTAACGCGCCACTTGCCCTCTACGACAAGGTCGCACGGGCTGCAGCGGCATACGAGCAGTGCTACATCACCTGCACGCGCGCACTGGGACGGCTTCCCGAGCCCAACGAGATCTTGCTTCCGTGCGTGGGTGCCATGGCTCCGGAGGTTTGGTTCAATCTGCTGTGTGAGTTCCCCAACCTGAGCGTGTATCTGCCTCTCGATGCGTGCGAGAAGTGCCGCACTACGACGGGTGAGGAGTTCTTCTCTGATGCCATCGCTACGGCCGAGGAGTGGAGCGGCGAGACCGTGGGCCTCGAGGTGGACGAAGGCGCCCTTGGCCACGAGCAGAAGCGCGCCTACAAGCGCAGCCAGTTTGTGAGCAGCATGACCTCGGCGGGAACGCGCCTCGTCTCGCGTACCACCCCGATGCTCGCGGGCGCACAAGCGGTCGCGCGACGGCTGCAGGCGCACACCAAACAGATAAACGATTTGCAGCGCGCGCTCGACGGTGCCGTGGGAAGCCAAGGCACGCATGCGAGGCGTCGCATGCTTACGCGTCGGCGCCGCCTGGTGATGTCGAGCCTGCAGCGCTTTCCGGACCTCGCCGAGGAGATGACCATGCCCTTCCCGGAGGTCGATACCGAGCGCTGTACCATGTGCGGCGACTGCGCGAAGGCATGTACGGTGCATGCGCTGCAGCTTGACGATGCCGGACGCGTGCACGTGGAGCGGCAGTACTGCGTGTGCTGCGGGTCGTGCGCCACGGTCTGTCCCGAGAAGGCCATCGCGATGCGTCCGCGGACGTGCGAGGAACTCGTGGTTCCCGACCCCGAGGCAGAGAAGAAGGCTCAACGGAAGGCGCGTGCAGCCAAGGCGCGCAAGGAGAGCAAAGACACGTTAAAGAAGGGCCTCGATTTGCTCGAGAGCCTTTCTGACGAGTAAGTTAGGAGCGAGTATGGCACTCTCAATCGGCATTGTCGGCCTGCCCAACGTGGGGAAGTCGACGCTGTTCACGGCCCTCACGCGCAAGGGCGGCCTTGCAGCGAACTATCCCTTCGCGACCATCGACCCTAACGTGGGTATCGTGGACGTGCCCGACGCCCGCCTGCAGGTCCTCGCCGACATCGTCCATCCGGGACGCATCGTACCCGCGACAGTCGAGTTCGTCGACATCGCCGGACTCGTGAAGGGCGCAAGTGAGGGGGAGGGCTTGGGCAACCAGTTCCTCGCCAACATCCGCAACACGGACGCCATCTGCGAGGTCGTGCGGTTCTTCTCGGACCCGGACGTGATTCGACACGAAAGCAGCTCGGACCCCGCGGCCGACATGGACACGATTCAGACGGAGCTCGTCTTGGCCGACCTTGGTACGCTGGAGCGGGCCATCCCGAAGCTCGAGAAGGAAGCGCGCCGCGACAAGGCCAACGCGCCACGTCTTGCCATCGCGCAACGTCTGCAGGCGTGGCTCAACGAGGGTAACCGCGCCGCCACGCTCGACATGAGCGACGAGGAACGCGCTGCCGCGCACGACCTGTTCCTCCTTACCATGAAGCCCATCCTGTACGTGGCCAACGTGGACGAGGATGCGCTGGGTGAGGAGCTGCCCAGCATCGATGGCGCCACCGTAGTCCCGATAAGCGCCAAGGTGGAGGCCGAGCTGGCCGAGCTTGCGGAGGAGGATCCCGAGGAGGCTGCCGAGTATCTGGCCGACTTGGGCTTGGAGCGCTCCGGACTCGAGACGCTCGCGCAAGCTGCCTATCAGTTGCTTGGCCTGCAAAGCTACTTCACGGCGGGTGAGATGGAGGTCAAGGCGTGGACCATCCCCGTGGGGGCCAAGGCGCCGCAGGCCGCGGGTGTCATCCACTCCGACTTCGAGCGCGGCTTCATCAAGGCTGAGGTTGCGAGCTACGACGACTATGTTTCGCTCGGTGGCGAGGCGGGCTGCAAGGCGGCCGGCAAGCTGCGCATGGAAGGCAAGGAGTACGTCGTGCAAGATGGCGACGTGATGCACTTCCGCTTCAACGTGTAAGGGAACGATCTAAGCGTTGTGTTTGGGGTATTGGGGAAGCAAAATGATGTATCGCTATTTGACTCTCAACGATGGTACTGAAGTGGTTCATTCCGACATGATGCCCGACGGTCGGGTGAAAGTACTCTTTGAGAGGCCCGATGAGCGGGATGGCTTTCATGATGCGACATGCTACCTTCCGGATTACTCTTGGGAAGACGTTTCGGGCTTTTCAAAAGCAGACATGAAACGTAATGAGCGCCTGCTCAAAGAAGTTGCGCACATCATTATCGAGCTATCCCAAGAAGGGGGCTTCGACAATGCCTCAGGTTTTTAGGGTCGGGGCTTACCTCGTCTATTTCTGGTCGGATGAGGGTCACCCATTGGAGCCGATTCATGTCCATGTGGTGCAGGGCACTCCCCGCGAGAACGCAACTAAGGTTTGGATTACCAGCAAGGGGCATTGCCTCCTTGCTGGTAATCGGTCGGAAATTCCAGCTCGCCAGCTGCGCATTATCATGCGGACAATAGAGGCACAACATCGCGATGTTGAAGAACAGTGGTTCCAGTACTTTGGGGAGATACGCTACTATTGCTAAATGCAATAACATGCACTTCCGCTTCAGCGTGTAAGAAAGCGGGGGCCCCAGCGCTGGGGTCCCCGCTTCTTTGGCGCGTGTTCTGTGATGTGCTCACCCGGAGGGTGCTCGTCGCCTAGTACTCCTCGTAGTAGACCGGTTCCTCGTAGTACACGGGCTCCTCGTAGTAGACCGGCTCCTCGTAGACGGGCTCCTCCTCGTAGTAGACCGGCTCGGGTTCGGGCTCAGGTTCAGGTTCGGGCTCCGGTAGTGGCACGTACTCTTGGGTGTTGTCCTGGGCGATGGCACCATCCTCGGTGTCGTCGGCGTTGCTCTTTGTGGCCGATTCGCTCGGCGTGGCGTAGCCATTAGCCGCAGCCGCGGCCGCAGCCGCCGCCCCAGCTTCGCCGACGCCACCGGCGATGCCAGCCGTGGAGTCATACATGCCTTCTTCGTAGGGCGGCAGGCCCTTGTTGACGCGATTCATCATCTTGTTCCATGCGGAGGTGATGCAAACCTCGTACCAGCCATCGCCGAGCTCTACGCCCTCGGTGGGCTCCATGCCCGTCATGATGTCCTTCTCGACATCAATCGTCTGCATCTGGCCGGCAAGGTCGAGAATCGCCGCGAGCGTAAGGTCGGTGGTCACGCTGTCGGCCATCTGCGTGATGGTGTTGATAATGGTGGCGGGGTCGCTGCGCATGACGGTCTTGATTATCTGCGAGAAGACCATGCGTTGGTTGGCGGCGCGGAACAGGTCGCCGTCGCCGTATTCGTCATATCCGTGGCGACAGCGGCACAGCAGCGCAGCCTCGAGTCCGTTGAGCTTCTGCTTGCCGGCAGGCAAATTGAGGCCGGTGTACTCGGGGTCGTAGACGGGGACGGGCAGGTCCACCTCGATGCCGCCGACGACGTCCACGATGGCGATGAAGCGGTCCAGGTCGACCTCTGCGTAGTGCGAGATGGGCACCCCGGCAAACTCCGAGACGACCTTCGTCGCGTACTCAGCCCCGCCGAAGGCGTAGGCGGCATTGATCTTCTGCTGGCCGTGCTCGTCCATGTTGATGAGCGTGTCGCGGTGAATCGAGACCATGGTGACCTTTACGGCCTTGGGGTCGATGCGGCACAGCATGATGGAGTCGGAGCGGTAGGCGTGGTCGTTGTCGCCGTAGTTCTCGGTGTCCGCCACGCGGCCTTGGTCCTTGTCGATGCCCAAGAGGAGCAGGTAGAACGGGTCGCCAGGCTCCGAGTGCTCGAGCTGGTCGCGCAAGCCGGCCGTGATGTCGTGCGTAAGGCGCTCGTCGATGTCGGCCACATAGAGGGCGACGGCGACGCCAATCGCCATGATGAGCGCGACGACGGCACCCACGACGAACTTTGCCGTGGTCATGCGGCTGCGACGCTGAGACGAACGACGATAGCGGTTAACGTCGAAGTATCGTTGGATGTCGCTGGGTGCCTCGTCCTTGTGCTTGCTCCGCGCGCGCTTGGCACGCGCCGGAGGAACGGCCGGCACATCGTGCAGGTTGCGCTCGGGTTGCTCGCGCTCAGGCAGATCGCGGTTGGGCAAATCGTGCTCGGGCTGTGCGATGTCGGTCGAAAGAGACTCTAGTAAGTCAGCCTGCTCCTGACGGCGGAACTCGTCGGCGGGATTCCAAAAGCCCTCACCATCGGCTGCGGGTGCGTCAATGCGCGGAATGTCGGCGCGCGCGTCCCCGCTGAGTGTTGAGGATGAAGCGCCTTCGATTGCATCGACCGACGGAGTACCGTCGTTGGTCGGATGCTGCGGGCGGTTTGCCTTCAAGTGGGCCCCTCGTCTGGGAGCATCTTCGTTTGAGGTGCGATTCTTTTGCAAGAGTTGCCTCCCTGAATTCGGTCAACAAGCTATGATACACCGGTATCAGTGCTGCCACATAAACCACGCGATTTTCGTGGGACCTGCGAGCGTATGTCCGAGGTCGATGCTTCGCTATCGTTAATTTGGGTTGCTCACTGATTGACTGAATCCCACCGCGCGACTAGTATTTTTGAACATGTCAATGCGTACAAATGTGTGTCCTGGGAGGAGAATGAACATGAAGACCCTCGATAGCATCGTGCTCAATCGACGTCAGCTGATGGCGCTTGGCTTGGGGACCGCTACCACCTTTGGTCTTGCCGCTTGCGGAGGCGGGTCGGATGACGCGGATACCGGTGACTCCGGCGAGGCCGCGGGCACTGAGGCTTCTGCCGACGAGCAGGAAGCTCCCCAGGTGGATGCCGCTGCCTTCGATGCGCTTATCGCTAAGGGACCCGTGGCCGCCGACGATGTCGTGGCGGCGAGTGGCTGGGCAAAGAAGATCAAGGAGGCCGACTCGCTCCGCGTTGGCACGACCGACACCTCCACCTTCTTCAGCCTTCTCAACGTCGAGGACCAGCACCGTCGTGGCTTCGATGCCGGCCTGTACCAGATGCTCGCTCGCTACATCACGGGTGACGAGTCCAAGTATGCCTTCACGCAGGTCACGTCCGACACGCGCGAGTCGGTGCTGCAGAACGACACCGTGGACACCGTCTTTGCCACCTACTCCATAACGCCCGAGCGTATGGAGAAGATCGACTTCGCCGGTCCGTACTACGCCTCTCAGCAGTCCATTCTTGTCAAGAAGGACAATACGGACATCAACGGCATCGATGACCTCGCGGGCAAGAACGTTGCCGTGCAGTCCGGCTCCACCGGCCCGTCCGTCATGGAGCAGTTCGCGCCCGATGCAGTGCTGCAAGAGTTCACCACCGACCCCGAGGCATGCGCTGCGCTCGAGCAGGGTCGCGTGGATGCGTACGTCATCGACAACACCCTCCACATGGGGTCGGTTGCCAAGAACCCCAACAAGTACAAGATCGTGGGCGAGCCGTTTGGCCCCATCGACCCGTATGGCATCGGTCTGCCGAAGGATGCCGAGGGTGCGGTCGAGTTCGTCAACACGTTCCTCACCGAGGTGGAGAAGGCTGGCCTGTGGGCCGAGCTGTGGCAGGTCACCATTGGCGACCGCGTCGGCCAGACGAGCGCACCCGAGCCGCCGGCGATTGGCAAGTTCGAGTAAATCGTTGAGTTCCTAAGGACGGTAGGGACTGTCCGAAAGCGACCCACGAGGGACACTCCCTCGTGGGTCGTCCCTCAGACGCTTTCGGACGGCCCGCTGCGATGCTTGGCCGCGTTGGCGAAAGGAGAGGCGGATGGGCTACAGCGAGCTCTTTGCTACGTACGGCGAGAAGTACCTGCAGGCGATCTTCGAGACGCTCTCGATGACGGCCGTGTGCTTCGCCATCGCCATGGTGCTCTCGGTGCTCATCACCGTGATGCGCGTCTCGCCCATCAAGCCGCTGCGCATTGTGGGTGACTTGTACGTTCAGGTGTTTCGCAACATTCCGGGCGTGGCGCTGCTCATCATCGTGGCGTACGCGCTGCCGTACCTCAAAATCATGCTGCCATGGAAGGCCTGCGTGGAGGTCGCGGTGGTGCTTCTTGCCTCAGCCTTCGGCTCCGAGAACTTCATGACGGGCATCAACGCCATTGGCGTGGGGCAAATCGAGGCGGCACGCTCCATTGGCCTGACCTTCACCCAGACGATGACAAAGATTGTCATCCCCCAGGCGCTGCGTTCGGCCGTGCTCCCCATGACGAACCTGCTCATCGCCACCATGCTTACCACGGCGCTTGGCTCGCAGGTGCCGCTTAATCCACAGGAGCTCACCGGCCTGGTCAGCTTCATCACCACGCGCGAGACGGCCATCGGCATCTTGCCGTTCACGGTCTCGGCTGTGGCGTATGCGGGCTTCTCGGTGCTGTTGGGACTTGCCGGTAACGCCATCGACAAGAGAGTGAGGGTTATCCGATGAGCGCACACACCACCTCTATGCGCGATGCCCTCTACGAGGCGCCCGGTCCCAAGACGCGTCGTCGGACGCTCATCATCACTGCCATTTCGCTCGCGCTCGTGGCCATTGGGATAGGTGTCATCATTCGGCAGTTCTACATCACGGGTCAGCTCGACGCCAAATACTGGTCCTTCTTCCTGCGTCCGAGCACGTGGCGCTACATTGCTGGGGGCTTCGTGGGCACCTTGCGCGTTGCTGCCGTCGCGGGCGCGCTTGCTCTGGTGTTGGGGATTCTGCTGATGTTGGCACGCACGAGTGGCATCAAGCCGCTCTCTTTCGCCGCACACGTGATCACGGACTTCTTCCGCGGTGTGCCAAGCCTGCTGCTCATCTACTTCTTTTACCTCGCCTTGCCACAGTACGGCCTGCGCATTCCCGCGTTCTGGATGATTACCACGCCCGTCGCGCTGGCCGCATCCGGCGTGTTGGCCGAGGTGTTTCGTGCGGGCGTCAACGCCGTGCCGAAGGGGCAGGCGGAGGCGGCACTCTCCATAGGCCTCACGCCTCACAAGACGATGATGAAGATCGTACTGCCACAGGCGTTGCGCATCGTGGTGCCGTCGCTCATCTCGCAGCTCGTCGTGGTGGTCAAGGACACCACCGTTGCGTATGTGGTGAGCTACCCGGACCTCATGCAGAATGCGCGCGTGCTCATCACCAACACCGACGCGCTTGTGCAGGTGTACTTCGTGGTGGCCATCCTGTACATCCTGGTGAACTACGCCATCAACCAGCTGTCCATCTACATGGCACGGCGTAGTGGCAATCCCATCATTTCCCGCACCACCGAGAACCCCACCTAAGGAGACGACATGCCTGCAGAGACTCCCGTCATCGAGATGCGTCACGTGGACAAGCACTACGGAGCGCTTCACGTGCTGCAAGACATCAACCTGAGCGTGGACAAGGGCGAGGTGGTCGTGCTCATCGGTCCCTCCGGCTCGGGAAAGTCCACACTGTGCCGCACCATCAAC
Organism: Atopobiaceae bacterium; assembly: GCA_017533825.1. Taxonomy (GTDB): domain Bacteria; phylum Actinomycetota; class Coriobacteriia; order Coriobacteriales; family Atopobiaceae; genus RUG440. The sequence goes on along the minus strand of JAFWIE010000048.1, from coordinate 29,507 downwards.
CGTCTGGAGACCATCGACTCGGGAGAGATTCTCATCGAGGGCGAGCCGCTCCCACAGGAGGGCAAGGAGCTCGCGAAGATGCGTGCCGAGATCGGCATGGTGTTCCAGAGCTTCAACCTCTTTGCGCACAAGACGATTCTGGACAACGTGACCCTTGGGCCACGTGAGGTCCTGAAGACGCCCAAGGACGTGGCGGAGCAGGAGGCCATGAGGCTGCTCGCGCGTGTGGGCGTGGAGGCGCAGGCGCACAAGGTGCCCGCGCAGCTCTCCGGCGGACAGCAACAACGCGTCGCGATTGCCAGGTCGTTGGCGATGCATCCCAAGGCGATGCTCTTCGACGAGCCGACGTCCGCGCTCGACCCCGAGATGATCAACGAGGTGCTCGAGGTCATGGTGGAGTTGGCGCGCGAGGGCATGACGATGGTGGTCGTCACGCACGAGATGAACTTCGCGCGGCGCGTGTCTAACCGCGTCATCTTTATGGCGGACGGCCAGATCGTGGAGGAGGGCACGCCCGACGAGTTCTTTGACCACCCGAAGTCGCTGCGTGCGAAGGACTTCCTCGACTCGATCCGCGGCCACTGACGAGACGTCACGAGTTCAAGAGGGGCGCCCATGAAGCGGCGCCCATGAAGGGGCAGCCATAAGAGGCTGCCCCTTGCGGTCAGTTCGCCTCTTGGGCGGCCTCCATGGCAAGGATGCGCAGGTAGAGCTTGTCGTCGAAGGAATTGCCATGGGACGGGCCGATGCGCACGATGCGTCCGTCGCGATATGCGACGAGTCGGCATTGCGGCACCGGCTTCCAGCCCGCGCCATCGGCGAGCGGCCGCGTGCAGAGGTAGGCTGCGTTGGCGCCCTGCCGCACAAAGAGCGTGTGTTGCTTGGTGTTCGTGTGTGCGTAGGTGAATTCGCCGTCGTCGATTATCAGATTGAGCTTGTTGAAGTCCGAGAGCGTGTCCATGGCGCGCGAGAGCACGACGAAGCGCTCGTCGAAGTCGAGCGCCCTGCCGATGCGCGTGGTCGCCTCGTCGATGAGGTCCATGAGAAAGAGCACTACCTGCTCGCTGTCCGTCTGCCCTTCGATCCATTGGTCGTAACCGGTGAGCAGTCCGTTGTTGAGGATGGTGCCGTTGTGTGCGATTACCCAGCGCCGGCCCGTCATGTCGCGGCCGATGAAGGGATGGCAGTTCTCGAACGAGACCACGCCGCGCGTGGCGTTGCGGATGTGCGCGATGAGGTGCTCGGCATGGATGGGCTCGTCGAGCAGATACGCGAGGTAGTTGGAGTCCACGGCGGTGAGCGGTTCCTTGTGCAGCTGGAAGCGTGTGCCCTCGCGCCACGCCATGCCCCAGCCATGCGGGTGATACGGGCTGTCCTCAAAGAACTCGGCGAGCCCGGCGTTGGCTCGGACGGGTCGCTTGGAGTCTATGGCATACAGCTCGCACATGGTTCCCTCGCTCTCTGTTTGAGTGCTACGGGGCGTTTGGGTCGCGCCAGTCGAGGCCGTTTCGCTCGCAATAGCTCACGGCGGAGTCGTAGAATCCCGGTTGTTCGCTGGCCCACCACACGAAGTCGGGTGTGTCGGCGATGATTGGCTCCGCCTCGTGTGCCGCGAGCGTCGCCTCGAGGAAGCTGCCCGGCTCGAAGGCAGGGCGGTCGGGGAGGTACGTGTCCACAAAGATGGGCTGGAGCAGAATGTAGGCACCGCCGGTACAGAGGCGGTCGTAGCCGTTGAGCGCGCGCCGCGCGGCGGGCATTCGTCCGAGCTTGTACATGAGCAGGGCACGGCTCAAGTGGAACCATGCGTTGCCCTTCCGTCCTTCTCGGACGTCGAGCCACTCGAATCCGTCCTCGTCCTCCAGGCGTGCGAGTGTGAGCGCATAGGTCAGGCGCGCGCCCAAGGAGTCGAGCGGCGCCAACGCCAGAAGGTCGTCGCAGGTCGCGCGCGCCATGGCAAAGCGCGCCGTGTCTGCGCAGGTGCGCGCCAGCGCCGCCTTCACGCGCAGGTGTGGTCGCGCGAAGACGTCTGCCCAGGCGTCGCCTGTTGCGCCTGCCGAGAGCGGTCCGCATGCGTCGTCTAGATGGACATCGAGGTCGAGCAGCCGACCAACCAGCTCGTCGGGGGAATGGTCGGCAGCGAGCAGCTGTAGCAGGAGCGCATCGCCGCAGTTCTCGTCGAGCGACAGTGCCTGAGCGCAGCTCGCGCCGAGCCGCGCGAGACGTTGCGCGCGTGCTTGCACGTATTGGTCGTCGTCAAGCAAGTCGTCGTCGTGCTGCGACTCGTTGAGCTTGGCGAGCGCTTGTGCCACCAGCGCAAACGCTTCCTCTTCTGCGTCGTCGACAAAGGCGGAAGGGTTGTCGCGGACGGCAAGCTCGAGCTCGGCAAACGCCTCCGTGGAAAGCGAGCCCAGTTGGCGGCTCCGCTTGATGGCGAGCCGGCGGATGAGTTCCTCGCGCGCGTTCATCGGCTGCCGCCCTGTTTGCCATGGTCCGCACCCCGACCCGTTGCCCGCGCGTTGGCCTCGGCCTGCTCGGCAAGCATCTGGAGTACCGCTCGCGGTAGCGTCTGTGCCGCTTGGGCGGCCACCCAAGCACTCAGCACGCCGCGCCCCTCGGGGTCGCGACCCTCCTGGAGGAGGACCGTCGCTTCCGATATTGCCAGCACGAGCTCGTCTTCGCTGTAGGGTCGGACCGAAAGTCGCGCGAATACGCCCTCGGGCAGCTCGATTTGTCGGACGAACGATTCCGCTGCATGTGGGTATGTTCGAATCAGCTCGTTGAGAAGGGCGGACGCAGCGGGCAGGTCGTAGTGCTTGTGGGCGAGCGCAAGGCGCGCGATCAGCGCCCATGCGTCGTTGGCGGGACGTATCCGTCGCTTTGCTGCGGCCCCATGCAGCAGCTCGTCCAAGGCTTGCTCATCCTCGAGCTTGGCGCAGGCGAACGCGGCGGTGAAGCGCGCGTCCGCAACGTCACGCGGGTCCGCCTCGAGGTCAACTCGCGCTAGGCGGAGCGCCTCGCGGTTGCGTCCGCAGATGAGCGCTTGCTCTGCCTGCGTTGCAATCCAGCGCAGATAGGGGCGCATGGCGATGTCGGCTGCGAGCAGGGTGCGCTCGTCGGCGTCGTCGTTGGCGAGGATGTGGTCGCGCTGCTCCTCGCACGTGCGTCGCACCTCCTCGGCGTGCTCGGTCAAGTACGAGAAGAATGCCTCGAAGGAGGGATTGTCGGCAGCAGCCTTCATGCGCATCGCGTCGTAGCAGCGTGCGTCGAGCTGGAGCGCCTCGTCGAGCAGCGCGTGGCCACGCTGGATGAGCTTCTCGGCCTCCGCGTCATCGGCAAAGGGCAGTTCGTAGTCGATGTGCTTTGCTGCGGTGGCCACGAGATGGAACGCCCGGTCCCCGTCCGACTGCGGCAGCGTGTCGCGCTCGCGGGCAAAGCGGCGGCCGAAGGTGGCGAACGCGCGCGTTGCCTCGGCAGGGCTCGATGTGTCGAGCGTGCTCGCAAAGCGCAGGCCAAGTCGCTGGTAGTCCTCTCGTTGTGGATCGAAGGCCACTACACCCCTCCTCTTCGTCGGTCAATCGCATATATGGTAGCGCATTTGGCGTGCCCCATAGTTTCGGCGCGATTGGCCGGGTGGCTGCCATGGGGCCTGCGTGCAGCATAAAAGCAAGCGCCCCTGCCCGACGTGAAGCAGAGACGCTCGCATGGGGACGCTGCTTGTGCTTAGGCGCCCACTCGCTCCTGCGCCTGCGCAACGTAGCGCTCGAAGAGCACCGGGTCGGACTCGACGGGCACGAACTCACTGCCACGATGCTGTCGCGTCTCGTCGCCCTTGGCAAGTAGGCACACCACGGCACCCTGCTCGAACTCGAAGGCCAGCTCGACGGAACGCGCGATGGCCTCCTCGCGGTCGCAGATGACCTCGTAGCGTGCGCCGGCGGGGGTCGCTTCGGCCATCTGGGCGCAAATCTCCTCGACGGGGTCGTAGGCGGGATCCTCCTCGGTGTAGATGAGGACGTCGGACCACTTGGCAGCCTCCTGCGGCAGTTCGACGCGGCGCTCGTAGGCCTTGCATCCGGGGGCGCCAAAGAGCGCGATGACGGCCATGCCGGGGAACTCCTCGGCCACGGAGGAGAAGAATCGCTGGTACGAGAGCTTGTTGTGCGCGTAGTCGACGAGTCCGATGACCTTGGGGTCGAAGGTGGGGATGAGCTCCATGCGTCCGGGCACGCGTACGTGCGCCAGGCCCTCGCGCACCGCCTCTTCGCCGATGCCGAGCTCGGCTACGAGCGCGATGGCGGCGAGGGCGTTGTCCACATTGAAGAGGCCCGGCATGGAGATGGTGACGGGACCTGTCCAGGCCGGTGTGTGGGCGACGAAGCTCACGCTTCCCAAGGCGGGATGCACGTCGCTGGCCCAGACGTCGGCCGTGCCAGCGGCGACCTCGTGGCCCGACGCGGCAAAGCAGACGACGCGTTCGCAGCGCTGAGCTGCCGCAAGCACCTCGGGCGCACGGTCTGTCTCGAGGTTGACGATGCCTACCTGCGTATGCTCGAAGATGCGCAGCTTGGAGGCGAAGTAGTCCTCGAAGTCGGGGTGCTCTGCGGCCGAGATGTGGTCGCGACCGAGGTTGAGGAACGCGCCCGCTGCCAAGTGCAGCCCGTCGACGCGGTTGTACTTGAGTCCGTGGCTCGAGACCTCCATGGCAATGGCGGCAAGCTTCGAGTCGCGCGCGTTCGCGACGTGGCGCCAAAGGTCGGGGGATTCGGGCGTGGTGTTGACGCTCTCGATGTTCTCGATGCCGTCGTACATGTCGATGGAGCCCATCACACCGCAGCGCCCGTCGCCGCAAGCAGCGTCCACGATGGCGCGCACCATGTACGCGCAGGTGGACTTGCCCTTGGTGCCGGTGATGCCCAGTATGGGGAGCTCGAGGTCAGGCTGGCCCCATGCGGCGCAGGCGACAAGCCCCATGGCCTCGCGGAATCCCTCGTCGGTGGTGACGAGGGCGGGAACGCCGGGAGCGGCCTCGTCGAGCGCGGGTGCGTGCGACACGTCGCACAGATACCCGACGGCGCCCTTCTCGAGCGCAGACGTGAGATAGGCAGCCTTGAAGGCCACGCCCTTGCAGACGAAGATGTTGCCCGGCCGCACGACGCGCGAGTCGGAGTCCGCCCCGTGTACCGCGATGGGCTGCTCGGGGAGGTTGGCAGTGTGTGAGAGAAGGCCCTTCTCGGCCAGCAGCTGGCCGAGCGCCTGAATGCTTGAGGTATCCATGGCGACAAGTATAGCCTACTGAGTCGAGATTCTCCGAAATCTCCGTTACATAGCGTGTGACTCTCTGCTAGACTATGACGACACGGGCGATTGGCGCAGTGGTGGCGCAGGTGCCTTACAAGCACAAGGTCGGCGGTTCGAACCCGTCATCGCCCACCAGGAAACACGAGGTCGGAGGGGTAAAATCCTCCGGCCTTTTATATTGTGAATAAGTGGTGTTTTACGGCGTCGTTTTACGTTTTGGGCCAGAGAACGCTAACGTGCAACTTGCAAGCGACGTGCAGCCCCTATGGTGGCAACGAATTACTCTATTCGCATGTGGGCTTCTTGTAGTAGATCCAGTTCGACGATTACCTTTACAGCGTGTGCAGCGAACAGTCGGCTTGGCAACGCGGAAAGAAAGATTCCTAATTTCAGCTTAGAAATTATTTTTGAAACATGGGGTATAGACCCCGCCTGGTTGGGGAATAACCAATAATGGCGCCAACGGGCGTCGCGTCGACATCCTGGTAATGCGAGCGAGTGCGTCGGCGTAACATAGAAACCAACGGTCGTGCTCGAGCCGGTACATCTGTGAAATGCAGGTGTGCCGGCTTTCCCTTTTTTAGGCCGTCGCACCTGCAGGAAAGGCAAGGTGCGATCATGCTACACAAGAGCATCGAACCACCACCAGTCTCCAATCTTGGAGACACCGTACCAGAGTCCATAATAGCCGACGTCGGCAAGCAGCTTGCAGCCGAGGTGGCGATCGGGGCGAAGCCGCAGACGCCTGCCCATGATGGCCGCGCCAAGCCAGCCGACGAGGCGACGGCGCAGACGGCGGACATCAGCTTCGAGGACCTGCAGGTTGACGCCGCTACGGAGAGCGCGGCGCACGCTGCCGCCACCGAGTACGCCAACGCCGGCTTCGACGTCTATCCGGTATGGCAGCAAGACGGCGTCACCCACGAGGCCAAGGCGCCCGCGACGGCCCACGGCTACAAGGACGCCACGAGAGACCAGGCGGCGATCGACGGATGGTGGCCGCACTGCACGAACCTGGGCGTGGCGCTCAGGACGGGGCTCGTCACTGCTGGCGTCCATGCCGGCAAGCACCTGATCGTGATCGACGTCGACGCAGCCAAGGTGGAGGGCGGTCCTGACGGGCTCAAGTCCATCGACGACTGGTGCTCCGGAAAGATCGACGGCACCCCACACACGCTCCCGAGCACGCTCGAGGCGACCTCCCCAAGAGGCGGCCGACACCTCTACTACGTGAGCGACAAGCCGCGCGGTTGCGTCGCCAACGGTAACCTGCGCATCGACGTGCGTGGCACCGGCGGCGGAATCACCGTGGCACCCACGCGCATCGCCAAGGCGGACGGCAGCGCCGGCGAGTACCAGTGGGCTGGCGGCAAGTTCGACCCGTCTCTGATCGCCGCGGCGGACGAAGAGGTCGAGGCGCTCCTTGACCTCGTCTTCTCCGACAAGGGCAGGGGCAAGGAGGATGCCGGCCAAGGTGCTCAGGCCGCAGGAGAATGGCTGCCCTACTCGATGCCTCTCTTCGTCCCCCGCGGTGAGCGCCATGACGCCATAGTGAGGTATTCGGCGCACCTGCAGGCGAAAGGCTATGACGACGATAGGATTGCCAGCCTCGTCCACGCCTTCAACGAGAGGGTGTGCGAGGAGCCCATTGGTGAGGTCGAGCTCTGGCAGATTATTACGTGGGCGCTGTCGAAGGAGAAGGGCGGCAGCCGAGACAATCACTTGGCCGAGGAAGAGGCCGTGGACGGTCCCTCCGAGGAGGAGCTCGGCATGGAGCGATATGTCGCTGATGTCATCGAGGCCTTCGGGGTCTTCACGTACGACGAAAAGAAGAATATGACCGTCTACCACCAGGACAAGATGGTCGAGGCTCTCCTCTACGGGATGCACGCTTGCACGATGGACGGCGCCCCGGCCATCTGGGACGGTGAGCGCTACCGCTTTGGGCCGGCGTGGATCCGCTATTTCGTCGAGTTGGCTCGTAAGGGAGGCTCCTCGGAGTCGAACAGCAGCGTCGTCAAGAAGGTGCTTGCCCAGCTCGAGGTCACTCGACGCTTCGACATGCCCGCACGAGGGCTCGTGTGCTTCGAGAACTGCATTTTTGACTGCTCCACCGGAGAAGTGAGGCCTCATGGCGAGTACTCTTGGCGCGACCGCGTGCCGAACCCGATTCCGCACCCGCTCGACCTGAATGCTGCGCCTGTAGACTACGTTGACACCTTCCTGGACGTCCTCGCCGATGGCCATGAGGACGTTAGGGCCAACCTGCTCCAGGTCCTCTTCACGTGCCTGACGCGATACACCCACCACGAGCAGGCCGCGGTGCTGATCGGCGATGGCGGCAACGGCAAGTCCAAGTTCATCGACGTTGCCACGGAGCTCATAGGGACTGGAAACGCGGCGTTCCTCGGGCTGGACAGAATGGACAACCGTTTCGAAGTCGGCGACATGGCTGGCAAGACAGCGAACTTCTGCTCAGAAATCTCGAGCGAGTACCTGACGGGCGGCAAGGCCTCGACATGGAAGAAGACCGTCGGCAACGACTTGATTAAGGCCGACGTGAAGAACCTCAACGGCTTCACGTTCCGACCGTACTGCCAGGTGGTGATCATTGGCAACAGCTTCCCACGTGTGGAGGGGGGCATCGACAAGGCCGCCGAGCGCAGGCTCTTTGTGATCCCGTTCACCCACAGTTTCAGGACCTCGACTGGCGATTACTCCCAAGACGCCGACCCCAATATAGTCGAGAAGATGGGACGCCCGGAGGCCATGGCCTACCTCATACGATTGGTCATCGAGGAGGGGCAGAGGATGCTTGCCCAAGATAAGTTCCGTTTCACGCCGAACTACGCGTCCGAGGCTGAGCTCCGGAAGATTACCCTCGAGAACTCGTCGGTACTTGCCTGGATGGACCACGTCGGTCTCACGGAGGGCGACCTGCACATGCAGCGCCGCCAGACCGTCTACGACCACTACTGCGCATGGTGCAGACGATCCCAGCTCAAGGCGGTCGCCATCAATCGATTCAACGACGAGGTGACGACGAGGTGCAGGGGCATTGCTTGCATCACCACGCGTGCCGAGCGCTATGAGGAGTCTGAAGGCGGTGTGATGGAAAGGGTCCGTACGGTGCAGTACGGCGCCTTCGCCATCGCCGAGATGTACGAGGCTGAGCGCGCTAAGCGTGTGGCCTACTGCGAGGTCATTGGAATACGGCAGACAATGACATCGGTATCCGTGTCCAACTCCGGCGATCGCCGCGAGAACCACAGGGTGGAGAGGGTCAGCCTCGGGGTGAGACCGGTCTCTGAGCTCCCGGCGCCCGACCGCGGCGGCAACATCTTGGTGTCGGACGAATGGTGGGAGGAACTCGCCCGTTACGAGGAGTAGCGATCTCGTCGCCTGCCCAAGGAGCCCTGTACCGTGGGCAGGCGACGATTGCCTGGCGTCAGCCCGACCCCGCCACGGGCAAGACTTGGCGGGCTTCAAAATGGCAATGGGCATGCGTGGCATACGGCACGCACGCGGAAAGCAACGGCTCAAGAAAGGAACGACCATGTTGCACAACGATGGTAGAACAACGGGGACGCATCCCGGCGAAATGCGGAGCAACGAAGACGACGGTGCCAAGGCACTGAGGCACGTACGTAACTGGATTGGGGAATACCTCCGACCGGTTTGGCAGATTTACATGAGCGACGAGCTCGATCGTTACGAGTACGAGTGGGTGGAGACGGGCGAGTGCTACGAGGAGACCGACGGTGACGTGACCTACACGGTACCGGTCCTCAGGAGCGTTTCGTATGGACGAGACGAGGACGTACAGGCAGCGGCGGAGGCGCTCGGCTTCGACTGCTACTGCGATGAGTGCGAGCACGTGGTCGACTGGCTCATGCGGCAGTATGACGCCGTATCGAAACAGCTGCGGGCTTTGCGGCCAGATACAGGCCTCCCGAAGGGCATCACGGATGCAAGGAAGCCCGCCGCCCCCAGCATGTGCCGAGAAGAGGCCGACGTGGCCTACGTCGGCGTGTTCGACGGCGAGGGGTCCCGGACGGGCTCGTCATGGTTTCCTGAGGGATGGCTCCCAGAAGGGTACGACGAGGTCCTCGATGAGGGGGGCGTTGGAGCGGTCTGGCAGGAGTATGGCGAGGACTTCGCATGCAACGAGTTTGGCCTTCCGAACTTCCTCGGTGATGCCTTGGTCGCCACGTCTGAGCTAGGAGGTGCACGATGAGCGGGACTGCGCAGTACTGGCTCGACCTCTTCGAGTCGGCAATCAACGATAAGGCGCTGGCAACCGCCAGCCCCCAGGTGCTGGAGGCGCTATCAAAGGTGCCGTCGCCGGAACTAGCCTACGTGGTGACCGACGGCATCCATCGCGCGGAGGTCTACGGCCACCACGGCTGGCTCTCGGTCGGCCCCGACCCCCGCGAGGACGACCCGGCGCTCTACTACTGGGACTGCTACAGCGACATCGTCGAGTTCGCGTGCGAGCAGGTGCCCGGCATGGACATGGAGGGTGCCTGGATCGAGGACGCCGAGGGCAACGTTGTCGACGACTACGAAGGCTGATGGGCATGGCTACCTGGGCCAGCAGGGCATGGTTGCGCTCGGCTGGCCTAGGCCTGAAATAGAAAGGAACGAAAATGAGAAGCAAGAAGAGAGCCGAAGAGGCACGCACGTTGTTGGATGACTACTGCCGAGAGCTGGGCACCGAGTACCACATCGATGGGGATCCCACGTCTGTCTGGGCGGACATCTACCGCGACATCGACGAGCGCCATGACATAGAGGTGGCAAACTACGCGGTGAACCGACGTGCCGGCACGAACGTGGTGCAGGTCAACCTCTGGCTCCTGCCGAGCACAGGGGAAGTGGCAAGTCGAAGGATGCTCGTGAACGTGCTCGAGGTGCCCAGCGATCCCGTGGTCGTAAGGCAGGTTTCCAATCGCCTAGCGCGACTGGTCCAATGCCCCAACGTTGACGAGCTCTGCGTGCGCTGTAGTTACACCGATCTCGATGAACTGGTTGCACCCACCAGCTGCTCCTGAGGCCGGTGGTGGCCCGCAAGGCCGTATCTGTAGAAGCGTGAGAAGAAGAAGAGACCCTGGGCTCTCGCCTGGGGTCTCTTTCGCTCCTCTTCGGAAAGCCTGATGCCGTTTAAGTGCCTTGGCGCACCAGCTGGTCGAGCTGCTCGCCCACCTTGCCGAGTGCCGCTGCCGCGGGGTCCTCGGACGCCGCCTCGGCCTCTTCAGCGGGCCACACCACCTCGTTGTCAACCATCACGCGCCCGAGGTCCTGCATGCGCTCCGGCCTGCAGATGCGGACGCTGTGTGACAGTCCGGTAGGCCTGCCCTCCACGGACGCCTGCACGCCCGCCTGCCTGCCGACCACGACTCTCCTCGATAGGTACACACCCTGCTCGTTGACCTGAACCGTGTCGATCACGTCCGAAACCATGTCCGCATCCGATGACGTTACGTCCGCCCCCGTGTCGTCACTCGCGGCTCTGGTGATCGTCCTACCGGCATAATCCGGCAGCCTGTGCGACTCGACGACGACGCTGTTGCCGTCCTCCGAGCTAAAGAAAAGCTTGATTTCCACCTCTAACCAACTCCCTTATCTCCCGTACCCGCCTCGGGGGCTGACCTTTCGGCCGCGTTGCGGTGCGTAAGGGACCTTCCTTCTTGGCCTTCTCCGTGCCGTCGCACGTTGCGCACGGCGCTTGCCCTCGAGCGTTCTGGCGTGCTCGAGCCTCGTCCTGATCATCTCCGTCATGATCCTCACCAACTCCAATATCAGTTCGTTGATCTTCCGTCTTCTTTCGTTCTCCCTGGCCCGCTCGGTCACGGGCGCATACTCCTCTCCGCAGGCCTTGGCCTCCTCCCTGGCGGCCCGCTCTATTGCGGCCACGTCGGGGCCGAGGTGCACCGTGGGCAGCAGGTCGATTCCTCGCTCGGCATAGCTGCGCCTGTCTATCCTTTCGTCACTGCCGTGGGCCGCAAGGGCCTCGTTCGCCATGTCCTCCCACCGCTTGCGCCAAGACTCGTACGTCTCCGGGGAGTCCCAGTCGGTCGTGCGAATCTTGCGCTTGACGGGGCTGGACGACTTGCGGTCCCTAGTGGGGTGCAGGTCCGCAGCCTCGGCCTCCGTCTTCGTGAGGCGCCTGTTGCCGCGGTACGTGAAGACCTTCTCCCACTGACCGCCAAGCTCCTTGACCTCGGCCGCGGTGGCCTCCCTCTCCTCGCCGCTGGCGTTTCGGACCACGTAGCAGGACTTGCACTTGGGCAGGAAGCCATCCCTGTCACAGGCTCGCATCGGCATCTGCAGGTGCAAATGCGGATTGCCGTCGCCCTTGTCGTGCTGCCGATTACCGTCGCCCTTGTCGTGGACGGCCCAGTCCGTGACCATGCCCTCTTCGGCGAAGGACTTGGCGTAGGCACGCGCCAACCCAAGCTGCTCGGCCCTCGTGAGCTCGCGTGGCAGCGCGACGTCGAAGCTGCGGCAGAGCTGCGCCTTGCAGCCGCGCTCGGTAGCCTCGACCTCGTTCCACAGGGTCGAGCGGTCGAGCCAGCGGTCCGGGGCGCCCTCGGGCAGGGCTATCTCGCTGTGCACAACGTCGGTGCGGTGCGAGTAGTCGTGCACGCGGCCGTCCCGCTCGCACGTGAGCCTGGTGCCGCTGATGTAGGCGGCCGCCGCCACGGACGTGCGCCCGGACGAGCGGGAGATGACCTTGCCGTGGAAGTGGTAGATTGCCACGCTGGTTCACCTCCCGCCTCGCCCGCCACCGCGTGCCCGCAGGCGCGCGGGCCCAAGCCGCCTCGGGCGGCGTGACTGGCAAGGCGCCACGCACGTGGCGCCGCGCAGCGTAGATGGTGGACCGCGGTCGCGGTGCTCCCTCGCGGAGTGCCCTTGGCCCCGCAGGGCGCGCTCCGAGTGCCGCGGGCATCTCGGGGTATAAGTGCGCACTTGTTCTGTGCTCTTTGTCCTGTCGTCCTTCATGACCTTTCCCTTCCTTTATGCGGAGCTTTGGATAGTGGTTGTGCACTTATGCACTAATACTGTGTATATTATACCAAAATATGCGGTATAATATACATTGACAAAGGTTTTATGCACGGAATTGGATATTGGAGGCAACGATGGGAAAGAAAAGCTTCGAGGAGCAGGCGCAGAGCATCGAGGCGCAGATAGCGATGCTGCGCGAGAGGCGGCGCGAGGTAATGGCACGCGAGTCCGAGGCCGATCGGAAGGGGGAGACGGCCGTGAGGTATGCGATCGGCGGGCTGGTCCTGGAGATGTTCAAAGGTGGCTGGAGGTCCGTGGACCTGGACAGGCTCGAGCACGTGATCGGCAGGAACGGCGAGGCGTTCGCGACGTGCGTGGCGCCCACGCTGCCCGTCGAGGAGGCGGCAGCGAGGACCCGCATGTGGCAGCGGGCGCACCGCGAGCGCATCGCCGGCAAGGGCGAGGGCAGCGAAGAGGGCGCCGTGCCGGGTGCCCAGGCAGTTGGTGACGGGTCGTGAGCGCGCCTCGCTCGCGCAGGCTCGCGCGGATTGCGATAATGTCGCGCAGGAGGAACGGGCTCAGCCCCACCATGCGCGCACCCATGGCGCGGTCAGCGGGCGCCGCCGGCACGGGCAGGCAGCCCGTACCCCACGAGTCCGACGCGGTCGGCTTCGGTCTGCTCTTCCCCTACCAAGGAGCCTCGGCCACCAGGCACGACGAGCGCTCCTACGGCTTGGACCTATAACGTGTTACGCCCTGCCGTAACGAGCGCGTGTCGCCGTAACACGGCGAACACCCTGCTAGACGAGCCAAAGGCCTCGCCCTGTTACGGTGTTATACCTATTTCCCAATTAGGAGGGAGATGAAATAAATATATATATGGGACGTGGCGGCGGTGTCGTAACACCGTAACACCGTAACAGGTGGTGCTAGGGGAGGCTGTCGCCAGGTCCTTGGCGCTCGGCGTCTCCAACCGGACTGCATGGCAGGGAAGTCAAGGGGATGACGTCGACCCGGCGTGCAGCGCGCGTCGATGCCGCGTGGCCGAGGGATGACGATCTCGTCCGGCTCTGCGTCTGCGGTGGCGGCCCACGTCGTCGTCCGCGCGCTGCTATGATTGGCGTGACGGTGTTGGCGGCCACGGGGGGAGGAGCGTGGAGATGGGCTTTGACCCAGACGACTCGCAGGCGGACGTGATCATGCGCGGCCCGGAGGAGCGGGTCCTCGTCACCGCCGGACCCGGGTCTGGCAAGACCTTCACGCTCGTGAAGCGCGTCGCGCGCCTCGTGGCCTCCGGCATCAGGCCATCGGAGATGCTCGTGATGAGCTTCACCCGCGCAGCAGTCACCGAGGTCGCCGGCAGGATACGCGGCGACTGCGAAGGCGTGTCCGAGGAGGACACGGCCCGCATGGTGAGGACCTTCGACAGCTGGGCCACCGCGCTGCTGCGCGACGACGGCGGGTACGGCGCCGACGTCCTCGACGAGATGGACTACACCGACCGCATCGAGGCGGCCACGGCTCTCGTCGGCTCGCGCCCCGAGGTCATCGCGGGCGTGAGGCACCTCGTGGTCGACGAGGTGCAGGACCTCGTGGGCGTGCGCGCCGACCTCGTGCTCGCCCTCATTCGCTCCCTTCCCGCAACCTGCGGCGTGACGCTGCTCGGGGACCCGTGCCAGGCGCTCTACGACTACCAGGTCGACGGCGAGGCGGGCGAGATGGACTCGGATGGGTTCAGGGCCTCCGAGGAGGTCTCCGGCTTCGAGGCGCTGGCGCTCGCCGGAGAGCACCGGTCGGGCGGGAGCAGGCCTGCGTGGTTCTCGGACGACCTGGCCTCGATGCGCGAGTCGATACTCGCGTCGGACAGGAGGATGTCCGGGCTGCGGACTTCCTCCACCCTCGAGGACATGGTGGAGAGGGCGTGCGCCGCCCCGTGGGACGTAACGGACGACCTTGCCGAGCACCCTGGCCCGTACAGCGTGGGCGTTCTCGTGCGCACCAACAGGGAGGCCGTCGACGTCGCCGGCATGATCGGCGTGTACCTCATGGTGTCCTACAGGGGCGGCGACGACGTGCCGTGCCGGGTGGTCACGCATGGACCGTACTCCGACGAGGAGGGCCCGGACGAGGTGGGGCCTGCGGGGCGGGGCATCACGGTCATAACCGTGCACGCGTCCAAGGGGCGCCAGTACGACTCGGTGTACATCGCCCCCAAGACCACCGACTGGTTCCTCGACTGCCTGTTCCTCGCAGGACGCGACTCCCTTGCGGAGGCGAGGGCCGCCTACGTCGCGCTGACGAGGTCCAAGGGGCAGACCCGCGCCCTCTCCTTCGGCGCCTAGGCAACGCTCGGGCCACGCCCGCCGTTGCGTTCGATGTCGAGGCGCCTGAACCTTCGCCTGAGCTCGGCCCCCTTGTCGTCTCCGCCGACGAAGAAGCAGGCCGGGTTGAGCATGTACCGCCCGTAGCCGACCATCACGCAGAACGGGGTGTCCAGCCTCCTGCCGTCCCTCGCCTCGCCACCCGCCAGCAGCCGCATGGCGGCCTTCGTGACGGTGGTGCCGGGAGTGGGCAGCGTCCCCAGGCGCGCCGCGAGTCCCGCGCGGTCCACCTCTCCTGCCGCCGCCATCGCCTGCGTGGCGCGGATCGTGTTGGTGCGCGCGTCGGTCGAGGCGAGCAGGTACGCGGCGACCTGGGCCTCGGCGCCCCTGAGCGTCGCGAGCGTGGCCGCGAGCTGCATGCGCCCCGTCTTGACCCAGCCGCCCTTCCCGACCCGGAACTTGTAGGAGGCGCCCACGCCCGCCGCCGAGCGCAGCCTCTCGAAGCTGCGCGACAGCTCGGCGCC
Source organism: Atopobiaceae bacterium (assembly GCA_017533825.1). Classification (GTDB taxonomy): domain Bacteria; phylum Actinomycetota; class Coriobacteriia; order Coriobacteriales; family Atopobiaceae; genus RUG440. Next base: position 14,353 of record JAFWIE010000048.1, on the reverse strand, counting down.
CGCCCTCTGCCTGCCGACGAACGCGTAGGCGGGGTTGACCATGTAAAGGCCCGGGCGCTCCATGACCACGAACGGGAGCCGCAGGCGCCGCTCGCCGTCGGGCTTGCCCCCCAGGACCCTGAGGGCGCGCGTGACCGTCGACGGCGCGGGCGCCCCGCCCCTTGCGTGCAGTGAGAAGAAGCCGTCGGCGGACGAGATCTCGGCCTGGGTACCGGCCACCCTGTTGGTCCGGGTGTCCATGCTCGCCAGCATCCATCCGGCCACGGCCGCCTCCGCGCCCCTGAGCGTCGACAGCAGCCTGACGGCGGCCATCGCGTCCGCCCTCATCCACGCCTCCGTGCGACCCGTCGCGCCGTCCATCGCGTCCCCTCCCTACGGCTACGCGAGAAGTATACGCCCCCTCGGGCAGACGGCTCCTCGCGGTCCGCGCAGGCGGTGCAGACGGGTCCGCAGGCGTGTCATATTAGGTCGGTATACGAATATAAAGAGGTTGAGTTACGAGCGATTCGAAATGCGTCCGAAGAGTCGTCCGGCGCAATCGCGCGCTACGGTTAACCTGCGGGAACACGCCCGTCAGCACGCATGGGGGACGTTCGGCTGGTGGCGGGCGCTCTAAAGCACATGCGAGCCTTGAGGCAGCGACGCTGCCGAATGCTTCTCGAGACCGGCCCCGCCGATGCGGGGCGCATGCCTCCGCAGGTCGCCCTCCGGGCCGAAGCGCACATGCGACTCGCCTCTGGCTCGAGGGGACATACATGCCAGGCCATCGCGGCCGTGGCGACAGGCGGCGAAGTGCTGCAAGACCTTGCCCTGAGGGTACTCGAAGGCATACGAGGCATGGACGGAAGCTCTGAACGATATGCAATCACAGACACGCTTACAGCGCGCGTGTGATTACGATCTCTAACTTGAAACAAGCAAAAAGCCACCGCCAGGGATGCGTCACGCTCTGCGCGTCCGATCCCGCGGCTTCCGGTTGCGAAAGACCAAAAGCCAATGCGCTGACGCTACTCGCCTGCGGCTCGAGGGGAAGACCAGACGCCCGGCCATGGCGGCCGGAGCGAGACCCTCCTGCGACGCCGGGGTCGCGGCACGCCTCCGCGCGCCCGACCCCACGGTAATTAATTACGAAGTGCACAGCGAGCCCTGGCGGGCAAAGGCAGCCACCTCCATCGCATGGAGGTGGCTACGAGAACAAAGACGAGAAGGAACACAGCCTGAAAGGAGGCATGCCATGAGCGACGGCCCAGCGAGGCCGCCCCCTGGGGCTACAGGGGACGCACCCCCCGGAGGGCGCCAGCGGGTCGACACTGGCGCGACGTCTAGCACGAACTGGCACCCAAGACACCAGAAGGAGGTGACTAACGATGCGAAAAGTCATCAATCGGAAGCTTTACGACACCGACACCGCCGAGAAGATCGGCGACTGGAAAAGCTGCTGCGACCGCGGGAACTTCCGCTACTGCAGCGAGACCCTCTACCGCAAGCGGACCGGCGAGCTCTTCCTCCACGGGGAGGGCCACGGCCTGTCTCCGTACGGCAAGACCTACGTCGACGGCATGCGCGGCTGGGGCGAGACAATCGAGCCCCTGTCGCAGGACGCCGCCCGTGACTGGGTCGAGGAGCACCTCGACGCAGACGACTACGAGAAGCTCTTCGGCCCAGTCGAAGAGTAGGCGTCAGCCGCAAGCCCGGCCGGTCCGCCGGCCGCAAGCGGGGTCCGGGCAACGACGCCCGGGCCCCGCGCCCATATACGCAACTGAAAAACCAACCAAGCGGACGCCGAAGGCGGCGTCCCGATAAAGAAAGATAGAAAAATGTCTTCATATTTCAAGGAAAGCAACAACGAAACCACAGCCCCGACCGTCGAGCTCCTGCAGGCTAGGGTCTTCGCCCCGCCCTTCATTTACGACGAGCTCGGCAACCCCGTCGTCCTATTGTCGGACAGGCCGGACGGATTCCGACTCGAACGCCTCGGCATCGTCTGCGGGGACAGCACGCGCCGTCGTGACCTTCCGGAAGTCCGCGGCATCCTCGCAGAGGCACTCCGCAAGCTCGAGACGTCGGAGCCAGACATCTGGCAGATGGTGCTGACGGACTGCCCCGTGCCATGCGGCAGGCCTCACACGGGGATGGGGGATGAGTTCGCATGCACCGACGACGTGGCCCTGCTGCGCATGCAGCCGAAGCCCGGCCTCTGGCTTGCCATCGTCGCCGTCAAGTGCCGTGATCGACCCCTTCTGTTCTGCACGGTGGGGATCCCTGCCGTCAGGGGTCGGGTCGCCATCATCGAGGATGCCGTAAGCGACGTGCACGTCGCAATCGAGGCCCTCGACTCCATGTGCCGCCTTGGTGACTAGGCCACCGCGCACGAAGCCACCACGAACGGCCCTGTGGGCCCCGCGTCCGTGCGGGGCCCACGCCCGTAAAGGAATAGACAGGATTTGACATGAACCAGAGACAAGAGCAGACGGGCGGCGACGCCCGCAAGGTCAAGATGCGCTGCGTTACCCACCGCACCTGGAGGCTCATCCAGCGCATGATGGACGAGGCGGAGTCCTCGCTCCCGGAGAGATACGTACGCAAGCGGGTGCAGGTGCGTGGCGAGGTGTTCGCACGCGAGGTCGCCGCAAGGGCCAAGATCAGGGAGGTGGACCCGCGCGGACGCGAGGTGTGGTGCGAGCGCAGGACGAACCTCGGGACGAGGAAGTGGCCCTACGTGGTCGACGACTGCGAGAACATCGGATGCTTCGACGTCAAAGACAGGTGCATCCTCTACATGCCAGGTGACCGCAGGTACTATCGTTACATCGAGAAGTGCGTCTGCATCTACGGATAGCGCACACGTCCCCATCGGGCATAACGCCCGATGGGGATCTCTTTTTTTGTGAGCGGCACTCGGATGTCGTCATCAAAGGACCTCGCTTCGTTCCATTAGAACATGCGGTTCGCCCCGCCGCGGCCCTGTGTCATGCGTGTACTCGTGGTACAGAGCACCCCGAGGAGGCAATCACCCATCTGACCGCTTGGCGTCTCACTATCACATTCCTATTCTCAGTTACGATACATTTGTTGATGTGCGGGGAGCCTGCTCTGCGACACGATATGCTCAAGCAACGGGAGGCACGATGAACGAGAGTCAAGTTAACGTCGAGTACGACTCGGAGGATGCCATCTGGCGGCGTGCCAGCCAGCTCGAGGGGATGACGTTCCGCGAGGTGCTCGACCTCGGCATCGCCCCTGATGGCGTGGAGCGCGAGTACAACAGCCGCCGCTACAAGGGCGGGATGGGCAACCTCCTCGAGGAGAGGTTCTTCGGCTACCGCGCGAACTCAGACCGCGAGCCCGACTTCGCCGAGGCCGGCGTGGAGCTCAAGGCGACCTGTGTAGACAGGCTCAAGAGCGGCAGGCTCTCGGCGGGCGAGCGGCTTGTGCTCACCATGATCGCCTACGACGAGCTCGTGGCGGACAGCCTCTACGAGTCGCACCTGTGGCACAAGTGCGGGCGGATGCTTCTCGTCTGGTACCTGCGCGAGCGCGGCAAGGACCCCTACGACCAAAAGATCCTGTACACGCTCATGTTCACGCCGCCCGAGGCCGACCTGCGCGTCATGGAGACGGACTACGAGCTCATAGCCAACCTTGTGCGCGAGGGAAGGGCCGACGAGCTCAGCGAGTCGCTCACCACCTACCTCGGCGCCTGCACGAAGGGAGCCAGCCGCGCCAAGAGCATGCGCGACCAGGTGTTGTACGCGCCAGGAAGGCAAGCCCGCGCACGCGCGTTCTCCCTCAAGCGCTCCTACATGGACTACGTGCTGCACCACTACGCGATGGGCGCACCGGAGGCGGAGAGCGTGATCCGGGACCCACGCGAGCTGGAGAGGCGCACCCTCGCGGACTACGTCACGTCCACCATCAACCGCCACGTGGGCAGGACGGACCGCGAGCTCTGCGACATGCTGGGACTGGAGTACACCGGCAACAAGGCCCAGTGGACGACCATCGCCTACCGCCTGCTCGGCATACGGGGCGACCGCGCGGCCGAGTTCGAGAAGGCAGGCATCCGCGTCCGCACGCTGCGACCCGAGCCTGACGGGAGGCGCCTCGTGGAGAGCAGCCCGATCCTCAACATCGACTTCCTGACGCTCGCTGCCGAGGACGACTGGGAGGACTCGGCCCTCCGGGACCTCCTCACCGACATGCGCTACCTGCTCGTCGTGTTCCAGAAGGACGGCTCCGGCGACGCGGTGCTGCGCGGCTGCAGGCTCTGGGGCATGGACGAGGACACGCTCGACGGCCCGGTGCGGGAGTGCTGGCTAAGGACGAGGGACGCCGTCCGACGCGGCGTGCAGCTCACGAAGAGGGTCTCCCGCACGGGCAAGGTCACCTACTCCAACGACTTCCCCGCGATATCGGACCGCCTCGTCGCCCACGTGCGCCCCCGCGCCGCACGCGCGGCGTACCGGTTCGGGCGCATGGAGATTGGGAACGTTGAGCGAGACGCCGAGCCCCTGCCCGACGGGCGCTGGATGACCCGGCAGGCGTTTTGGCTCAACAGTGACTACATGCTGGACCAGATTCGAGACTTGCTTTAGGTCCGTCAGGATGGCTTGCTGATGGGTCCGACTTCCAGCGCCTCATCATCTTTCACGCGGAGGGTCCATTCCGGTAGCGCCATGAAAGGGGGTCGAGGGAGGTTCGAGTAAAGCTCGTACTTAGTCCTCAGGGTTTGGATGTCGGACCCTGGCCAAGAGCTTTTGTTCGCCGGGGCGTTATTGCCTTCTCGAACACGTACAGTGGGCACAGACGGGACGATTTCGCCACCCGTATCGGTTTGTCCCTTGTTTTCACGAATTTGATGCGGTCCACGCTGATTCTTGCGGTCGCGTCAACCGTATCCAACTGGATTCGGTAGGTGAAAAGCCGTCGAGTTGGAGGTCGGCTCGGTACGGGCATCGGCGCTGCGTCTCCCACGGAACCCAGTCGGTCGCAATGATCTGATGGGAACTAAGTCTGTAGACTGTTCCGTCGCGTGTAATTCCGAGCACGTCCGCGATGGAAGCATTGCCCATAACGTAGTCATCGCATGAGCCGTCATCACTCCGGGTGAACGCGGGCATTCCCTCGCTGTCCAGCACCGCATAGGCGTCCCCCGATGGCGACTGGCGCGTCTCCTGCCACGGTGACTCGTCCGATGTTAGCGTGGTGTCGCTAGTCACGGTGCCGTGCGCATCGTCGACGCCACCTTCGGCTCCCATGGCAAGTCCCGCGTCGATGGTAAGAACGGCCAAGATGGCGGTGATAATTGCCGCGATTGCCCATCCCCTCATCTTCCCAGTGGCCTTCTTCACGTTGCTTATTTCGTAACCTCGTTCAGTGCGTGGCCGCGACGGATGGCATTTGCCTCATACCGCCCATATCGGCCGTCTCCTCGCATCGGCTAAAAGCTTCGGGGATTTGGGGTGGCATGGGCTCGGAAGGCCACGGCGGCAAGGAATCTAGGCACCTATTCTTGTCCCTCCTTGGGTGTACGATTGTCTGATTCACTATCACCAAGGAGGCCCTATGAGCTATGACGGCTTTGACGCAAACGAGATGCGATGCGCTGTTCAACAGACGAACCAGTCTACAGGGGAGATGTTCGCCGATCTGTACGGAGAGCGGCAGATGATGGTAATCGGCAATGGCTTTGACTTGGCATGCGGGCTGAGGTCCTCGTATGCCGACTTCTTTGGCGGCAGGCTACAGAGGGCCGACTCCGTTGAGGACTGCGACGAGGAGGAGTGGAAGAAAGTGGTCGACGAGAACCGCCTGACCGTGTGGGATTTCATCCTGAGGCTCGGCATCGGTGGGCCTGAGTGGTGCAACTTGGAGAAGGTCATTGGCGACTGGGTCCTGCCAGCGCCGACTGTCGAGGAACATGATGGAGGACAGGACGAGACGTCGGTTGTCGACCAACTCCTCGACATACTCAAACTGCCCGTGTTTCATAGGAACCCACCCCGCATAGATGAGGCGACTGACAGGGTGGTGCACAAACTCACAACCGACTTCGAACTGCGTCTTCGCGACGTCGCCCGCTGCGTCTGGCACAGGGCGGGCTATGAGGCAGGACAGGGAATGGACAGGTCACAACTCCTCGACTTCCTGCTCGTAGAACTCCACGGGGTCGAGGAACAGTTCATGGGTTACCTCCTGGGGCAGGGAACCAACAACGGGAGGTACCTCAACGAGGCAGTGAGCCTTTTGGCCGATATGGCTTGGGATGGCTTGACCCATGACGAGGAGGTGGAGTACGACAAAGAGCACACCTCGGTCCTGTCATTCAACTACACGACCCCGTTCATCTACTCGAATCGCATCGTCGATGAGGCGAACGTGGTGAACATCCACGGCAGGCTCGGCGCCGAGATTATCTTCGGCGTGGATGGCAAGGAGTGCATGGGCGACCTCGACGCCCTGCCCTTCACGAAGACATACAGAGTCGCATCGATGGGCGTAAAGATGGGCAACCCGCTCTACGACACCTCGGCTGGCGGCATCGGCTGGCCGAAGACGGCGACGATCAAGTTCTTCGGGCACTCGCTGGGCGAGGCGGACTACTCTTACTTCCAGTCGATATTCGACGGGGTGAACCTGTACGGCGGCGGCACGAGGCTCGTCTTCTACTACAGGCCGTGGCCGGGCAAGGACGAAGATGAGCTTCATGCCGAGACGGTCAGGGCGGTCACCCGGCTCCTCACAACGTACGGCGGGACGCTCGATAACAGGGACCACGGCAAGAACCTCATGCACAAGCTCCTGCTCGAGGGCAGGCTTGAGGTGAAGCGCCTTATGAAGAGGGCTTGGTGACCGACATGGCAGAAGACACGGAGAAAAAACGGAACAACCACTACGTCCCCCAGATGTACCTCAGACAGTGGTCGAACAATGGCAACACGGTCTGGACCTACGACACGATTGCGTGGAGCGAGCGCCAAAAGGTGTGGGAGTCTAAGGGCGTCGGGGGACTCGCATACTGGAGGGACTTCTACACGCAGGCCAACGATGACGACTCGATTGACGACTCGATCGAGAAGCTGTTCGGAGACGAGTACGAGTGGAAGGCGGGCGAACCCCTGAGGAAGGTCAGGGATGGCGAGACCCTTGGTTCGAATGACATGTCGGCACTGGTGGACTTTGCCATCCTGCAGATGGTTCGGACCCCTCTGTGGTACATGAAATCCTGCGCATTGATGGCCAACGTCTTCCCATCCGCGACCACGGAGGTAGTTGACCGCCTCGAATCCGAATATGAGGCGGGACTGCTGACGGCCAGCAACGCCCAGGACAAGACGGCCAGTCAGCCGGACAGTGCCCCGTTCCCGCAGTTCGCCTTCGATGTTGGTGTCATCGAAGAGACGAGCGAGCTCAAAATCACCATGCCGGTTGGGAGAAAGAACTATCTTGCAGGTATTGGTCGGATTCTCAATGGCGAGGTGGGGCGGCGGATGCGCGGATACAATTGGTCGGTCGTCGAGATGCCCGACGGAGTCGTCCTCCCAACATGTGACAACCCGTTCGTGAGGCTATGCATGAGACCGGGCGGCCGCCCGACTCTTGATGGAAGCGTCGGGGACCCCGATGTCCACCTCTTCATGCCCCTGACCCCTCACCATCTTCTGTTTGCCCATGCAGGCGGAGTCTCGTTTGCTTCTTCTCGCCTGGCCTCGGAGCCCAACGCCACCGAGTTGATTGCGGGCTCGATTGTTCAAAACGCCCTACGGTATGTGTACGATTGTAGAAAGAGCGATTGGATTACGAGGCTTCGCCCTCGTCGCGTTGACCCAGGGTACTGCAACAAGATGGCCGACATGATGAAGCGTTGGAACGAGATTCAGGACTGAGGGTGTTTGAGTACCGGGTTGGATCAATGGTTGGTGATTTCGAGCGAAGGGTTGGCGTGGGGATGCCTATACAACCCCTCTATTTCCCTTACTCGCAAAGGAATTCGTCGGGCTTTTGCTCTCGCAGTGGTGCTTTACGAAACCAGGGAGCGCCTCCACGGCAGGAGGGAGCGCATGGCGTCTTGCATCGTGTCGAGTTTTCCGTACGGCCCGTCGGTGGGTCGCCGCAGGCTCTGCGAGGTGATGAATTGATTGTCCAGTCGCTTCGTCTCTGCTGGCTATGAATCCTCTGCCATGAGAAGGCTTGTGTTATCGTGGTTGCCCTCCAACAAACTTGATCTTGTCCACCCGGTCGGCTATGATTGTCTCCAACCGAATTGGTCCACAGCAGCGATTGGAGAAACGTGGACGAGAAGACCATCAGGGTCGCCGAGCTCTTCGCGGGGGTCGGCGGGTTCAGGCTCGGCCTGGACGGATACCATTCGGAGGAGCATCCCGAATTCGACATGCCTGCGGCGGGTCCGTACGAGACCGTGTGGGCGAACCAGTGGGAGCCGCCGGGAAGCGAGGCGAAGCAGTTCGCATGGCGCTGCTACGAGAGCCACTTCGGCGATGGTTCCTGCGTCAACGAGGACATACACGCAGTGATGGACGCGGCCGAGACGGCTGAGGTTGAGATACCCGACGTGGACATGGTCGTGGGAGGATTCCCGTGCCAGGACTACTCAGTCGCGAAGCCGCTCTCCATGGCGGGCGGCATCGAGGGCAAGAAGGGCGTCCTCTGGTGGGAGATTCACCGCTTCCTCAAGCTGAAGGAGCCCAGGTACTGCCTCTTCGAGAACGTGGACAGGCTCCTCAAGAGCCCGGCAGCGCAGCGCGGCCGGGACTTCGCCATCATCCTCTCGTGCCTCAACTCGCTCGGCTACGCCGTGGAGTGGCGCGTGGTGAACAGCGCCGAGTACGGCTTCCCCCAGAGGCGCAAGCGCGTCTACATCTACGCGGAGAAAGACGCCGTGTGGGACGTCGAGGGGAGGCTCGTCGACGGCGTCATGGCGCGGGCGCTGCCCATCGCGGAGCTGGACGGCATCGGGCACGTGGCGATTGGCGACGACCCGTACGAGATCACCAACTCCTGGCCCGCGTCCAAGGTTTCCCCGTTCATGGAGGCTGGGTGCTGCTGCGACTTCGAGGCGGCCACCTGCCGCGTCACCGAGGCGTATGACGGCGAGCGGCGCGTGCTGGGCGACGTCGTGGTGCCCGCCGCCGAGGTGCCCGAAGAGTTCTGGGTGCCCGAGGCGCAGCTTCCCAAGTGGGAGTACCTCAAGGGTTCGAAGCGCGAGGAGCGCGTGACGAAGGGGGGTCACCGCTACTGGTACTCGGAGGGCTCGATGGCCTATCCCGACCTGCTGACCAACCCCTCCCGTACGATACTCACGGGCGAGGGCGGCAACGGCGCGTCGAGGTTCAAGCACATCGTCGAGCAGGGCGGCCGCATGCGTAGGCTCGTGCCCGACGAGCTGGACATGCTACAGGGCTTTCCGAGGGGATGGACCGACACGGGTATGCGCGACACGCAGAGAGCATTCTGCATGGGCAACGCGCTCGTGGTGGGTGTGGTGCACAGGATTGGCGAGGCCATAGCGATGTATAGCTGAAGCCATCACAGGGCAACGAGCAAGTATAATACGCATTACAGCTGAAAGCCGCATGATTGGAGCAACCTATGTCCGAAGGCACATTCCGTACCCAAATCAGCGAGGACATCGCCTACTACCAGGAACAGCACCCGTTCCTAGACAGCATGGCGAACCCAGACTGGGCCTTCAACTTCTGGGTGCTCGATAAGCTGTATGGCGAGGACGACGATGTCGTCAAGTCGCACATCATTGACAATCATGACGTCGGAATAGACTGCTACATCTGGCACGAGGAGACCAAGGACCTGTTCCTCATCCAGAACAAGTACTACGACGACTCATCCCAGCTGACGGCATCGTACTTCGAGAGCAACATAGACCACGCGTATCAGATGTTGTGTGACGGAACCTACAAGCACTGCCTGGAGCTCCAACAGCTGTTCAGCGCATACCGGCAACATCCCGATTTCTACGTGTACCACTGCTTCTACGTGACGAACAACCGGCGCAGCGACCAGGTGGATATCGCCGTACAAAACTTCAACCACAAGAACGCCAACCTGAATAGACGGGCTGACGTGTATTACTTGGACGACATCCGCGAGGCGTTCTATGGCGAGCCCAACGTGGATGCGAAATCGTTCTCGACGACGGTAACCACTGTGGTAAAGGGCACGATACTCAGCACCAACCCTCAGGACTACGGTCTCGATCTCGAGATTGATGCAAGGTACTTCATGCTCCCCGTGACCGAGCTCTACAAGTTGCTCAGGGATGCGAACAAGGCCCAATATCCGATATTCGATGCCAACATCAGGGAATACCTCGGCGTCGGCCGCGCCGTGAACAAGGGAATCAAGAGGACTCTCGAATCGCATAGCGAGCGCAAAAGGTTCTTCTTCTACAACAACGGCATAACGATAATTTGCAGCGATCTACAAGTCAGGAAGCAGTCAAAGAAGGGCAGGCCGGTGTTTCTCAGGAACCCGCAGATAGTGAACGGCTGCCAGACCGTAAGCACCATCCACCAGGTGCTAAGTGCCTACCCCGAGTCCGAGCTCGAGATGGAGTTCAAGGACGTCTTCGTCATGGCGAAGGCCCTCGTAATCCCGGATGACGACAAGGAGAAGACGAGGTTCGAGGAGCTCAGGAAGAACATCGTCAGATACAACAACAGCCAGAACAGCATCGACGAGAAGAGCTTCAACGCCAACGAAGACTTCTTCCGCACCGTTCAGCGCGAGTTTGAGGACAAGGGCTTCCTCGTACTGCTGAAACAGAGCGACCGCGAGAAGTATTCGAAGAAGTACAAGGGAGACGTCGAGACATTGCGCAAGCTTGCCTCAAAGAAAATCGAGCAGTTCGGGCTTGAGGGGAGGGTTAGGAACCTTAGGGACTTTATGGTGCCCCTCGACAAGCTCATGCAGGTGATCCTCGCGTTCGCCGGCGACTCGCAGCAAGCCTCACAGAAGAAGTCCGCGCTTCTGAAGAAGGACTCGACGCAGTGGAAGCTCGTCACAGAGGCAATACAGAGTGACGAGTTCACTACACAGAGAATGCTCGATCTGTACCTGCTCTACGTGCGCTCGGAGTACGAGAAGTCAATCAATCAGGAGGATACTAGGGTTCCCGTTACGTGGCATCTCATAGAGGGCTTCTCGAGATACGAGTGCGCGGGCGGCAAGTACGGGGAGATAAGCGCGGCAATCAGTGACAGAGGCACGATTGACAGGCTCGTCATGCTCTACAAACTTGCCACCGCCTCCTACCTAATGGACTACGAGCAGGACAACCCCACAAGGGGATACAACGACATGGTTAAGGAGAAGTTGGATCTCGCAAAGTTCGACAAGAGTAGGAAGAACGCTGAGATGATGGTAAAGATGGGCATGACGGCGAAGTAAGGTGCCTAATCTCTCCATCTGTTTGGTAGATACACACGCATATAGCTGCGACGGCAGAAGTACGTGTCATCGCCTCGTTCCGGCAGGACGTACTAGCGCACCTTGTTCCTGGTGACATCGGCACAGCATGTTCGATGTATGTGTCGCCGAGACGGCCAATTAGAGCAATATGCCACCTTCCCTGCGATGCCTATCGTCAACAGCACTTCACGTTGTTAGCTAGCGCCATCCGTCGGTGTTGTGCCGAAGATACTCTGAGGCCGCGCCTCGAGATTTTCAGGCTTTTGGTTCGAGGGACGTGCCCAATGGGACAGGCAAGGAGTGATTCTGGCGCTGCATCCATGGAGTATCTTCTTGTGCCATTGGGTTTAGGGCGAGCCCCCCCACGAGCCCATAACCGAGCCGTGGGCATGGCACGGCGCGGTCGAACAAGGCGGGCGCCAGCCCGCCCGCGAGGGGTGCGCCCGACGGTGGTCTCCGTCGGGCCCTAGAAAACCCTAGGCACAGAGAGCGTGCATGCGACCCTCGGGCATGACGTAGCCGCACTCGTCGCACCACTCTTGCAGCCAGCGGCGCTGAGCCTGCGTTATCTGACGGTTGCATGCCTGGAAAGCCTGGCGCACGCGGTCGCCACGCACCTCGACGGTGACGAGGCTCTTTTCGGGGTTGTCGGCGGCACGCATGAGTCAGATGTCGGTGTCGCCGTCGGCGTACTTGGCGAGGTAGCTGGCGAGGCAGTTGTGCTGAGACTCGGCCTCTTCGAACAGCTCTTCGACGGTCGCCACGGGACGGATGAGGTACCTGTCGTCGTCCATGGAGTGCTCGGACAGCTCCTCGGCGCGCCTGCTTACTCCATCGCCGTAGCGGTCGTACTGGCGCATCTCCTCCTCGCGCTCCAAGTCGCGCAGCAGCTCGTAGGGGTCGTCGGGGGTACGCGTCCGTGACGTGGCCTCGTACATTTACCTGAGAGCGCAGGGAGTCCGCCCACAGCTGCAACGAGTAGCACGGCGTGCCGTTCCAGCGCGGCGTCGCGTCCACGGCGGCGTGAGGGCGTCGCCGTGAGCGTCCTTGCAGAAGGAGTTGAGGCGGGCTGGCGTGAGGGCGTGCCTGCGTCCCGTGCGCTCGTCCATCACGTAGGCTTGCCCCTGCGTCGCGAGCATGACCAAAAGCTCGGACTTCTTCCCGCAGCGGCGTCGGACGGCGCTTCCGTGGGAGGGGTCCGTGCCGTCGCGCGCACGGCGCGTCCCCTCTCTCACGCCAAAAAAGGCAAAGCCGCCCTCTCAGGCCTCGGTATGGCTACGGCTCGGTCCTTCCAAGCTCCTCCCGGACGTCTGCCGCGGCCCTCACGAGGACGTCGCCGAGCATGTCCATCATGTAGTACGTCTCGCTCTCCCGGTCTTGCCCAGCGAGGTTCAGGCAGACGAAGCCCGCGCCCATGGCGGCGCAGACGAGCGCGTCGATCTTGTCGCGCAGCTCAAGGCTCATGGTCTTACATTTCATGGTTGCCTCCCAAAGTGGTCGATCTCCTGCGGAGGCACGGCGCCATGCCGATTGAATGGTAAGGCATCAAGGAAATGATTATACAAACTGAGTGTTTGCAAACCGGGAGCGGCTTCCGACGGCGCGAGGATGCCGGCTCCATCCGTGAGCCGTCGGAAGGCGCCAGGGGTCCCGGGGCCTGGGGGCGGGGTAAAGCCGCGCGCGAGCCCCCCACGAGCACGCGCCGCGACGGCGGGCTTGGCGCCGGAGCGGCCGGCCGGAAGGCCGGGCGTCGGCGGGAGGGTCACGGCCTCCCGCCTTGGGCTTCCTGCCACGCCCCTATGCGCACAGCGCCTGCATGCGCCCCCTGTGCGGTCGGTATCCCACCCTCTTGCACCACGCGGCGAGCCATCTCAGCTCGGAGTCGCTGGGCACCTGGTTGCACGCGCGGAAGGCCTGGCGCACCTCTCCGTCGCGCACCTCGACGGTGACGTGGCTGCGGTCGGGGTCATTCGCGCGGCGCATCAGCCATATGTCAGTCATGCCCTCTGCCACGGCCTCGACGTAGGTCGCGAGGCAGTTGTGCTGGTTTTCGGCCTCCTCGACCATCTCCGAGGCGGAGGCCACGGGGCGGATGCGGAAGTCGTCGTCGGAGTACGACTTGTCGGAGAGCACATCCGCACGTGCCCGTATGCGCGCGTCCTGCGCGCCGTCGCGACGCTCGACGCGCTCAATCTCCAGGCGCTCCTCCAGCGCGCGCGGGTCCTCGGGGAACGGGTCGGTCACGCGGCCGCGGACGTACACCTGACGCTCGACGCACGTCGCCCACGACATGATGCTGCTCGCGCGGGAGCGGTAGCGCCTCGGGGGCTGCGCGAGCAGGCGCATGGCGTGGCGGCACACTCTTGACCTGTCCAGCTCGACGCCGAGGCCAGCGAGCGTTCCCGCGAGGTGCGCCATGGCGGAGGTGACGTCGCCCATGTAGCCGGACTCCACGCTGGCTCCGAGCTCAAGCACGTCGGCGACCAGCATGCGCGTTCGGTCGCGCCCGAGGTAGGCGTCCACGTCGTGGATGCCGCGGCTGCCGCCGAACAGCTCGTACGCGGCGTAGCTGCGGCCGTTGCCGAGGTAGGTGGCGAGCGTGCCCATGGCCGACGACAGCGCGTCTCGGGCGACGTCGTGCCCCACGACTGGCTCCACGAGCCTCCACATGAGCGAGACGCTGTCCCATGAGCCCTGGAAGCCCCAAGCGACGCTGTTGGAGCGGCGGGCGAGCTCCCACGCGCTCACGCGCACCATGTCGCGTCTCGCCATCTGGCAGAAGTCGTCGGTGGCGAAGAGTGCCACCAAGGCCTTGCGGGCGGCGGAGTCGTAGTCCTGAAGCGCGTCCACGCTCCACGGGGGCGTGAGGGCGTCGTCGTGCGCGCCTCTGCAGAAGGATGCCAGA
>JAFWIE010000047.1 GCA_017533825.1 Atopobiaceae bacterium | reverse complement strand
CTTGGTGTAGGCGTCGGCGTCGCCGGTGATCACCTTGGTGACGGAGAACTTCGCCTCGCGCTCGACCGACGCGAAGCTGTTGGCCACGTCCACCCTCACGGGTGCGCCGCCGTCGAGCGTGTACGTGTGCGCGGAGCCGGGCTCGCCCCCGAACTTGGCCCTGTTGCCCAGGCCGCCCTCGCCGACCTCGTCGCGCGTCTCGCTGACGGTGTAGTCGCCGGGCGCGAGGCCGACGAGCGTCCAGACGTAGTTGTCCGTGCCCTCCTCCCTGACGAAGTAGTCGCCCTCGTCCATGCGGCGCGACTCGCTGAAGCCGTCGGGGCCGGTGACCGTGAAGGTGATGGAGTGCAGGATGGCCCGCTTCTGCGCCTCGGTGAGGTTCGCGCTGCCGAAGTCGTTGGCCTTGGCGACCATCAGCGAGGAGACGGAGGCGTTGGTGTACTCGACGGTGGCGGGCGCCGTCGCGTCCTCGCCGTCGAGCGTGCCGGTGGTCGTGCTAGAGGCCGCGCCGTTCTTGACCGCGGTCGCGTCCTCGCCGTCGACGGCGACCTTCACGACGCCGTAGTTGGGGTCGGCAGCCTCGGTGACGGTGTACTTGGCGCCCTTGGGCAGGCCGACGTAGGTGACGGTCTCGTTGGCCTTGAGGGTGGCGTTCGTCGTCCAGGTGCCGTCCTCGGCTTTCTGGAACGTCGCCGTGCCGTCGTCGGTGGCGACCTCGACGCTGGAGGCCTCGGGGTCGACGAACCACGCGGGCAGGTTGGTCAGCGCGACAGTGAAGGAGAACTCCGTGGCGAGCGCGTCGGCGTCCTCGGCGACGGTCCTGTCGAGCCTCTTGGTGAGCGCGAGGTCGCGCAGCTCCAGGTCAATGACGTCGGTCGTGAGGTAGGCGAGCTGGTCCTCGTCCCCCTTGATGGTGATCGCGCCGTTCTCGGCGTCGCCGGTGAGGTCGGTGAGGACCTTCGAGCGCGTATCGGGGGCCTCGCCCAAGTCGTTCCGAGCGTCCCACTCGGCGGCGTGCTTGGCGTCGATCGTGAAGGTGACCGGGTCGATGGCCTTGTAGCCCTTGGGCGCCTTGGTCTCCGTGAGGACGTAGGTGCCGTCGTCCACGCCGACGCCGCTGAACACGTTGGCGTCGACCTCGAGCGCGACCTCCTTGAGCGAGCCGTCGGCGAGTCGCTTCTCGAGCTTGAACTCGGCGCCCTCGAGCGCGGCCAGCTCGGGCGTGACCTTGCTCACGTTGAGCTGGTAGGTGAAGGCGATCACGTAGTCCCACTCGGTGCTGTCCTCGGTCTTGTCCTCGTCGTCGACGCTCGGGCTGTTGCTGTAGACGAGCTGGGCGCCGTTGACGTTGCCGTCCGCGCCGAGCACGGCCTTCTTGTTGAGGGTCGCCTCGAACTCGACCACGACGTCCTTGCCGTTGAGGTCCGCGGAGATGGCGTTGGGCTCGTCGGTCGCCTTGCCCTCGGCGTCCTTCTTGGTCCCCCACGCGACGGTGAGGTCGAACCTGTGCCCGTCCTCGTTCGCGTCGAGCTGGTAGTTCTCGGCCGGGATCTCCTTGCCGTCGATGGTGACCTTGGTGATGCCCGCGAAGTCGAGCGAAGGATCCATCATGTCCTTGAAGGTGAGGTGGTAGTGCGGGTAGTCAGAGAAGTCCGTGGGCAGCGTGGCGGCGAGCCGGAACGGCACCGCGTCGCCGATGTCGTAGTCGGCGCTGTCCTGCCAGTCGCTGCCGTCGCCCGTGGAGTCGTTGACGTCCATGATCTTCTTCTCGAAGTCGGGCTTGTCGGGCTTGGTGTTCGTGAAGTCCGCGGTCGGGACGTTGGCGAGGTCCTCGTTGCCCTCGGCGTCGAAGTCGTTGCGGACCTTCACCTCGAGTTCGTGGCTCTTCTGGCCGAGCAGGTAGATGCCGTCGGGGTTCCGGTTGGTGTCCTCGACCACGGTGTAGGTGCCGGGCAGGAGGTCGCGGATGACGACGGAGCTGGACTTGCCGCCCTCGATGGTGAGGGTGATGTCCTCGTCAATCGCCTCGCCCTTGCCGTTCTTGGTCACCGCCTTGCCTTCGGCGTCCTTCAGCGTGAAGTGATAGGTGCCGTCGGCCTTGTTGCCGGAGGTGGAGGTGACGTTCTTCCGGATGATGAGCGCGCCGAGGCCCTGGTCCACGACGTCACCGAGGATGGCCTCCTCGTCCTTGGACTCGGCCTTGGCGAAGGTGAGCTGCCCGTCCTGGGTGCTTCCGGTGAGGCTCGTGAGGACCCCTGCGCGGCTGTCGGGAATCGTGCCGTTCCCGTTGTGCACGTCCCACTCCCCGTTGTGCTCGGCGGCCACAGTGAACTCGATCGGGTCGGCCTTCTTGTAGCCGAAGGGCACCTTGGTCTCGGTGAGGATGTAGGTGCCGTCGTCGAGGCCCTTGGCGGTGAAGGTGTTGCCGTCGACCTCGAGCGCGACCTCCTTGAGCTTGTCGTCGGCGAGCCTCTTCTCGAGCTTGAACTCCGCGCCCTCGAGGGCCACCTGGGTGTCCTTGTCGAGCTTGTTGACGTCGAGCCTGTAGGTGAAGGCGATGACGTAGTCCCACTCGGTGCTGTCCTCCTCGTGGTCGTCGGTGGAGTTCGGCGTGTTGCTGTAGGAGAGCTTGGCGGCGTTGACGTTGCCCTCCTTGCCGAGCTCGGCGGACTCGTTGAGAATCGCGTTGAACTCGACCACGACCGTCGCGTCGTCGAGGCCCTCGGTGGTGTCCGCGACGACGTCGGAGCCGTCGCCCCAGCGCAGCGTCAGCGCGAAGCCGTGGACCTTCTCGTTCGGGTCCTTCTCGTCCTCGGTCAGCTTGTAGTTCTCCTTGGCGACGGGGGTCTCCACGTCGTTGCCGCTCTCGTCCTTCGTCACGATCTTGACGCTGGTGACCTCGTTGAAGTCGAGCGAGCTCTCCATCTTGTCGGTGAAGGTGAGGTGGTACCTCTTGTAGTTGCTCACGTCGTGCGGGAGCGTGGCGGCGAGCCGGTAGGGCACCTTGTCGCCGATGTCGTAGTCGGCGCTGTCCTGCCATATGCTGGTCTTGCCGGTGGTGTCGTTGACGTCCTGGACCTTCTTCTCGAAGTCGGGCGTGCCGGGCTTGTTGTTGGTGAACCGGACGGTCTCGGCCTCTGCGTCGGAGCCCTCCTTGACCGTGACCTTGATGTCGTTCGGGCCGTTGAGGAACGTGCCGTTCCCGGGCGCGACCTCGCTCACGATGTAGTCGCCTGCCTCGAGGTCCTCGACGCGCGCGGTGGTGGACTTGCCGTCCGCTATCGTGATGGTGACGTCGCGGACCTTGTCGCCCTTGGTGCCGTCCTCCTTGGCCTTGAAGACCTGGAAGGCGTAGTCGCCGTTGACGACGGCCGACTCCTCGCCCTCGACGTGCGCGTTGTTGACGGTGACGCCCTTCCTGATCTCGAGCGCGCCGAGCTTGACGTCGGTGACCTTGTTCGTGCCGCCGGCGAAGTTGACCCCCTCGAAGCTGCCGAGGCTGATGGCGCCGGTGGCCGCATCGCTGCCGGCGGGCGCGAGCGTCCCGAGAATCGTGGTGCGTGCCGGGCTCGCGGGGCTGTAGGCGGGGCTGGTGCCGATGCTCGTGTAGTCCCAGGTCGCGACGTGCTCCGCGCTCACGACGAAGGTGACCGGATCGATGGCCTTGTAGCCCTTAGGCGCCTCGGTCTCCACGAGCTTGTAGGTGCCGTCGTCGAGGCCCTTCCACGCGAACGTGCTGCCGTTCGCGGCGCCCTGCTCGTCGCCGACGGCGACGAAGCCGTCCGCGTCGGCCTGCATGCCCCGCGGCACGGGCGCGTACTTCTTGTACAGCCGGAACTTCGCGCCCTTGAGCGCCGCGGCCGCGGCCGTGTCGTCGACCTTGCTCACGTCGACCTTGTAGGTGAAGACGATGACGTAGTCCCAGGGCTTGGTGCCCTCGTCCTCGCTGGGCTGGCCCTGCTCGTCCACTCCGGGGTTGTTGCTGTAGGAGAGCATCGCGGCGTTCACGTTGCCGGCTTTGCCGATGTTCGCGGCTTCGGTGAGCGTGGCATTGAAGAGGACCTCGACGACCTTGCCGTTCACGCTCTCGGGGATCGTCGCGCCGTCGGCGCCCTCCCAGTCGAGGCGCACGGTGAAGCTCTGGTCGCTCGTCTTCTTGAGCACGAGCCTGGCGCCCAGGCGGCCCGGCGCGCCGATGACCTCGAGGCCGCCGTCGGTCTCCATCTTCCGCTTGTCGCCGTCGGACATGCCGTAGAGGCTATAGGTCTCGTCGCCCACCTTGACCGCGGTGAACTCGTCGAACGCGAGCGTGCTCTCCATCTTGTCGGTGAAGGTGAGGTGGTACTTCTTGTACGAGGACACGTCGTCGGGCAGCGTCGCCTTGAGCTGGAACGGCACCGCGTCGCCGATGTCGTAGTCGGCGCTGTCCTGCCAGACGCCGTCATGGCCCGCGGCGTTGCCGCTGTCGTTGGCGTCCATGACCTTCTTCTCGAATCCCGGCGTGTCGGGCGCGTATTTGTTCGTGAAGACGGCCGCGGCGACGTTGGGCTCGCCGTAGTCCACGGTGGCGAGCAGCTTGCCCTCCTCCTTGTCCTCGGTCACGATGACGTCGACGGTGCGCGTCGTGGAGTCGTAGGTCATGTGGTTGGCGCTGCCCGGCGTCTCGGTGATCGTGTAGCGGTAGCCGCCCGGCTTCTTGAAGGCGATGGTGCCGAAGGAGGCCGTGTGGTTCTCGCCCGAGTTGGCCTTGGTGAGCATGAGCGTGGTGCTCTCGGGCACGGCGGTCGCGTCCGGGTTGTAGCGGTCGGCCGCGAGCGTGAAGGTGAACTCGTCGTCGTCGAGCCAGTCGCGGCCGTCGATGATCTTCCGGACGTTGATATCCGCGGAGCCCTCGGTGACAAAGGCGTTCTTGAAGACGTCGCGGCCCTCTCCGACGGGCTGCTCGGTGGCGACGACCTTGCCCTCGCCGCCGTCGGTGATGGTCACCTTGACGCTGTAGGCGTGCTCGTCGTAGACGATCTGGCTCTCGCCCGTGTCCGTCTCTGTGACTATATAAGTGTATGTCTTGCCGATGTCGCGCTGGTCGTACTTGATGGCCTCGAAGGCGACCTTGCCGTCGGCGCCGTTGGTCGCGCTGAGCTGGGTGCGCGCGTCGGCCGCCGAGAGCGGCGCGCCGTTGGGCCGCGCGAGGACGAACGCGAACTCTTCGGACGCGAGGTCCTTGCCCACGAGCTCCTTCTTGACCTCGATCGTGTGCTCGCCGCTTGCCTGGTAGGTGTTGGTGAAGGTGGCCCCGTCGACGTCCTCGTCGTTCTTCTGGTAGGCCGCCGTGGCTATCAGCTCGCCGTCGTCCTCGGCAAGGGTGACGGTCGCCGCGTACACGTCGGAGGCGTAGGTGATGTAGTCCTTGTCGCCCGCGACCTCCTTGATCTGGTACGTGAACGGGCTCTTGTCGAGGTCGGAGTAGGCGAAGGAGAGGTCCTTGAAGGTGACCTTGCCGTCGGCGCCGTTCGTCACCTCGTCGACCACCTTGCCGGCGGCGTCGAGCAGCTGGAAGGTGAACTCGCCCGCCTCGAGGGTGCCGCCCTTGAGGACCTTGCGCGCCTGGAGGGCGATGGTGGTCGCGGTGTCGCGCCGGTTCGTGAAGGAGGCCTCGCTCGCCTGGTTGGAGGCGATCGCGCCCTCGACGTTCTCGGACGCCTCCTCGACCTGCGCGAAGCCGGCGGTCTCGCCCTCGCTGAGCGCGTACCGCGTGCCGTCGGGCAGGTCCTTGATGGTGATGGTCTCGTCGGCGTGGATCATGAGCTCGCCGCCGCTCCTGACGGTGCCGCCCTCGACGCCGTCGCGGTCGCTCGTCCAGACGAACTCGCCCTCGAGCGCCTCGCCGCTTGCGTCGGTGAGGGTCACCGTCACCGGGAACTCTGCGTCGGCCACGTCGCCGCCGGGGTTGGCCAGCGTCTTGTGGATGTTCAGCCAGCCGGGCTTCTTGGTGTTCGTGATGGTGTCGGCCTTGGGGTCGTAGGTGACCGTGGACTCGAGCGTCCCGTTGCCGAGGTCTCTGGCCTCGACGGTCGCGGTGATGACATCGTGGGAGTACTCGACGGTCTCGTCCGCGCCCGCGACCTCCTTGATGTAGTAGGTGTAGGTGTCGGCCTTCTCGAGCGTGATCGGGCCGAAGGCGACCTCGGCGCGGCCGTTGGTCGCGGGGCCGTTGGACTGGACCCGGATTGGGTCGCCCTCGCATGCCTCGTTGTCGTACAGGCCGAAGGTGAACTGGCCCTCCTCGATCTCGCCGCCGTCGAAGGCCTTGTACGCCTTGAGCGAGACGAGCCCGTGGGAGGTGTACTCGTTGGTGAAGGTGGTCGTCTTGCTCTCGTCCATCTCGCCGGACGCGTTCTCGCCCTCCGACTTGAGCGCCCAGCCTGCCGGGATGCTCGTCTCGGTGACCTGGTAGCGCGTGCCCTCGGGGAGGTTGTTGAGCTTGACGAAGCCCGGGTCGACGTCCTTGAGCGAGATCTTGCCGGCGCTGACCGTCTTCGTCCCGTCGTTGTCGAAGACCACCTCGACCGCCTCGGTCTCCTCCGCGGAGAGCGGCTGGCCGAGCTCGTTCGTGAGCGCCACGTCGAAGCTGAACTTCGGGCTCGCGCCCTCGGGCTTGCCCTCGACGACCTTCTGGACGGAGAGCGTGTAGGTGGTCGGCTGGACCTCCTCGAAGGTGTTGGTGAAGGTCTTGTCCTCGGGGTCGTAGCTGACCGTGGTCTTGAGGTACGGCTTGCCGTCGTCGTCGGTGGCCTCCTCCGCCACGACGGTCGCCGTGACCGGGTCGGATGCGTACGTCATGCCGTCCTCGGTCCCCGCGACCTCCTGGATGGTGTACGTGTAGGTCTTGGCCTCGGTGAGGGCGAGCTCCCTGAACTCGACCTTGCCCTCGCCGTTGTTCGTGGCGGTCTGCAGCAGGGTGCCGTCCGTGCCCTCGCCCTCGTACAGGCGGAAGCTGAACTCGTCGGCCTCAAGGCTGCGCGCCTCGTCGCCCGTCACCTCTTCGCCGTCCTTGTAGGTCTTGAGCAGCTTGGTCGCCTCGAGCTTGGCCGTGCCCTTGAGCTCGGACTCGTCCTTCTTGTTGGTGAAGCTGGCCGTGGAGGTCTCCGTCGGCTTGATGGTTCCGGTGGTGCCGCTGGTCTGGACGAGCTTCCAGCCGTCGGGCGTCTCCTCCCACACTTCGTAGGAGGCGCCGGCCGGGATCTGGTCCGTGAACACCGCGCGCTCGCCGCCGTGCAGCTTGATGGTGAACTCGCCGTTCTCGGACTGGGCGGTAGTGTCCACGTCGCCCCAGAGCGCGGTGAGGTTGAGCACCTTGCGCGTGGTGCTAGCCGTGTAAGTGTTCGCCGGGATGGTCTGGCCAAGGTCGTAGTCCTTCTCCCCGTCACCGTTGGCATCCCAGCCGACGATCTGGTGCTTGAACCAGTAGAACGTGGGATTGGCGAGCTTGTGGTCCTGGTCAAGCGGAACGGTCTCGGAGGCCATGCTGCCCGAGGCTCCGGCGTTGGAGTCATCTTCTGACAATTCATAGTTGATTATGTAGTCCTTGTACTGCCAGATAGCATACAGTGTTCTCTCATAACCCGCGTCCGTCTTGAGCATACTAATACCGCGCTGCGCAGGATGACCTGGCGATACCGGCCAATCCACTACGTTCCCCAGCATTAGGCTACTTCCTGAATTGTACAGTCGGGCCTGCGTATGGACGTCATTGTCAAAGAGGTAGTAATCTTCATTTGGTTTGTAGGTCCAAGCCACAAACTCCGCCAAAGGATTCGAATATCCCAAGGAAGGAATCGTGAATGGACTCTCACTGACTATATAGTCATCCATCGCTCCTTCGCCGCCATTGGCGTCAAAATGGATGACGATGGTCTGAGGCTCCCAGACCCACGTACCGGCCATGCTTGCCGCATCTTCCATAACCGCTGCATAGTGGTCCTGTGGTGTATACGCTTCGCCGATCATGTTGCCGTCTGCGTCAACGCGAATCCACCTTCCACTGTAGAAAGGAGAAGACGGAGTGCAGAAGCGATCAGACGGATTCGTGCCGAAGGAAAAGCCCGGGCCTATCTTGACCTCTTGCAACTTGTTATCATATCCAATATGAATGGTGTCCCCTGGCATCGTCATGATTTCTTTGTTCATCGTCCAATTGGACATGTCGAGCTTCGTCAATTCTGGGCAGTTCGTAAACATCCAGTAGAAATTCTTAACCTTAGATGTGTCCCAGCTCCCCGCATCAAGTTCGATAAGGCTTTTGCAGGATTGGAACATCATGTACATTTCGGTAACGTTAGAGGTATTCCATTCGTCGACGTCAAGGACTTTGACCGCCTCACAGTGTTGGAACATCCAATACATGGTCGTCACGTTGTCCGTAACCCATCCGCTCACGTCAATTACTTCAAGAGATTTGCAACCATTGAATGTTTCCTTCATATTGGTCACTTTGCTCGTATCCCAGCCGCTAACATCAGCCACTTCGAGTGCCTCACAGCCCGCGAACGTGTCATATAGACTCGTGCATTCGCCCGTCTTCCACTTGCTGACATCAACCTCTTTCAGTTTTCTGCACTCGTAGAACACGCTTCCCAAACTAGTGACCTTCGAGGTATCAAACTTGCTGACGTCAATAGTCTCCAGGCTCTTGCAATTACTGAACATGGCGGACATGCTGGTAACATTCGAAGTAACGAAACCGCTGACGTCCAGTTCTGTAAGTTTTTCGCAGCCGCTGAACATAGAGCTCATTTGGGTTACTTGAGACGTGACGAAGCCGCTGACGTCGAGCTCTTGGACAGCCTTGCAGTTATAGAACATGGCACCCATGTTAGTAACATTTTCGGTATTGAAGTTGGATACATCTATTGTATCGAGCTTGCTGCACCCGTAGAACATGTTGCTCATGTCCGTCACGTTGTCGGTGTTGAAGCCGCTGACGTCGAGCTCGGTGAGGCTGGAGCATCCGGAGAACATGCTGGCCATATTCGTTACATTCGACGTATCCCAATTCGTAAAGTCAATGGATTCGAGGGAGCTGCAATCCCTAAACATACTTGAAAGGTTTTTGAATTTAGGCGTCAGAACCCACTTATCCAATCCCGTGACCGTCCTAAGGCTCGAACATCCTTCAAACATTGAGCTGCATCCGTTTGCAGGCCACGAGCTTTCCTCATCGATAACAAAAGCACCGACATCAGCAGTCTTGAGCTTGTCCAGACCCTTGAACATTTGGGCCATTGCTGAATATCGCAGGTTAATGCTGCCGTGCGTTTCAACCGCTGTTATCTGATCCTTGTATTCCATCCATGCTTGTGCCGTTGGTGAACCCTCGTACCATATGCCTGACTCACCGTCTATCGGCTCTATAACGAGCGTTCCATCGGAGTAGAGCTTCCAACTTACGTCATTATCCACCCCGCCCATTCCGTTGTTAAGGGTACCTTGATGGATTACCTCACCAGTGGCCGCGTACGCCGTCGTCGGGGTGAATAGCCCGATGAGGAGGTCGATCGGGTTGTTGATTTTGCTGACAGCCTTGCCACCTGCACTTTGAGCGGTAGTTCTCTTGGTGGTTTGAATCTGCTCAAGATCGTATGTGTACGCTGCATCCGGCACGATGTTGTCGCCGGTCAGCTTCACGTGGAAGGTGAACTCCTGGCTGGGGTC
This sequence comes from Atopobiaceae bacterium, assembly GCA_017533825.1. Lineage (GTDB taxonomy): Bacteria > Actinomycetota > Coriobacteriia > Coriobacteriales > Atopobiaceae > RUG440. Next base: position 6,138 of record JAFWIE010000047.1, on the reverse strand, counting down.
GTCGTTCTCGCCCTGGATGCGCTTCTCGATGGCGAGGCTGCCGGGCTTGAGCTTGTTCACGAAGACGGGGAGCTGGTCGGCCGCTTCGGGCGTGACCTCGATGTGCTCTGTGCGGACGTTGGTCGCGAAGATCTTATTTTGATGGGTGACGAAGTCCGGGTAGCTCTTCTTCCTAAAATTGATATATGCAGAATTGGGAGCTGCGATGCCCAACTGCTCCGCAACGCTCGCGACCGGACAAATGTAGTAATAACCATCCGTAGACTTGTAGGCTTGTTTTATGCCATCCGCCGTGATGTCTAGCTCAAACGCCGCCGAGAGCCATTGTGCCGCCGCCTGCTTGCTCGCGACGATGTCGTCGAAATTGTCATCAGTGTACATGTATATGTAGTTAGCGAAGGCGTATTCATACCAGTTGTAAGCAGCCCTCTCGGCACTGTTTGCGTTCGCCAGGCAGAGCGGACCGTCGTCGACCGTGACGACCTGCGCGTTCCCCTGGGCGACCGAGAGCGTACCGTCGCCGTTGTCGACCACGGTCACCTTGTAGGCGAACTTGGCGTCGGAGTAGACCACGGCGTCGTCGTCACCCGGCACCTCGCTGGCCATGTAGTAGTACGTGTTGCCCGCGTCGGCCTCGGTGTAGTCAATCTCGTCGAAGTGGATGACGCCCTTGTCGTCATTCTTGGCGGTGGCATTCGTAGGCATGGGCACCTTGTCGGCCGCGATGGCGTTGCCCTCCGCGTCCTCGCCGCGCACTGCCTCGAGCTTGAACTCGAACTCGCCCTCCGCGAGCTCGCGGTCGAGGCCGCCGGTGTCGAGGGCCTTCCAGGCGGTGAGGCTGGTCTTGCCCTCCGCGTGGTAGGTGTTGTTGAACTTGACCTCGTCCTCGCCGTACACGACGGTGGACTCGATCGTCCCGTCGCCCTTGTCCTCGAGCGTGACGGTCGCGCCGTACTCCGTGAGATCGTAGGTGTAGCCCTTGTAGACGTAGCCGCCTTCGACCTCCTCGGCACCCTCGGGCACGATCTCCTTGATGGTGTAGCGCAGCTCCGCCTTGCCGTCTTCGCCGAGGTCGGCGACGGTGAAGTTGAGGGCGCCGAAGGTCACGGAGCCGTCCGCGCGGTTGGCCGCGGTGCGGACCTGCTTGCCGGACTCGTCGAGGAGCTGGAAGGCGAACTTGTTGTTCTTGAGCTTCGCGCCCTTGAGCGCCTTCTCTGCCACGAGGGTGGCGCTGCCCTTCGCGGCGTACGTGTTGTTCACGTTGACGGTGCGCGTGGCGTTCTGGCGCACCGTGGAGGCCTTGATGTTGCCGCCCGCCGTCGTGAAGCCCTCGTACTCGTGCTCGGTGAAGGTCACGCGCGTGTTGTGCGGCAGCTCCTTGATGGTGACGGTCTCGTCGGCCACGAGCTCGAGCGAGCCGCCGCTCTTGACGGTGCCGGTCGCGCCGGTGCTGGACTCCCAATCGTAGCTGCCCGTGAGCGGCTCGTACTGGTCGTTGCCGAGCGGCGTGTCGAGGATGACGTCGAACTTGTACTTCTTGCCCGCCTCGACGGCCGTCGCGCCGGCCACCTTCTTGGTGATGCTCACGTCGCCGTACGGGTGGTAGGTGTTCGTGATGTCGGTGCTATCGACCGCGCTGACGTAGGCGCCACCGGGCACGTACTCCTGCACCGTGTAGTCGATCTCCTTGCCATCCTCGTACTTGTAGAGATCGGCGAAGGTGTAGGTCGGCCACACCAGCTGGGTGACGGCGGGCTGGTACCCCTCGTCCCCCTCGGTGCCCACGGCCTCCTGCACGACCTCCTCCCGCGGCTCGATGCGCTTGGTCTTGAGCAGCTCGCCGTTGGCGTAGAGCTGCACGTCGATGTAGGCCGGGCGCGTGGTGGGGTCGTCCTCGTCGCCCACCCACGTCTTGGTGCCGATGACGCTCGTGCGCTCGGGCGTGTGCCGGTTGGTGATGGTGAAGCCGTCGTCGGCCGTGCCGCTCACGACGGCCTTGTAGCCTGCGGGCACGTCCTCGGGGAGCTCGACCACGCGGTAGGTGATCTTCTGGCCCTGGGAGTCGGTGTAGGGCAGGTTGTTGAACACGTCGGTCCACTCGTTGTCGTCGTTCAGGATGCGTGTGTTGCCGTTGTCCCCCACGACCTGGGTCCCCGCGGGCTCGCCGTTGGCCAGCAGCGTCACCTTCACGGACTCGGTGCGCCTGCCGTCGCGGTCGTCGTCGTCGTTCCACACCTTGTTGACGGGGACGTTGTACTCCTTGATGCCGACCTTCGTGTAGTCGAAGCGGATGAAGTCGAGGGTGGACTCCGCCGTATCGTCGAAATCGTCCTGCGCGTTGACCGAGCGGGAGACCAGGTAAACGTTGTTGTAGGCGTGGGCGTCGGCCGCGATGTAGTCGCGCGCGGAGCCGCCGCCGTCATAGTACTTGGTCACCTTCTCGTAGGTGTCCCACGTGTCCGTGCCCCACGGCGCGTGCATGCGGACGTAGGCCGTGATCGTCGTGCCCGGCTGCAGGATGAAGTCCTCCTTGTTCTTGTTCTTCGAGCAGTCGATCGCGATTGCGTGGACGTCCTTGAGGTCGCCCTGGTACTCGTCGGCGGGGACCCAGATGTCGCCGTTGTTGATGTCGATGTTGTCGGCGTTGGAGCGGCGGGCGTTGTTGTCGTCGGAGAGGTGCAGGTCCTGCTCGGTGGAGTAGTAGAGCACGGGGTCGCACCCGGCCTTCCTGATCTGCTCCAGGTCGACGCTCACGAACTCGCCGCGCCAGCGCGGGGCGTCGATGTCGGCGTCGTCGTTGCCGTCCACGGCGTAGTAGTTCTCGAGCGAGTCGTAGAGCACGAGGTCCTTGGACTTGGTGTTGGCGTCGCTCATCATGCGCAGGCGGTAGGAGTAGAAGCCACCCTCCCAGACGGTGCGCACGTCGTCGTAGGTGCCCTGGCTCCAGCGGCCGTCGTCGTTGACCATGATGTTCTTCGAGAGGCTCGTGCGCGCCGCAGTGGGGAAGGCGAGCCTCGTGTCGACGCCGGCGTAGACGAAGCTCGGCGTCGTGCGCCCGGAGTCCAGGCCGGTGAGGGCGGTGACTTCGGTATCGTCCTTGCAGGCGGTCTTTGTGGCTATGTTCTCGTACCCGTCGACGGGGTTGGGCTCGTTGTACTCGCCGGAGTAGTCCCTCACGTTGCCGAGCGTGTCTTTGCTGCTCTCGAACGCGACAACGTTGTGGGAGGTGATGCCGGTCTGCGCGTCGGCGGGATTCCCGCCGAGGTCGACCCACGTGTCGAGGTCCATCACCGCGTCGAAGGTGATCGAGGGCACGTCCTCCCAGAACTGCACCGCGGAGGTGGTCGTCTCCTTGTACTGCCTCGGCGCGGGCGTGAGGTCGGCCTCCACGACGAGCATGGTGCGACCGGTGCCGCGCCAGTTCTTCTCGGCATAGGCGCGCTTGACGGAGTCGCCGTCGCGGAGCTTGACGGAGTTGACGTCCGGCGTCATGCCCTCGGGCAGCAGGTCGTACCAGATGCCGGAGGTCTCGGGCCGCAGCTGGGGCACGCTCTCGTCCTCGAGCGCGGCGTCGTAGGTGGCGCGGTCGCTGATGAAGGTGCTCTCGCGCACCTCGGCCTTGTAGTGCACGGTCGCGAGGCGCTTCTCGTAGTCGACGTCGTCCATGTGGTCGAACTCGGCAGACTTCTTCGGCGTCACCTTGAGGTCCTCGGTGTAGCCGTTCAGACGGTCCTCGCCCCACTTGGTGCGCTGGAACAGGGGGTGCTCCTCGTCCATGACGGTGCCGGCGTTGTCGTACTGGTAGGCGTCCATGTGCACGCCGTTGTAGACCCACGTGCTGGGGCGGTACACGGTGCCGCCCTCGGCGTTTTTGAACTTGTTCGCGCAGAACTCCTTGAGGTTGGCCTGCCCCTCGGGCGTGAGGGTGACGCCGGGGTAGAGGTACTCCATGAGGTAGGCGTTCTGCGTCGTGGTGGCCACGGTCCGGAAGTTCGTGGTGTTCTCGGGCATCTTGACCACGGCGCTGTTCTCGGCGTGGCCGTCCGCGTAGGTGGTCACGGGCGAGCCGGAGCTCCAGTCGACCTTGGCGAAGAACTCGTCACCGGTGTTGCCCTGCTGCTGCCACGTGCCGTCGACCTCGACCTGGAAGATGATGGGCGGGATCTTGCTGTCGGCATTGTCCTCGTCGTACTCGAAGGTGCCGTCCTGGTTGTTCTTCACGCTGAAGCTGCCGTCGAGGTTCACGTTGATGCCCACGAGCTTGCCGATGCGCGGCTTCTGGACCTCGACGTAGTCGAAGGTGTAGTCGGAGCCGGGCGTGAGGTCGTAGCCGCCCGAGACGGACTGGTCGTAGGTCACGTCGTCGGTGCTGGTGCTGCCCTCGAGGTGGAGCCCTTGGTCGGTGGTGACCATGGTGACCGGGCGCCTCAGGTAGTTCGACTCGATGCGCGTGTAGGGGATGAGCTCGTAGCCGTCGGTCTTGGACTTGTCCGTCTTGTAGGTGTTCGTCTCGCTGTCGTAGGTGGCGTGGTCCTTCCAGCCGGGCTCGACCGTCTCGGCGACCTCGTACCGCCCGGCCTCGCCGTTCCACTTGGCCCACTGCCACCAGCCGTTCACGAGGTCGGAGTCCGGCCTGACGCCGGTCTCGTCGGTGGGCCGCTGCAGCGTCCAGGGCACCACCCAGCCCTCGGACTTGATGGTGTACCACAGGCGCGTGGTCTCGCCGTCGCGGAGCTTGTTGATGGCGTCGTCGTAGATGCCGTACCACGTGGAGTAGTGCTGCTGCGTCCCCATGCGCGAGATGGTCTCGCTCTCGCGGCCGGGGCGGTGTGCCACCATGTCGCGCTCGGCGTAGTTCTCCAGCTCCCTCTCGCCGTCGTTGCCCCACTTGAACACCATGAAGTGCCCCGTGGTGTCCTTCCACTCGGAGGGGTGCCACGAGTAGCTTACGCTGTCGGTGGCGGTGGCGACGGTGTAGTCGTCGACCCCGTCGATGGGGTGCAGGGTGTAGGTCACCTTGTTGTGGAAGATGTACGACTTGGGCTCGGGCTCGAACTGCGACGCCGGGTACGCGGAGTATATGTGCACGTAGGCCGTGTCGCCCTTCTCCTGGCTGGGCCAGCCGGAGTAGATGCCCGTCGCTTCGACGGCCGCGCCGTCGTAGGCGGGCGTGCCGTTGACCGAGATGCCGTAGACGAAGCCGTCCATCGTGACGCCGCTCAGCCGGTCGGCCTCGAGGTCCAGCTCGTCCTTGATGTCGAGTGTGAAGGGCTGGTTGCCCTTGTAGTGGGCGTAGGTGTACCAGTCGACGATGACGAAGTCCTCCTCGCCGTCGTACACGGCCGGAATCCGGTCGGCGGGCAGCTCGTCACGGGAGACGACGGTGGGGCTGCTCGTGGTGTGGCGCTTGTAGGCCGCGTCCACGACCTCGCTCGTGTCCATGAGGGCGTTTATCTGGTTGGACCTTGCGCGCAGCGTGTTGTCACGGAAGGTCGTGACCTCCATGTAGGCGTACCACGGGGCGGTCTTGTTCTGGCCCGTGATCCCGTCCGGGCCGTCGTCGGCGTACTGGCTCGCCTTGTTGTCGGTGTAGATGCTCCTGTAGGCGTCGGCGATCTCGTGCGGGGTGAGGTTGTTCCACTCGACCTGGATGAAGCCCTTGGTCGCCGCGCTCATGGCGCGCGTGTTGGTGAAGACGTAGTAGTCGCCGCCCGCGTCGCTGATCAGCTGCCAGTTGAAGTCGGTCGACTTGCTCGGAGCCTCGGCCAGCGGGATCACGACGTTGCCGGCCTGCCGGCCGTTGCGCAGCCTGAACATCGTGGCCGGCACCATGATGCGGATGTCGCCCTCCTCGTAGTCGTGCTCACCGGAGACGGAGTAGTCGATCTGGGCGATGATGCTCTGCCTGGCGTCGGAGCGGCCCGTGCCGCCGGGGCGCGTCGAGAGGAGCGGCTCGTTCTCGCCGTCTTCGAAGTCGTCCGGCGTTATCCACTTGACCACGAGGTCCTCGATGTTGTTGCCGTCGCCGTTCATGCGCGGGGGCGCACCCTCGGCCATCTGGTCGAGAGCCTGGGAGTTGGACGCGCCGGCCGCGGCGTCGCCCCTGGGCGCGCCGTCGCCGAGGGCGGCCGCGAGCTG
>JAFWIE010000046.1 GCA_017533825.1 Atopobiaceae bacterium | reverse complement strand
CGTCGGCCTCGGACTCGGCCGGTTCGCCGTTGGTCTTGAAGTAGGTCGTGGTGGCGTCATCGCCCTCGCCGGAGGTCTGGGAGACCGTGAACTTGAACTTCTTGCCGTCCTGGCCGGTCGCGCCGGTGACCTTCTTCTTGATCTTGAGCGAGCCGAGATCAATGTTGTTGGTGAAGGTCGCCATGGGTACCGTCGCCGTGGCGCCAGAGGTTACCGTTACTTTTGCGTAGTGAGTTGTCACGTCGTCTATGACAACATCATGTGGGGTGCTGTTGACGTCAATCTTGACGAGTTGTACGTCGCTGCCGTCGGGCTTCGCCGTCTCGTATATGTGATACGTCTTGGGGTCGAGGCCATCAATGATTGCAAAACCATTGTCGTCCACAGTGAGATCTTCTGCAGGAGATACTGTTTCCGTACCGATCTTTGTGAGCTTTGCACTCGTTACGGCGCCGTCAGCGATTGTAACTTCAATCGTACGGAGTGAGTCATCTGATGGCCCCGGCGCATCGCCGACGTTGAAAACCTTGAATTCATACGTGCCGTCGACGAGTGCGTAATTGGCTTCCGCCGGCGCTTCGCCATTAACCGTTACGAGCTTCTTGAGCTTGAGGGCACCGGTGCTTGGAGTATTGGCAATGGTGTACTTGTACGTGCTACCTTGCACCGGTTGACCATACTCATCAATGCCGGTAGCGCTAGCAGCTTCCGGCCTTATGGTTATTGTTCCACCGTCATAGGTGCCTTGCGTGCAATTGTCATCAGTGTAAGTGACTTCCTTGTCGCCCACGAATGTCTCAATAACACGGTACTCAACTTCGACATCTTCGGTGTCTTCGGTCGGTGGCAACGTCGCGGGGACCTCCAACGGCAGACTATTGAAGGCGCCCTTCCAGCTCTTCGACGCTTCATCATCCTTTTTCAGGACAAGCGTGGTCGGTTCAGTCGTTTCCCCCCACACATATTCATCGTCCTGCTTGGTCTCTTTACGAATGGTATCAGACCAGTCGCCCCAGTCACCATCATTGTTCTTAATGCGCTGTTGGAGCTTTACGGTAACCTCTTCGCTCTGGTGGTTATCGTTACCGTCAGTCCATACCTTCTCGACCTTTACTTCGGTTCCAGGATAGTTCTTGACCGTCATGTTATCGCCGGAGTAGTAAATACGCGGTCGCGCGGTGTAGTCCGTCTCACCGTATTCGGATATCTTGAATTCATAGTAGGTGTCATCGAGCATGTGGCCTTCAGGCGCTTCAATCTCATGCAAGTAGTACACAGTATTGCATGAGAGGTTCCACCCGAGGTTCTGATTACCCTGAACTCGCGCAATACCATTCTGCCAGTCCGGATTCTCATCAGTTCCCATGTTAGTACGTTGTGTTGTGACTGTAACAGGCTTATTGTCTTTGTCAGTGATAGGCTGTTTGTTTGCATCGAGCAATTCAAATACCGCACCGTTTAGCCTGTTGTTAAGGTTGCCTGCCTCGTATTTGAGGATGTGGATGATTGGGATATTGGCGTCACCTTCTCCACTGTTGTAGCGGTGAGCCTCACCTCCAGCAGTATCCTTGTAACCTTCCATCACCGCAGTATTCGAGAAATGCACATCCACGGTTTCATGAGCATCACCGATACTGGCGTACAAGACTTTTGCACGGTACTCAATTACTACCTTAGTAGCATCAGGTATCGTATACGTAACGGTGTTGCCACTCATGTCGACCGAAAGAATCGAGCCCTCAACAGCCTTGATTGACGCAAGGTCAACGCTCAACCCCTCAACCGTGTCGGTCATGGTGAGCGGGTCACCATTTTTCAGCTCCTGTGCACCTGGATTAAGAGTAATTCTGAAGTCGGCCCAGATGTCTGCATCGGTCTTGCTAAGCTCCGCATCATCCGTCAGGAGCTCTTTGGTAACGCCTTTGTACTTAAAGGTAATCTTTCCAGTTCCAGTCTGTCCTTCCCACTCAGCCTGGTTATTGAGCTCATACCCGTCCTCGCTCTGCGCAGCATACCCCATAATCTTGTTTAGGGCGTCTGCATCCTTCACCGTGAGGTAGTAAACGATGCCATATGCAGGGTACAGCGTATCGGGATTGCCGGTTTGCCAAGAATTGTACCCACGCATCATCGCTTGGGGATTAGTAGTGATTTTGATCCCGTTCGCCGTATCTACATAGGTGCAAGGAATGCCTGTCGTCCAAGATGTATCAGTGCTGTCCATACCCAGATTATTCCAGAATGGCCCATCGGAGCTACCAACGTACATCCAGAAGGCATTTGCGGCTCCGTTGTAAACCTCAAGAAGACTGGTATCGAACGTATCGTCAATTGTAGTCTGCTCGTTCTCCAGTCCAAATAGCACGATTTTATATTGGTAAATTGGCAATTCGACGCCGTTGACTGTACGCGTGCCAATCTGTTTAGCGGTCTTGGTCACTTCTGGCGCCGCAACGGAGGTCTGCGCTTTAGCAGTTATTGTCTTCGTGCCATAATCGAGCGCAATGTTGTTTTCGCGGGCTCGTAAATCTGACCGTTCTTTCGAAGTGATTAGCCAGTCCTCGTCTATCTTGGTCTTTAGCGTAACTGTAACTACGCGCGGTCCATCAGTCTGTGCAAGTCCAGGACTTCCGTTGTTGGTGAGTGTGATAGTTGCTTCCGTCTCTCCAATGGTGACCTGCTTATTTTCGCCGGACACAAGCCCCGTCACCTCGACCGACCCATCCTTGACTACGTCATACCATGTAAATGGTGTGTCAGACTGACCGTCACCATCTGTATCCTTCCATACCTCTACGGATTTTGGATACGTATCCGTGATAACGGCTTTAGCCAGACCTTCCTTTGGAACGTTGATTGTTGCGACCCACGTAATCTCTCTGTTTGCAATATCAACCTTCTCAACTGTCTTGTGAATCTCGGGCACGTCGTGGTCAGGACCCACTTGGCCGCTTCCGGTTGACTCTTGATGGTCCTCCGTCGTAACCGTGTTTTCAACAGTCGTCAGCTGATCGATATCGCTGACATCCACTTGTGTCTCGTACTCAATGATGTACTTGTATACGCCATCTTCATTATTGGGTATCTGATACGTCCACGAGTAATCACCGTTTTTCGTAAGTGAACCTTCGCCCCATGCAACTACTGTAGGACCACTTACGGTTTCATCGTTCTTATTCTTCTTTGTAATCGTGACGCCGCTTCCGTACATCGTCATGATATCGCGCGAAGATTCTTTGATAGAGTCGGTGATTGAGTAGCCCTTTGCATTCACCTTGGCGTCAGCATTGTAGGTAGCCGTCCACTTGAGGATCTTCTTGCCATCTTCAGTGGTACCACCATCGGCAGCGCCACTCTTAGAGATTGTTGGAGTGTAGTCAATCTCGCGACTTACATTGACCGGCTCATTACTGGGGTCGCCATCACTAACAACCTTGACCGAGTTGTTGGCCGTTGTCACGATCTTGCCGTTTTGCAGCTTCTGGAGCACTTCCGGATGAATGGTCGCGGAGTACGTCACCGTGATGACTTCACCGTTCGACATATCACCCAGCGCGTACTCGAAGCTATTGCCACTTACATTCGGGGACCCAGCAATCTGCGTTCCCTTGCTTGACTGCGCACTAAAGCTAGTTGCGTCAAGAGTGAGTCCCTCACCTGTAAGGGTATCAGTCAACCTGACATTGGTGCTGTTCCCATCAGACCTGACGGCAACCGTATACGTAAGCTTGTCGTTGTACTTGTCAACATTCGCGGATTTGGAAACGGTCACACTATTAGATCTATCGACGTGAACATCCTTCTCCACCGTATCCGAAAAGTGAATCTTGTCTTGCGTGTTTGTAAAGTCACCTTGGAAGTAGAGATCGAACCGGGTGTTCGAGGCGCCGGTCAGCTTTTCGTAATTCGGGTCATTCGTGTTCCAGTTGAATGTGACGAGACCATCCTCGGTTATGCTATAAGGGTTGCCGGAAATTTTGTATGACTGAGTACCAATCTTCAGGTTGATATTCAGCGATCCACTTTGGGCGTCAACATGGATATCGCCTGGAATCTGATATGTCAGTGGACCATCATTATCAAACTGCAAACCACCATCGGTCTCCGCAAATGAGAGCTTAATCGAGTAGTCCTCCTCGGGCTTTACAACATACTGACCTTGCTCATTGGTTGGAGCGTTTACGGTAACGTTCCTCAGGAAGTCCGAGAGATTTGTTGACCCAACTTGGTCATCCGTCACGGCAATGATGTACTTGTCACCGTTCTTCAGCGTGACGGTGAGGGTCTCACTGGAGGTGAACGGCGCGACGCTAATCAGCTTCCAGTCGTCGCCGGCCTTCTCGACCTTGACGAGGGACTCGTCGGTGAACTCGACGTTGGCCACGTCGGCGACGTTGACGTCGATGCCCAGGATGGAGAAGAGCTCGCTCAGGAGAATGTCGCTCTCGCCTGCGATGCTGTAGGTGTAGCCGTCGTAGGTGAAGTCGACGGTGTAGGAGATTGCGAAGACGCTGAAGTTGTCAACGGTCATCTCGAGGGCGTTGTCGCCCGTGGCGGCCGCATTGACAGTCTCGACGTTGACGTCACCGGCGGAGATGTCCTTAGCGCGGGCAGTGGTGCCGGCCTCGTCAACGATGCCTTCGGTAAGCGGGAGGTGCGTCACCGTGACGTCAGCGGCGTCCTTGGCCTCGAGGCCCTCGCTCAGCTGCTGCTGCTTAAAGTCGAACTTGACGGTTACGGTTCCCTCGGCTGGCTGAACCTCGACCAGCTTGCCATCCTCGTCGGTAATGAGGAACGCGACGTCGTAGAGCATCGTGTTTTGCTCGTCGTAGGTGGTCTCGCTGTCGGACGCGTCGTTGAGCGCCTTCATGTAGGCGTCGTAGTTGTAGGCGGGGGACTGCGCTGTGACGGGGGTCACCACGAACTTGACGTCCTTGGGGAGTGCCGCGGGGTCGGCGAGCGTGGCCGTTACCTTGACGGCGCCGTCCTCGAAGGTGAAGCTCTCCTGCGTGTTGCGCTCCTCGGCCTTGGTGTCGTCGGCCTTGGCTTCGGACTTCTTCTCCTCGGACTTGGTGTCGTCGGCCTTGGCTTCGGACTTCTTCTCGGACTTCTCGTCCTTGGACTCCTCGACGTCAGCCTTCTCGTCCTTGGCTTCCTCGTCCTTCTTCTCCTCGGGCTTGGCATCCTCGGTTGCGGGCTGCTCGTCGACCGGCTGGGCCTCGGGCTTCTGCTCGGCAGGCTTCTGCTCGGCGGGCTGCTGCTCGGCGGGTTTCTGCTCGTCGGCCTTCTGCTCTTCAGCCTTCTGCTCGGCAGGCTGCTGCTCCTCGGGCTTTTGCTCCTCGGCCTTGGTCTCTTCTTGCTTCTGCTCCTCGGCCTTAGTTTCCTCTGGCTTCTGCTCGTCCTTCTTCTCCTCGGCCGGTGCTGGCGCAGGCTCCGGCGTGGGCTGAGGCGTGGGCTGAGGCGTGGGCTGAGGCTCGGGCTCGGGCTGAGGCTGCGGCACGACCTCGGTAATGATGGCAAGCTCGGCGCCATCCTTGAGGCGATCCTTGCTCAGTATATATATACCATCCTCGCGGCGGCCAATCTCGGCCTCGTTGCCGTCGGCCTTGTAGATGACGCGCGCGACCCGGAATCCGTCGTTCGCGCGCGCGGCGAACTCCATGTCCCTGTCGAGGGGCACGGTGACGTCGCCTGCGTTGACGTCGTTGCCGGCGTAAAGCAACACTGCGTTCTCGAGGCGCAGCGCGAGCTTCGCCTCCGTCGGCTGCGGTGCCGCCTCCGGCTGGGGTTCAGCTTGCTGCTCGGGCTCAGCCTGAGCCTGCTCTGCCTGCTGCGTGGGCTGTTCCTCGGACTTCGCCTCCTCCTTCTCGGAAGAGTCGTCCGTGAGCCCACCTGTCACCTCCTCGGCCTGCATAAGCGCCAAGGCTCGCGCCCTGGCCGCCTGCTGCTGAGCCCACACGAGTCCCTGACTCGGCATGAGACTCAGCACCATGGACACACTGACCACAGCGCTCAGCAAGCGCGCCATGGGCATGTTGTGCCGCTTGGGTCTCTTGTCCCTGTCCATGCGTCCTCCCATCAACCTCGCATGCGGGGGTGCGCCTATACCCCCAACATGCATAATCCGACAAGGCTACAGAATTGAAGATATAGCTTCGCGCGGAATTCTTCGAGATAGCTTTCAAGTTAGTTCGGCCAAAGGTTCCAAATGTGGAGTAAACGTGAAGGACTTCGGTGAACAGCCTTTGGGCGAGACGTGCGAGGGTCGTTTGGATCGCAGAAGACGGGCCGAGTGCGGGTCCGACGCGGCCCGGTGCGGGCTGGCGCAGCCTGCCGCAGGCTCGGTGCGGGCCAGGCGCAGGTCTGGCGCGGGCCGAGTGCGGGTCTGGCGCGGGCCCGGCACGACCCGACACGACCCCTGCGCTGCCACCTGCCGCCGCCCCAAAATTACCGACTAAGGGAATATGCCTTATGCGTATAGGCCATCTACCTGCGGTTATACGATTTCGAATCAACGGGTTTTCTGTTGTCGGTAAATATATGTTTGGAGCGATGCCATCCAAAGGCCGGCCTGCACGCGATGCTACGCTGACGCGCCGACAGCACAGACAATCAACACATACGGCCGGATGCGGGCCGCCGGGCAAAGCATCGACACGGGCCGCTGGCACAGGTCGCACAAGGCCCCAGCGCAGACGATCCGACTGGCCTTCGACAAACTCATGTGCAGACCGCCGGCACAGACGACCGGCAACCTCCTGGCTAACCACCGGTCAGGCCGCCGTCAAACCGGCAAGAAGACCCTCAACACATGCTGCCGGGCTGGCCCCGAACAGTCCGCCGACCAAACTGCCAAGCCGGACATGCAAAAGTGGAAGCTTTTCGAGCTTCAGTACGGTTTTCCCGGCTCGCGAAACACGGGGCCGCATTCGCGGCACCATCTACCTGCGCAAACGCGGGGCCTGTATCGGCGCAGTGGACGAACCTGCCTCGAAAACCGTACAGAAGTCCGATTTCCTGCCACTTTTCCGCCTCCGGTTTGGCAGTTTTTCCCCGGTGACGCAGACGGCTGCCGGCCGCGGGCTCCTCCGGCACGGGGCCCGTGGTCCGGGCATCCCGAAGCGCCTCAACTCGTGGCGTCGCGCGCGCCGTAACTACCGACGAAGGGAACATCGCCTTTGTGCATAGGCCATCTACCTGCGAAAATGTCGATCTCTGGCGACAGGCAGCACAATTGTCGGTAATTATACGTTCTATGTGATCATGATTGGCACCCGAGGCACTAAGCCGTTGTGACAGCACGTGTCATCGGTTAAGCCTCCGAACGCGCCGCCACACGTGCCGCCGACCAAACTGCCAAGCCGGGCATGCAAAAGTGGCAGCTTTTCGAGCTTCTGTACGGTTTTCCCGGCTCGCGAAAGAGGGGGCCGCATTCGCGGCACCATCTACCTGCGCAAACGCGGGGCCCGTATCGGCGCAGTGGACGAACCTGACTCGAAAACCGTACAGAAGTCCGATTTCCTGCCACTTTTCCGCCTCCGGTTTGGCAGTTTTGCCACGGACGCCATGTTCGGCCTCGCGCCGGGACCGACAGTCCCCGCATGGCCGTTTCGCAAATCTATCGCAGTGAAGGTCGGTCCGATGCAGTCACAGACAACTTGATGCGGCGCGCAACCCGCGCCATAACTCCCGACGCCGCAAACGGCGGCCCTTCCGCGCGCGGCGAGCTACTCGCTCTCGGCAGACGCGTCGATGCCGAACTCGGCGATCAGCGCGGCGCGGCGCGTGGGGTCCTTGAAGGCAGCGCCAAGCTCGCCAGCCCGGCCGGCGGCCTCAAGTGCCTCGACGAGCAGGGCGTTCTCGTGCTCGGCTCTCGTACGCTCCTTCTCCATTCCGCGCCTCTCGGCGTTCCAGCGGGCGGCCTCGAGCTCGTCTTCGAAGGTCATGTACTGCTCCTTCCACGTCGGGTTCAGTAGTAGGCTATCTATTATAGCCTCTATCTTATCGACAAAGGGGTCTCCCTCGACCGCCTCGTTGCGAAAGAAGCGGAGAAAGGCGTCAAGCTCGGGCGACACGTGCCCGTCGAGCGCCCCAGCGTTGAGCATCACGATCCGGCGGCCATCGCCCGCCTCTTTCCCGGTCTGCTGAACCGTGGTGACGCAGTCGTATCGCCGGAGGTCCGCCCCGAAGGGATCGAAGTCGCAGATGAAGAGCACCATGGTCTGCGGCAGGCTCATCACGTCTCCGCCACGCTTCAGGAAGTCGACGTCCATGAGCGATTGGTAATATCGTGCTCGCAGGAGCTCGTTCTTGCGGCCCTCCACCTGCACCTCGACGTCGTAGCGCGTGCCGTCGGCACCCACGACGTAGAGGTCCAGCCTGCCCGCGCGCGCCTCCATGTCCGCCTCCACGACGCGCTCGTGCTCGACGACGCTCACCTCCCTGACCTCGATCCCGAGGCAGACCTCGAGCAGCTCGGCGCAGAGGTCGGGCCTGTCCTGGAACACGCTGCGGAAGACGAACCCCATGCTGATCCGCGGCCTGTCCCCCCGCGTTGCGACCGTCGCCTTTGCAACCCTTGCCAGCTTTGCCATGACATCCTCCCTTCGACGCGGCGCCCCGTGGCGCCCGGGAGGCGCATGATACTCCACGCTTCTTGCACGAATTTCCCCGCTAGCACGCACTTTTTTCCCCGATTTTTGCACCTCCGCAGGTCAGGTGCCCTGTTTCGTTTTGCACTCTCGGATTTGGGAATCTCGGCGGGGTCGGAGATCGGCGGATTTGGGAATCTCGGCAAAGGTGGAGATCGGCGGGGTTGGAAGTCGGCGGGGTTGGAAGTCGGCGGGACCGGGGATCGACGGGGGCGGAAGTCGGAGGGGCGACCCGAGGAGGGCTGGCGGCGTTCGGGCGCCGACGTGGCTCGCAGCGGCTGGTAGCGTCCACGAGAGCCGGTAACGTTCACAGGACTAGCGGCGGCCCGCAGGGGGCGGCTGACAACCGGCTTCGTGACCACCATTCCCTGCAACCCCCTTGCGTGCGGCCCGAGGAGTCACATCTCTTGGGCCAGGCACCTCCGGCCAATCATGCGCGTTGCGCAGATCGCCTCGTCCAGCGAGACCGCCTCTGCGTAATGGCTTCTCCTTACGTAGTTGGCCCACATGCGCCTGATCGCTTCGGATGATGCCATCTCGTCGCACGTCCGTTCGTAGTCTCGAACGAGCTCAAGCGTGCCCCTGTGCCGCGCAGTCGCCCTTACCGCCTCGGCCAAGACGGACCAATCCAGGCCCTCGCCATAGATTCGCACCAGCTGCGACGTCGTAAAGGTCGCGTGCCCGAGATGTCGTGACCCCACGCTTCACTATGGTCTCGAACTTCTCAGAAAGGCAAGTCTCAGTCGTATAAGCGAGGACCTCAACGGCACCGGGCTCGAATAGCATTGGGAGCGAACGGACAGATGGGGACCACTCGCTCGGGCTCAAATGACATTCCATCTCTGAGGTCAAGCGCGCAGACCTCCGAGACGACCGTTGTCACCGTCGACTCATCAAACCTCAAGGAGCGGATGGTCGCATCCAAGTCCATGGTCGTTCTGTTGGCAATCCCCACCAACGACGAGACCAAAATGCCACCCTTGACTACGAACCTATCTTTATATGCGCTTGCCGACAACCTTGCCAAGAAGCGCTCGAACGGGTACATCTGCGTGACTTCCTGCGCCATGAGACCGTACCGCTGTGCGAGTGCCTTCGACTTGCCGCGAAGACTAGCATCGTTAGCAACCATCATCACATCACTTCAGTGTAAACGCGCAGCTCGTCAGCGACTCCGAGCGCGTCCGCATAGCGCGCCAACTTGGGCAAGTTCCTTGACTCCGATCGCATGTAGCCATTCACGACGTCGGAAAGCAGCTGCAAATCCGCCCTCCCCCTCCTGCGCTGCACCAACATGTCGCAGAAACACCGCTCGGCGTCATAGAGCGCAACCGGGGTTCCGGTGGGCGACAAACCGCGGGTGAGACCGAGTCCGAAGTTCTTAGGCGCGACGTTGTGCACGGTCGTCCCAGGGTATTCGGCGATTAGCGCCGGGGATCGATATCCGCGCGGGCAGCTAACCTCAAGGGCGATCGGCACGCGGTCGGACAGGCCTAGGAGATACAGTGCGCTCCCATGCGAGAACACGAGCCTCGGCCAGCGCAGAGTCAACACAGCAAAGTCGTCCAGCGGGACCGACACGAGCGCGTAGACACCTCGACTTTCGCGCTTGATGGCCCCCTCGTCGAGCAGCAAATCAAGCAAGGAATTGGGATAGCCGGCGTCCCTGGCCGCCTTCGTCGTGATTCGGCCGCCAAGTCTTTCCATCAGATCGAGAAGATCGTCCTTCTTCATCGTTTCGCAACCCCTATGTTTTGTTACACTGCAACTTGCACGTTTTGTCGTGCATCTTAACATCTCAAGCCTTGCCATGACATCCTCCCTTCGACGCGGCGCCCCGTGGCGCCCGGGAGGCGCATGATACTCCACGCTTCTTACACGAATTTCCCCGCTAGCACGCACTTTTTTCCCCGATTTTTGCATCTCCGCAGGTCAGATGCCCTGTTTCGTTTTGCACTCTCGGATTTGGGAATCTCGGCGGGGTCGGAGATCGGCGGATTTGGGAATCTCGACGGAGGTTGAGATCGGCGGGGCGGCCCGAGGAGGGCCGGTGGCGCATGCGGGAACAGAAGGCGTCAGCGGAAGCGCTGGCGTTGCATGCGGGAGCGGAAGGCATCCACGGGGGCGCTGGCATTGCATGCGGGTGGCCGGCGTGGCTCGCAGGTGGCCGACGCCCGCGGAGGCGACCGACGACCGGTTTTGCGATCGACCGGGGACACCCGCCGGGCATCCCCCCGCCGAGCGCCCTCAGTCAAAGCCAGCTAGCTCTCCTCAATGCCATAAATCTCCTTGAGCATGGCAATTGCATCGTCCAGGTCCATTCCGATGGCGAGCTGATCGATTCTAAAGTCAGGCTCTCGCGCCGCATCGATGAAGCGCGCCACGTCTTTGGCGAGTTTCTCCACGAGCTCGACCCTCTCCCCCGCAGAGGTCGACACGAGCAGCCTGAATACATCCTTTCGATGCTTCTTTAAGTCGGCGCCATTGATATGTTGCCCCGCGGCATGCCTGGCAGCCAAATCGATGTGCGCCCGCATTTTGAGCGGCATAAGATGAACGGCATCAAGGGTGCTGACGCCCCCAACCTCCACAAGTCCCCCTAGAATGAACTCGTAATAATCATCGTCCAAAAGAATTGCGGAAAGACTCGAAATGTCTTCGCCGCAGGGAAGCGGGGTAATTGCAGTCTCGTCATCGGCAAGAACGAAGTCGGGGTGCCTCGCGAAAAGCTCGATCATATGAGGATAGCCAGGGACCTTCGGCTTAACGAACCGGTAGAACCGGATCGTGCCGTCGGAACTCTTCCAAGGCTCATAACCGCCCCGCTTCACGAACGCCCAGAGGGCCGCAGCGAACCCGGCATCGTTACCTTGCGAAAGTATGACTACATCCAGGTCCTTCGTGGCTCGAAACCTTTCCCCCCTGGGCCTCCATCAAGAGGTCGCACGCACTTCCGCCTATGAGCGCGTACGATCCCTCGTGTCCTCGCATCGCCTCGCGGAACAGCTCAATGCCCAAGACGCTCATGCAAGGACCTCTTTCCTAAGCGTGTTGATTGCCTCCGCAAGTCGCTCGTCTCCACCATCGCCTAGTTCCTCGAGGTCGATGAGCAACGATATGCCATCAACAGCGCCCTTTCCCCGCCCCGATCGATAGCTCCAGAGTTCCACCAGCACATCCGGCTGATCATGTTCGCCGACCACCAGAGAGTTCGGAAAGACATCGCTCACCTTGCTCTCGCATAGCGCATATGTCCGCCAAGGATCGTCTGCGATGTCTGTCCTTTGGGAAAGCGCGCTCATCCCCGAGAGAGGAAGAGTCCCCAAGACCTTGAAATCCGAATCTGACAGCTTAAGAAATACGCGCGCCTCGACGGGACTTGAAAAGTAGGGCCGGAGCACAGAGTACAGTGTTCTCTTATTCATGCCGTCAGGCATCTGCAAGAAGCGAGCCCGGCCCCTCGAGCCTACAAGGCCAGGACAGGCGGCCTCGCACTCAGAAAAGTAGTTCCCGGCGCTGGAAAGACTAACCCCCAAGGCGTGAGCGACGGCGGTCGTTGTCATGCCCATTAGAGAGCCCTCTATCGCGCCCACCGCAACCCTCTGCGCGTTGGGAGTGAGGGCGCGAGCTGCCCTCCTGTGCAGCTCCCTCGCATCACAAGAGGCAGCGATGAACGGAATCGAGAACGTATGTTCGGCAGAGAGCCATGCTATGTTGCGTTCCGTCATGGCATTTCGCTGATATGCGGTGGCCCCCTCCGCATGAACGAGGCACGGCAGCGCCTCCTTCTCATAGATTGCATGGCAAAGCTTCTCTACCTGCAGGGGCTTAAGCTGGCCCTTCGGGGTGATAACGACGCACGGAGTCTCGCCGATCTTCGACAAGCGCCCCTCGTACGCGCCGCGATAGAGAAGAGGCAATCCCATGAAGTCGTAGTCTTCGCCAATTGCTAGCGGCATGCCAAAGATTGTGTCTGGCAGCATGGGACCCTCCTAACTGAAGCGATTTTTTGCAATTATATCCTTATCTTGCAATTGCCAATAATTAAAACCTTCCAACACCATCCTGTGAGCGCATGATACTCCACGCTCCTTGCACGAATTTCCCCGCTAGCACGCACTTTTTTCCCCGATTTTTGCACATCCGCAGCTCAGGTGCCCTGTTTCGTTTTGCACGCGCGGATTTGGGAATCTCGACGGGGGCGGAAGTCGGCGGGGTCGGAGATCGGCGGGGGCGGCCCGAGGAGGGCTGGTTGTGATGCGCGCGTGGGCCGGCGTGGCTCGCAGCGGCTGGCAGCGTCTACGGAGACTGGCGACACGCGCGAACAAACCGCCAGCTGCGAGCCTCCACCCGTTCACCGGGTAGGCCATGCCCAATATGCTATGGCGCCAACGTCTTCCGCCCGAATAACTTCCCAAAGTTAGCTGATTCGGGGTCTTTCGCGAGCTTGTTCGGATTCGGCTCGAGCGAAAACCGAACAAGTTCCTCGGAGGGGCCGATTTGGGTTATTTTGGGAGGGTTTTCGGGTGGACCCAATGCTGGCGGCACAACCACATGGCAGCACCTCATGGCGGTACCAAATGACAGCACGTCGGTCGGTTGCGCCGCACTCAAACGGTCGTGCGTTCACTCGCTTGAGAAGAGGATGTAGCGCAGGTGGCGCCAACCATCGGAGAAGGTGCGCAGCTTCGGCTTGCGTCCGCGTGGGCCACACCGCAGTGCCACCGCCACCTGTCCGATCCGCAACCCCTTGCGCGTTGTCTCAGCGATCATCTCGGTCGCGAACTCCATGCCGTCGGCCCGAAATCTGCAGCGCCCCAATGCCTCGCGAGTGATCCCGCGTAGGCCACAATGAAAGTCGTGCACGTCAACATGCCATCGCATCCGCCCACACCAAGAGAGGAACGGCACGCCCAGACGGTGCAGGAACGGCATGGCGCCCTTCTCCATCATGCCGGCAAAGCGATCCCCCACCATAAGGTCGACCTCCCCCGCGAGCAGGGGCGCGACGAGCGCGTCCGTGTTGGCGAAGTCATAAGTCGTGTCGCTGTCCCCCATCACGATGACGCGGCCGCGCGCGTGCGCAAGTCCGGTGCGTAGCGCACGCCCGTATCCGCGGCGCGGCTCGCTCACGACGTCGGCACCGTGGCGCCGCGCGACCTCGGCCGAACGGTCGGTGCTGCCGTTGTCCACGACGATTACCTCGCCCGACAGGCCGCGCCGCACGATAAATCCCCGCGCATCCTCGATGCAGGCGCCGACCGTCGCCTCCTCGTCGAGGCACGGCATGACGATGCTGAGGTCTGGCGGGGTGGGTGGGCGGCGCTCGGGGGACGGTCCCTGTGGGGCGAGGTCCAGCGGTGGGGCCAACGGGTGTAGCTCGGGGGACGGTCCCTGTGGACCAGATTCCGCTCGGCTCATTGTGATGCCTTAGGGGCAGGCTTGGGGGCAGGCTTAGGGACACGCTTAGCGGCAGGCTTGGGGGCAGGCTTGGGGACACGCTTAGCGGCAGGCTTGGAAACAGGCTCAAGCAGCTCCATCACCACGAAGCAGAGGGCCATCACCGTCGCAGCCTGCGCCCGGTAGGTAAAGCAGTAATGCCCGTACGCATGGTTGTGGAGCACCAGATACCGCACGTACGGCAGCAGCGCAATACCGACGTAGACCAGCACCGCCTTCCAGTCAATGCGCCCGCGCACGCGGAGCTTCCCCGCGAGCAGGGGAATCACCAGCGCCGCCATTAGCGCACAAAGGACGACGGTTCCCGCAGTACCATAGTCAAACACGAAAAGCCGCAGTACGTTTCTGGCGAGCGCGGCGACGAGGAAGTTCCCCAAAGCGAGGCCAACATCTCCCGCAAGACGCTCCGTCACGTGCCCATTGACGTAGGGCATGACGTCGGTGCCGAGAACCACCGACGAGAGCGCCCACTTCGCCGCCCACATCCCCGCAAACCCCACGAGCCAGGCGATGCAGCACCCCACGATGCGTCTCGCGTCGCTCTCGCGCCCCCATCGCTTGCGGGCGCGCAACACAAGCAGGATCGGTATCGTAAGGGTGAGCGTCTCTGTGGTGAGAAAGTCGAGGAAGGCGGTCACTTCTCCCGTCACGAGAAAGAGGACAGGCAGCAGCCCCGATGCCCCACGCGACTCTCGACGGACGATCACAAGCGAGGCAACGAGCATCACGAGAAAGATCCACACGTACTCGAGGCACAGCGGCGCAATCCACGCGGACACCATGAACATCGCAAGCGCGAACGCGGCCGCCTCGCCTCGCAGACCATGCCGCCACAGCAGCACGAGCAGCGCCACGAAGAGCACCGCGACAAGGACGCACAGCAGACCGTAGATTTGCTCGATGTTCAGGAAGAGGTGCAGCACGCGCATGATTCCCGCCGGCCCGTGCCAATACCGCAGGTATTCCTGCGTGCCGGGCCGCTCGTGTTTGACAGATTGATACAGGCTCCCGTTCATGGTCTCGCCTGGCCACTGAGCGTACCGCGCCCAGATCATTGATTCCAGCGGGTCCGTCTCGTCGAAGTCATAGGCGATGGAGAGCCACACCGCATCCGCGCTGTAGTGAAGCTGCGTCGCGAGGACGTAGTCGTATGCGTAGTCAACCTGCTCTTGGTTGGCCATCCACGTCGCCGTCTGTCGCATCTTGGGCTGGATTGCTTCGCGAGGGACCATCGCGCACGCCAAAAGGAGCAGCGCAAGTCCGACAGCGGTCGCGAGGACAATGGCGGCGCACTTGAGCGCTTTGCTCGCCCTTTCTCCCAGCTTCATGCAGCCTCCTCGTGCGACGTCGGCGATAGGCGATTGGCGATTGGCGATTGACCATGGATTCTAACACGAAAAGAGGCAGCCCCTGCGTGAGGCTGCCTCTCGGCGTTCGCTGTGGGAACCCGTCGGGGGGAACTGCCCCCGACGGGCCCTGGGGGTCGGTCGCTACTCGCGGCGGCGGCGCGCGCCGATCGCGAGGGCGACGGCGCCTGCCAGGACCAGCGCGGCCAGCGGCAGGTAGGTGGTCGGGTCGCCCGTCTTGGGCGTGCTCGTCCTGGTCGTGGTCGTGGTGGCGGGCCTGGTGGTCGTCGTGGTGGCCTTCCTCTCGGTGTCCTT
>JAFWIE010000045.1 GCA_017533825.1 Atopobiaceae bacterium | reverse complement strand
TGGACCTCCCCTCACTGAGGAGACGAATCGGCACGGTCATGCAGCACGACGGGCTGTTCCAAGGCAGCATCTATTACAACATCGCAATCACGGCACCCGAACTCACCGTTGCAGAAGCGTGGGAAGCCGCCGAGACTGCCGACATTGCCGACGACATCCGGGCGCTCCCCATGGGCATGCACACCTTTATCTCCGAGGGACAGGGCGGAATATCTGGCGGTCAGAAACAGCGACTGATGATCGCGCGCGCCATAGCCCCCAAGCCCAGGCTGCTCATCTTCGACGAGGCGACCAGCGCCTTGGACAACCAGACCCAGCGACAGGTAACCGATGCGCTCGACGCCATGGGTTGCACGCGCATCGTGGTAGCGCATCGGCTATCGACCATCCGACATTGCGACAGGATACTGGTCCTCGATGATGGAAGAATCGCAGAGAGTGGCACGTACGACGAGCTCATAGCCAAGGACGGCCTGTTCGCAGAGCTCGTTAGGCGGCAGCGAGTGGACGCGTGACGGCCTCGGCTCGCTAAGTGTGCATTCCGCAGGCATCGGAATTCTTTGGCTCAGTCCCGAAACCTGTGGGCGCGACGGCATCGAGCTTGCAGGGTCAATCTGCTGGAATCGAGCTTACAGAGGGGCCCGTCTGCTGAGATTGCGCTTGGCGAGGGTCGGTCTGCTGAGATTGCGCTTGCAGAGGGTGGCCCTGCTGAGAAATCGCTTGACGAGAGTGGCCCTACTGCGAAATCGCTTGCAGAGGGTGGGGATGCCCTCTGCAAGTCGATTCTCGGCACCTCTGCAAGCGAAAAGTCAGCAGGTGCACCCTCGGGAAGCCAATTCTTGGCAGACGCTCTCTCCAGTGCCAACGGGGGAGTATCCCCCTTGGCACACCCGATTGTCACGTTCTGCTAGCGCAAGACCCTCCTGCGCCAGTTCGAGGTCGCAGAAAAGAGCTTGAGCAGGACTATCTGTTCGTGATTCTCGTGGACACGATAAACTGCGATGTAGGTGTCCACGCGCACCCAACGCAGGGGTGTCGCGTCATCGGCGTCGTCGCCCACAACCCTTCCCATATGCGGATTGTCGGCGAGATGATCGCTGAGGTTGTCGACGGCATTGAGGAGTCCCTTGGCACTTCGAAGCCCATAATTGTCGACACGGAATGCGACTGCCTCGTCCAAGAGTGCGTTGAACTCATCGGACGCGACGACCTCATAGGCCATAGCGATCCCTCATGCCGTCGGTCACGGCATGCACCTTGGTGGCTCTGCCTTCAGCATAATCCTCATCCGCGCGGGCAACGCTCTCCCAGAACTCCTCGCGAGTGCCCAAAGTGAGTGGGTCCTTGGGAACGGCTACGATTTGGACGCGCTCTCCATCGCTCAAGAACTCGACCTGGTCGCGTGGTCCGACTCCCAAGATGTCGCGGATGACCTTGGGGATGCTCACCTGTCCGGACTGCGTTATGGTGCTTACGGCTGCGGGCATGGCTCCTCCTTGTCTAGGACTATTAAATATAATAGTCTCGTCAAGGTAGCCGGTCAACATTCTCCATTCCCGTTGCTACCCGTTGTCGCGGCAGTGGACCGGATGATCAAAGCACGATCGAAGAATATAGCAGTGGGGGTGCAAAGGGGTGCGACTTGGCCGCTACCCTACGAGGACCTCCTTGCCTCTAAAGGCGATGCCGTAGGTGCGGATGCGCTCGGGCGCAATTCCGCGTGCGACTAGGCCGGCCACGTAGCGTTTCTCCTCGATCTGCTTGCGTGCGCGCGCGACGGTGTCTGCGAGCGTGTCCTCGAGCTCCGGGTCGAAGACCTTGAACTCCATCACCACGGCAGGGTTTGCGCCCGTAGCTCCGTCCGTCGGCACCAGGGCCACGTCGTAGCGCCCGTACCCGCTCTCGCGATTGGACTCCACCGTCCAGCGGCCGCGCAACTTGGCGAGGAGCCCCAGCACGAGCCCGTGGTAGAAGCGCTCGGGTTCGCTCTCTGCGGGCCTTCTGCCGCCATCGAAGGAGGACATGCAGTAGAGGGTGACATCGGTCAGACAACGCGTCGCTGTGCGGGCATCGCCTGCGAGCAGCGCGTCGCAGAAGTCGTCGTAGTCATCACACGCATCTATGAACCATCCCTCTGCCATGCGGTCGAAGGTGAGACGCACCTCCTCGTTGGTGAGCCTGAGCGGGCGGGGTGTGCGCGTAACATTGGTGGGTACGGGGCCAGGTGAGGTGACGTAGCCGGAAGCCAGCAGCATAGCCCAAGCGGCGTTTGGCCTCCGCTCCAGCTCGGAGAAGACGACCTGCTCGTCGATGACCTTTTCCACAGCGCCTCCGTTGAGCAACGTTTCGAAGTCGCGCTCAAAGCGTGCGCCCTGCCCGCGCACGACGGAGGAGGCCAAGGCGTTTCCGCTGGTGTTGGCCCAATAGGAATCGATGATGCCCCCGCTCTCCAAGTACTTGGTCACCGACCATGGGTTGTATATGTGCCCTGTGCCACCAAAGGTAAAGCCGTCATACCACTCTCGCACGTTTTTCCGCGTGTCACCTAGACCGTATTCGTCGAGCGCGTCAAAGGTCTCGTCCTCCGTAAAGCCGAAGGCCGTGCGGTACTTGGTGGAGGAGGTCGTGACGACCTCTAGGTTGTTGAGGTCGGAGAAAACCGATTCGCGGGAGACGCGCGTGACGCCGGTGATGAGGCCCCGGCCCATCGCCGGGTTCGTCTTGAAGGTGGAGTTCATGAGGTCGCGCATGAAAGAGCATGCCTCGTCCCAGAAGCCGCCCGCCCACGCCTCCTGCATCGGCGCATCATACTCGTCGATGAGCACGACAGGCTCCATGTCATGGTAGCGGCGCAGTAGATCGCAGAGCATGTTTGGCACGTCGGCACAGGTAGTTGCATCCATGCTCGCCCTCACGGCGTCGAGGCGCTCTCGGTCCGTCTTGCTGAGTCCGCTCCACCCCCACAGGTAGGAATGCGCCTGCACGGCCGAGACCATGAGTGTGTTGAAGCGTTTGAGCATGCTTGGGAAGTCACTCTGCTTCACCCGAGCGAAGCTGATGGAGACCACCGGTATTGTGCCTTGAAGCGCCCGCATGGCCTCCCGTTCCGCGTCGGAGCCTCCCTCCCAGATGTCGAGTCCACCAAAGAGTTCTGTGCCCCTGCCCGCGAGGTCGGTTGAGAGAAAGCAGCGTACGGTGTCGAGGTTGAGCGTCTTGCCGAAGCGCCGCGGCCGACAGATAAGCGTGACGTCGTCGTCCGCCATCCACCAGTCCCTTACGAAGCCGGTCTTATCAACATAGAAGTTCTTCCGCATACGTAGGTTCTCGAAGCCCTGCCTGCCTATGCTGATCGTCCTCGTCACGACGCCCTCCTCTACTATGGTGACAACAGCATAACACCAAGCGTAGAGTTGCCTTGTGACCCCCTGGAATGGTTACTGTACGCATTCCCGCGAGGGCATCCGGAAAACTCGCAAGCCCCTACGCCGCAAGTGTACATTCTGCATCATCCCTTATATGCATGTGCTTGTTTACCTGCGGATTCTTTCATCAATAATTTTCTTTGCCTGCAGAATGTACACTTCGCGAGTGGGCGGCCTCGGGCTTTCGGACGGTCTGCCGCGGCGTGTGGAGCTCAGCCACTGGCGCCAAGTCGCTGGTTCCGCCCGTGCCAAGCATCGATAGCGCCAACATCGCTACTGTCGAGGAGGTGCTGCTCCCGTACGTGCCCGTTCTCGTGCTCGAGATGCAGGACGACATCCTCATGGATATGATGCCCTTTATCGAGGTTCGTCTCATCAAGATGATGGTGAAGAACGACGTGGCGTGGAAGACCGTTGCCACGCTCAAGGCCACTAGGCAAATGTCACGGTTACCGATCCTGTACCGGCTGCCTCGGCGATACCTTCGGCGTTGGTAAGACGACCGATGCGCGTGTAGCTGTAGCTCGTGTCGAAGCTCTGGTAAAAGAGCACCACGCAATCAGAACCGTAGAGCATGAGGTCACCCGCCTCGATGCGACCGGGACGGCTTGGGTTGCTGGGCAGCAGTGTGTCTAGGTAGTAGTACTTCTCGTTGCCGTTGAGCTCGGACATGTCGAGCTCGAGAGGCAGCATGGCCATGAAGGCGCGACCAAGGTCACTGTCCTCCAGCTCCGCCTCAAAGTTCTGGCCGTTTACTGTGATCGTGATGGTTTCCATGGCTGCCTCGCTTCTCTCGGTTTCTTGTTCTGACGTCTCAGGCGATTCTTGTGTCTCCGCCACCCCTTGCGTTGGGGATGTCT
Source organism: Atopobiaceae bacterium (assembly GCA_017533825.1). Lineage (GTDB taxonomy): Bacteria > Actinomycetota > Coriobacteriia > Coriobacteriales > Atopobiaceae > RUG440. Next base: position 27,944 of record JAFWIE010000045.1, on the reverse strand, counting down.
CTTGCGTCTCTTTGTTTGCTGTGGGAGTGTCGGCCTCGGGGGTCGCACCGCAGGCTGCTAGGGTTGCGGCGCAGAGCAGCGTGCAGACGAGGCGCGCGATACGTGTTCTAGCGTTCATGCCAGGGCTCCTCCAGACTGAGCTCGAAGGTGGCGTCGTGGGGGAGTGCGCGCACGAGCTCGTTGTCCTTCTCCTCTAGGTGTGCGACCACCATGACCCTATACGTGGCCGACTCCTCCTGCCCACTGTGCAGAATCGCAAACCAGCCGTCCGCCACGCTAATGTCGCCGTCGTTCCAGCCCTGCTGCTTCTCGTCCTCGTCGAAGTCGCCCTCCTTAAGCTCGCAGCAATAGTCCACGCCCGAGTCGTGGCCCACCACGGTAAGGGGAAGACGGTTCATGAGGTCGCGCGCCGCCTGCGTCTGATTGAGTGGTGCCTTGACCTCGACGTCGCCGCAGCGGATCACAAGCCGTGGAACGTTGTGGTCGTCGGGGTCGGCGAGAGATGCGCCGGCCTCGCGTAGCTGGGCAATCAGCTCGTGCGACTTATTCTGGTCGCCGGCCGCAGCGAAGATGCCCATGTCTTCCAGGTGTAGCCAGCTTAGGAATGAGTGACGGTACGTGTAGATTGCACCATCGTATACATCCTTGCTACCCGAGCTCAGCAGCAGGGCTGCCTTGCGCAGTCGGCGCGGGTAGCCTGGGGCATAGATGCGGTCGATTGCGCACTTGAGCTGGCCAGAGAGACCGTGATAGTACACGGGCGAGGCGAGCACCAGCATGTCGGCCTCATCGAGCGCAGGATAGATGAGGCGCATGTCATCGGCCTGTACGCAGGTGCGCGGGTTCCTCTGGTGGCAGTGCTCGCAGGCGAGGCAGCCCGCGATGCGCATGCGGCACACGTCGAACACGGTGACGGTGTGACCAGCCGACTCCGCCCCCTCGCGGTAGGCGGCGACCATGGCTGCAGTGTTTCCTTTGGGACGGGGACTCCCGTTGAGAATGACTATGTTCATGCGCGTCTCCCAAATGAGCCGAATTCTGGATGCCTCAATCGTACGCGCCACCACAAACAATAACAAATGCCTATCGTTTATCCATTGCCATGCTAACGAATAATGACATATCTTGCTTTGGTGGCCGTCTTCTGTTCTCTTACGGAAGGCTAATGCCGCATCCTTCCGTTAGCTCGCGTTTGCAGAAGGTAAGAGCCGAGGTGGACCCGAGTGGCGGGGTGAGCGGATGCTACGGACAATGCACCATCTGGTTTTGGGTAATCTAAGCCCATGCTTATGTGACGCCAGTCGATTGGTTTCGAATCGAAGGGATTACGCTCATGCTCACCAGACGCGAAGCACTCAAGTTTATGTCGGCAGTGGGTGCCGCTACCACCCTGCTTTCTGGATGCGCAACGGACGAAAAACCGCAGGCGTCTGGGGGAGCCACGCCACAGACAAAGCATCTGCGAATTCTCGCTACGAGCGATACGCATGGCATGTTCGTTCCCTGGGACTACGCGCTGGACGCCGAGGATCCTACGGGAAGCATGGCCAAGCTTTCGACTGCCATCAAGGAGCTTCGCGACGAGAATACGCTGCTTGTCGACGTCGGCGACACCATCCAGGACAACATGGCAGACCTCTTCCTCGCTGACGAGGTGCATCCCATGATTGCCTGCATGAACGTGCTTGGCTACGACGTCGGCGTGACGGGCAATCACGAGTACAACTATGGCATGGATGTGCTACGCAAGACAGTGGCCTCGTTCAATGGCAAGGTGCTCACTGGTAACGTAAAGGACGAGAATGGCGACCCCGTGGCCGATGGCCACACCATCATCGACGTGGCCGACGGCGTGCGCGTTGGTCTCATTGGCATGGTGACGCCGCTCATCCAACGTTGGGACAAGGTCAACCTCGAGGGCTGCAGCGTGAGAGACCCCGTGGACGAGACGCGAGCCATCATTGACCGGATCCGTGACGACGTGGACGTGCTCATCGGCGTCATGCACATGGGGCTGGATAACGAGTTCGACATCCCGCACACCGGAGTGCGCGACCTTGCGGAGGAGTGCCCGGAGTTCGACCTCATCATCGCTGCGCACCAGCACCAGCTTGTGGAAGGCGAGGAGGTCAACGGCGTCTTGGTGGTGGAGAACAAGTACCATGCGCAGACGATGGCATGCGTTGACCTGGAGCTGGAGCCCGATGGCGACGGCTGGAAGGTGGTCGACCGTACGTCGAGTCCGGTGGAGGCGGCCAGCTACGAGCCCGATCCGGAGATCATCGAGCTCATGGCTTCCTACGACGAGCGGGCAAAGCAATACGCTCGCGAGACCATTGGCTTGCTGGAGGGCGGACCCCTTGTGGACAAGAGCGAGTTCGAGGCCATCCCGCAGGCAGTCCTTGCGGACTCTGCGCTCATCGACTTCATCCACGAGGTGCAGCTCCGCTACACGGGCGCCGACGTGTCGTCAGTGGCGCTCTCCCTCCCCGACGCGAACGTCGAGCCCGGGCCCATCCGCCGTTGCGACGTGTCGCGAATCTACAAATACACGAACACGCTCTATACCCTCAAGATGACTGGCGCGCAGCTCAAGAAGTACCTCGAATGGTCGGCGTGCTTCTTCAAGACGCTGCATCCGGGTGATCTGACGCTGTCCTTCGATTCCGAGATACCCCTGTACGCCTTCGACATGTTCCAAGGCGTGAACTATCAAATCAACGTCGCCAAGGAGCCGTGGAGACGCATCGAGGGACTGAGCTGGCCAGATGGCACGCCGGTCGCAGATGATGACGTGTTTGTAATTGTCACGAACAACTACCGTGCAACCACGCATCTGCTCGTGCCGGATATTCTATTCACCAAGGATGAAATGCCCAAGCTCTTGGAGGCCGACGTGCAGGGTTCCCTTGGCGGGCTGCGCGAGATGATTGCGGACTACATTCAGAACGTCAAGGGCGGTACCATCTCACCCAAATGTGACAACAACTGGAGCATCGTTGGAATCGACTGGGATGAGGAGCTGCACCAGCGTGCCGTCGAGTTGGTCGCGGATGGCACGCTGACGCTGAGCAGGGACGACAAACGCTTGCCGGATGTCACCATCACAGAAGACGACGTGAGGAACGCCACTGGGAAATAGGGGGCATCATGGCTTTTGATCCTGGTTTTGACATCAAGCCTGTCTACGACCCGATGGGTTTTGTCTACGGCTCCGATACCTTTGGACCCGAGCCCGAATTACGCACGCTCGACGCCATCCGCCCCTCGCTCATGGACCCCACCTGCGACGGCCCCGACGTGGTCTATGCCATCGTTATGGACGTTGGCCACAGGCGGGACCTGCCCGCCATGCTCAAGCGCGACCTGCTCTTTGGTGTGGTCACCTATTCCAAGGGCGTCTTGGGCAAGGAGCCCGTGCGCTCGCAAGGCCACATCCATGCGGTGTCGCCGTCGTGTGGGGCGTCTACCTGCGAGGTTTATGAGATCTGGAGCGGGGCGGCCTACATCTACATGCAGGAGACCGCCAAGGACGATCCCGGTCGCTGCTTTGCGATCTACGCGCAGCCCGGTGACGTGGTGATAGTCCCGCCCGGCTGGGCACACGCGACCATCGTGGGAGACGTGAGCCAGAACCTCACCTTCGGCGCCTGGTGCGTGCGCGACTACGGATTCAATTACGACGACGTTCGCGCGCACAAGGGCATCGCTTGGTTCCCGCAGGTGGAGGGCGGCGAGACTACGTGGGTGGCCAACGGTGCGTACCTGCCGTCGGAGCTTGTCGTGCGTGGGCCGCGCGCCTACTCCGAGTTTGGCCTCAGGCAAGGCATGCCCATCTATCAGCAGTTTGTAGAGAATCCCGACTTGTTCTTGTTCGTCTCTAAACCGGAGTCGGCCAAGGGGTTGTGGCAGGACTTCGAGCCGTAAGAAGGTCCAAGATGAAGGTAATCGATCCGCGCGTGATGCACCACCTCGCGAGCAGCGTGCCTGAGGGCGAGAACGTGACGAAGGCGGTCAGGCACTATCGGGATGTTGCGAGCCTCTACCAAGACCCTCGCGACGACGATCCCGTGGTGTACGAGGTCTACACGCACGACGAGGGGCCGGCGCGGCAGGGCAACCTGCTCTGGGGCCTCACCGTTATGAAGCCCGTGGACTCCAATGGTGAGTGCAACATGACGCGCGGCCACTTTCATGAGAATCGCGACTGCACCGAGTATTACTTCTGTCTGCGCGGAGAGGGGCTGCTGTTGCTCATGGACGAGGACGGCAAAACGTGGGCCGAGCGCATGTGTGAGGGGTCGCTCCACCACATCGACGGGCACCACGCGCACCGCTGCGTGAACACCTCCGCGACTGACGAACTGTGGATTGGCGCGTGCTGGCCTACCGTGTCTGGTCACGACTACGCCGCCGTCGAGCAGCGCGAGTTCGGCTTCCGCGTCAAGCGCGTCGGCGACGAGATTGTGTTCGAGAAGCGCGAGGACCGCTGACGCAGCGCAGTGCCCGTACCCACCCGTAAAGGAGAACCCATAAAGCAGTTGCTTATCCGTGCCGACGACATCGGCTACAGCTACGCCGTCAACGTAGGGACGCGCAAAAAAGCGAGCCTTTCCTCGCCAGCCCGCCCTATTGTACGTGGGGCAGGCTGGCAGCGCTCTTATGCAAGCGAGTCGATACCGTGGCAGATAAGCCCAACAGCGAGTTCGATGAGCTCCTCCACGGAGACGACCTTGCCGTCCGCCACCCACGCCCGATACATGTTGAGCACCGCTCCAGATTGCCACGCGTACACCTGGTGCCAGCGCTCGGGCGTGTAGCCTTTCGGCACGTTTTCCACGTGCTCGCCCGAGGCGTCGTCTTGCAGGCTCCGTTGCACGGCGTTCCATGCGGGATCGCAGGTGATGGCGTCGTAGAGCGCGTCCTGCTCCGCGCCAAAGAGGAAGAACTCGCGTGTAATCTGCGCTATGTCCTCCGGCATGCGCAGGTGACCCGTGCGCTTGCGCCATACTGCCGCATAGGTCGCCATGACCTCGGCCATCAGGTCGTCGAGCGTCTCGTAGTAGCGGTAGAAGGTCTTCTTGTTTATGCGCGCTCGCTCGCAGAGCTCCTTTACGGTGATGCCGGCATAGCCCTTCTCGAGCATCATGGCGCGGAAGGTGGTGTCGATGGCCTCGAGCGTCTTGGTGACACGCAGGTCGTGTGCGGGTGTGGTGCGCATGGTTCCTCCAGAGATGTGCAACGATTTGCACGGATTGGTGGCATAAGTCACTCTCGCTGCAAAGCTGCCCATTGAGCCGGACTTTATTCTGTCTAATACTAAAGCCAACGGATAAGCAACTCAAGTTGCATAAGGGCAGTACAGAGAAAGGAAGCCGCCATGTCCCTCGAAGAGCTCATCGCCAAGCAAGAGATCCAGGAACTCGTAAACGACTTCTCCAACCTCGCCGACGATCGCAACGCCCAGGGACAAGGCCCCCTCTTTACCGAGGACGCCGTGCTCGAGTTCCAGATGGGGCCCGAGGGCGAGGTGCACGAGATACCCGGTCGCGACGCCATCGTGGCCGCCTTCGAGAACACCGTGGGCGTCAATAGCACCGCAAAGGCCGTCTACCATGCCAACGGGCAACTATGTTACCGTTGTGCCCGTGCAGGCGGGATTTAACTCCCCACATGACGTAAACGCGATGGTCGTGTATCCCGGAGAGGACATCGAGTTGTCGTAGGTTGCCGCAGCGAAGAATCTACTCGAGGAACGCACTCCCAAATAAAAGGGCGGCCTACTCGACTTGCGACTCGGTTTATGCAACCCAAACAGTCGAAGCGTGGCATATGCCTCCCGCATGGCGAGGCCGTCCATTGAGCAATCGCATGCGAGATGGCACGCTAAAGGTGCGGTTAGAGCCCTTGTTGTTTGGCGATGGCCCAGCGCATACGGACTATTGCTCGCATTGGAAAACGGGATAAACGAGGTGATGGTATTGAAGTCAATCAACTCTATCAACATGAGCCGCCGAATGCTTTTGGCGGCCGGTTCGGTGGCAGCGGCTTCGTTGCTTTTCGCATGCGGGAATCCGCGCGGAGAGAGTAATGACGCATCCACAGGTGAGAGCGCACCTTCCGCGCAGGCTTCATCCTCCGAAGGAAGCAATCCAGCGCAGGGTGTGAAGGATGGCTCGTGGCAAGTTGGGCAGGTTAAAGTCCTCGTGGCGTACTATTCCCGCGCCGGCGAGAATTACGGAGCGAATGGGATCGAGCGAATCGAAGTTGGTCATACCAAGGTGATGTCGGGCTACATCGCGGAGGCGCTCGGTGCCGACGAGTACGAAATCGTGCCGATCCAGCCCTATCCCGATTCCTACGACGCGTGCTGCGATCAAGCCAAGGAGGAGCAGACGCAAGACGCACGCCCTGCCATTGCCAATCCTCTTCCCGATGTCTCCTCCTACGACGTGGTATTTGTCGGCTGTCCCATCTGGTGGGGGGATGAGCCCATGATTATACGCACGTTTGTGGAAGGTGTGGATCTATCGGGCAAGACGATTGTGCCCTTTACCACACACGGGGGCTCCGGCCTGGGCAGAGTGCCCTCTAACCTGCAGGCAGCGATTCCCAACGCGCGCTTTGTTGACGGACATGCGGTTGCGGGAACATCCGTGGACGATGCACGCGATGAGGTAACGTCGTGGACAAAGGGGCTGGAGCTTGCATAAGGTGTGCACTGTGCGTTCGATTTGCGTGAAGGGAGAAGAGTATGAAAACTCGCATGTTGCGTGATATCGAGGTCTCCGAGGTGGGTATGGGCTGCATGGCGTTTAGCCATGGGTACGGCGCCATCCCCAGCGAGCAGTACAGCATCGAAGCGATTCGCGGTGCGTACGACGCTGGGTGCATGTTCTTTGATACGGCCGAGGTATACGGTCCCAATCTCGCGCGCTCGCAGCGCGGCCACAACGAGCGCATCGTGGGCAAGGCCCTCGCTGACGTGCGCGACGACGTGGTTATCGCCACGAAGCTCTTCCTCGACGGCGGCTTCGGTAGCACGTACAAGAGGATTCGCAAACACCTCGATGCCTCGATGGATCGCCTGCAGACCGACTTCGTAGATCTCTACTATCTGCATCGCATGGGGTCGACACCTGTTGAGGAGGTGGCCGATGCCATGGGGCGCCTCATCGACGAGGGCCTGATTGGCGGTTGGGGTCTCTCGCAGGTTGATGTGGACGTCATCGCTCGTGCCCAGGCGGTGACGCCACTCTCCGCCGTACAGAACATCTACTCCATGGTGGAGCGCGACGTGGAGGACGAGGTCATTCCGTACTGCGCCGAGCACCGCATTGGCCTGGTGGCCTTCTCGCCCGTGGCAAGCGGTCTGCTCTCGGGCAAGGTGAAGAGCACCGCCCAGTTTGAGCGTGTCGACGACGTGCGCACATGGGTGCCGCAGCTCTCCGAGCGCAACCTCGCTGCCAACCGTCCGCTGGTGCAGATGCTGGAGGGCTTCGCTGCCGTCAAGGACTGCACTCCTGCCCAGCTATCGATGGCATGGATGCTTGCCAAGTGGGACAACGTGGTGCCCATCCCGGGGTCCAAGAACAAGGGCCGCATTCTGGAGAACCTCGGCGCGGCGGAGGTGGAGCTCACCAAGGACGAGCTCGCGCAGCTTGAGAACGCGCTCGACGGCATCACCGTCTACGGGCATCGCGGGTTTACGCGCTAAGGTCGTAATCTGACAAAGATAAGCAACGGAACGCGTCCTGAAGTGGCATAAGTCACTTTGGGACGCGTTCTGACCATTGTTGCCACGCTCTGAGTAGCAGATACTCATGCTAACGATAGGCAACGCGAGTGGCGTAACAGCACGGGAAGGGGACTGCAATGATTCCGGACTTCAACGAGAACAAGCCGGTAGCGGTGGTGCTCGGTGCGGGTGCGATGGCCATGGCCATCGTCCGTCGCGTCGCAGCTGGTGCGAAGGTCCTGCTCGGCGACGTCAGCGAGAAGAACCTCGCGCGCGCGGCCGAGGCCATGCGCTTCAGCGGCTACGACGTCGAGACCATGGTTGTGAACGCCCTCGACAAGGAACAGGTCTACGCCTTTGCGGCCAAGGCTGCCGAGCTCGGCGACGTCATGTGGTTCATCGACACCGCCGGCGCGAGCCCCAGCCAGGCGACGCCGCAGTTCATCATCGACCTCGACCTCATTGGTACGAGCTATGCCCTCGATGCCTTTGGTCCCGTGATGGCGCGCGGCGGCGCGGGCCTCGTGGTGAGCAGCCAGGCCGGTTGGATGGGCCATTTCACCGAGGACGAGGAGAACATCTTGGCCAACACGCCCACCGACGAGCTGCGCGACCTGCCAATGCTCCAGCCGGATGTGGTGACGGGCTCTGGCAAGGCCTACATTGTGGCCAAGCGTGCCAACCATCTGCGCGTGCGTACCGCCGCCGCGACCACGTGGGCCGCCAGCCACGCTCGCGTGAATACCATCTCCCCGGGCATCGTTATGACGCCAGTTGCCTATGACAAGTTCAACGCTCCGGGCAACACTTACCAGCACATGATCGATGCCGGTGCCTGCCAGCGCGTTGCCAACCCCGACGAAATCGCTGCCGCCGCGGAGTTCATGCTGAGCGCGCCGTTTGTGACGGGCACCGACCTGCTCATCGACGGCGGCACCATCGCCGCCATGAAGAGCGGGGCCTACGAGGGCCGTCGGAACCGGCGCTAGGGTAGTAGGCAGGGCTGTGCGCGGGATAGAATGGATTCGGGGTGCATAGCCGTCTCACCTTGCATCAGACGCATGCTCGGCTTCTTCAGTTGCAACGTCAGAAGCGAGACTCTGGTAGTACCATAACTCAAAGCAATTCTCCAACAAGAGAGGACGCAACCATGATGACATTTGATGAGTACCAGGCGACCCTACCCATGCCCATCGGTCCCAAGCTGGACAACCCGCATTTCACGGGTGACGTGTGGCTGGTGCCGCTGGTGACGGGCAACGACGTGCAGACCCAGATGGTCACCTTCGCGCCGGGTTGCATCAATGACTACCACATCCACCATGGCTCCGAACAGACCATCATCTGCACCGGTGGCCGCGGCTGGTACCAGGAGGAGGGCAAAGACGCCATCGAAATGAAACCCGGCGATGCCATCGCCATTCCCGTGGAGGTGCGCCACTGGCACGGCGCGGCAAAGGACAGCTGGTTTAGCCACATCGTGGTCTACAGCAAGGCACATGAGGGCTTCCACGCCGAGTGGTGCGAGCCCGTGCCGGCCGAGATCTACGACGGGCTTGAGTAGACGGCCGTCATCGGTGCGTCATCAGATAAGAATTCGAGAACTAGGGAGTAGACCATGACCTACCAGCCGAGAACGCCCCAGCCCTATCAGGGCAACCCCTTCGGTTTTGTGTACGGCGGCGCGCTGACGGCCAATGTCGAGGATGCAGTACATGTGCACCCCATCTCTTACGACGCCAGTGGTGTCACTGTGGCGGCCAACGTCTACACTCCGGCGGGCTATAGCGAGGTTGGCTCGTATGCGGGCATCGTGGTGGGCCATCCCAACGGTGCGGTGAAGGAGCAGGCTGCTGGCCTGTATGCGCAGCACCTAGCCGCTGAGGGCTTCGTGACCATCGCGTTCGATGCCGTGACCACGGGCGAGAGCGGTGGCGAGCCGCGTAATCGCGACATCCCGTACCTGCGCGTCGAGGACTACCGTCTCGCTGCCGACATCCTGTCCACGTTCCCGGGCGTGGACGCCTCACGCCTTGCCGTGTTGGGCATCTGCGGCGGCGGCGGATACGCGCTCAGTGCGGCTCAGATGGACAAGCGCTTCAAGGCGGTGGCCGTCGTGTCCATGTTCAACACCGGGTCGGTGCGGCGCGAGGGCTTCCAGAAGGTGCAGGCGGACAGCGTCCTCAAGCGCCTGCATGACGTGGCAGACCTACGTGCGCGTGAGGCACAGTCGGGCGAGCTCGTCTACAGCGCCGACATGTCCGCCATGGACCCCGAGGTTGGCCACAACTTGCCCTTCGACATGTACCGCGAGGGGTACGAGTACTACGTGGAAACCCACGCCCATCCGCACTCGCACTCTCGCTTTGCCCAGCGCGACCTCATGGACCTCTTTGCCTGGGATCCAGATGATTTCATGTACCTCATCGACCAGCCGCTGCTCATGGTGGTAGGGGAGAAGGCCGACACGGCCTACATGTCGGAGAGCGCCTTCGCGGCGGCGACTGGCACCGAGGACAAGGAGTTGCACGTGGTCGCGGACGCCACGCACGTGGACCTCTATTGGAAGCCCGATGCGACGGCCGACGCGCTGGCCAAGTTGGCCGCGTTCTATCAAGCCCGAATTTAGGCTGTGGGGCACGGCAGGCGGCGCCGGCATACGATCTGGAGAAGTGTCTCTCCGAGAGGGGAGGCGCCTTTCTATTTGGCCGTCTCGAACATGCCCGTCAGAATGCTCGCGAACTCCTCGATGAGATTGTTGGTGCGGTCCTTTGGCCAGTAGCAGTAGTACTCACTCTTGAGCTGGCCGTTCTGACCCACCAGAGGGATGCGACGAATGGCCGAACCCGTGCGGCTCGTCTGCTCGCGTGTCTCCAAGGGCATGAATCCCCTGTTGCCAGCGACCATCATGCGGCCCTCCTCGCGCGAGCGGGCAAAGAGGAAGTCGGAGCGGAAGCCCAGCACGTCGCGGTAGTATGCGCGCTCGGTGTCTTCCTGGTCCTCGGCGGCGATGAGGATGCAGGGGAGGTTTGCGAGCTCTGCTACGGTAAGCTCGGCCGCCCAAGCGACAGGCGAAGCCTCGGACACCTCAACGTACTGCCAGCCGTCAAAGAGATGCTGGTTGACGAAGGTGTCCGACAGTGCACGCCGACGGTCCGAGAACAGCACGTCAACGTCGCGATGCATGATGAGCTGGTAGAGCGTCTCGTGGCTTCCTGCCGTGGCATGCACAGGGATGTGCGGATGGCGTGAGGCGAAGGCGGTGACGGCTGCCGGTACCTCCCAGCCCTCGTAGCGATTGAGATAGCCCACCGAGAGCGTGGTTGCCCAGCCATTGGCTACGCCCTCTGCCTCGAAGCGAAGGTCTTCCAGTTGCGAGAGGAGTGCGGACGCCTTGCGCGCGAAGAGCTCACCTGCCGGCGTGACGTCAAAGCTGCGGCCATGACGACGCAGAAGCTCGAAGCCAAGCTCGCCCTCGAGTGCCTTGACCTGCTGCGAAATGGCTGATTGGCTTACGAGACAGCGCTCTGCGGCACGCGTGAATGAGCCGGTCTCCACGACGGCGCACAGGTAGTGAATCTGTCGTAGCTCCATGAGGACTCTTCTCTTCTAATCGTGAAACCAACTCTAATCCGTGCAGGTCAAGCTCGCAAGCCGAAGCTCATGGCGTTCGTGGGTGCAACGAGGCCGTCGCTAATATTTCTTGATTTCGTGGCGCTCGATGCCACAGCGCTTGCAACGGTAGTAGGTGTTCTCGCCCAAGCCGTTGTATTCCAGGCCAGTGAGCTCCCAGTCGTGCTCGCCATGGCAGAGCTCTTCGCTGCGTATCTGTTGGATTCTGCATTCGGCAAGCTTTTCTATGGGGGTTTCGAGCGGGCCGTGCCGAGAAGTGATTGCTGTTAGCTGGTCGAGGAGGGCGCGATCGGACAAGGTGTCCACGGCAGCCGCCCGTGCGTCCCAGCCCAACGTGTCGTCGGAAGCGAGTTGGAAGAGCTTGTGCTGGTCAGTGAGCTTTGCCACTGCCTTCTCGGCGGTGTTGCTCAACTTGGCGTTCTGAGAGTACGCGACCTCTATGAGAGCTTCGTCGGCACCGAGCTCGGCGAGCCGCTCGACGGCGGCCTCGCGCATGTTGTCCTCGATTGACTGTGGCGTAGGTCCTCCGTAAACCCGTACTTGGGCAATGAAATGCACATCGCGTGTATGGTCACTGCTCGCGATATCGACCAAACGGGCGATATCGTTCATGCTGGGAATCTCAGCCAGTTTCTCGAGATTCTCGGCGTCGCGCCTCTCGGCGGTTAGCTTATCGATACGGTTTCGTATATCACTCAGGGCGAATCCCGTGCAGCTGTCGCGCCTGATGAACCCCCAGAGGAAGTCAACGTCTTCGATGTGCATGGCCATGGCATACCCAAGATGAGAGTCGGCCTCGAGCTGCGCATAGCGCTTGTATAGCTCCTGATCGTCAAGCTTCTCTGCGGCGCGTATGCGGACGTACTCGAGCGGTGCCTCCGCAACGACGCGCCGCAACGTGGCCTCATCCCTCATCGCCTCAACTGACGTGAGGGCTCTTGTCTGGTTCTTACTCATCCATGCCGGCTTGAACAGACCCAATTGCCTCACCTCTTTGGGTGTTGTCCGGTAGCTCCGCTACCATATGCAGTGTTCCGTTGAGCTTATCATGCGGCATCAGCTTGCCTTCTCTGAGCACCACATTGAAGAAATTGATTACGAAGTGGAGGCGCGAGACAAAGTGCGAAGGATTTCGCTTCCTTTCAAGGAATACCCCCTGTACGCAGGGATTTCATGCCGAACAGACGGATAACATGTTTCTATGCTCAAAGACAGCCGAGCCGGGGGGAACGAAGTGAAAACGCACCACATGCCGCAGCTTGCACGGGATGTCCTTCTCTATCTGATTCTCGCGACCCTATATGTGGGCTTCTGCCCATGCTTTCTCACACAAGCTGCTTTGGCTGAGGACGGCACGTCGCTCCAAGCGCAGGCAAGCACCGTCACCTACAAGGACACGGACAACAAAAAGAAGCTTGAGGACTCCAGCGTCAGCTACGTCATAAAAGGCGATGGCAAGAAGCACAAGGGTGACAACCACTTCACTGTTCCAAAGGGTAGCGGCTCCCGTGCCCGAGGGTACGACAGCCATCGGTGTAGATGGTGACGGTGTGGTGAGCTTGCTCGGCGTGGGCACCACCGTGGTCCACGCCACCGTCCACGATACGAGCAACGCGTACGCGGACTCTCACGCCTACGTCGTGGTCACCGTCCTGCCCAAGAGCGTTACGGCAACCACGCAGTCCGCGACGAAGGCCTACGACGGAACGCCGCTTACCGCAGACGGCACATGCGAGGAGCTCGTTGGGGGAGATGTGTTCAAGACGATCGGCATGCAGACGAACGCGGGGTCGAGCACCAATACGTACACCATCACAAAAGAGGGCACGGACGTATCTGCGACGGCCAACTACAACATAACTGAGTCGCTGGGTACGCTCAAGGTAACGCGCAAGCCCACTACCGTCGACCTCAAGCTCTCCCAGAGTGGGTCCTCGGCTACGGCCACGGCAACGATCGATGGCTTCCTCAGCGAGGAGGATGCCTCTGGTACGGTGCAGTTCTACATCAAAGATACAAAGGTTGGAAACCCGGTACGCATTGCGAAGGGTGAGGGCGGCGCACATTCGGCAAGTATGTCTTTCGATGACGTTCCTGCGAACAACTACACGATAACGGCAATCTTTACGCCGAGCGGTGCCAACTCCAACTATCTGCCGTCAACGGCGACGGCCACTGGATACAAGGATCCTGCGCAGCGTGCGATCAACGGCACGCGACTCTACCAAAAGACCTACGGTGACGAGGGTTTCTCGCTTGACTTGTCGCTCTCCGATGACGTCGTGGGACCCAACGACACCTGGTCCTACAGCATCGTCTACGACTCCCGCGATATGCCTGACCTTGGTTCTTCCATCGCCCTTTCCGATGTGGGGACGGGCAATGCCACAGTCACCGTAAACCATGCGGGCAAGGTGGTCATTCGTGCCACGGTGGTGGACGACAGGTCCGAGGGCGAGAAGCTGTGGAGTGACGCGACAGCCTACGTCGTGGTCGACATAGCTCCCGCACTGCTCACGGTAATCTCCTACGCGAGTGACTCGCACGGTGCGAAGGTCACAAGTGTGCCCTATGGCCAGGTTGGTGCTCTGTCGTACGGACTCAGGTACGAGGGCCTCGTGAACGGGGACACCGCGGCTAACTTCACGAATGGCCACGGCATCCTCATGGCCGTACCGCTCGTGCCTACCATCGACGCGTCCGGTACGCCCTATCCGGTGAGAATCGCCCGCATTGGCGCGAGGGGGGACGATTTCAAAGGACACTGCGGTCTCGTGCACGTAAGGAGCATGGATGGCTGCAAGGACCCCAGCATCTTTTGCCATCGCACTTCTGATCAACAAACTGTTGCCCATGAAAGCCCCCATCGTCTTGTTGTGATAGCCATTGCAAACAAAGCTTACGCCCACTTGCTGGTCGTTCGGTTCTGCTGGAATGTGCTGTCAACCAAAAGAGTCATGCCCATGACGCGCGAACGCAAAAGCGGCTCTCCACCCATGAGGTAGAGACCGCAGAAGTAGCCCTCGATCCCGGGAATCTTCGAGCTCGAGAAAACGTTTTAGGAGACTGGGGCAAAGTGCAGACACTCCCCGAAACCCAGGTTGTGTGGTCGGTGACGTGCACGACTAAGGCAGGTGCAAACGCGAGGATGCGCATGCCCTCAGGGAAGCTGACGCGAAACAGAGCGCCCCGGAACTGTCAACCCGCATGTTATCGAGCATGCTGGCTTAGCACGTATACTTTCCGCACGTGAGTTCAGGGCAGGGAGTCCATTGTGCTAGCTGTGGCGCCTATGGCCGCGACGGTCGCCGACCGTGCGGTAGTACTCGCGTTTGTCTTCGTACATGGCATCATCGGCGCGGGAGAAGACGTCTTTGAACGAGGAATCCGTCGTGGCTGTGTACTGCGCCACGCCGCTCGAAAGTGCCAGGTTGGCGGGACAAGGCTTGTCGGAGGCGTTGAACGCCGCGAGAGATTCCGTAATGTGCTGCAAACCGACGTCCATGCGCGTTTGGTCGTATCCCTCGGCAATGATGGTGAACTCGTCGCCACCGATACGGTAGGCCTGTGTCTCTTCCAGTCCCTCGGCTAGTATCTTTGCGGCGGTCCGGATGTAGAGGTTGCCAGTGTCGTGACCGTAGGTGTCGTTGAGTTCCTTCAGCCCGTTGATGTCGAAGACCGCCACCCAGAAGTCGGCGTTGTCGCTGGCAATCTTGGTGTCGATGTCCTCTATTGCCTGTTGGTATGCGGCGACGCTACCGACCTTGGTCAGGGCGTCGGTGTATGCCTGTGCATGGAGGTAGTCAAGGTAGGTTGTCATCTCGTTCTGCATGGCAGCGATCTTGTCGCTCAGGATTCCCAGCTCGTCGGAATCCTCCTCGAACGAGTGGGGGTCGCGTTCGCTGGCGGGGGCCTCAAATCCCGCGTAGGAGGACATTTCGTTCACCAAATGATCAATATGGCCCGAGAGCTCTGAGAGTCCGGCATCGAGCTGCTGGAACTTCTTGCGTACGTTCTTGGTCATTATGGTGACGAGGACGCCGCCCGCGAGGACAGACAGAGACGTCACTGCAGCGATGGACAGGGTGTGGCCAACAACCCGCTCATCGAACCACCGAGCATCGAAGTCCACGCCCACGATGCCAGCAATAGTGCCCTTAGAGTCGTACACGGGGCAAAAGGCGCTGTATAAGTTGCCCCAACGATCGGCCACCGGGTTTTCGTCCACCGCTGGAATACCCTTTGCGGCTTGTTCGACGGCGGGCGTTGTGACGATTTCCTCGCCAAAGGCGCCGGGGTCGACCGGATCGGGGTCGACGATGAAGGTGAACGAGTCCTCGTCTACTGGCTTAACTGTATAGATATAGTGTATGTCCACGCTGTCTTGGAAGACCAGCAGGCGCTTTTCTATGTCTTGCCAGGCAGGGCTGTCCTCATCCTCGGCGGTCAGCGAGCCAAGCACATCGCCATCGAGTGAGCGCGCAGCTGACTCTACGACGTCGAGCATGTTCTTGTTGATGAGCTCGCGCATGGCGGCCTTGGACTGATTGAGGATGACCATGCCCATGACAATATTGGCCGCCAGGAGAAGAATGCCGAACACCAACACGTAGCGCGTGGTAAAGCTCAGCTTATGGCCTCTCACAGCACGTCCTCCTGCGCCTCTCGGTGACGCTTCTTATAATAGCAGCCGTCGCCAACCGCAGGGCCGGCAGCGCGACCGTGGCCTTCGCGGCATCATATTGAACGGATGATTCCCTCCATCCAGACCATGTCGTAAAGGCGGTCGATTTGCGTGCGCAACCGTGAAAGCGGCCGACGATCTTGAAGCCCATACGCTCGTGGAAGCGCACGCTCGCATACGTGAGGTACTCGTCTTCAACTCGAGGATAGGCAACGCAGGCGTAGAGGTTCGTCACGCCCATAACCGCAAGCTCGCTTTCGAGAGCGCCATAGAGAGCGCGGCCGACGCCCTTGCCCTGCCAGGGACGATCAACGTACACGGATAGCTCTGCGCTAAGCGCATACGCAGCCCGCGGCTTGAAGGGGCCGGCATACGCGTAACCGCAAATAGTTCCATCCTGCTCGGCCACGAGGTAAGGGTAACGTTCCTGGATGTCCTCTATACGTTTGGCGAACTCGGCGGTCGTCGGGGGAGCGACCTCAAAAGACACCGCCGTGTCGCGCACGTAGGGCGCATAGATGGCTGCAAGAGACTCGGCATCTCCCAGCATCGCGCTTCTTATCGACAGGCCGTTGGCCATGATAGCTCCCGTCGTTCATCTGCAAAAGCAATGGTAGCAAAGGTTGTTAGGTTGCGAGCTAGGCAACCAACAACACAAGAAGACCCGGACGATCAATCGAGCTCGTCCGGATCTCTTCTTTTTTGTTTCGGTGTTAGGCTTGGTCTACCGTTCCCTCGAGCGTCTTGCAGATGCGGGCTTTCTCCTTCTGTCCAGGCGTCGAGTTCTCGAACTTCATCGCGCTAAACCCTTACACAGGTGGTTGAAATGTGGTGCTCTATCGCACTTACAGTATGTTCTGATACTTTCACACGCTAAGTTCCCTGTGAAGTTGAGCTATCGCTCGAAAGCATGGGTGGCCGCTCGACCATATAATATCGATGACGACATAACCAGCAGAAGAAAGGATCGCACGTTGAATCTCGATGAGTTGACGCCAGAGCAGCAAGAGAAAGCCCGTGGTTGCAAGACGTTAGAAGATGTCTTGGTATTAGCCAAGGAAGAAGGCTACGAGCTCACCAGCGAGGAGCTGAGCGCGATAGATGGTGCCGGAGACTTCTGGCATCCTGACCCTTCGGACGGGCCTCGGTGCCAACTCCGCTGCCCTACGGTATAGACTGACAGGCATGATTACGGTAAGATAGCGTAGGCAGAGCGACACAAGTGTAGAGGAATCGGTTCCGTCCAGCGAGGGGCGCGGATGGAATGAGGGCAGGACCATCTCTGACTTCATTCGCGATGCCGCCTTCGCACCGAATTTTCCCGATTCAACAAGCCCCTCCCATAAAAAGCCTATCATTGAGGTAGGACGAGGAGACACAGCGTACTGTGGTTCGGCAAAGCATGTTTGACTCGATGGAGAGTGATGGCAGTTGTATATTCATAGCAAGGTCGCATCGGCAGTCTGGAAGTTCATGTTGGTCGCGGTCGCCACGTATGGACTGCTCGACGGGTCGGGCGTCCTTTCTGGTACCTACCACACAGCCTTTCCCCATATGTTTACCAACGTTTCCAACATCTTCGCATGGGGATATTTCCTCGTAGCGACAATACGGCTTATTACGAGCAAGGATGACAAGGCCGAAGTCTTCGCGCCGCAGGTTAAGTACACGGCCACGATCTCGCTTCTTGTAACTGCGCTGATAGCGCACTTCATGCTCTTCGACGCCATGTTCCAGGACGGCCAGCTCGTGTGGCACTTGGTCGCCATGCATTACGTCGTGCCGGCCATGGCCCTCCTTGACTGGTTGCTATTCGACGAGAAGGGCAAGATGGCCGTCTGGGGTCCTCTGACGTGGTTGTCTCTGGTGGTCGTTTATCTCGTTGTCGTGATGATTGGTGCGGGTCCTCTCGGCCTGGATTTGGGAGGGGGCACCACTGCCGATGTGTCCAGATATCCCTACACCTTCCTTGACCCCGGCATTTCGGGCGTCGGGGGAGTCGCTGCCTTCGTCGCAGTGATGCTCGTCGCCTTTATCGCGCTCGGATACCTGATCTTCGCGATTGACAGAGCTCTCGGCCGCATCGCGAACTCCTGAAACCAAAAGTGAGCCGCCCCCCATTTCTTGGACACGAGAAATGGGGGTGTCCCTATAGATTTGTCAAGGCCTTAGGAGGCAGATTTTGAACATTTCTGGGACGTCCCCTTCTCTTAGGTGTCAGGTTTTGAACATTCATCGCCCGGCTCGACGTAGGGCACCTTGTCGCGCATTATCGCGAAGATCACGCCGAGCCTCTTCCTCGCGACGGCCTTCAGGGCCTTGTTGTGCGCCATGCCCCTCGCCCTGCACTCGTCGTAGTACCTCCCGAACCTGTTCCTCGTGCCGACGAGGGAGTTGCAACTGAATATGAGCAGGTTCTTGAGAGTCTTGTTGCCCGAGCGCGAGGCGGAGGTGGACGATATGGACGTGCCGGACTGGCGGTCGGCCGGAGCGAGCCCGCAGTAGCTCGCGAGCCTGTCGTCGCCGGCGAAGAGCGAGACGTCGACCATGGTCGCCAGAGTCGTCGCGGTCTTCGGGCCTATTCCCGGCACGGTGAGCAGGCACGCGTACGTCTCGTCCCCTGCGAGCTCGCGGGCGATCGAGGCCTCCAGCTCGCGCCTCTGGGCGTCCAGCGAGCCGATCTGCGACGCCAGGCCCCTGACCAGCGCGTCCTCCGCGGCCGGGTGGAAGCCGTCCCTCGCCGACGACTCCGCCGCCTCCCACAGCGCGTCGCGCGACGACGCCTTCGCGCCGGCGTTCGCGCAGGTCGCCGAGTACGACCTCCTCCCGGCCCCGCTGATCCCCGACGCGCCGCCGAGCCTCGCGAGCACGGCGAGCTGCCACGCGCACGACAGGTCGACCGCCGCCTCGAAGGCCGGGTCGGACTCGAGCAGCACCGCGTGCAGGCGGTTCCTGGCCTGCGTGGCGCACCTGGTGGCGTACTCGAGCTGCGGGGACATCAGCGACAGCGACGCGCCGAGGTCGTCGGTCTCGGCGATTGGCAGCACGACCTGCCTCATCCCCATGGCCGTCCTTGCTATGACCTCGGCGTCTATGCGGTCGGTCTTGGCGGTCCCGGGCCACATGTCGCGCGCCTTCTTCATGGTGAGCCCGGTCATGTAGCCCACGTCCACGCCCGCCTCGCGGCACCTGCGCACCACGAGCGACCCTATGTTGTTCTTCTGGTCGACGACCACGAGCGCGTCCCCGCCGGCCTCGGCGAGCAGGGCGTCCACGTCGGCCTGCCTGTTCTCGAGCCTCCTGCCCGGGACCTCGCCCCCGCCGGCGTCGACGGCTGTACGCCCAGTGGAACGACTTGCCGCCGTCGACCCCGACGTACGTCGCGTGCGGTCCGAACTGCGCTTCCCTCGTGCGTGCCATTTTGGTATCCTCCTCCGTGTGCGGCTGACCGCCGTCTCCGCAAGGGCCGACACCCACATTACTTGGCCGTCGCAGCGAGCTGCCCGGCAGGTCCCTATCAGTCGTCCCCGTGCGGACCACCGATCCCAGGCGGCAACACCCCCCGGGCCTTCGCAGAGGCAGGGGCGAAGGGCCGTCCTGGGACGGTCGGCCAGCAGCCCTATTTCCAAGGGCCGTAGGAGATGATAGGACCGTCGTCGCTTTTTCATCAAAGAACCCTTGATTTCAGGCTAGGAATACTGTAATGGGCCGAGTCAGGAGCCGCGCAAGGGGGCAGGCGCCTTAACCCAGAATCGAGACGCCCCCAGACCCCCTTCTTTTACACGAGCGCGAATCCCAAGTCGTGCGCCTTTTCGCGCTCCTGGGGAAACACCTTTTCGTGGCGGCGCTGCTTTGCCTCCGGGTCGAACATCGTCCACGGCCAATCGGTTTTGTCATAGTCCTTGAGCTGCAGCGTGTTACCGGCCACAAAGGTCTTGGTGGGTCCCACAAAGTGCGAGAGCGTTTGCTCGTAGTTATCCACGAGGCCCGCATAGGCGGTGTCCGGCGCGTTGCTCGTCATAATGAGGAGCACGGGGATGGGCCGCTCGTTGCAGCACGGGCGCTCCTTGTTGTACGTGAGGTTTTGGAAGATGAGGCGCTCGTAAAGCGCGCGGAACGACGCGGTCATCTCGCCCAGGTAGTTGGGCGACCCCATAATGAGACCATCGGCCTCGCGAATGGCGTCGAGCACCGGCCTGAGCGCATCGCGACAAATGCAGCGACCGGCGTTTCTCTCGCGCTTGCAGCCAAAGCACGAGATGCAGCCGGTGTAGCGCTCCAAACGAAAGAGGTCAAAGCGCTGGATGGTGGCGCCTGCCTCCTCGGCGCCAGCTGCCGCCTCGCTCAGCAGGGTGTCGGTGTTCCAACCCTTGCGCGGTCCCGCGTTCACAACGACGATGTTCTTTGTCATGGCAATCCCCTCTCACGTCATAACGCATAGGGGGATTATCGCATGAGTTAGGGACAAGTACTTTGACTCTGAGTCCAAGGCCCCTGTCCCCCCGGCTCGCTCTTGACTCACACCATTGCCTGCTGGGCCACGCGAAGCGATTCCTGCCTTGCCCCCAGCAGCGTGGCAAGTCCAAAGAGAGTTCTGGGGCTGCGATATGCATGGCGCTTTATGTTTTCCTCACCGAGTTCCATGGCGCACACGTCGCAGTGCGTTTTGCCGAGATCGGCCCTGGTTCTGCATACGGGGCACTCAAGATATGCGACGGCCTGCTCGCTGTTTGTGTTTGAGCGCGCTTGCGCCAAAGATCCCTGCCATGATGTCACCCTTCGCCTCTCGCCCACCCGTTGGTGGTTCTTTTTGGTGACACTACTATGCTTCGCAATGCCAGGAATCTGTTGCGCAACATTGCCGGGTGAGACAAAACCCCGCCCCCTTGACCCCGCCCCTTTGGTTCGCGCAAAAAAAAGGGCCGTGGCAATAAACCACGGCCCTCCTTAGGTGATTTTTGGCCAAAAAGGACAAGCCCCAATGGCCAAAATGGCCAATTAGGCGAGGTCGTCGCCGTTGTGTGTCAATCGCCCCCGTCCCCATTGACACCCATTGACACGCTAGTCGAGGTCGTCGCCGTTGGAGGCGATAACCTTCTTGTACCAGTAGTAGGAGTCCTTGGGCTCGCGGTGCAGGTCGCCGTTGCCGTCGTTGTCCTTGTCCACGTAGATGTAGCCGTAGCGCTTCTTCATCTCGCCCGTGCCGGCGGAGACGATGTCGATGCAGCCCCACGTGGTGTAGGCGATGAGGTTCACGCCGTCGTTGAGGGCCTCGTCCATGGCCTGGATGTGCGCGCGGAAGTAGTCGATGCGGTAGTCGTCGTGGAACTTCCCGTCCTCGGCGCGCTCGTCGATGGCGCCGAAGCCGTTCTCCACCACCATGATGGGAATCTGGTAGCGGTCCCACACCTCGTTGAGGCTCCAGCGCAGGCCGTCCGGGTCAATGGCCCAGCCCCAGTCGCTCTTCTTGAGGTAGGGGTTGGGAACGCCCATAACCATGTTCGCGTTTGCCTTGGAGACCTCGGGGTCTGCGCTAAAGCAGTTGGTCATGTAGTAGCTGTAGGTGTACATGTCCACGGTGCCCTCGGCCAGGATCTCGTCGTCGCCGTCCTGCATGGGAACGTCGATGTTATGGTCTGCAAAGAAGCGCAGGGCGTAGCCGGGGTACGCGCCGCGGCACTGCACGTCGGAGCATAGCCAGGTGCCAATCTGCAGCTGCTTTTGCGCGCCGAGGACGTCGGCGGGAGCGCAGGTGTAGGGGTAGATGCTCGGGCCGCCGCCAATCATGCAGCCCACCATGTACTCGGGGTCGATCTCGTGCGCGAGCTTAACGGCCTTGGCGCTGGCCAGGAACTGGTGGTGCAGCGCGGTGTAAATAACGGTGAGCTCTTCCGGATCCTCGGTGGCGCCCAGACCCATGGGGAGCACGTCCTCCTTGGGCAGGATGCCGCCGGCGATGAGGCTGCCCAGGCCGCCGTTTTGCAGCATGTTGATCTCGTTGAAGGTGAGCCAGTACTTAACCAGGCCCTTGTACTCGGTAAAGATGGTGCGGCACAGGTTGAGGTAGAAGTCCACGCAGCGGCGGTCGTACCAGCCGTTGTACTTCTCGCACAGGCCCCAAGGAATCTCGTAGTGGCTAATGGTTACCAGCGGCTCGATGCCGTTGTCCTTGCAGCACTGGAACATGGAGCGGTAAAACTCCACGCCGGCGGCGTTGGGCTCGTCCTCGTCGCCCACGGGGAAGATGCGGCTCCAGTTAATGGAGGTGCGGAAGATCTTCATGCCCATCTTGCCAAAGAGCTCGATGTCCTCCTTGTAGTGATGGTAGAAGTCCACGCTCTCGTGGCTGGGATAGTACGTGTCCGGGTCAATCACGCGCGTATAGGTACGAGCCCTATCGACCGCGCCGCCCGTGAGGTGGTCCTCTACGCTCTCGCCCTTGCCGTCGGCAAGATACGCGCCCTCACACTGGTTTGCAGCCGTCGCGCCGCCCCACAAAAAGCCCTCGGGAAAGTGTGCCATTACCGTCTCCTCTCATACTCATTCAACACACAACATATTTAGTTTAGTGCGTTTCGCTGTATGGCATATGGCTGATGCATAGCACAATCCGCAGGAGGTAGCACAGGGGGCGCAAGCTCGCGTTACACGTCCAGCTTGCGCACGGCGTAGGTGTAAAGCGCGCTAATGGCAAAGCAAATGAGACCGCCCACAATGAGCACGATCACGCGCCCCACAGAGTCGCCCGCGCTCGCGTCGAACAGCACGATTTTGAGGACGCACAAAATGGACGCCACAAGACCATACAGCCGCAGGGTGCCAAGCCTTCGCGCGAAGCCCAGCACGATGCACGCAAGCGCCGTAAGCATCGCAACCACCGTAATGGCGGCCTCCATGCTTGGGGGAAAGAACCCCTGCGCCGTAAAGCTCGCCCACAGCATGAGGGCAATCCCGCCAAGCACCTGCGCCCACGGCTGGTACTCTTTTGCGTGCGTGGCCATGTGCAACATGCGATAGGCTACGACCACAAAGGCAACGAGCGCGGTAGCCACCACGAGCACGGGTGCGATCGCAGACAAACTCGCATACCAGCGAAGACCGTTTCCCAGCACGCTCGTTGAGCACAGCCCCACGGCCACGAACTCGTTTACCGCCAGCACGTATGCCGTAGTCGGAGACAAATTCCAGCGTCGCTGCGGCTCAAAGAGCGCCAGCGCTGCCACCAGCACCAACGTGCACAAAAAGCCCGTCACGCCCGCAAGAGCGGGTTCCACGCAGGCCCGCCACGCAAAGAAGAGCGAGATCTCCGTGGCGTATACGCCTCCAACGAGCGCGGAGCTCAGCATTTGTTTGCGCGTTTTTTCGGGCAGCGTGCGCCACCAGGCAATGAGCAGGGCGTCGAGCAAAAGCACGTACGCGGGCGCCAGCGGCACAAGGGAGTCGCGGCCGATTGCCTCGTAGCCTCCCACCAGCATGAGCAGCGCGTCCGCAATAACGAAGGCAATGGCGTTGACCTTGTGCTTGGGCTCGTCCATCATCTTGCCGCACGCCCACAGGGCCGGCGCCACGAGCACCACGAGCGGGAGCACCCCAGGTGCGGGCGCGGCAAACATGCGCAGGGCCAAAAGCAGGGTGCAGACCGTCGCGCATACGTAAATGCTCATATAGGCCAGCTTTTTGGACAGGATCTGGCGCGCGAGGACGACGCACAGCACCCAGTGTGCCGCCACGCAGGCCACGGCGATGAGCGCCGCCATGCTCACTCTGCTGCCAAAGCTTGTGTTATCGATCGCGATGAGCGCGGTGAGCAAGACGTCCATGAGCAGGGCCACAAACCACAGTGCCTCGGTTGCGATGTGGGTGGAGAGCATGGCGGACGTGACCTTGGCGGGCGTTGCCTTGGAAGACGTTGCCTTGGCGGGCTTCGTCTTGCTTGCCTTGGGGGCCTTATACGTTAGAACCCACACCACCAGCATAAGAACGCTCACGCACACGAACTGGGTGGCCATGATTAGCACAAACGGCAGCCTTTGGAAGGGAAATCCCTGGTAGGGCGCCGGCATCCAAATCACGTAGTAAAACAGCACCTGCCAGCTCACGCAAAGAGACACAAAGGCAGACACGAAGAGCCCCGCAAGACGACCGCGCTCGAGCGAGCGCAAGCACCCCACGACCACTATCGCGCATGCCATGAGCTGGTACACAACCACCAGCGGCAACTGCGGCCCGCGCGGTATGCCCTGCGCAAAGGCAAAGCACACGGATGTGGCCATGCCCACCTGTGTGATAACCGCGAGCGCCGCCGAGGCATAGCGCATCGCAAGGTAGGTGCACACACAAAGCCACGCCAGAATGAGCGCCAAAGTCGTGATAAAGCCCAGGAATCCAAAGTGCACATACGCTACGAGCAGCGATACGAATACCGAGCCCAGGCCGCAACCAAGAAGCGCCTGCGAGAAGGGCGTCTTTTGTTTGTGGGTAACAAATACGCCGGCGGCAGCAAGGGCGCCGCTCAGCACAAACATGGCCGCGCAACGGACCTCGTCTGTGAGCGCGGGCATGACCAATATGGAGAGGAAGACGAGGCCGGCAAAAACGAGGAGCGCCGCCATGATACCCAGCACGCGTGTGCCCACGACGTTTTCCAGGGAGCCGTGGTCGCGGGTGGGCTTGGGTTGCGCGGGATTGGGCGCGCCCTTTGCCGTGGTAGCGCCTGTCGCGTTGCTCGGCGCTGCTTGGGCGGGGTTTGGCGTGGGGCCCTGCACCACGACCGGTGAAATGCCCGCCGTCGCGGGACGCGGAGGCGGAGGGCCCTGGGTTTTGTTTTGCGCCACGGCAGCAAAAACGGGTTGGGCGGACGGCTCCTGCAGCGGGACCTGCCGCGGAGCCGGCTGGGGTTTGGGCTGGGGTTGCGGCTGCGGCGGGTTTGTCTGCTGCGGCTGCGGTTGCAGCTGCTGCTGCGGCGACGCGCCGCGCGAGGCTTCCCGTGCCGCAAGGTCGCGCACCTCCGCACGCAGCGCCTTTACGGCCATGTACAGGTTGGCCACCACCACGGCAAGCACGATGATCACTATGGTTTGAAACGCAAGTTGCAGGTCAAACATATGCGCCCCTCTCGTCCTTGTTGATGGTAGCACGCAAGGGCTTCACACCTTGCCACCCAGCGGCCATACCACCCAGCTGCACGAGCAGCGGCACGCGGACTAGGAACGCTCTTGCGCCGATTCCCCTGCTTCCAGGGCCAGCTCCACCAGCGCCTCGCTTGTTTGCTCCTGCTGCTGCTCGCGCGTAATGGAGGCCTGGCCATCGCCTTTTTGCTCGCCGTAGTTTCCGTAGTAGGCGTGGTTGTCTCCCGCGATCTCGCATTCGCGCGCTCTTGCGGGAAGCTTGCTCTTTGCCCCGTTGTAGCTCTCGCGGTTGAGCACCAAATCGTTGCTGCCGTACACGAGGAGCGCGTCCAGATTGCGTCCGCTCAGGTCGCCGCCGGCATACGAGCCCAAAAAGACGTGTTGTTCTCCCGAGCGATTTCGGGCAATGTCTCCTCTAGCGCATGGAGATATTCAAGACGAGTTGCCATAAAAGCCATTCAGCCGCCACATAGCGCCGTCCGTCATTGAAGGCGTTAAGCAATTTGTGTCTCTGCTGTCCCGTATGATGTACTCGCTGTGCCAGGCAAGGGTTCAAAATTGACTTCAATAGAAGGAATTGACGACATCGATGGCACCGTTCGGTTGGTGAATTGGTGCCAAAGCGTGTTTTTCCTTGAGCGTGAACGGGTAAATAGGTAGTATATTCTATTTATGAGGAAAGGAGGAGTCTATGGATAACACGCAGACGACACAACCGAAGAAGCCCAGCGCGTCTGATGTGGCAAGGTATCTTCTTGAGAAGAAAGGTACCCTGACTGGGTATCAACTCCAGAAGCTCCTCTATTACTGCCAAGCATGGAGCCTCGTAGTTAATGACAGGCCGCTTTTCCCCGAAGAAGTCAAGGCATATGAGCACGGTCCCGCAGTTCCCAGCGTTTCGATGCAGCATCAGCACCAGTATTATGTGCATCCTTCGGACATTTCCGGTAATTCGAGCATGCTCTCGGAATCGGACATGGCTTTCATTGATGTCGTGCTTGCTGCATATGACGGCATGAATGGTCAGCAGCTCGAGAACTTGACTCACAGCGAAGATCCATGGCGATCATGCTTCAATCAATTTACAGGTATCAACTCTTCGGCGGTCATTTCTCACGAGTTGATGCGTAGCTACTATGCCCGTTTGCTTACTGCTTCTGATGAGGAGCAGCGGCGTCATCATGTGCCTAGCTTCAACCATCCGAAGAAGCTATACGTCACATCGAGCGACTATGACTGGCTTCTGGGCTACCTGGACGAAGAGTAGTAGTACGCAAGTATGGTGATTGAGCAGCCATGGGAGCGTATAGTCCCTATACACGACATACCCAAGGAGCGTCTAATTGGTTTCGGATGTGGAGTGAGCGCATTCGATCAGTGGTTGCTGACGTCAGCACGAAGCGCTGCTTCACGTGGTGAGTGCGTTGCCCACATCTGCGTGGATAGTAACGGGCTACCGGTTGCGTTCTTC
Organism: Atopobiaceae bacterium; assembly: GCA_017533825.1. Classification (GTDB taxonomy): domain Bacteria; phylum Actinomycetota; class Coriobacteriia; order Coriobacteriales; family Atopobiaceae; genus RUG440. Next base: position 1,290 of record JAFWIE010000045.1, on the reverse strand, counting down.
ACTCTTTCTGCCACATCTATAAGTCCTGACGATGTATCAAACAAGTTCCGCGGAGGGTTGCATGGCCTTATACCAGCGACCCTCCTCGGTAAGTTGGGCGTGAGGACTGACATACAAGGAAATGGCTGCGGCACTCGTGTGCTACATCATGCAATGCAGTATGCGCTTCGTTCTGCACAGTTTGTCTCATCGCGTCTACTGGTCGTGGACGCACTGACGGTCGATTTGGTTCCATGGTATGAGAATCGGGGTTTCCGTCGGCTTCCAAATGCCGAGCGGCGTCTTGTTTGTAAGATGAGCGATGTCAGGAAGATCTGCAGCCAGCAGACTCCTGGGTATTTCACAGGGTAGCCTTCTTACCCCTCCCGCAAGCTCACCGTAAACTCTCGCCCAAAGTTTCCAATCGAGAACCGCTCGTCCTCCACCAGCCGCTCCTTGCTCGCATGCAGCACAAACGGGGACAACTCCGGCAACGCCTGCAGCTCGGTGTACGACCGGTATCCCGACTGATAAGCCAGCATGTCCGCGTGCAAGAGGAACAGTGACGATCGTGTCGTAAAAGTTGGTGTAAGACGAAGTCCTGCGCAGGCAACGCCGTTTGAAAGGGGCGCGACCACCGCCCAGAATCTGAAATCGCGACAAGTCAGGTTCTAGAGAAAGGAAGTGACCGCAACATGGGCAACAGCATAGCAGATGCGAGGACGGCTGACGTCGCCGCCGGGATGGCGACGATGCCGAGGTTCGAGGACGGCTGCACAAGCCTCCAGGAGCTGCCGGGGCAACTCGCGGAGAGCGTGGTGAACGAGAGAATGAGCGCGGAGGCCGACCAGCTCTGCGAGGCGACCAAGAACAGCAGGAACGGCTACAGGGAGCGCAGACTCATGACCTGCGTCGGCACGCTGACGCTCAGGATACCCAAGCCGAGGATCGGCAGCTTCTTCCCCGACGACGTGCTGGAGCGCTACCAGAGGGTCGACCGCGCGATAGCCGCCGCCGTGGCGGAGACGTGCGCCACCGGCACGAGCACGAGGAAGGCGCGGAAGATAGCCGGCGCGATGGGAATCGAGAGGCTGTCGAAGGACCAGGCCGGCGCCATAGCCGCAAGCCTCGGCTCCGAGGTCGGGGAGCTGCTCGCGAGGCCGCCGGGTGCCTCCTGCCGCCGTCGCGGCCGCGCCCCTTTGAGACGACGTGGGCGTGCCCGCACCTCGGGCACCTGGACGGCTCCTCGGCGGGCCTTGCCGCCATCTCCTCGAATATCGCCCCCTTCAGCGCGGCGACCAGCTCCTCCTT
>JAFWIE010000044.1 GCA_017533825.1 Atopobiaceae bacterium | reverse complement strand
GTGCACGCCGTACGTGACGCTCGGCCTGACGATCCTGAACCTCAGCGACCGGGTGCCGGAGAAGCCGCCCGCGCCGGTGACGGTCGCCGTCGCGGTGCCCGCCTCGGTGTTGTTCCTGTAGGACACGGTGTAGTCCGTGCCGGCCCTGAGCCTGGCGCCGCCGTAGGTCAGGGACACGGCGGGCCTGACCGCCCTGCCGGTGTAGGCCTGGTCGGCGATCTTGGCCGCCTTCGCCTTGGTGATGGGCACGGCGGCGGCCGTGGCGTCCGCCTGGGCGACGATGCCATTTGTGCTGCTGGGCGTACCATCCTCCGCCACCACCGTGGCTTTGCCCGAGTCCTCGGCAGCCTCGACGGCAGCCTCATCCTCGGCCTCTGGCTCCTGCTCGGCATCTTCGACCACGAGCACCTCCGAGTCGTCAGCTGCCTCGGACTCGTCGGTCGTCGCGTCTTCCTCCACCATCTCCAACGAATCGTCCTCGCCCGCGAGACCATCATCCATCGCGTCGTCGGACGACTGCTCAACGTCGCCTTCGATGGGAGTGAGCTCTTCTACGCCATCATCACCCAGCATTGCGCTCACATCAGATGCGTTCTCATCCCCAGCGAGTTCTAGCGAGTCATTCTCGGCAACCTCTTGGGATTGTTCGTCTCCCGTGGCAGACGCAATCTCCTCCAGTGCCTGAGCAGGCACTGTGCCGAGCGTCATGAACGCCGTCAATGCGAAGGCCACCACGCGCCGCGCCGACCCTCTCATGGGCCATACTTCACCCATACTGTCTCCTCCCGTATCTACAAAGGTAACGAACCACTTTTGCCGCGCCATGCAACGCAAACGTCCTTAGATTAGCAGAGACGCGCTCGCATATAGGTTACCGTACTGAATAGATACCAAAGATGCAGTGAGCAATGCGCCACGCACATGCTACAATCCCTCTCTATGCAATTGCGCACGTACTCGTGCGGCGGAACACTCAAATTGAGGAGAACATTATGCACAAGAGCGGAATACTGGGCACGGTTGCGACGGGAATGCTCGTGCTCACCTTGGGTCTCGGTCTCACGGGATGCCAGCAGGGCAACGACGCACAGGAGGTTGCCACGGAGTCCGAGGCCGCAGCGACCGACGGCGGCACCCAGAAGGAGGCCGCAACGACCGACAGCACAGCCGCAGCGACCACCGAGGCAAAGCAGGTCCTGGGCACCGAATCCGCGTCGAACACCGAAGTTGCCCTCACAAACTCCCTGGCCAAGGACCTGAACTCGCTGAGCCTGCGCGCCAATGGCGAGGCCGAATATGCGGAGAACCTCATCCCGGCTGGCAGCACCGTCAAGGCAGGCGAGGAGGTGCGACTCTTCGTTGACCTCGCAAATCAGCCCGCAGACTCCACCTACGACATACGCGTGACCACCGCTGATGATGGCTCCGTCATGGAGTTTACCGCCGTTCCTCTCGCCAACATCAAGAGCGTGTCGCTCAAGAATGACGGGACTGCCTTCGCTGAGTACGTAACGACCAGCGGCTCCACCGGCACCACGAAGGCGGCAAATGCAGTCGAGGCACAGGCAGACACGCAGGCAACGCAGAGCGACAACGCATCGCAGGGCAACAACGCCTCTACGCAGACTTACCAGGGTGACGCCAACGAGGATTATGTCGATATGGATGCCTCGGGCGACTACGCCAGCGATTACGAGGAGCCGTCCTATGAGGAGCCCGTGTATGCTGAGCCGTCCTATGATGAGCCCACCTACGAGGAGCCCGTCGTCGAGGAGGTCGCAGCACCCGTGGACGAGGCACCTGTGTACGAGGAGCCCGTCGTCGACCAGAGCTCAGACGCCTGCCAAGGTGATGTGGTGCTGCGCGACTAATGGCCTGTGACGCACCGTTGAAAGGAGACGCCATGAGAACCACTCGCAAAGAGGGCACGAGGACACGCAGCGTTGCCGCATGGCTCCTCTCATTCGTCTTGGTGCTGGGGTGCGTACCCACGGAGGCACTCGCCGAAGCGCTCGACCAAGCTCTTACGAACTCGCAGCAGCCGCAGGGTGGGCTGACGTTGACAGATGCGCCGGATGAAGTCCCCGCAAACGAGCAGCCCATCTTGTCGACAGATGAGACGGACAGCGAAGAGACTACGACAGACGGTTCTGGGACTGACGCCACGACCGGCAACGAGACCACGACAGACGGCTCCGGAATCGACGAAGAGACCACGACCGACGAATCCGAAACGGACACGACGACCAACGACGAGAGCATCGAGTCCCTTGATGACGTGCCGAATGAGAATGAGGACGCGGATGACGTCGACCAAGCCGCCAACGTGGAAAACGCGATGGATGCCATTGCCGAATCCGAAGAGTTCGCCGACGAGCATGAAGAGGCGTACGAGAACGCACTGATGACCGAGTCTTCACAGGAGGCGGCCGCGACTGACGAGACGGAACCGATGCTCGTCCTGACCACCATGTCGACCGAGGAAGCCGGAAGCAAGGGGGAGACAGAGCCGTCCGATTTGGCTGACGCCACCATCGACGTCGCCAACCAGACCTATACCGGCAAGGCCATCGAGCCCGAAGTCATCGTCACGCTCGACGGCAAGACGCTCGAAGCGGGCACCGATTACACCCTCACCTTCAAGAACAACGTGAAGGTTGGCACTGCCACCGTAACGGCCAAGGCTGCTGGCACCTACACCGGCACAACCAGCGCCACCTTCCAAATCGAGGCGGCAAGCCTGAAGAAAGCCACCATCACGGGCGTCAAGAGCACGCAAACCTATACCGGCAAGGCCATCGAGCCCACGCCGACCGTGAAGCTCGACGGCACCACGCTCAAGGCGGGCACGGACTACACGGTCTCCTACAAATCAAACAAGAACGTCGGCACCGCAACGGTGAGCATCGCCGGCAAGGGCAACTACACAGACACCGCGACGGCGACCTTCACCATCACGGCCGCGCCCATCTCGAAGGCACGGGCAACAAAGATCAAGAATCAGCCCTTCACCGGCAAGGCACGCAAGCCTACCGTTTCCCTGACGTTTGGCGGCGCCAAGCTCAAGGCGGGCAGGGACTACACCGTGTCCTACAAGAACAACACCAAGGCGGGGACCGCGACCATCACCGTCGCCGGTAAGGGCAACTTCTCCGGCACACGCGCGCTTACGTTCAAGATCGTCAAGCCGAGCCTCTCCTACATGGTGCACGTGCAAAACGTCGGAGACCAGGCATGGCGCAAGGACGGCAAGGTGGCCGGCACCACCAAACAGGGAAAGCGCCTTGAGGCGGTGCGCATCAAGCTCGCGTCCGGCTTCCCCGTGACCGGCGGCATCACCTACCGCACGCACATCCAGGACATCGGCTGGCAGAGCTGGCGCTCGAACGGCAAGGAGTCTGGCACGCGCCGTCAGTCCAAGCGCATCGAGGCAATCCAGATCAAGCTCACGGGCCAGATGGCCAAGAAGTACAACGTGTGGTATCGCACGCACGCCCAGAATGTGGGCTGGACCGCTTGGGCAAAGAACGGACAGTCCAGCGGAACCATGAACATGGCATGGAGACTTGAGGCCATACAGGTTGTTATCCTGCCCAAGGGATCGTCCGCCCCTGGTAGGGTGGAGGGCATAGCCTCCAAGGTCAAGTTCCGCGCACTCAACAGAGGTGGCGTCACGTATCGCGCCTTTGTGACGGGCCAGAGGTGGCAGGACTGGAAGAAGGCGGGGCAGACGAGCGGCACCACGGGCGATTCGAGGCGCGTCGAGGCCGTCGAGGCGAAGCTCTACTCCAAGTCCTCGCTCGCGCCTACAGGCTCCATCGTCTATCGCACCTACCTGCAAGACGAGGCATGGACCGACTGGGTAACCGACGGCGCAAAGAGCGGCAAGGGCGGACGACGTGTCGAGGCCGTTCAATTCAAGCTCAGGGGACAGGCCGCAAAGTACGAGGACATCTGGTATCGCGCCTATGTCCAAGGACTGGGTTGGCTCGGCTGGGCCAAGAACGGAAAGGCCGCTGGCACCAAGGGAGCCTCTCGACGCCTCGAGGCCTACCAGATTCGCATTCTGCCGAAGGGCAGCGCCGCCCCGGGATCCACTGCCGAGCGATTCCTCACCGGAGACGACATCAAGCGCAAGGCCGAGGAAGAGGCCATTCGTATCGAGCAGTCCGATCCCGTCTATTGGGATGCGCAAGGCTACTATAGTCCCACCAGCTGGCTCCTCATGGTGAACTGCACCGAGTGCACGCTCACCATCCTCAAGGGATCGCAGGGCAACTGGCACAAGTACGACAAGTACCTCGTGGGTGTTGGCCGGTGGGAGAACCCCAGCAAGCACGGCGTATGGTCAGTCGGCGCACGCGGCTACAGCTTCGGTGGCCACGACTACACCTGCTACTACTGGGTTCAGTATTACAATGACTACCTGTTCCACACGGTTCCGTGCTGGGCGGGAACGTTCGACATCAAGGACAACCGACTGGGCGAGCACGTCTCGGCGGGGTGTGTGCGCCAGCCGTTCGACAAGGCCATCTGGCTCTACGAAAACATTCCTTCGGGCACGACGGTAGTGGTTTACGACTAGTCGCGTACGACGACCTGCACAAGGGGCTGCCTCAAGCAAGCATGGGGCAGTCCCTTTTTTTGGACGCCCTCGAACCCCGATGGTCCTTCCCAGTTTGCATCTGGGTTGACCGCGGGCCACAAGATATACACGAGATGTGTTCTTTTCGCCACAAGGTGGTTCGCGTGCTATACTCCGGAAGTCCGTACCTCGCACCTAGTGGTTCGTTTGCCTTGACGGCCAGCTCGGTACGAGGCGAATCCAAACGAAAGGCGGTACAACGATGGTAACCAAGGAACGCAAGGCAGAGCTGATCAAGCAGTATGGCAAGGACGAGAACGACTCCGGCTCCGCAGCCGTGCAGGTTGCCCTTCTCACGGAGCGCATCCGTGGCTTGACCGAGCACATGAAGCAGCACAAGAAGGACTTCCACACGCGTCGCGGCCTCCTCATGCTGGTCGGTAGGCGTCGCCGTCTGCTTTCCTACATCAAGAAGCAGGACATCGAGGCCTATCGTAGCCTCATTAAGAGCCTGGGCATTCGCGACAACATCCAGTAAGTTTGTGGTTCCGGGGCGCCTGCGGGCGCCCCTTTAGTGTGCGTTTCTCGTGAGGTGCCCCTCAGAGAGACGCGTTTTTTTGGGACTCTGGAGAGACGAGCAACCCAAAGAAACGAAGCGGCCCGTCTGCCAAGGGGGCAGACGGAGATTGGTAAAGAGAGTTATGGCAAAAGTTACACACGAATTCGACCTCTATGGGAAGCACTACGCGCTCGAGACGGGCGAGCTTGCGAAGCAGGCGACCGGTGCCTGCATCGTGAGCTGCGGCGAGTCAACGGTTTTGCTCACCGCCGTCGTGTCGAAGGAGCGTAGGGACTACGACTTCTTCCCCCTCACCGTGGACTTCATCGAGAAGATGTATGCCGTGGGACGCATCCCCGGCGGTTATCTCAAGCGCGAGAGCCGTCCGAGCGAGAAGGCGACGCTCACCGCGCGCCTGATCGACCGTCCGCTGCGTCCCTCGTTCCCCGATGGGTTCCGCAATGAGGTGCAGGTCGTCGCGACGTCGCTCGTCGCCGATCAGGTGCATGCGGTCGATACCATCTGCGTCATGGCGGCAAGCGCGGCACTCACCGTGGGCGGCGTTCCCTTTGAGGGGCCGCTTGCCTGCGTGCGTATCGCGCGCGACATCGACTCTGGCGAGTTCATCGTCAACCCCACCTATGAAGAGCGCGATCACTCCGACCTCGACCTCGAGCTGGCCGGCTCCGCCACCTTCATCTCCATGCTGGAGGCAGGCGCGCAGGAGATCAGCGAAGAGGACATGCTCTCCGCGATGGCATTCGGCCAGGAGGCAATCGCCGCGTTCTGCGCCGAGCAAGAGACGTTCTTCGCCAAGGTGCGCGAGGCGAACGGCGAGTTCCCGGTGCGCTCATACGAGCTCGACGAGCCCATTCCCGAGGTGCAGGAGCGCATCTTCGCACACTTCGACGAGATGAGCGCAGCTCTCAAAGACGCAGACAAGGCAGCACGACAGACCAAGGTTGAGGAGCTCAAGGACGCCATCCGCGCCGAGTTCAGCGAGGACGAGCAGCTTGAGTGGTCGCGTGCCATCACCACGCAGCTCAAGGCCCTCGAGAAGCATGCCATGCGCCTCATGGTCGTGGAGACAGGCGAGCGCGTCGACGGTCGTGCGGCCGACGAGGTCCGTCCCCTCATGGTGAAGTCGGACTACCTGCCGCGCGTTCATGGCTCCGGTCTCTTCCAGCGCGGTCAGACCCAGGTGCTCTCCATCTGCACGCTGGGCATGCTCAACGAGTGGCAGCGTCTCGACACCATCGAGCCCGTCGACGGAAAGCGCTACATCCATCACTACAACTTCCCGCCGTTCTGCACCGGCGAGACCGGGCGCATGGGCGCACCGAAGCGCCGTGAGCTTGGTCATGGCGCCCTCGCCGAGCGCGCGTTGCTGCCGGTGATTCCCTCCGAGGATGACTTCCCCTACACCATCCGCGTCGTGAGCGAAGTCCTGGAGTCGAACGGCTCGAGCTCGATGGCCTCGACCTGCGGCTCCACGCTCGCCCTGATGGACGCCGGCGTGCCTCTGGTGCGTCCCGTCTCCGGCGTGGCCATGGGCCTTATCCAGGAGGAGGGCAAGACCGTAGTGCTCACCGACATCCAAGGCGTCGAGGACTTCCTGGGCGACATGGACTTCAAGGTATGCGGCACCACCAAGGGCATCACCGCCATGCAGATGGACAACAAGGCCACCGGCCTCACGCCCGAGATTCTGCGCAAGGCGCTCATGCAGGCCCATGAGGGACGCATGTTCATCCTCGACGCCATGCTCGATGCGATTCCGCAGCCGCGCGAGGATACGAAGGAGTCAGCGCCCAAGATTCTCTCCCTCACCATCCCGACCGACAAGATTCGCGAGGTCATCGGTTCCGGCGGCAAGGTGATTCGTGGCATCCAGGACGACACCGGTGCGACCATCGACATCCAGGAGGACGGTACCGTCTTCATCGCGGGCGTGTCCGATGCTGCTAATGAGGCAATGGATCGCATCAAGGCAATCGTCAAGGTGCCCGAAGTGGGCGAGGAGTACAACGGTCGCATCGTCGGCATCCAGCCATTCGGCGCCTTCGTGGAGCTGCTGCCCGGCAAGGATGGCCTGCTGCACATCTCGCGTATGGCCAAGGGCCGCGTGGAGAAGGTCGAGGACGTGCTTTCCATCGGCGACGAAGTGCACGTGCGTGTCATTGAAGTCGACGAGAAGGGCAAAGTAAGCCTCGATCGCATCGACAAACCGGAGCTTGTCCAGGCGAAGAGGACCGAGCAAGAGGGCACTGACGGCCCGCGTCCGCGCCGTCGCACGCGTCGACCCGGCGACAACGGCGGCACCACCGAGCGCAAGCCGCGTCGTCGTCACGAGAGCTAATCAAACGGAAGGGAGACAGCCATGGGTTCGTTTTACAATGATTCCAACCAGGTGGCCGTGCTGCGTGAGCGCATAACCGAGCTTGCGCGGATTCGCCAGGGGTTTGCCACGCACTTGGGAGCAAGCCTCTACGAAGCCACCAAGGACAACGAGGCCCTTCGCTGGGGGAGAGAGTCGCTTTACGACGGAATCGCGATGTGCGACAACGAGCGTCAGCGCCTGCTCGCAAAGATTGCCGATCTCGAGCAAAAAGCGGTCGCCCCTTCCTATGTCCCGATGCCTGCTCCAGAGGAAGTCGTTCAGGAGAACGTTCCCGTGGTTGCGCCTCGCGAGGATTTCGTCGAGGAGACTCCCTCCAAGGCGGTCGTGGACGCTCCCGAACCCGTTGTGCCCGTCTCCGAGACGATCCCTGCGCCGGTAGTCGAGCCGGAACCTGTCGTCGAGCCAGAACCGGTGCAGGAGTCGTTCTTCGAGCCTGTGCCCATGCCAATGCCGGAGCCCGTGGTTGAGCCGGAGCCGGTAGCCGAGCCAGAACCGACGCCCAAGTCGGAGCCGTCGAGTGGCTTCAGCTTTGACGACCTCTTCTCCCAACCCGAACCCGAGGCGACCCACGAGCCATATCCAGCCGAGCCCAAGCAACCCGAGACGAAGCAGCAAGACGCCTCAAAGTCCGTGAGCAAAGCGGACGTCTTCAAGTGCCCGCAATGCGGCGCCGTCGCACGTCAAGGCGACAAGTTCTGCATGAGCTGCGGCACGCGTCTTTCGTCTCCCGCGCCAGACCCCATCCCCGTGGAGACGCACGAGGAAAAGCCGGCAGTCTGCCCAGAGTGCGGGAGTCCCATCGATCCCTCCTTCAAGTTCTGCATGACGTGCGGGCATAAACTCTAAGCTGATTGCCCAGCAACTTGTGAGGTGCCCGGTCCCTTGCGACAGCCATGGTCGCAAGGGACCGGGCACTTGCCTTTGGGGTAGTCAACGTGGAATCGTGGCAAAGTATGCGCTCCTGGCAGCACACTTCGGCCAATCTAACGTACAATATCTATTTCGACTGAGATGGTCTCGCATGGGGTGAGGCCTTTGAATATATGTGGCACTCGTGGAAAGGAAACGCTACAACATGACGAAACGACAGACGCCGCTCAAGGTCATCCCCTTGGGAGGCCTCGACGGCATCGGCAAGAACATGACGGTACTTGAGTATGGCAACAACATGCTCCTCATCGACGCCGGCCTCATGTTCCCAGATGACGAGCAGCTCGGCATCGACCTGGTGCTCCCCGACTATACCTATGTCCTCGAGAACGAGGACAAGCTCAGGGGCATCATCATTACGCACGGTCATGAGGACCACACGGGTGCGTTGCCCTACCTGCTCATGGACCTCCAGCCCAAGGTGCCCATCTATTCCAGCCGTCTCACGCTCGGGCTCATCGAGGGCAAGCTCTCCGAGCACCGCATCAAGAAGCCGCTCTTCCACGAGGTACACGACGGGGAGCGCCTCAACATAGGCGTTTTTGATGTTGACTTCTTCTCCATGACGCACTCCATTCCCGCGGCTCTGGGTGTCTTTGTGCGGACCCCCGCGGGCAACGTCATGCATACGGGAGACTTCAAGCTCGACCAGACACCGATTGACGGCAAGACCCCCAACTATGGCGCCATCAACCGCTTTGCCTCGGAAGGCGTGGACCTATTGCTCTCGGACTCCACCAATGCCACGGAGCCCGGCTTCACGCCAAGCGAGGCTGCAGTGGGACCGGCCTTGCGCCACATCATAAAGAACGCGCCGGGGCGCGTCTTCGTCGCTTCCTTCGCGAGCCACATCCATCGTCTGCAGCAGGTATGCGACGCGAGCGTCGCCGTGGGTCGCAAGGTCGTGGTGACGGGCCGTTCGATGGTGACGAACACCAAGGTGGCCCGCGAGCTGGGTTACCTCTCCATTTCCACGGACGACATCATCGATGCCTTCGAGGTTGACAACATCCCCGACGAGAAGATCGTGGTTCTTTGCACGGGAAGCCAAGGAGAGCCGCTCTCCGCACTCTCGCGTATGGCGAATGGCGAGCACAAGTCCCTTTCCATCACCGACAAGGACACCGTGATCATCTCTGCGACGCCCGTCCCCGGAAACGAGAAGAGCGTGGCTGGTATCGTCAACTCCCTCTCGAAGATAGGGTGCGCGATCTACGACAAGAGCCAGACGCTCGTGCACGTCTCGGGCCATGGAAGGCAGGAGGAGCTCAAGCTGATGCTCGCCATGGCAAAGCCGTCATACTTCATGCCCGTCCACGGCGAGGCGGTGCACCTTCGGGCGCACGCATGTCTCGCACGGCACATGGGCATCGATCCAAGCCACATCTTCGTCGTGGACAACGGCGACACCCTCGAGATGCGCAACCGAGAGGTGAGCATCGGGCAGCCCGTTGACTCTGGCGTCGTGTATGTCGATGGACTGAGCGTCACCGATGCCGACCCCGTGGTCCTGCGCGACCGCCAGAAGCTTTCGCAAGACGGCATCGTGACCTGCGTGGTGAGCGTCTCGCACCGCTCCCACAAGACACGCCAGATCGAACTCTCCAGTCGCGGCGTCTCGTTCGCCAATGACGAGGAGCTCAGCCTCGATGCACAGGAGGTCGTGCGTCAGCGCGTCGACAGCAATCCGGACGCGAGCATCGACCAGCTACGCAAGTCGGTACGCAACGGCCTCTCGAACTTCCTGTGGAACAGGACTCACACCAGACCTATGGTGATTCCGGTCGTAATGGAGGTCTAAATGCCCCGTACACGAGGAACAGGTAAGGCAAAGAAGGGCGAAGCACAGGCGCGTGTGAAGGCACCGCAGCTTCCCACGCTTACGCGCGGGTCGCTGCAGTCAGACATCGTGGGTGTGCTGCTTGCGGTTCTCGCGGTAGCGCTCCTCGTGTCCCTGCTTGCTCCCAGTGACGCCGTTCTCACCAGCGCAGTCGCCTATGGCCTCACATGGCTCTTTGGCGTGGGCGCCATCCTCGCGCCCATCTCGCTCATGCTCTTCTCCGCGACGTTCTTTGTAGACGGCGAAGAGCCATTTGGGCTGCGTGTGGCCGGCGGACTCCTCCTCGTGTCTGTGGCAATCCTCTCGCTCATCTCGCTTTTCGTCACCGGTGCTGCCGAGAATCCATCGCTCGTCTTGGAAGCGCCGCAAGCAATGTCGGCCGGCGGCATGGTGGGGGGTTGCGTCGCATGGGTGCTCCTCTCGCTCGTGGGGAGACTCGTCGGGTGCGTGCTCATCATCGGACTCGTGATTCTGGGAGTCATCGTCTGCGGCTTCTCGATGTCGGCATTCGTCGCGCGCGTCCGTGCGGGAGCAGTCGAGCTGCGCCATGCGCGCCGGGCCGCCCGCGAGGAACTCGAGCCCGCCTTGGCGGCAGACGTCCCCGTCAGCGTAATTGCGTCTGGCAGCTACCAAGGGAACCAAGACGAGCCGCGCGATGCCCAGACCAGCTTCATCGGTAGCAGGACGACGACGGTGCTCACACGCCGGAGGAGGAAGCTCGTCGATCCCCGCCCAGACGAACCGACTCCCGAGCGGACGGACGACGATGCCAACGCCGACGCACCGGCAACCCCTCCCACGCTACGCCGCAAGGCGAATCAAGCCACCCGTACCCGCAGCGCTCGCAGCAAGCAGGCGCAGGCGGAAGTGCAGAACACAGCCATTCCCGACTTCTTGCTGAACGCACGCTCGGTCCAGAGTCCTACGAGGCAGTCCGAGGCACAGAAGCGCCCACCGAAGTCGAGGCGTCCGAAGAAGACACGCACGGCACCCACAGGCCAGACGACATCGCCCAAGCCCAAGAGGGGGACGCGCACATCCGTGGCCCCCAAGCAATCTGCCCCCAAGCAGGTCACCGCCGCTCCTGAGGTCACCACGCGTCCCGGCGACGGCATGGAGGGCTACGAGCTGCCGCCCATGTCGATGCTCAGCTCCAACCCGAACTCCGCTGGCTCCGCGAGCAGCGTGGAGGAGCTCAACGAGACCATGGACCGGCTGCAGGGCACCTTGCACGAATTCGGCCTCACCAGTCGCGTCGTGGACTACATCTCCGGCCCTATCGTCACGACGTTTCGCGTTGAGATGGGCGAGGGCGAGCGCGTGAGTCGCATTCGCAATCTGGAGGACGACATCGCGCTTACGCTCGCTGCCGAGAAGGTCCGCATCTTCGCCCCGATACCGGGCACCTCCTTCGTGGGCATAGAGATTCCCAACAGAACGAGGCAGAACGTGTATCTCGGCGACGTCTTGCCTACCGCGAGTGGCGGCCCGCTCGAGGTCGCCATCGGACGAGACTCGAGCGGCAGTCCGGTCATTGCCGACATCGCAAAGATGCCGCATATGCTTGTGGCGGGAACGACGGGTTCCGGCAAGTCGGTTATGATCAACTCCATGATCATGAGTCTGCTCATGCGCACGAGCCCCAAGCAGGTCCGCCTGATCATGATCGACCCGAAGCGCGTCGAGTTCAGCTGCTACAACGGTTTGCCCCATCTCTACGTCCCCGTGGTGACGGAGCCACGACAGGCAGCAAGCGCGCTCCAATGGGCCGTCTCGGAGATGGAGCGCAGACTCCGCGTGTTCGAGCGGGCGGGCGCGAGAGAGATCAAGGTCTACAACCAGATGTGCGTCTCGGGCAAGCTCTCAGAGATGGAGCATCCACCTGAGCCCATGCCGTATCTGGTCGTCATCATCGACGAGCTCTCGGACCTCATGATGGTGGCCGGCAAGGACGTCGAGGCATCAATCGTGCGCATCGCACAGCTGGCGCGTGCCGCAGGCATCCACTTGGTCATAGCGACCCAGCGCCCCTCGGCCAACGTCGTGACGGGTCTCATCAAATCGAACATCGATAACCGCGTGGCGCTCAAGGTATCGTCGGGCCTCGACTCGCGCGTCATCTTGGACGAGGCGGGCGCAGAGCGGCTCTTGGGCAATGGCGACATGCTCTTCAAGTATCGTGGCCTCAATATGCAGCGCGTGCTCGGTTGCTACACCTCGGACGAAGAGATAAACGAGGTGGTAGACTTCATTCGAGACCAGGCTGAGCCCGACTACCACGAGGAGATCCTGACGGCAGTCGTGCCCGCTCAGCCTGCGGGCGGTGGACGCTCCATGGACGCCGATGCAGATGATCCCCTCGTTTGGGAAGCTGCACAGATTGTGGTGGAATCGCGCCTAGGATCGACCTCTGGCTTGCAGCGAAGACTCAAAGTGGGATACTCACGCGCTGGGCGTATCATGGATATGCTTGAAGCGAAGGGAGTCGTCGGCCCGCCCGACGGATCAAAGCCACGCGAGGTCCTACTCGACGAAGAAGGACTTGAGGAGCTACGTATACAGGACGCGAAGTACCGGGAGGTGATCTAGCGTGGATCGACCGCAGTTTAGCGAGACGCTCTCGAGCAGGCGACGCCAGCTAGGCTTTTCCACTGCCCAAGCGTCGCGCGTGTTGCGCCTCAAGGAAGACGTGCTCATCGCGTTCGAGGAGGGTAACTTCGAGGCAATGCCAAAGAGCGGCTATGCCCAGGGCATGCTCTCCTCCTATGCCCGCTACCTTGGCCTCGATGCAGCGCAGATAGTAGAGATGTACGCAGACGAGCTCGAGCACTGGCGCAGGGAAGTGGCCAGGAAACCAGGTGGCCCGCATTACGGCGCCACGGCCGGAGGACAGCGCTCGGGCGGAGTTGGACAGCCCTACGTAGCCTCACGTGGACTCCTGCCGACATCGGGTGGCCCCGCTGGCGACATGGGATCGTTTGCCACGACGAGGGTCCGCACGCGCCGACAGGAGCCATACGACGGCTACGAGCGCGACGACGATACCTCTGCGTATGCGGATGGTCCGTCGCAGGGATACCACACGTCATCACATCCCTATACCAACCGGGCACCGGCCCGACGCGTGCGTAGTGGCGGGACCCGCTACTATGACGACATACAGACGCGTGGCGTCCGCGCCCGCGACTATGAGGATGACCTTCGCATCGGGATGGATGCACGCTCATACGAGGCGGCGTCCACGCAACGGGGGAGAAGGGCCTCACGTTCCACCTCAAGCTCAGGCCGACAACGTGTGCGCAGACGTCCGGACGGACGCAGCGGTGCGCGCGGACGGTCGGGTTCCTCGTCGCGCCGGCGCAACCAGCAGATGTCATCCGGACTTCTGCAGAGTCCCATGCAGGCGTTCGCCGTCATCGGCGTGGCAATAGCGGTGATTTCGGTCGTCTTGGTGCTCTCCATAAGCTCGTGCATAAACTCGAACTTCAACGCGACGCGCACGGTTCCCGTAAGCACCGCAACTTCGACGAACGACGGGCAGGCAACCTCAAAGGACGCGACAAGCGGCTCGGAAGCCATCGACGCAGGCTCTGACGTAGACATCGACACCGCCACGCGCGAGTCCACCACGTCTCAGCGCAACGCACAAACCAGCGTCTCCATTTCCGTCGCCGATGGCGCAGTCACGTGGCTCGAGATAGACTGCGACGGAACCAGCGAGGTTGCCGAGACGGTAACGGGCCCGTGGCAGAACACCTATGTCGTGGAAGACTCACTCACCGTCCAGGCAGGCGACACTACTGCCGTCTCGGTCATCCAGAACGGGCGACAGGTGCAGTTCGACTCGATGGCCTCAGGAATCGGCACCATACGCATCCAAGGCACAAAGTCCAATACCAAGAGCACGCGTGCAAACGACGACGAAGAGAATACCTCCGAGGGAGACCAAGGCGACGATGCGGCACCCAGTGAGCGCATGCGAAACTCGACATCTTCCTCTGGCACGTCTTCTGCGCGCATAGGAAACAACGCGCAGACCGAAGGCGAATCCGATGAGGATAATTCCCGCGAAGAGACTGACAGAGAGTACGACGATGCCAACGACAACACATATTGATGACCGACGCATGGGTATGCCTACGTGCATGCTCGTCACGGTAGGATGCGCAAAGAACGAGGTTGACACAGACCGCATGCGCGCCCTCTTACTGAAGTCTGGCTTCGAGGAGACCACGGAACCTGACCATGCCGACGTCATCATCGTCAACACCTGTTCCTTCTTGGGAGTGGCGACGCAGGAGTCCGTCGAGACGGTCCTCTCGCTGGCTCAGGTTTCCACCGATGATGAGGACGGGCGGCCACGCATCATCATGTGTGGCTGCGTACCCTCACGCTATGGAGATGAGCTTGCCCCAGAACTGCCCGAGGTCGACGCGTTCGTTCCATCGGACCAGGAGGACGGCATCGTCTCGATTGCGCGCGAGGTGCTCGGCCTCGAGGCTTCGCACACGCCATGCGGATCTTCTGTGCTGCGTACGGTGGAAGGTGCCAGCGCCTACGTAAAGATCTCTGACGGCTGCGACCGCTGGTGCACCTTCTGCGCGATTCCGGCGATTCGCGGACCCTACGCTTCGCGCCCTGCGGCCGAGATAGCAGATGAGGTCCGCCTCCTCATGAAGGGAGGCGTGCGCGAGATAGTGCTCGTCGGACAGGACACCGGAGTATGGGGCAGTGATCTCCCGGGCGAGCACGACCTCGCATGGCTCCTCGAGGAACTGGCCGAGGTTGTCTCGCCCTACGGCGGATGGATCCGCGTCCTGTATCTGCAGCCCGAGGGCATGACCGATCGCCTCGTGCGCGTGCTTCGCGACGTCGAGCCGGTACTGCCCTACATCGACATTCCTGTGCAGCATTGCGCGGCGCATGTGCTTCGAGACATGGGACGTTCTGGTTCGCGTGCCGAGCTGGAGTCCTTGTTCGCACGACTGCGCGAGGAGATTCCCGACCTGGTGTTGCGCACTACCGGTCTTGTAGGCTTTCCCGGCGAGACTGAGGACGACTTCGAAGAGTTGTGCGAGTTCATCGAAGAGGTTGGCTTTGACTATGTCTCCGTCTTCGCATACTCCGCAGAGGACGGAACCGTCGCGGCCACATTGCCGAAGCAACTTGATGAGGCGGACCTCACGGACCGCACGCAACGTCTGCAAGACATAGCCGAGCGATTGGGCTTTGCCTCCACCGCCCGTCGAATCGGCAACGAATACGACGTTATAATTGATGGAGTGGAGGAAGCCGAAGGCGGTCTGGAACTCATTGGTCACACGTGGTTCCAGGCCCCCGACTGCGACGGCGCCGTCCACATCGAGGCTGGGGAGGCTGCGGTTGGCGATGTCGTGAGCTGCAAGATGGTCGATGCATTTTGTTATGAGTTGGTTGGCGTCGTGACGGCGCAGCAGTAGGGGAGTGATTGCTATGAAGAGCGGAGTATCAAAGAAGGGCACGAGGCCGAACGGAATCTGGACGCCTGCAAACATCGTCACCATGGTGCGCGTGGCGCTTGTCCCCCTCTGGCTCCTCTTTGCCGAGTTGTCCACCCCAACGATGGACAACCGCGTCTCGTGGAGTGCCCTGCTTGTCGCGCTTCTCTATGTAATCATATCGTTGACGGACAAGGTGGACGGTTACCTCGCGCGCAGTCGCAACGAGGTGACGGCCTTCGGCAAATTCCTCGACCCCATCGCGGACAAACTCGCTGTCATCGTGGCACTGTGCTACCTCTTGGAGGTCGGTGACGTCTCCGCGTGGGTTCTCCTCATCGTCATCTCCCGTGAGTTCTTGGTGAGCGGCCTGCGCATGGTCGTGGCGAGCGAGGGCGTCGTGGTGGCAGCTTCCAACCTCGGCAAATGGAAGACGGCCATCACGATGATCGCCATCTGCGGCTTGCTCTTCGCACGCGCACTTCCCATGCCGGCCTTTGGCTTCATTCCCCTGGATGTACTCTCGTTCTGGTGCCTCATGGCGGCGGTTGTCCTCACCGCTTGGTCAGGCGTTGACTACTTCGTCAAGTGCTGGCCATACGTTAACGGGAGCAGAAGTGCCCGCTAACAGCAGCGCCCTTGCGAAGCTCGTCATTGAAGAGGCAGCTCGTCTGGGCATGACCGTAGGAACCGCAGAGTCTTGTACGGGCGGATTGGTGTGTGCCGCCCTCACGGACGTCTCTGGCTCGTCCGCTGCCGTTCGGGGTGGGGTGGTCAGCTATGCCGCCGAAGTGAAGCAGGCGCTGCTTGGGGTCGATCATGCCGTCTGCAGTACTGCAGGCTTAGGTGTCGTCTCAGGAATCTGCGCACGACAGATGTCGCAGGGCGCACGACTCGCGCTGCAGTGCGATGTGGCGGTATCCACGACTGGCATCGCCGGACCCACTGGTGCCGAACCCGGAAAGCCGGTCGGCACGGTGTGGTTTGCGGTCTCGTCGGTTCACGGCACGCATTCCGTGCGTAGGCTCCTCTCCGGAGACCGAGCAGAGGTTCGCGCTCAAGCCGTTCGCGTCGCCCTCAGCCTTCTGCTCGAGCATCTCAGATTCGTTGATTCCAGAATCTCGAATTAGCGTGTGCAAAATCGTTTGGTTTCAACATTTTGGCCATTTCACCTGCTCACGGGCTTGTCGGACAGTCATTGTTGCGTTTTCCCGCTCAATTCGTGTGTGCTAGCGGGGAAATTGCGTAATTCGGGGTTGCTACAATCTACTCACAAGCGCTTGCAACGAACGCGTGTTCGCTGTATCATTAGTGCAGGCAACAGAAAGGACTTCGCATGGCACGCAGCAAAGCCGTCACAAGGGAGATTCGCCCCCGCACGTATGGCGAGGAGCGCGACGCAGTTGTGGAAAGCACCACAAAGGAGATCGAGAAGAAGTTCGGCAAGGGCGCAATCATGCGATTCGGCGATGGCGGGCCGGAACTCGAGGTCGAGGCTATCCCCACCGGCTCCATCGCACTCGACGCAGCCCTCGGAATCGGCGGTGTCCCTCGTGGTCGCATCATAGAGATCTTTGGTCCCGAGTCCTCGGGCAAGACCACTCTCTCCTTGGAGATTCTTGCCGAGGCGCAGGCCATGGGCGGTGTAGTCGCCTTCATCGACGCCGAGCACGCGCTGGATCCAGGGTATGCGGCGCGCATCGGCGTCGATATCGATGAGGTGCTCATCTCGCAACCGGATACCGGTGAGCAGGGGCTGGAGATCTGCGACATGCTCGTACGCTCTGGCGCCATCGACGTCATCGTCATTGACTCTGTCCCGGCGCTCGTGCCTCGGGCAGAAATCGAAGGGGAGATCGGCGACAGCTCCGTTGGACTCCAAGCACGTCTCATGAGCCAAGCGCTTCGCAAGCTCGCAGGCTCGCTCTCCAAGTCGAAGACCACCTGCATCTTCATCAACCAGCTCAGGGAGAAGATCGGCGTGATGTTCGGCAACCCCGAGACCACGCCCGGAGGACGCGCCCTCAAGTTCTACGCATCCGTGCGCCTGGACATCCGTCGCATAGACAGCATAAAGAAGGATGGCGACATCATCGGCTCTCGCGCACGCGTCAAGGTGGTAAAGAACAAAGTCGCAGCACCCTTCAAGTCGGCAGAGTTCGACATCATGTACGGGACGGGCATCTCCAAGGAAGGCTCCATCCTCGACATGGCAGTCGAATACGAGATCATCAACAAGTCCGGATCGTGGTACACGTACGGGCCCACCGAGAAGCTTGGCCAAGGACGCGAGGCGGCCAAGGCGTTCCTCACCGAGCATCCCGAATTCATGGAGGACATCGAGCACCAGGTGCGCGTCGCCTGTGGTCTTGAGCTCGGAGACGAGCGCGTCGGCGAGCCCGACTTCATCGACGAGCCCGACGAAGACATGATGTTCGAAGAGGTATAGGTAGGCCATGCAAGAACCGGTGCAGTGGGAGGTCATCCTGCCCGCCCAGCGTCATTGTCCGAGCTGGGCGGACCGGCCACGCTCCACACTGGTGATCGAGGTGCCTGGCCAAAGTGCCGAAGAAATCCTCCTTCCTCTTGCCGTGGGAAAGGCACTCAACCTCCGCAGCAAACGAGGGGAACTCCGCACCGTCACCCGTAAGGAGCTGCTTGAGACCGTCACCGATTTGCAGAGGTCCTGCGCCAAGGAGCGCATGTTCTCGCATCTGGAACGACGCGACATGGCCAAGGGCGAATTGATGGCACGTCTTGGACGCGACGGCTATCCACGATTCGCCGTAGAGCATGCCCTCTCCGTTGGAGAACGGTGCGGCCTTCTGGATGACGTGAGGTTTGCCGAGCGCTTCGCTCAACGCAAGTCTCGCAGCGGGTGGGGTATCAAGCGCATAGAGATGGAGCTTGGCAAGCGTGGGATCGACGTCTCGACTCTCGTCGGATGGCCGGATGACTTCCTCGCGATGGACGAGGAATACCAGCGCGCGTTGGATGTGGCCACCCGCAAGCATGTGAAGGAGCCAAACGCCTGCGGTAAGCTCGCACGGTTCCTTGTGGGGAGGGGATTCTCCCAGGGAATCGCTCTCAGAGCCGCACGCGAGTCGCTGGGATGACGCGGTTCGAAGTGCAGTCCGACGGTGGTTGGCATGCCAGCGTCGGACTGCACGAGAACCTCAATCGCAGGTGATACGCCCATTCGATGTTTTTTGTCTGACTTCAAGCTACAAGCGTTTCCTGCTGTTTGACACGAAATTCTTTGAACCATACGATGGTATTGTCGTTTGAGCTTTCTGCGTCCGCCTTTCATGGCGACGCTTGCCTTTGTTTTGTGTGTTATCTACAGAGCAGTTTGTTGTGCGTGGCGGTCGTAATGAGCCTCGGGCGATGGACTTTGTGATGCTTTTGGTGCGTCCGAGGTCCCTTATATACGCTTACATGTTCTGAGGAGCCGCAATGGAAATCATGGTAGGGGTCTTGGGCCTCGTAGTGGGTGCAGTAGGTAGTTATATTTACTCAAATAGCAAGAACAACGCTCGTGTGCGGGTGGCGGACCAGCAGATCGAATCCGCACGCGAGCAGGCAGAACGCATCGCACAGGAGGCACAGACTCAGGCCGAGACGACGCGCAAGGCCGCCGTCTTGGAGGCCAAGGAGGAGATTCTGCGCCTCAAGCAGGAATCGGAGGAGGAAGAGAAGCGCCGCAAGGGCGAGCTCCAACGCATGGAGAATCGCATCATGCAGCGTGAGGAGTCACTCGACCATCGCAACGACGCGCTCGATCGCCGCGAGGAGCAGGTATCCAAGATGCAGAGCTCTGTGGACAAGCGCCGCAACGAGGTGGAGAGCCTCTACGCCCAGCAGGAGGCGGAGCTTGAGCGCATCTCCGCCCTCACGCGCGAGGATGCACACAAGGAGATTCTCGATCGCGTACGCGCCGAGACGATCCGCGATGAGGCACAGATTCTACGCGAGTCTGAGCAGCGCGTGCGTGCGCAGGCAGACAAGACTGCGCGCGAGATCGTGTCCACGGCTATCCAGCGGTGTGCCGCCGACCAAGCAGGAGAGATCACGGTCACCTCGGTCCACATCCCGTCCGATGACCTCAAGGGCCGCATCATCGGACGCGAAGGTCGCAATATCCGCACCTTCGAGCAGGTAACGGGGGTCACACTCGTCATCGACGACACGCCCGAGACCGTCATCCTCTCGAGCTTCTCGCCCGTGCGACGCGAAACGGCGCGCGTGACGCTCGAGAACCTCATTGCCGACGGCCGCATCCATCCCGCCCGCATCGAGGAGATGTATCGTAAGGCAGAGCGCCTCGTGAACGAACGCATCCAAGAGGCGGGCGAGCAGGCGGCGTTCGATGCGGGTATCCACGACCTGCATCCTGAACTCATAAAGACCCTCGGCTCTCTCCGCTATCGAACGTCCTTTGGCCAGAACGTCCTCCAGCACTCAGTCCAAGTCTCCGCACTGTGCGGGCTGATGGCATCGGAGCTTGGCCTCGACGAGGCTCCCGCCAAGCGCGCTGGCCTGCTCCACGACCTCGGCAAGGCCATCGACCATGAGGTCGAAGGGCCGCACGCGGTCACAGGTGCTGACCTTGCGCGTCGTTATGGCGAGCGTCCCGCGATCGTCCACGCCATCGAGGCGCATCATGCGGACGTGGAGGCGACCTCCGTCCTCGACGTGCTTGTACAGGCGGCTGACGCCATCTCGGCTGCTCGACCGGGAGCGCGACGCGAGTCTGCGGAAGCCTACATCAAGCGCCTCGAGAAGCTCGAGGAAATCTCGAATGCACACGATGGCGTCGAGCGCACGTATGCCATGCAAGCAGGTCGTGAGTTGCACGTGATGGTGGAGCCCAGCAAGGTATCGGATGCGCAGGCCACGGTGCTCGCACACGAGATCGCGACGCAGATCGAGGACGAGATGGAGTATCCCGGCCAGGTACGCGTGGTCGTCATTCGCGAGTCGCGCGCGGTCGACATCGCCAAGTAGGCGGTGTCCATGGCGGACGACAACGACCTCTTGACCTTCGTCTCCGCCCTGAAGGGCGGAGACGGCATGAGAGTCGAGGAGCGTCTCGGCGACGGCTATGTGCGCCTCAGAATATCCGAGGCGGAGCGCAGGCAGGCGAAGCACGATGTGCGCTGCGTCGAAGATGCGGTCATCGAGTTGTTGCGCAACGCTCGTGATGCTGGCGCCAAGCGCATCTTCGTAGGCACCACTCGTGAGGGAAACCTTCGCACCGTCTTGGTGATAGACGACGGGGTCGGCATACCGCCGTCCCTTCATGCACGCGTCTTTGACGCACGCGTCACCTCAAAGCTCGACACCATGCATATGGACAAGTGGGGCGTGCACGGACGTGGCATGGCACTCTTCTCCATCAAGGAGAATGCAATCTCCGCCCAGGTCCTCGAGTCCGACGTAGGAAGGGGATGCGCAATTCGCGTGGTCTTTGACGTTTCCACGCTGCCTGAGCGTGCGGACCAGTCCACATGGCCACGCGTGACGCACGCATCGGGAGACTACACGGTGCGCGGACCACACAACATATACCGAACCTGCGTTGAGTTTGGCTTGGAGGAACGCGGCGTATGCAACGTGTATGTAGGCTCGCCTTCGGAGGCACTTGCGACGATGCGTGCACGCTGCGCTCCGGCAATGCCCCTCGGTGCCAATGAGGAGCAATGCGGGATTCCCATCACGGCATCGCCATCCATGGCAAAGGACGCGCGTGAGCTTGCAGCTCGTGCACAGGTGGTAGGCATCGACATATCCGAGCGCAATGCGCACCGCATTCTCCGCGGACAAGTGCCTCCCCTCGTCAACGTCGTCGCAAGAGTCGGAGGGCGCTCAGCAAACTCCCAGAGCACGCCGCAGCTGGATTCCGCCGACGGCCGCAAGCTGACGCTCGACGCGCGTGACGAGGAGGTGTTCCAGCAGGCGTTACGAGAGGCGTTTCGCGTTTTGGAAGAGCGCTACTTTGTGCGCTTGGCCTGCGATCCGACCGTTCGCATGTCTGCCGGCAGAGTCACGGTGTCCTATGAATTCATTGAAGATGACTAGTACCCATTATGCATGTTTTACTTTGAGACTTCTCTTTCTGTGTGAATGTGGTTAGAATCTATAAAACTGCTTAACAACGTATCCTAAATGCGAGACATGGCGTCGACACGCCTAGGAGAACAAACGATGGATTTTCTAAAGGTATCGAGCAAGTCCTCGCCAGCATCGGTGGCGGGTGCCATAGCGGGTATGGTGAAGGATGGCGTTCCCGTCAATATCCAGTGCGTAGGCGCTGGTGCCGTCAACCAAGCCATCAAGGCCATTGCCATCGCGCGAGGTTTTCTCATACCGACGGGTGTCGACATCTCCTGCGCCCCGACCTTCTCCGACATCGAGATTGGTGGAGAGAGCCGCACGGCCATTCGCATCGCGGTATACGTCCACCAGATTTCATCGAATGCTTCCAACCCATTCTCCATGGGTACTGTCGTGGGGTCTGCAGTCTAAATGGCAGGTTATAACCAGCTCGTCGGCAAGACCTACTTCATCCGAACGTTTGGATGCCAGATGAACCTGCATGACTCGGAGCGCGTCTCGGGCGTGCTCGAGTCATGTGGCTGTAACCTCGTCGAAAGCATCGAGGAAGCCGATATCGTCGTTTTCATGACGTGTTGCGTCCGCGAGAATGCCGATACGCGTCTCTATGGTCAGGCAACGGCTCTCGTCAGCGCTCCCGCATCGCCCTCCGGTCATCGCGTCCTTGCCATCGGCGGCTGCATTGCGCAGCGCGATGGCGACCGCATTCGGACCAACATTCCAAATGCCGACGTCGTGTTTGGCACCTCTGCGCTCGCTTCGCTCCCCGAACTCCTCCAGAGGGCATTCGAGCGGCGTACGCACGAGCTACTCGTATGCACCGAAGAGGACACCCGCGGCTTCTCCACCGATCTCCCGACGCATCGTGCCACGCGCTTCCACGCGTGGGTTCCCATCATGACGGGATGCAACAACTTCTGCACCTACTGCATCGTGCCGTATGTGCGTGGTCGCGAGCGCAGCCGCACCATGGAATCCGTAGTTGCCGAATGCGAGCTCCTCGTAGGAGAGGGAGCGAGGGAGATTTGCCTGCTCGGCCAGAACGTCAATTCTTACGGCCGCGACAACTACGGCAAGCCACGCTTCGATGAGCTGCTCAGAGCCGTCGGAGCCACAGGCATCGAACGACTACGCTTCACGTCATCCAACCCCAAAGACCTCTCCGACTCCGTCATTGAGGCCATGGCGCAGACGCCCGCTGTCATGCCGCACCTGCACCTTGCGGTGCAAAGTGGGTCAACCCGCATCCTACGCGCAATGAACCGCAGCTATACCCGCGAGGAATACCTCGACCTCGTCGAGCACCTGCGAGCTGCTATGCCCCACATCGCGCTTTCTACCGACATCATCGTCGGGTTTCCCGGAGAGACGGAGGAAGACTTTGCGGACACCCTCTCGCTCGTTGAGAAGGTCGGCTTCTCGTCAGCCTACACCTTCATCTACAGCAAGCGCGACGGAACGCCTGCCGCAAAGATGCACGACGACACGCCGCACGACGTGATACAGGCACGCTTCGAGAGGCTCGCTGAGCTCGTCGCGCAGCTCGCGCACGATGCAAATCAGAAGGATTTGGGAGCCGTCGCCGAGGTGCTGGTCGAGGGTCCCTCGAAGCGCAGCCAGAACGTTCTCGTCGGCCACAGCAGAAAGAACCAGACGGTTCACTTCGACCTTCCCGCATCGCGCACCGCGGAAGAACTCGTAGGGCAGCTGGTCGATGTGAAGGTCTCGGAGGCACGTACCTGGTACCTTCGCGGGTCGATGGTCGGCGATCCTCGATGAGTCTTGTTCGTGTGGCCTGCATTGTGGGCCCTACGGCGAGCGGCAAAAGCGATGTGGCGGAACTTGTTGCGATGCAACTTGGCGGCGAGGTCGTCTCCGTCGACTCGATGCAGGTATACCGCGGGATGGACATCGGCACCGCCAAACTCGACCCTGCTCACCGGCGCGTGCCACTCCACATGGTGGACGTCACCGATGTAGGCACCACATACTCGGTGGCGCAATTCCAACGCGATGCCCGAGCCTGCTGCGATGCGATAGCCGCGGAAGGGGGAGTACCCGTCCTCTGTGGCGGTACGGGCCTCTACCTCGACGCAGTCATCGACCAGCTCGAGTTTCCCACGGGGGAGGTAATCGACGAGCGACGTGCGGCCTATGAGCGCCTGGCACGTGATGAAGGCCCGCAAGCGCTCTACGCAATGCTTCTTGAGCGCGATGCCCGAAGTGCCGCTCTCATTCATCCAAACAACGTCCGACGCGTGATACGCGCACTCGAGCTCTGCGATGACGGTCAGTCCTATGCCACACGTAACGAGGGACTGCGCCAACATCAGCCATACTACGACGCCGCCCTTTGGGCGCTCGTCTGGCCACGCGAGGTTCTCTATGCGCGCATTGACAAGCGCGTCGAGCAGATGTTTGCCGACGGCCTCGTGGATGAGGTTCGTGCCCTCGACGCACAGGGGCTTCGCACCTCTCAGACCGCAAGCCAGGCCATAGGCTACAAGGAAGTCTTGCAGCTCGTCGATGGCTTGATTGACCTCGAGGAAGCAAAGAACCTCGTGAAGCGCAACACGCGTCATTATGCGAAGCGGCAACTCAGCTGGCTACAACGCGACGGGCGCGCAGACATGATTGATCTCTCCACTTGCAGTCCCACTGATGCGGCCTTGCACATATGCAAGGAATGGGAGCGACACATCACCGCATCGCCGACCCCCGAGGAGGACGCGCATGGCACGCTTTGAGCCTCAACCCACCAAGCGAGAGCGCGAGCGCGTGTTCGTCGTCGGCGTAGACGGACCGACCAACACCCTCTGGCGGGTAGAGGAGTCTCTTGCCGAGCTCACTCGTCTCGTGCAAACGGCGGATGGTGAGGTTGTCGGTTCCTATGTGCAGAGACTCAACAAGCCCGTTCCCAAGACCTACATCGGCTCAGGAAAGGCCGCACAGATTGCCGAGGACGCAATAGCACAAGACGTGGACGTGGTCGTCTTCGACGACGAGCTCTCTCCCTCCCAACAGGCGAACCTCGAGCGCATCATGGGCAAAGACATCAAGGTGATTGACCGCACGGCGCTCATCCTCGACATCTTTGGTCGCCATGCCTCCACCCACGAGGGCAGGATTCAAGTTCAGCTGGCCCAGAACCAGTACCTGCTACCCCGTCTGCGTGGCATGTGGAGCCATCTGGTTCGCGAGCAGACGAGGGGCGGCATCGGCAGTCGCTTCGGCCAAGGCGAAAGCCAGCTGGAAGTGGACCGCCGCATCATCCGTGCGAGAATCACCACCCTCAAGCGTGAGCTCGCCCAGTTGGAAGAGCGTAGGGGAGAACAAAGCAAGTCGCGCCGTGCCAGCAACACGTACCGCGTCGCCTTGGTCGGCTACACCAACGCGGGCAAATCCACCCTGCTTAACGCCCTCACTGGAGCAACGGCATATGTACAGGATGAGCTTTTCGCCACGCTCGACCCCACGACACGCGCGCTCGTGCTTCAAGACGGACGCAAGGCGACGATTACCGATACCGTCGGCTTCATCCAGAAGCTCCCCACCATGCTCGTCGAGTCCTTCAAGTCGACACTTTCTGAGGCACGGTCCGCGGACCTCCTGCTCTTGGTGGCAGACGCGCACGACGCGAATCTCGACGAACAGCTTGCCACCGTTCGCAAGGTCCTCGATGACATAGGGGTGACCGAAGCCCCGTGCGTGCTCGTGCTCAACAAATGCGATTTGCTTGCTCCCGATGAGCTTGCCCACCTACGATCCATGCATCCAGATGCTGAGTTCGTCTCGGCTGCGACAGGCAGCGGGCTATCATCGCTCGGGTATCGCCTTACACGCGAAGCAGCCAGCTCTGACTCCAGCATCACGATACTCGTTCCGTTCGACCAAGGGTCAGTCGTACGTTATGTGCACGAGCAGGGCCACGTGATTCATGAGGAATACTCTGAAGAGGGGACCATCATCACATTGCGAGCGGACGATCGCATGAGCCGGACGCTCGAGGGCCTACGCATCGACAAGGTAGTCTGACCAAGGCCACCGCATCACAGGCAACGCCACACATCACAGGTCGGTCGCATCAACCGATCATCGACACGATACCAAGCAAGATGGGCTGATGTATCACGTAGACCAGCAGGGAATGGTGTCCCACAGCCTCGAGCGGCGCGCAGCCCCATTCGTATGCAATCTGGGGGAACCCACGCTCCTTCCACCATGCACCCATGGCTGTACCTGCAAGATAGAGGCATGTGTACGGTAGCAGGGGATAATAGTCCCCTGAGTCAAATGTAGGTCCGGGCATACCGAGCCACGAGAAGAGTCCGCTCTCGTAGGGCCAACGGGGGAGCACAACGCTCATGGGGCCAAACCCAAGCACTCCTCGCTGGATTTGTTGCAGACAAAGGAAGCACACGAAGAGAACCAAGGCAGCCCAAGGCCCCTTCGGTACCTTCTCCACACGTTCAAGGAGCCACACCACAAAGGTCGAAGCGGCCATGCAATAGATGATGCCAAACGAAATCGGAACATCAACCGAGACGATGCTCGTGACCACATACACCGCAATGGCAACGGCGCCGTAGCGCGCAGCACGCCTCAAATTGTTGCGCGAAAGCGAGCACATCACCCCAGCCACGAAGAGAAACGTCCACGAGATGCTTGCGCGCCAGACATCCTGTAGGGGAGGGGCGAAGAACGAGAGATCATGCCCAGCTATGAATTTCAGGTCATAGCAAAAGTGGAAGAGCACCATCGAGCCGACGGAGAACCCCCGAATCGTATCGAAGAGTCGGAGACGATTCCCACTCGTGTCTGATCGTTGCTCGTCACGGGTAACTGCGGTATCCATGCACGCCACGTGCTACAGAGCGCGAATCACAGCGCTAACACGGCCAAGAATGATGGGATTCTCGATGTAGATGGGTTGCATGGCATCATTCTCCGGCTGCAACCGAACGCGATTCTCTTCGCGATAGAACGTCTTGACCGTAGCGGAGTCATCGAGCAAGGCAACCACGATCTCGCCGTCATGGGCCTCATGCTGCTCCTTCACCACAATGTAGTCGCCATCGAGAATGCCCGCGTTGATCATGGAGACGCCATGGACCCTCAGGATAAAGGAGCTTGCATCTCCAACGATGCTTGTGGGAAGCGTAAGCGTCTCCTCGACGTTCTGCTCGGCGAGGATGGGGATACCTGCGGCGACGCGTCCAAGGAGGGGGAGTGTGATGGTGTTGTTGTTCACGTCCTGCAAAACGTTGGCCAAGCGCGTGTCACTCGGCACGTTGGTACCTTCCTCGACGACCTCGATAGTGCGAGGCTTCTTCGAGTCGCGGTGAATGTATCCACGCTCCTCAAGAGTCTTCAAGTGCATATGCACGGTCGATGGCGAGGCGAGACCCACCGCCGTTCCTATCTCACGCACCGAAGGCGGGTATCCATGACTCTTCGTGTATGCACAGATGAAGTCGTAGATGCTCTGCTGTCTCTTGCTGATCTTTCCGCGCGTCATATCGCTCCTCTCGCAAGCAAACATTTGTTCTTTTTTTTCTTGACAGGAAACTTGGCACGTGTGTACTATAACACATGTTCGCGTACGCATGTACGATTTCTATTCCTGTCCAGCGAACGGCATATAGTTTCGCCAACGCGAACGAAGGAGGCAAGATGTCTGCACCGACACACCGTCAAACGAGGCCACATTTCATGATGACTGTTGTATTGTTCTTGGTTGCGGTGCTCTTTGCGCACGCAGCATTCGAAGATGCACACGTGCGGCACATGCGGACCTTGCTTTGCGCGCAGCCACTAGAACTCATACACGCCCAAGAAGGCGACACCATTTGGGGCATTGCGCAGCATCATCACGTTGACGGCGTGAGTACCTATGAACTCGTTACGTGGCTGTATGAGCGCAACGAGCTATCCGACTCCTGCCTCTTTCCGGGTCAGGCGCTCGTGGTGCCTTCATCGAGCGCGGGGCAGACGTCGTGAGTCCTCGCCACGATTCACCATCGATGCTATCGCGCTGAGACTGACCCCCACCAGTTTCCACTCACTCCCACTACTCATGTTTCATTGGGGTATCATAATGGGGCATATGCCGACGTAGGGAGTAACATGCGCTGTCCAAGATGTGGTTGTGAGGAATCCAAAGTCATCGATTCAAGACCGTCAGAGAACAACGAGGCGATTCGTCGACGTCGTGAGTGTGTCAGGTGTTCCACGCGCTTCACCACGTACGAGCGACGGGAAGAGACGCCCCTCATGGTCATAAAAAAGGATGGCACCAAAGAGACCTTCGACCGCCAGAAGATCATGAACGGGCTGCTACGCGCCACCGTCAAGCGCAACATCCCTATTCGCACGCTCAACACACTCATTGACAGCATCGAGTCCGAGCTGCGAGACAATGGAATCAGCGAGGTAAGCACTCAAGAGATCGGCAGCATGGTGCTCAAGCGACTCCTGACCGTCGACAAGGTGGCATACGTGCGCTTTGCCTCGGTGTACCGGGACTATAAGGACGTCGATGAGTTCTCCGCGGAATTGAGAGGCCTCTCACTATGACAAGCGAAAGTATCTCCGTAAGGATCACGCGACTCGATCCTGAGGTGGAGCTCCCATCTTACGCATACGAAGGAGACGCGGGTCTTGACCTACGCGCGAATGAGGAAGTCATCCTCCAGCCCTTCGAGCGTCGTCTCATTCCCACTGGACTCGCCATCGCCATACCTGAGGGCTATGCCGGATTCGTCCAACCTCGGAGCGGCATGGCGCTTAAGCGTGGTCTCTCCATGGCAAATACGCCCGGGCTTATCGACTCCCATTACCGAGGAGAGCTCAAGGTAGTGGCGATCAACTTAGATGCACGTGAACCCATACACATCAAACGAGGAGAGCGTATCGCACAGCTCGTCATCCAAAGGACGCCTTGTGTCCACCTTATTGAGGTCGATGCGCTTGACGAGACAGACCGAGGAATGGGTGGATTTGGCTCAAGCGGCAGTTAGTCTTTGAGTCCGGCAATCCCCATTCTTAAGTGTGGTATAATAATCGCGCACGATTCGTTTGTAGACTATTAGAAGGGAAGAGCCATGTCCAATAACACGACGAAGGACCTTGTCATCATAGGTGGCGGACCGGCAGGTCTTGCCGCTTCAATATATGCAGCGCGTGCCCTTCTCGATTCCGTCACTTTGGAGCAGCAAGCGTATGGCGGGCAGGTGCTTCTCACGAGTGAGATTGACAATTACCCTGGCGTGCCGAACGCTGATGGATACTCGCTCATCGAGTCCATGCGGCAACAGGCTACCGACCTGGGGGCAAAACTCGCTACGGCAGAGGTCGTCTCCATCACCAAAGACCAAGACGAATTCGAGCTGCAGACGACTGAGGGTGATTTGCGTGCGCGGGCAATCATCTTGGCCGCCGGTGCCGTGCCAAGGCATGCGGGCTTCGAGGGCGAGGAAGCGTATGTCGGCCGCGGTGTCTCATACTGCGCGACGTGCGACGGCATGTTCTTCCGCAATCGTGAGGTTTTTGTCATCGGCGGCGGTAACTCGGCGGTCGAGGAGGCGCTTTTCCTCACACGTTTCGCCAGCCATGTAACGCTCGTCGTCCGCAAGGATCATCTCCGCGCTCAGGCAGTCTTGGCAGAAGAACTCGAGAACAACGAGAAGGCAAGCATTCGCTACCTTACCTCCATCACGCGCGTTTCCGGCGAACAGGCAATCAATCAGATTACCTTCAGGAACAACGAGACGGGCGAGACCTACGAAGAGACCTTCGAGACGGGCGCAGGAGTCTTCGTCTTCGTTGGTAGAGTCCCCACGTCCGAGCTTGTCCGCGACTTTGTCGATGTCACACCCGAGGGCTATGTGATCACCGATGCGTATATGGCTACACGCACCAAAGGCATCTTCGCGGCAGGCGACGTACGCAACACGCCGCTGCGGCAAATCGTTTGTGCTGCAAGCGACGGCGCCATCGCCGCAACGAAC
This sequence comes from Atopobiaceae bacterium, assembly GCA_017533825.1. Classification (GTDB taxonomy): domain Bacteria; phylum Actinomycetota; class Coriobacteriia; order Coriobacteriales; family Atopobiaceae; genus RUG440. Next base: position 39,477 of record JAFWIE010000044.1, on the reverse strand, counting down.
GTCTCTGCCTATCTTGGCCATCCAGTATACGAATAGGGACTCTGGAAGTTCAACTCTCGAGCATTGGGGGGTATGGCGATGAACGTTGTGAAATTCATTGTCTGTGTCGCTGTGTTGGCGTTCTTCTGTTGGCTCATCGTGCCCTCGCCAAAGTCGAAAAGAATGACCCCTGACGAAGAGCGCGCCGCCAGCGCTCGTCGTAGAGGCTTCACGATGGGCTTCATCATGCAACGCAGGAAGGACAACGACTCAAAGCGGTGATTCTCCTTCGCAACTCCCCTGTTTCTCTGATAATCGCAGTTATGTAAAGTAGCGGCAGAGGTGCTTATCTTGCACCTCTGCCGCTTTTTGGGCTTTGTACAACATCTTTATTACAAACATGCGTCTAGCAGCCAAACGTGCGCCTGCTACCACGCCCATCACTGTAATATCACTCCGTCTCTCTGGGACACGCACGAGCCCGGAGGAGCTGGCAAATAACTCCCAGTCAGAAAGGACCTCTATGCTAGCAAAGATTCTCATGATGCTTGTGTTCATTGGGGCCGTCGTGTTCATCGGCCTCAAGACACGCAGCCAAGCAGGAAGTGTCGAGGGATTCGTTCTCGGCGGAAGAAACGTCGGCCCGTGGCTCTCTGCCTTCGCATATGGCACGAGCTATTTCTCTGCCGTCATTTTCGTTGGCTATGCCGGTCAATTTGGCTGGAAATACGGCATATCCGCCACGTGGATTGGTGTGGGCAACGCATTCATTGGCAGCCTGCTCGCTTGGGTCGTGCTCGGACAGCGCACGCGCGAGATGACGCAACGCCTCAAGTCCGCCACGATGCCGCAGTTCTTCGGCTCGCGCTATCAGTCCGATGCGCTACGCATCGCCGCCGCTGCCATCATCTTCGTCTTCCTGATTCCCTATACGGCAAGCGTCTACAACGGTCTTTCGCGTCTCTTCGAGATGGCGTTCGGCATTGACTACACCGTTTGCATCATCGGCATGGCCATCGTAACGTGCATCTATGTGGTACTTGGCGGCTACATGGCCACCGTCGTCAACGACTTCGTACAGGGCGTCGTCATGCTCATTGGCATCATCGCCATCATTGCCGCCGTGCTCATCAACAACGGCGGCTTCATGGCTGCGCTCACTTCGCTTTCGCACATTCCCGTCGAGGGATCGGAGATGCAAGGTGCCCTTACCGGCTTCTTTGGACCCGATCCGCTCAACCTGCTCGGCGTCGTAATCCTCACCTCGCTCGGAACGTGGGGCCTGCCACAGATGGTTGGCAAGTTCTACGCCATCAAGAGTGACGATGCCGTGCGCAAGGGAGCCATCATCTCGACGTTCTTTGCCGTCATCGTTGCCGGTGGAAGTTACTTCCTCGGCGGCTTCGGCCGACTTTATGAGTCGCAGGTCGTCTTCAACCCGGCAACCGGAGCACCCGTCTATGACTCGGTGGTGCCCTCGATGCTCTCTACCCTGCCCGACCTGCTCATCGGCCTCGTGGTCGTGCTCGTCCTGTCGGCCAGTATGTCGACGCTTTCCTCGCTCGTCCTGACGTCCTCCTCCACCCTGACGATCGACTTCATTCGCAACCGCATCGCGCGCGATATGGACGAGAAGGGCCAGCTCACCTGCATGCGCGCACTGCTCGTGGTCTTTGTCGCGCTTTCAGCGGGCATCGCCTTGTGGCAGTACACCTCGCCCGTAAACTTCATCGCCCAGCTGATGGGCATCTCGTGGGGCGCGCTCGCAGGCGCCTTCCTCGGGCCGTTCCTCTGGGGTCTGTACAGCGGTCGCATCTCGCGCGCAGCCGTGTGGGCAAGCTTCGTCCTTGGCGTCGGTCTGACCACCGCAAACATGTTCCTTGGGTTCATCGATTCCCCGGTGAACTGCGGCGCCATCGCGATGCTGCTCTCGCTCATCATCGTCCCGTTGGTCTCGCTCGTCACGCCTGCAGTTCCGTTCGAGGTGAATCCCGCCGCGCAGAAGTAGCCGTACTCCCCCGATTCGGTACCATACGGCCCGCCACTTGCACAAAGCAAGCGGCGGGCCGTTTCGTCTTCGTATGCGCACCTCGGTGAGCGCATCAGACTCTTCCCCCAACCATATGAGTGACGGCGGCTTTTGTCGCACCCAAGCAGGGCACTTTGGGCTTACTTCCACAAACTGCCAAAGGCGACAAGGAAAAGTGCCAACTTTTGGAACTTTTGTACGGTTTTTTGGTCTTCACAAATACGGGGTCATAGAGACACACCCTCTGACCTGCGCTTTTGGGTGGTGCCATACAGCCCATCTGGGCGAACCTGCCTCAAAAACCGTACAAAAGCTCGATTAGTTGCCACTTTTGATCCTCGCGTTTGGCAGTTTCTACAAGATGTCGCGTTCGTCGCATTTCCAACCACAAATCTACAGACACTATTCAGTGTTCTGCAAACCTATAACGCTTTTGGCATACGCAATCCAATTAACCTGTATAAGCGAGATTTCAGCAAAACGTAAGGTCAATCGAATGCAAAACGAAACAGCATATCTGACCTGCAGTGGTGCAAAATCCGGGGAAAAAACGGTGAGCTAGCGGGGAAATTCGTGCAAACACGATGGCGTATTGTGTATAGCCCGACACGCACAACGATTGGAGTGCCATGGTTCAACGCATACGCAACTTCGACGAAGAGAAGCGCCCTCCCGTCATAGCCCTCGACGGTCCCTCGGCCCTCGGTCTGTACCGGGATAAGGACGACATGTCACAGCAAGAATTCGTGTCAAGCAGCAACGACTCTGACGAATTCTGGGCAGATTGCAGACACCTCAGTGACGAAGACATCGCAGCAGAGCTCCTAGCTGATGCAAACGTCTATGAACATGCAATACAAGCCGATTGGACCCACTGGGACGAGGAGAATCAACGTGACGACGCCTCGGACAAGTCTCCCCTACTACCCAGGCTCGAACGTACCAGACGCTGTGACCTATCCCGATGCTCATCGCGTTCGGCGGAACTCAAGAGGGTGCCTTTGGCAACACTTGGCGTGCAGCCCCCTGTCGAGGGCGCGCCTCTATACTTACTGGTAAGCGGGATCACTACGCGTCGTGCGGTGCGCAACGTGCGCGAGCGCACATGCAGCGTCGCACTACCTTCCGACTGCTTCAAGTTGCTTGGCGGCCAAGTACTTGTACCCACACCAGAATTCTGCTTTCTCCTTCTTAGCAAGCATGTGAATCTGGCCACGCTCATCCAACTCGGCATGGAGATGTGTGGGCATTACCGCATGGTGGGAGCAATGTCGAGCACACTTACCCAATCGAAGCGCACAATATATAACTGCGACGCACTAACAACCCCTGAGAGAATCATCAGCTTCCTCGACTCGATGCAGGGGTTTCCCGGTATCAATCAGGCACGACGAGCCGCCCAGTATCTCGTCGCGGATTCTGCCTCCCCCATGGAAACCACACTATATATGTTGCTTTGTCTGCCGAACGCGCTCGGAGGGTACGGTTTGCCCACTCCCGCACTCAACGCAAAGCGTCCCGTCAATCAGAATGCCCAGAGCTTCACGTTTTCGCACACGCTTATTCCCGACCTATACTGGAAGCAGGCGCTTCTTGACGTGGAGTACGACAGCGAGGAGTTCCACGCGAGCAAAGATGCCTTGGATAAAGGCGCCCGGCGTACACTTGCACTCCGCGCCATGCATGTCGACGTCTTCTCCATGACGAGCGACATGGTACACGACGAAGCAGCTTTCCATACCTTCGCGCGACTCCTCGCCCGTCGCCTGCATAAGCGCATCCGCAAGCCAACCGAACTCATGCAAGAGAGGCGGGCAGCGCTCCGGACCACATTGCTTGGCCAGTCAAACAAGGGGAACACATCATCGAAGAGTCATATTGGCAAGAGTGCCGACTGGATCGGCAATGATGCCGAGCAAACTGCCAAACGTGGATAGGAAAAGTGGCAGGAATTCGCACTTCTGTACGGTTTTTGAGGCAGGTTCGACTACATGGGCAGTATAGCACCACACAAAACCGCTGGTCAGAGGGCATGTTTGTATGACCCCGTGTTTGTCGAGCCCGAGAAACCGTACAAAAGCTCGAATAGTTGCCACTTTTGACCCTCGCGTTTGGCAGTTTCGGTATCCGTTCGGGGCACGCGACTGAGGACGTCACGAAGAACAATGCGAAGTGACAAAAAAGCCCGAGGAGGCAACAGGCCCGAGGGTAAAGGCGAATGAGGCCACATATGCACGCCCCGGACGCCCCTAGATTTCAAGCATCTTGGGGCGGCCGGGGCGTACCGTGATTGCGCTTCTGCGAAGAGTGCGACGAACTGGAATCGTTGCTAGCTAACCTGCACCAGCGTATAGACCTCTTGGTCAAAGTACTTGCCGATAATCTCGCGCGGGTGGAGGAACGCAAGCTCCAACAGGAATGCGAAGCCCACGACCTCGGCACCGGCCTGCTCGACGAGCTTGGCGGTTGCGACGGCAGTGCCAGCAGTTGCAACCAAATCATCAACAATCAGCACACGATCGCCAGGGCCCACTGCGTCTTTGTGAATCTGGAGCTCATCCGTGCCATACTCCAAGGCATACTTTGCGCTCAACACCTCACGCGGCAGCTTGCCCGGCTTACGCGCGGGCACAAATCCTGCCCCCAAGCGATACGCGACAGGCGTACCGATCAGGAACCCACGAGCCTCAGCACCAACCACCTTGGTGGGATGCGACTTCATGAAGTGGTCGGAGATGTCGTCGATGACGGCAGCAAAACCTTGCTCGTCAGCCAGAAGTGGCGTGATGTCCTTGAAGATGACACCGGGCTCTGGATAGTCGACGATGTCGAAGATAAGGTCCTCGTAGTTGATGCTCGCCATGACGATTCCTTCCTCTACAGCTTGTGATCCTTGGACGTACCACGAAGGCTTCTGCGAATAAGCACTTCGCGCACGTTGTTGGTGAGTGCAATCATGCGGTTGAGCGCCTGCTCGTAGCGCTCCCTTTGTTCATCGGTAGGTGTTGAGCTGCCTGACGCATGGGCACCAAAGACGGTAAGGGCCTGCTCAAGCATGCCGCTCTCTCGATTGGCAGCTTGTACGTATTGTCGCAGGTTGCGTGGGCCAATGCCGAACTGCCGAAGCTCCTCGCAGGTGCGAATCAACGGGAAATCTCGCCCGTCAACCAAACTCCTGCCATGAGGCGACGTACGTAGTTTGATGACGCCCGCCTCGGACAGCTCGCGCACGAAGCTCACCGACACACCCAAGAGCTCGGGCATCCGACTGATGGGATGGAACTTCTGCAGCGTCTCGTCGCCCTCTTGAGCTTCCTGCCCCAGCACGCCACTCGGGGACGCTTTACCAGTACCCCACGCGGGAACCCGCTGCAGGTCGTCAACAGACGAACTCATGCCTGCCTCGCTCTTCGAGAGTTCCTCCTTGATGACCTGAAGCGGCATGAAGCGGTTCTTCTGAAGGTAGAGAATAGTCTCGAGCCGCCGCACGTCATGCTGCGAGTACAGGCGGTATCCTCCCGGCGTTCGCGAGGGAGTGAGCAGGCCCTCATCCTCCAGATACCGCACCTTGGAAACCGTGAGATCAGGGTATTGCGTCTGCAGACGCTTTACCACCTTCCCAATCGTCAAATAGCCTGCATCTGGCATGAAGCTTATCCTGTCTTCACACGCATGGCGCGTCGGTTCGTGTGGAACACCATGCGAAACGTTCCGATCTGGATGGTCGACCCATCCTTGAGGACCGCGCGGCTCACAATAGCACCGTCGACCCACGTCCCGTTGAGGGACCCCAAGTCCTCGACGGTTGCAAACCCGGACCCAATGCCCGAGAGGTCGATTCGCGCGTGATGACGCGACACCGTCATGTCGTTGAGGAACACACTGTTCTTTGGATCGCGACCCAGGGTGATGATAGGGTCATCGAGCTCGAAGCTCTCCCCCGCCATTGGCCCCTTCACAATGGTGATGGAAGGCTTGGCAATCGACCCACCCATGAGGTCTGGTATCGTCGCGTCGGCAGAAGGCATGCGGAACACCTCTGTGGCACCCATGCCTGACTTCGTGGGTTGCATTCGTCTATCTCCCCCCAAGCGTAAGATTCCACACCATAATACTCCTATCTGCAGGCAACGCAGTCCATTTCCACGAGCGCGCCCATCGGAAGCGCAGATACGGCCACCACCGCGCGCGCCGGGGCTGGCTGAAGAAACCGCCTTGCGTACACCTCGTTCATCTCTTCCATGTCGTCAATGTCCTTGAGATACACGGTCGTCTGTGCCACGTCCGAGAGGGTGCAATCGACTTCCGCGAGGATGCTCTCGATGACGTCGATGGTGCGATCCGTCTGCTCGGCCACCGTCGTACCAACGAGCTTGGACGAGTCCTCGGGATCATATGCCACCTGTCCTGACGCAAAGACGAGCCGTCCGGCGGTAGTGCCTTGCGAGTACGGCCCGATTGCCTCGGGTATACCCATGCCATTGATGGCGTACTTCATGACCGCACCTCCCTTTCTGCACCCCGTTCAGCTTGCAGCCCACGCGCGCCCACGTAGCTGTCGTCGTGTCGGACTATGCCGCCAGCCGTGAGCTCACCGTGCTCCACCCGAACGGTACTTCCCGTCTGCAGATGTCGCGTCCAGGAAAGCCGCGCACGCACGAGACTCCTGAATCCGTCATGCCCGACGGGAACGACTTCACCGAATGAGAGCAAGCTCCTCCAGAGCGCCACAGCATGCACCGGCGGCACCAGAATGACGTATGCTGGCTCGGGACCCAAATCTGGACAAGCAACGATACAGGGCAGTCTGTCCAGCATGCAGGAGCTCACGCTTCCGACCTTTGGGACGGAGGCACCGGCAAGGTAGTCAGCGAGCACCATGGGGGCCTTCCGGCCCCACAACGCAAGGGCGACGTGCGTCCCGCCCACCTCTTCTGCCTCGAGGCCTGCGAACGGTTGCGTACCGTCCTGCTCTATCGAATGCAAGAACGAGAGCCACCCGGCAAGCACGTCCGCACGCGCGGAGAAGTCCCCGCACACGTACTCGGCCTCGCCCGTACGCGCGAGAAGCGGAATGGATGCCAGCGAACCGTCTCCGGTAAGCACCGCCTCAAACGCGCATTCGCCAACGCGCAAGCGCTTGCCGGCAAAGGCAGCTTCCACGAATGCCGTCGCCATGGGTCCGTGGAAGAGCACCATCTGGGCAACGCTCAAGTCGCATAGGATGGCTCCGTCTCCCATCGCCTCCTCGAGACGCTCCAGCTCGGGCTCGCCGCGGTACCGCGAGACCGCCGGTGCGTTCTCGAACGAAGCGCCAAGCAACAGGTGCTCCCCATAGAGGGCGTTCATACCCGGTGAATCGGTGTGACTCTTAGGCATCCGTCGCCAGCCTTCCCGAGTTGCTTGCGTCAATGAAGAGCGGCAACGAGAACGTCGGCCACGCCGAGACGCGCACTGGCATGGTGCGCGTCGCGTAATGGGATTCACCCATCTCGCGACCCCCCTGGAACCAGTTCGACCATCCATACACCTCGTCGGCGTCGAGCAGCCTTCCCGGGCGTGCAATCGCACTCGTATACGTGAGAGAGCTGCCACCCGGCCAAATCGTGCCCTGTGCGTCATCCTTGGCAGAGAGTATCGTCTTGTACTCAAAGTCAAGGGCATACGGATTCACGCGAACCGCCCAGCGATCCTCCGAAATCTGCCAAGACCCGAACTTAGCATAGGCCCAATCCATCATCGCGGCAGTATCGTTAAAGCGTCCGGCGGCCGTCGAGCAACCCAGAACCGCAGTGTACAGGCTCACGTTGCCTCTCCCGGACGCGCCCATGAAGGTGAAATTTTCCGCGTATCCCGTCTTTACACCGCGCATGCCCCGGTACGTGCCCAAGAGGGCGTCCGTCGACTGGAAGACGGCCGACTCGCCATGCAAGGGAATCGAGACCTGCTCGCTGCTCACCGTCTGCGCGATGAAGGGATAGTTCTGCATGGCATAGCAGCTCAGACGCGCAAGGTCAATCGCACAGACGTAATGGCCGTCCTCATCGATGCCATGCGGATTCATGAAGTGGGAGTGCGTGAGCCCGAGCTCCGCCGCCTTGGCATTCATGAGATCGGCGAACGCCTCGATGGACCCAGCAACATGCAACGCCACGTTGTATGCGGCGTCATTCGCCGAGTAGACGAGCATGACTCGCAGCAAATCACGGAAGGTCGCCGTCTCGCCCTCAGTGAAGTCCGCCATCTGAGCATCCGGTCCCAGGTACGGCTCGACGAGCGTGACCGTGTCGTCAAGCGACTTGCCATTCTTGAGCGAGTCAAGCGCCACCACGGCCGTCATCACCTTCGTGGTGGAGGCAGGCGACATCTGACGTTCCGCATCCTTCGCGTAGAGGATGTTGCCCCCTCCGTCGATAATCGCGGCCCCTTGGGCCTCCTTGAGCGTCGGCGCGGGTGCCTCAGCGAGACGCTCGTATAATGCAGCAATGGCCTCTGGCGTCCTTGTCCACTCGAAGCTAGACGCCGCCTGCTGCGCATCGGCAGCCGGCGCCGGCTCGACGTAATACGCGTAATCCGTCGTCATCACATCTTGATTCACTGCGTCGGGCGCAGCCTCGGCTCCCGTTGCAGGATCAGTGTATTCCGCTCCCGGTTCTTCAAAGAGCCCGTCCATCTCCGAGAAGGAGTCGAGCTCCTCCGCATGCACATTTCCACACGGAAGCATGCATGCGCCCGCAATAAGAACAGCGGCAGCGATTCGCGGGAGCGAACCTGACCGCATCCGAGAGGAGCCTCTATTATGCATCTTCACCTTCCAGTCTGTGATTGAGAACCTCGCGGCGAATTCGAAGTCCTCGGTGGTAGTAGACAACCGCCGCGATGGTTGAGCAAACCAAGCCCAGATACACGCAGTAGATGCCTGCCGCACACGGAGCCGCGTTGAGCCCCGGAAGCCAATCGACGTCCACCAGTCCCAGACCCATGACGCGCGGATAATCGAAGAGAAGGCCCACGAAACCGAGCATGAGAAGCGCCGTCGCAGCCTTCCCGACGTATATGACATCAAGCGGACGCGTCTGATACATCCTGAGCCACATTGCCCCACCCGCGAGGATGACATCGCGTCCGACCACGAAGACGGCCATCCACACTGGTAGCTCTCCCGTCAACATGAGGCCAAGCACGCCCGTGAAGAGGAGCACGCGATCCATGATGGGATCCATGACCTTGCCGAGCCAACTCACCGTCTGCGTGCGACGAGCAATCTGACCGTCGAGGAAATCGGTTACGGCCGCGATGGCGTAGAGCGCCAACGCGATAGGCCTCATCGCCGAATCATGTCCCACGAAGAGAACGAGGAAAGCGATGGTGAAGAACAGGCGACAAAATGTCACCACATTCGCCACGGTAAAGACCGCGTTCGAAGGATTCTCCGATGTGCCCAGCGGAGCAGTCACGGTACCGCTCAGTTGAGAGGCAGCAGCATCGGGGGCAACGACTCCCTTTATGGTCGACTTCGCTCTCTCGGTCCGTTCGCTCACGACAGGTATTCGCCTTTCGACGCCATTACGCAACTCACCTATTTTAACGCATGCGTTTAGGCAATTGGCACTTCATTACGAATCGACCAAATCAAGTACTGTGCTTGTCACCACCGGTTCCGCTGAGCGGGCGTATGTGCAGAAGGGGGTCCCCATGCGGTCGTTCGTTCCCAGTATTCCGACTTCCCTACCCGCCGGCGTCGGCCGCCATCCCTTGTGCGAGCCGTCCTCCACGACTCGCTCGATGAGGCCCACACTCTCGAGGGCAATGTTCACCTGCGAGGTCGGTGGCAGCGTGGCCAGCTCACCGCGTGCGACAAGCTTCTTCAGAAGCGCCGTCAGGGAGAGAGGCTTGGCACGAAGGTCAACCTCAAGGCGACGTTGAGTGTTTACATCCATGTGCTTAGGCTCAGATTGAGGGTTGGGGTTTTTCACCAAGCCGCCAGATCGAATGACCGAATACAGTCGCCCAACCATCGAAGCGCGCCGTAGGTACGTGAGCGCCGCCGCATCATCGCTCTTCAACCAGGCACCGCCCCAGAAGAGCACCAGCGCATCCTGCGCACATCCCGCAAAGAGATTGATGATTCCCGAAGTGTCGCACGCGCAATCATCCGCAAAGGCGCGCGGACCGCAGGTAGCGCTCGCCAGAACGACAGGCCACGTTCTTCCCGCGGCCTCCCGAAGCGGGAGCACCTCAATCCTCTCCTGAGGCAGGCCGTCGTTCGAACGAATCATCCTCTCCAAGAGCCTCGCCTGCTCGCGATAGGCACTCACCACGACGATGACTGGGCCTCGCGCAGCATCGTAGCGCTCGCACATCCTTCTCCCATGCTTGGCAAGCCAACGCACCAGGGCAAGCGCCTCAGACCGATTGACGCGACTTGACCCCACTTGCTGCCAGGATGAGTCCGGCACGAGAACATGCGAAAGCGCGGGAACGATTCCCATCAGAGGATACGCAGGGTCATCCGCGCTATTTGAGGGAATGCGCAAGGTGCGTATGGCTTCCTCCGGGCAAAGGTCGCTGCGCAGGTCGTCCAACTCGCCATACGAGCGTCGCTCTTCATAGAGACTCGTGGAGGGACACTCCGGACATCCAGCAAGCACCCGGAACAGCGAGGACTCGCCCGACACGCCAAAGCCACCTTCGCGCAGTTGTGCCCATGCGAGGCGCGCTTCCTTCGAAACACGCAATTCGTCTGACGTGCGGCCTTGCGGCTGCAGTGGCCCCAAACTCGTCTGGGTACCGAGCACTAGCGCTTGCCCTACGTGAGCAAGCACCGCAGCTCCCGTGGCGACGTCAAGCGTGTCCGCATCCAGAATGATCGCGAAATCAATCGGAAGGGCTGACGCGCTCGCACGGGTACCGCCCAGACCCTCAATGACGAGTGATGCCGAATCGGATTGAATGATGCTCAGCGGGCACAGATACGCCTGCGCTTGCCATGCGGCAGCACCATCCTCCTCCAAGGCCCTTCGCAACTCTTCCTCATATTGGGCGATCGAAAGCCACTGCGCCTCGTAGATGTGCACCGCAAGCCAGAACTCCGCCGGTCGAACCGTATCGTCGAGAACCGCATCCAACCGACGCATAGAGACATCGCGACCATCGAAGGCGGTCTCGAGGCGTTGCGTCTGAGCAACGGTAAGACCACACATACGCTGTAGACGTGCGATTGTCTCGGCACAATGCTTTCCGTCTGCCACGGAAGCGCGAGCCCGGCGACTCAGCTCCGTTGACGCCGCGCGAAGCCGGTCAATGTTTCCCTCGATGCGTCGCAGCTCGTCGCGATACGCATCACAGACCTCCCCCACGTACTTGTGACCAGCTGGCAGCGCTTCGCCCGGTTTCGTGTGCTGCGCGATGAGTTCACTTTGATCCTGGTCTCCGCGCGGCACAAGCGAGCGCTTGTAGGGATTCTCTGCATCCACCTGTTCCCAACGCTGCAAAGCCTCCCGCGTCGCCTGATGGCTCGCCCTCAGGGCACCGATCTCGTGCAGGAGCGTATCCCGCTCCTTGAGCAATGCCTCGGCACGACACACCTTCGCGTACGCATCGATAAGCTCGCAACGATCCTGGTCAATGCGCCTCAGCCGCTCTGAGAGCTCCTTTGTCGCCTCGGGAAGCTCGCGCAACCGCTTGCCCAAGAATCCCGACACGCAGTCAAGGTAATAGGTTGAGGCCTGAGGAACGTACCACGAATCCGAATACACGACCCCGTCGCCGAGCGTCGGGTGGCCCAAGCGTGACTCAAGAGCCGTGACCTCGGGGAAGAGGCCATCCGCTGCACCACGTGCGAGCATGAGCGTAGGGATGGGACCCAGCACGCGCCACGCATCGGGCTGGTCGCCCGTCTTGTCGATGCGTGGCAACCATCTGGACGGCAAGGTCGTCTGACCTGTCGCAGGCCTTCGCGAGAGCACGCGCTCCAACGCCTCGATCGTCCTCGCTGGTGCGATGCACGCCATCACCGGTGCCTGCTCCCCACGCAGCGCGCACTCGGTGAGCCGGTTCGCCATCGCCACAGTCGCAACTACAGCCGCATTGGTTCCCGCGGGAGCGTGTATCGCAAGCACATCATCCCCGTGTTGGCGCGCAAAGCTCACCAGTGCCGCACGCTCGCCGGCAGCGAGGGGCGGCAGATGGTCGGGGATACCACACAGGAGCTTCGGCTCGAGCAACTCATCGTCAGGAAGCTCGTGGATACCAGCCGAAGGCTCTTCCTCCGACGACATGCCCAACAGCAAGCGCAGCGACTTCGAGAATGCCTGCGGTCCCCTCTCCGCATGGATTCCTGCGGCGTGGTCCAGCAACCTCGAAGTGGCGACAAGCGCGTCACCCCGGTCCCATATGCGTAGCGTGGGTTCGTCCGATACGACTCGTCCCTCCAACGTTCGATCGGAGTCGATGGCACATATGGCGTCGAAGAGCATCTCGCTTCGCTGGACCGCAAGGGGCCAACCACCATCATCGGTGAGACCCGCCATGGCCCTTTGGTGAACGCGTAATGCGTCGAGCGTGCAGACTGTAGGCTGCGCACCGAACGTCCCATCAGTTGCGAGACGCTCCCACGGCACCCAAGCTCGCTCGCCAGGCCTTGGCTTGAGCGCTCCTCCCACGTCCAAGGTGCCCGGCAGCAGGAGGAGTGGCACACGCACGCCAGCATCTGCCGAAACGAACCAACGCAGGCATATGACAACGGGAACGGGACGTTCGCCAAACGGGACGTCAGGACTCTGGCGACTATACGCGTCAAGGACCTCACGTGTACGATCCGCGTCCACCTGTCCGGTCCTGACGCTCGTTGGGTCAAGCTGCCACTGAAGGACGTCGGCGCCAAATGAGACGTCTCCCCCTCCGCCAAATCGCGTTGCGTCGGAGAGGTAACGAAATGCCTTGTCTGGCTCGAGCATGTGTCTCACCCCTATGGTTCGTCTATGCCACGTCTATGCTTCGTCGGGCGCATTGCGAAACATCGTATCAGAGTCGCGTGTGCCAAATGTGTTAGGCTGTACACCCTTTGGCAAGACGCATTCCAGCAGCACTAATGGCGCGCTCGCAACACGATGAAACCGAGGTTTCTCAGCTCGCGCTCGCCCCTCCTATACGAGAAGTAGGTATCCCCGTGCATGGTGCACTCGTCGGAAGCGACGATGCGCTCCGACCCGATGCCCTCCGCAAGAAGCTGTAGGCGAATCGATACGGTCAAGTCGAGGGTAAGCCGACCGTCGCGCTCCCTGAACATCGTCTCAAGCTCTTCTGGCGTATGGATGCGTGCAAACTCATCAATCAGCTCGCTACCGACCTCGAAGCAGTCCGCGCAGATGTGTGGCCCCACGATAGCGTACATGTCGGCACGCCGGGCCCCGAGAGCCTCCATGCGTCGCACTCCCTCAGCTATGATGCCACCGCGCGTCCCGCGCCACCCGCAGTGAAGCAGTCCGACGGCATGGCCATCCGCATCCGCCAGGTAGACAGGAGCGCAGTCGCATATGGTTATGCATAGCGCGAGGTCGCACTCTCCCGTTACCAACCCGTCGACGTCAAGGAGCTCGAGGGGTCGAGACACACCTCCGCCGCCGTCTACAGCGCTCACCGTTGCCACATTGGCGGTGTGCGTCTCCAGAGGCATCACAACGCGCCCGGGTTCCAACCCGAACGCGCGACTGAACGCAGCGTAATTCTCAACCACCTCGTCAGTTCTGGTACCGTAGCGCCACTGTGAACGCAATCCCCGCGAGTAGCCTGCCTGCGCAGGAACGCCGTCATCGGCAAACGATAGGCTCCGATACAAGAAGCTGGTTTCGTGCGTCATGTCTCCTCCACATTACGTTGGTCGTCGCTCCGTGTGGAAACCACACATGTTCAGATGGCTCGAGTAACGAGGTACTCAGTCCTCTATGAAACTCTCGAGCGTCTCGAAGAGTACCTCCGGTTGGACTGGCTTGCTCAGGTGGGCATTGAGACCCGCCTGCAGGCTGCGTTGCACATCCTCGTCGAAGGCGTTGGCCGTCAGTGCGATTATGGGTATGCGCATCGCATCCGAGCGATTCATGGCACGGATGGTCCGCGTCGCTTCAAGGCCGTCCATCTCAGGCATGCGCATGTCCATAAGGATCGCGTCATAGTAGCCGACCGGACTGGAAGCGAACTTCTCGACAGCAATCCTGCCGTTCTCCGCCAAGTCCGCCTCGACCTCGCGCATCTCCAGCACCATGAGCATAATCTCTGCGTTGATCGCCACGTCCTCCGCGAGCAGCACCTTACGCCCTGCAAGCTCTGCCTTGTGCTCACTCGTGCCTTTGAGCACCTTCCTCCGCCTCATGGCGGCTTCGAACTCCTCAATCACGTTGGTAGCAAAGAGTGGCTTAGGCATGAAGCTGTCCACACCGGCCTCCAACGCTTCCTCGGACACATCGTCCCACCGATACGCGGTGAGAATGATGATGGCGGACTGGTTGCCCGCGATGGTGCGAATCTGGCGCGTGGTTTCGACACCATCCATCTGGGGCATCTGCCAATCGACCAGAATCAAGTTGTATGGTTCGCGACGGGCTTGGCGTATGCGCACGCGCTCGACCGCCTCTGCACCGCTCTGAACGACCTCAGACGCGATGCCAGCGCTCTCGAGTACGAGTTGCGCGTGCTGGCACGCCACGGGATCGTCATCGATGATGAGGACGCTCAACTCGTGCGGGACGATCTCCACATCCCCCACTTCGGTCTGCTGAGCATCCGTGAGAGTAACGGTGACTTCAAAGGTCGTGCCCTCCCCCTTCGTGCTCTGGACCTGTATGTTGCCGTTCATCATCTCCACGATGTTCCTCGTGATGGCGAGTCCAAGCCCAGAGCTACCGTACTTACTTGTGCTCGAGGAATCCTCCTGCGAGAACGTATCGAATATGTGCGGCAAGAACTCCTCACTCATGCCGATGCCCGTGTCGCTGATTGTGAAGCACAGGGTCGTCTTGTCGTCGAACTTGGCCATGCGCTCGACCGTAAGCTCGACGTCACCACCTTCCGGGGTGAACTTCACCGCATTGCCAAGTATGTTGATGAGCACCTGGCGGAGCTTCATGTCGTCACCGATGTATGCGTTGTCCACCTCACCTCGGATGTGGCATTGGTAGTTGAGTCCCTTCTCCTGACATTGCCCGCTGAACATGGTGTTCACCTGCTCGAGCAACTTGGAGAAGGAGAACTCTTCGTTCTTGAGCACCATGCGCCCCGACTCGATGCGCGACATGTCGAGGATGTCGTTGATGAGCATCAGCAAATGCTCTGCGGACTCGCCGATCTTCTCGAGGTATTCCCTGGTAACGTCGGGGGTCGCCGGATCGTTCAACGCGATATTGTCGAGGCCGATGATGGCATTCATAGGCGTGCGAATCTCGTGGCTCATGTTCGAGAGGAACGCCGTCTTGGCGACGTTTGCCTTCTCCGCCGCCTCGAGAGCGTCGCTCAGTACCTCGTTCTGCATGAGCTGCTCGCGCGTTTCGGCATCGACATCGGCGAAACCCACTCCCACGCTATGCACGAGGTGGTCGTCACGATCTTCGGGATGGCGCACGCCCGCGTAACGCACCATTTCGTACCGCTCGCGTCCGTTTCGCCTCACTAGGTAGCGGAATGCGATCACGCGCCTGTTGCCGAGCCCCTCGCGCACGGCATCTGGCTGCACGAACTTCAGGAACTCGTCGCGATAGGCCTCGGTGACGTACTTGTCAGCATAGGCCGTGAATGCCTCCAGGTAGTTGAAGTGCTCACCCTCCTCCAAGGCATCGTCGAGTTCGGGGTGCGACTGATAGCAGACACCGTCGTTGTAATCGAGCTCGACGTAGTACACGCTCCAGAAGTCCGACGAGAGGGCTGTGATGAGTTTGTCCTGCTCTTCGGCACTCTTGCGTTCCTCGAGGAGTTGCTCCTGCAACGCGAGACGTTGCTCGAGTTCCTCATTGCGCGCACGGTCCTCCGCCGCCGCAGTCTCCTTCTCGAGCAGCAGTCGTGTATTCCGGCGCGTCTCCGCAACGATATACCCAAAGATGGCCACGATAGCAGCGACGGTAATCACCGTCTGCACTGAGCTCCGCATCATGATGCCGTCGGTCACCGAACTGACGCGCGCGCTCACGACGCTCTCGCGAATGAGGTAGGTCAGCAGCCAATCGGTCCCTTCCACAGGTACGTAGCTCAGCATCTCCCTGACGCCATCGTAGGTGAACGATGCCACACCACGCTGCCTCGACGTGAACTCATCCACGAAGCGATCGTAACTATACTCGCCCGCGTAGTCCGCATGCTGCATCGCGTCAATCAGGTTGTCCTCGACGGCCAAGCCGCCGAGAACGGTGTTGTTCAGCGCGATGCCATCACAGGTGTAGATGTTGGAGTAGGTCGCGCCCTCCTCTCCCGCTCCCATCGAGACGCCCCTGAGCATCTCGTCCATGTCAATCTCCATGAAGCAGACGCATAGCCGCACATCTCCCAGACGCAGGTCAACGGGAACGGCAATGACAGTCTTCTTCTCGGGAGTCTTCAGGTTGAGAATCGAGACCTCTGGTCCCGAGATGGTCCGGTAGTCGAACTGATAGTCATCGATGTTCTTCTGTGGACCAAGTGCCGTGTATATGAGTCCATCCTCATCCACGAAGGCGAACTTCTCGAGCTCATACAAACGCTTTATGCGGCTCTGATAGGCTTGTAGATGCTCGACATCACTCAAGTCCTCATCAGTCATCAGCTCTATGGCAAAGCTGATGTCCTCGATTTTGTTTTGCAGATTGGACGCAACGACCTGCTCGCGCCTTCCTGCGAGCTCGTCGAGGTACAACATGCTAACGGAGTGCACGGCATCATTCGTATCCCGAGCCGCGCTGTTGCCCGACCAAACGGTCCCCAGCACAAAGAATGCCAGGATTACGATTCCGCCGACGATGGCAACTGTCGTCGTGGTACTCCTACCTGCATCGCGTTTGCTCACGAGACCTCCCATAGCACTTTGACCTAAGTTTAGTATACGCTTTGCGGCGTCAATTGGGGCATGCGAGAGGCCCAAGGGATAGCTTGCAAACGTGCGCACGCGGATTCCGCAATCTGCAACACATGCGCCGATTGCGCCATACGTGAGCCTCCCCTTCTTTGGTACCAGACACACCAATTGCGGGGCAAACCTCCACACGCCCCTTCGTGCTATATTCAATGGCGTCATCTGTATGCCTTCAAAGAGGGAGACACCATGGCAAAGGTTCCGAAGCACGCACCCAAGAGCCGCACCGACATCGACAGCGCCGAACGAGCCGTCGATCGCGCGTTCACCACCGGTAAGGTCGACCGTGCGCTCATCACGCGCCAGGCGCAGCTCGACGCGGCCGAGGCAGTGGCCATGGTCGGCGTTGCCATGGAGTCCGACGCCGAGGCGGACGAGGCAAACAAGCTCGCGATCATCGCGAACGGCATGTGCAACCCCCAGAAGACCAAGGTCGCCCGCGAGCGCGAGCGGGTGGCGCGCAAGAAGGCAAAGAGCGACCACAAGGCAGCCACCAAGTCGGCCAAGCGCGCGTACGAGGCCATCAAGTTCAGTGACCCCAGCTCACTCGGCTTCCTGCGTGTGGTGCAGGTGGGATTCCTCTTCAACATCGTGATGACCATCATCGGACTGTTGCTCACCTCGCGCGATACCGTAAGCTACGATCCGAACACCATGCTCGACTGGATACTCGTCGTGCTACAGGCCGTTGCGTTCTATTTCTTCGTGAACCGCTACAAGCTCGGACGGCCCATGGTCATCGCCATCGCCGCCATCACCATCGTCGGCAAGTTAATCGTCCTACAGATCGACGACACCGTCAGCGTCGGCAGCTTCGTCAACACCTTCGCCTTCAACCTGTTCCTGATCCTCTACTTCACCTTCTCGAGCCGCGTGAAGGCCGAGCTCGTCAACGACCTCTCGCACGACACGGGTGCCATCGAGGGCGACGAGCTCATCATCGACCGCAGGAGCTGGCCCTTCTGGCGCAACATCATCATTTACTTCGTGGTGTTCTCCGTCTTGGGGCACTGGCTTGAGGCGGGGTATTGCCAGCTCATCCGACTCGGCCTCGCACCGGGCGAGTTCCACGCAGAGAACACCATGCTGTGGCGCGACTGGTTCTACCCCTACCCCATGCACGGCACGGCCGTCGTGCTCATGGCCCTCATCCTCTATCCCCTGTTTGAGTGGTTCAAGAAGAGGTTCGACAACCGCTTCGTGGCGTACGCCGTGAGCTATGCCACCAACGTCCTCACAGTCACGATCATCGAGCTCGTGGGCGGCCTGCTCTTCAACGCCCAGCTGCAGAATTGGGACTACACGAACATGCCGTTCAACTTCATGGGCCAGGTGTGCCTCACGAACTCGCTGCTCTTCGGCGTGGCCGCCTCAATCGTCTCGTGGTGGATCTATCCCATGTGCGAGCGCATGATCGCCCGCGTGCGTCCCGCCACAATGAACATCGTGTGCGTCGTCATCGCCGTCATCGGCGCAATCCTCTTCTCCCTCTACGCCATCGCCCCTCCCGAAGGCATCGACCTCGGCGAGTACAGCAACCAGGAAGCCAAGCGCGAGACGGATGAGGAGTCTGAGAAGATTGCAATCGACTTGGTGTCCCTGGGCGTAGATGCGGAAAACCTCCAGCACGACCTCGCCAACTCGTCGAAGCTCGACGAACAGGAGGTCAAGGAGATGGAGCAGCAGGTCGACGAGATCAAAGCCGCCATCGAGGAGCTTGCCGCTAAGCTCAAGGATCACCAGAAGACGTCGGAGTAGCACCGTGGCAACGGGAATGAACGGCTTCTTTGCCCGCCATGGCAAGGCAATACGAGAAGGCATGCGCGATGGCGTCCCCATCGGTGCTGGTTACTTCGTCGTGGCCTTCTCGCTCGGCATCGCAGCACGGGACGCAGGCCTCACGCCATGGGAGGGCTTTGTCGCAAGCCTGCTCAACAACGCGTCCGCAGGCGAATATGCCGCCTTCACCCTCATGGCTGCCAATGCATCCTATTTGGAGCTCGCGGTGGTCACGCTCATCGCGAATGCCCGCTACCTGCTCATGAGCACAGCACTTAGCCAGCGTTTCTCGCCACGCACGGGCACGCTGCACCGCGTGCTCGTCGGCTTCGACGTGACGGACGAGCTCTTTGGCATCGCCATTGCCCGACCAGGCACGGTTGATCCCTACTACTCATACGGTGCCTTCGTTCCGGCGCTTTCTGGCTGGTCGATAGGCACGGCGCTGGGCATCATCATGGGCAACGTCCTTCCCACGCGCGCAGTGAGCGCCCTCTCCGTCGCGCTGTACGGCATGTTTCTGGCCATCATCATCCCTCCGGCACGCCAGAATCGCGTGGTGCTCGGATGCGTGATCGTAAGCTTTGCGGCAAGCCTGGTCTTCTCGGTCGCGCCCGCATTCGCGCAGCTCTCCGCTGGCACCCGCACCATCATCCTCACGGTCGCCATTTCCTCGGTCGCAGCGCTGCTCTTCCCGGTATCGGACGAGGAGCTGAAGCACGGAGACGCAAACGCCAAGGGTGACGAGGAAGGAGCCACCCATGCAGCATAGCATTCCGCTTTACATCGCCGTCATGTCGGCAGTCACGCTCTCGGTTAAGATACTGCCCCTCACCTTGATCCGCAGACCGATACGAAGCCGCTTCGTGCGTTCGTTTCTGTACTACGTTCCCTACGTGACGCTCGCGGTCATGACCTTCCCCGCCATCGTGCAGGCAACTGACGCACCTCTCGCGGGAGCCATCGCACTCGCCGCGGGCATCGTGGCTGCATGGTTTGGGGCGAGCCTCTTCCAGGTCGCGGCCACTTGTTGTGCGCTTGTCTTCCTCATCGAACTCGTGATGCTGTAATCGTTTGCGACACTAAGGGGTGCCCACAGATGGCCACCCCTTACGGATAGCTACCTTTATGAGGCAGCTCGGGGAGCATAGCGATAAAAGGCGAGCGTCTTCCGCGCGTCTGCCTTCACGCTGTCCGCGGCTGTCTTGGCCCGAACGAACCGCTCCTCGACATCTGGTTCTTGTTGGGCGTCGCTGAACACACCGAACCTCAGAGTGACCCTGCGCGCCATCGTTTGGTCAGCGAACACCCCATCCAAGAACGTCCTTAGCAGCTGCTCGTAATCATCCCTGTGCGGACAGTAGAGAAGGAACGTGTCTCCGCCTTCCCTGCAGCCGATGCCATCAATCTGACGTGCAAGCTTCCTGATGCCAGCACCCAAGTTATGCAGCACATGGTCGCCAAACTGTCGGCTGTATCGCTCGTTGATCGCATGCAGCTTGTTTACGTCGCAGACCACCGCGTCCAAAGCATCTTCTTCATGAATCCGATCGAGTCGCTCGACATAGCGATAGAAGAACTCTTTGTTCAAGAGTCCCGTCAACTTATCCCGCTCGGTGTGTCGTATCAGCTCGCGGTCCTCAGAGAGCTCGATGCACTTGGCGATGCGTGCTTTTACGATCTCGATGTCCGGGCATGGCTTCGGAATGAAGTCCATGGCACCGATTCTCAGGCAATCCAGCTCGGCTTCCTGATCTACCGTTAGAAAGACCACGGGTATGGACATGAGGTCTTCGTCTATCTGCATCTCCGCGATTACCTCACGACCCGTCATCCTGGGCATGTACAGGTCGAGGAGCACCAAGGCGACCTCGTCCTTGTGCTTGCGCAGCTTCTCGAGAGTCTCGACGCCATCAGCGGCATAGATGATGTCGTAGTCATCCTCGAGGAGGTCGCCCAAGATCTCGCGATTCATCTCGATGTCATCGGCAATCAAGATGTGCTTGCGCACGTTCATGGCAGGAATCTGCTCGGAGGCATCGGGCACATAGTCATCGAGTGAGCTGGACTTCTTCATGGAACGCTTCTTGCTGTACATGGCTTTGTCGGCCTCTTCGAAAACACTCGAGAGCGAGGAATGCCGCCCTCTCCTGTAATCGGCCATTCCAGCGGCTATCGTCTCGCCCGTCATTGCCTGCAAGCCTTCCTGCGGCACCGCAACGATCGTATCAAGTAGCTGTGCACGGCGTTCGTAGTCGCCCTTGGTGAGGATGACCGCAAATTCGTCTCCCCCCACCCGAAACACGGGGCTGTGCTCGTAGACGCCGCAGATTCTCGCGCACGCCTTCTTGATGCATGCATCTCCCTCGTTGTGCCCATACCGGTCGTTGACCGTCTTGAGACCATTGACGTCGCAGACTACCACCGCGAACGGTTCCTGCTCGCCCGTTTTGATCGCGGCATCGATGATCTCTTCCCATTCCGAGTAGGCATGTTTGTTCTTCACGCCAGTAAGCGAGTCGATGGTGGCGAGTTCCCGCGCCGCAGAAAGGTTGCGCAGATAGTCCCGTTCCTGCCGAATCTGCGCATCCTCGTCGAGCAAGCCCACAATCATCATCTCTTTGCCGTCTTCTTCGACGAGCACGGCCTTTAGTCTCACATATGTCGGCAGATCGCCGCTCATCAGGCGGTAGTCAAGCACGAACACGCCGTTCCGGTCGATTGTGGCCAGAACGTTCTCCCTCGTGACCTGCGACCGGAACAGCTCCTGGTCCTCGGGATGAATCGTCCTCAGGCCGTTCTCGTAGGAGGACTCGAAGAAGTCCAATCCTTGCTTCGCTATGCCCAAGCTCTCGAAGCTCGTTGTGGCGTTGTATTCTGTGTACTCACTACTCTCTGGATCGACGTAATAAAGCACTATCAGATTGCCAGCCAAGGCGCTGAGTCGAAGGTATGACTTCCGGTCCTCCGCAGCGCGCGACGCCGCCATGTGGTCCCTCACCTGAGCATCCACATTGCTTACGCCGATAATGATGTGCTTGTCATCTCCCGAGATGCGAGTGGCCTTCATGTTGACGTAGGTGGGAGCCCCATCAATCAGCAGGCGATACTGGCAGTTGTAGGCACCATTCTTTTCCACTTCGGCAATAAGCCGCGTCTTATCGAGCGCCTCTAGAATGCGCTCCAGGTCTTCGCCATAGACAAAGTCGACGGCATTCTCCCTGCACTCCGCAAAGAAATCGGTTCCGCGCCTCTCTTTAGTCCGCTCGTCTTTCTTGGTTCGAGAGCCGTACTCGACGTACTCGTCCGTAACCACATCCACATAGTACAGATCAAAGTAGTCCTGCGAGAGTGCGGCGACGATGCTTTGGTAGACCGCACTGGCGCTCACGGCCTCCTCGAAGTCAGCCCTCGCCCGCTCACCCTCCTCCTTGGCCCGCACCATCTCCGTGACATCGATGCACGTGCCAAGGATGCAAAGGCGACCAGCCTCATCCACAAACGTTAGTCTCGCAGTTTGAAGACGACGAGGACTCCCGTTCGCATCCTCTGCGTCCTCAAAGCTGATGTAGGGTTCGTCCATGGACAATGCAGCCATATCGTGGCTCACGAAACGTTCTACAGACGCCTTCTCGTAGACGTCGTAAACCGTCAACCCCACCACTTCTTCGGGGCACTTCTTGTTGAGAAACTCAGCAAACAACTGGTTGCAAGCCAGATACTTACCATCTTGCGCATTCTTGGAGAACGCCATTACAGGCATGTTGTTCATCAGGGCGTACATGGAGGCCTCAAGTGACTCGACCCGTCCCTCGTCTCGCACATCCGCCGCGCTTACGTTGCTATGCATCTTCATCCTTTGTTTTTGAGCACGAGTCGCTCGCACATCGGTCCTGATCTCAATTATACAAGTTATCATAACTGTTCATAAGCCCTCGTTCTCGGCACGACGGCGCTCGTACGCAGCGAGGGCGGCGCCTACGACAGTCAGCGCGGCGCCGGTCAATCCGAGGCCGGCCGATGGGTTACTGTCGCCCGTTCGTGGCGTGGCATTGCGTGTGGACGTATTGTTGCTCTTGCCGTTGGTGCTGTTACCGGCGCTGCCAGAGTTGCCGCTGTTACCGACTCCGTTGCTTGAGCCACCACCGTTGTCGGAGCCACCGTTGTCGGAACCACCGCCGTCGCCAGTCGATGCCCCTCCCGTCGATGCGGGCATGAAGTACATGCCACCAGCGACACTCGGACTCACGGTGAGCGTATCCATATGGCGTTGGTCCGTATCCTGATCCGCACTCGTGCGCTGCTGCACCACCTTGTACGTTCCCGGCTCCACATGGAACTCGATAGGCCCGGGTTCGCCCTCCGCTTGGGCAGAGAGGCCGTCTTCGGGCGCAATCTGTCCGTCGCTTGCCACAAAGAGCACCTTCTTGTCTCCGGACGGCCAGTCGCTGGGCACGGTCACGGTCACGGCGTACACGCTCGTCTTGCCGGGACCCAACGCGTAGTCAGGCTCCACGTCCGTATAGCCGCCCTGTCCGTCGCTTTAGTTGTAGGTGGACTCCCGAATGGTGTCCAAGCTAAAGGTGACCCAAGACTCCGCATCAGGTGCGCCAGCCATCCTTCTCCACCGTGACCCCAGCTTTTCGGGCTTGGTGATGTCCACCACCATGAAGCCGGTTTCCCATGCCCGCACTATGTCGATGATGACATACTCGGATTCGAGGCCGGCAATCTCCGAGTCGTCCG
Organism: Atopobiaceae bacterium; assembly: GCA_017533825.1. Taxonomy (GTDB): domain Bacteria; phylum Actinomycetota; class Coriobacteriia; order Coriobacteriales; family Atopobiaceae; genus RUG440. Next base: position 15,853 of record JAFWIE010000044.1, on the reverse strand, counting down.
TGGGGTCCGGGTCGCCGTAGGCCGGCCTCGGTGCCAGTATCACACCGCCGGCAAGCGTTGGCAGCGATACGAGCGTCCCTGTAACCAACTCCACAAACGACCTGCGCGAAACGTTAGCCATGATTGCCCCCTCACCCCGTGGGAACGGCATGTGATATTGTTTTCCCAGTATATTCGACATATCCCTGAGCATCATGAGAAACGACCGAATGAAGTGTACTAAGCGGCGAAATTGGCTGACGTTCAGCAACCGTGTGCACTGACCTTACGAAAGAAACGTGACCGTTGGCTGGCGGGTATGACGGCGTGCCAACAGGAGACAGGCCGAGGAGCGAGGCCGGGCGGAGACGTGGGAGCTGAGGCCGAACGTCGCGGTGGGAAGCGTCGAGCAGATGGAACTACCCATATGCTAACCCTGCAGACGCTCCCTACGGTCGCAAAGCACGATCTCGGACATGAGGGGGCACCCACCCATACAGAACTCTCTCTTATTGCATGAGGGGCACGAACCGCGCATATGCGAACGGAATGCCTCGAAGGGCTCGCTCTCCCATGCGCCGACGATGTCCATACCCTCGCCAAGCTGGACCGCATAGCGGCGGCGTTGGTCGAACGAGCAGGGCACCATCACGAGGTCGGGGCCTATGTAGCAGCTGAAGCGCCCTCCTTCGCAGGTGTCGAGCGACTCGGACGTGATGTTGACACAGTGGTTGACGGCACCGGGCACGCAGCAGGAGTCCATGCCCACCTTGAAGCGGTGCGGCCGGTCGACCTGCGCGAAAAACGCCGCAACGCGTGGGTCGTCAACGGCCAGGACGTTGCCTGCCCTCCCCTGCCCCGCCGGCTTGTGCAGCAGGAAGACGACCGCGTTGATCCCCTCGGGGAAGTCATCGTGCTCCAAGCGCTCCAGCGCCTCGTCGATGGAGCTCTTGCCCAGCACGTAGTGGATGTTGGTGCGTACGCCCGCGTCGAGCAACATCTGGATGGCGGCGAGCGTGTAGGTGCTCCGGTACCAGCTTACGGCCACGGCTCCGCAGTACCGGCTGCAAATATCGGCGAGCTCGGGTGTGAGCCCGTAGCCCGAGGTAGTGAAGTTGGGCACCAGCAGGTTGTCTCGGCTGATGCGCAGCAGCTCTTCGAAGTGCGCATGCTGGTCAGGGTCGCCGCGTCCCCCGAGCGCCAGCTGGTTGCAGCGGCGGGAGCACTGCTCGCAGACCCAGCGGAAGTCTTCTACAGACATGTCGGGCTGCTCCACCGTGAGGCCGCTCTGGTAGCAGCCGATGCCCGCCCTGACGCAGAGCCCCGTCTTGCCATGGACGCAGCTGCCCATGACCCCTACGTCAATCAGGTGCGGAAACGATGCCATGAACGGGTCGACGCCCGTGTCGTGGCCCTCCTCGTCCAGAATGCCCGTGCGCACGTAGGCGCCCGTCTGCATGTCGAATGCGGAACGGAAGCAGTATCGCCTGTCCTCGATCACGTACCTCATGCTCGTCCCCGCCCTGCCTCTTGCAACTCGCGGCACTTCCGTCAGCCGAGGGGTGCGTCTTGAGAGATAACGCTGACGAAGAGCCACCTGAAGACTTACCCGCATCATTCATAGGCTGGCTTTGCATTATAGTGAAGTCAGCGTTCGCCACGGCCACGGGAGTCACCCATGAAGATCCGCACCGACTTCGTTACCAACTCCAGTAGCGCCAACTACGTGGTCGAGTTCCAGCTCAAAAGCACCAGTGACCAAGTGGCCTCCTACTACATCTCGACCCAAGGCTCACCGGAATACGAAGGTCAGGAGCCTTACCAGGTGCTCTTCAAGTGGGGATGGCCCATCGAGGGCCTTGACCTCTGGCATCCGTTCCTTCCCGAGGACGGGCGCTTGGAAGACATCATCTCCGCCCTGATACGATGCGTGGAGGTGACTCCTTACCCGGAGGGCTTCATCCTCGACCAGATGAGCTTCTTCATCGTCGGAGAGCCCACGAAGTACGCAAGTCGCGAGGATTTAGCAAACGTGATTGAGAGGAATGGTGGCAAGGTCACCGGCTTATGGAATGCGGACTTTGTCATCCTGTGCGGAGACGCCAAGGAGCGCTTCTGCAAGCGCTGGCCATGGGGCTACTCCTTTGACGCACTGGACGATGCCGAGCAGGATGAGCTCTACGCAGCCGAAGATGTCATAGAGAGCGAAATCTGCAAGGCGGGTCGCGCAACGGAAGGCAGCGATTTCTCCATTGTCTTCTGCCTCTACACGGGCTCACAAGAAGAGCGCGATGACTCGGCGAGGGATGGCTGGCGGGGATGGACCATCAACGACTGGCTTGGCGAGCCCCTCCCCGCCCTGTCGGAGGAGGAGTTCGCGTTCTTCGACCCAAACGGGCCGGCTGGCCACGGCGGCCTCACCGCAATGCCCGGCGCGGTCGAGGCCTTCGCGAAGAAGTGTGCGGAGGCAGGCATCACGAGGGAGAACCTCCGCATCATCGGCGGCAGGTTCTCCGTGCACCCGTTTGGTGACAGCTGGCGGGAGGTCGAGCCGCGAGAATACCAGTGGTGCATGAACCTGCAGAGCCAGCAGACGAGGAGCTCAGGCGAGTGGGCTTGGCAGGACACCGCCTGGTGGCCCCTCGAGGGCAAAGCCTGAGGCGTCAAAGGCGCTCACATCACGGACAAGTCCTGGACCGTACTAGGGCATCCTGCGCATGCGTCGTACAGAGAATATGCCAAGCGACACTGCTACCACGAAGCACAGGAGCGCCGCGGCAGGCATCCCGTGGATGCGAGGAGCCATGTCTGTACCGCACAGCAAACAGCCGCCCAAGAACATCACACAGGCGAATGCAGCAATCAGCATGCTCTGTACCGTATACGCGATGCGCTCTGTGATTCTATCGTAGCCGGTGAGCTCGAGGTTCACCTTCATACGGCCCTTAGCAAGATTGCGAAGGACGTCGTAGGTTAGCGAGGGGATCTTTGCCACGCGTATGCCCGTACTGGCAAGCTCCTGCGCCTCGTTTATGAGCTCTGCCTTAAGGTCGAAGTCCGCTTGGGCGCGCTCCATCATCCGCTTGGTCAAGAAGCCAAAGACGTCTAGGTTGGGACACAGTTCCTCTATCACGCCTTCAATCGTTACCAGGCCTCGCACGAGCATGGTGTAGTCTGCTGGCATAGAAATCTTGTGGTCGTCCATGAGTTCTGTAAGCTCACCCATGAGCGCACCTACGTCAAGTTCGGCAAGACTGCCCGCAGTGGCATATCGATCTATGAGCCCGTCGACGTCCTCGACAAGACGAAACTTGTCCACCTTGCCATGAGTCTGTCCCAAGACAAGCGTCGCATCCGCAAGGGCCTCGGCATCGTGACCCACGAGCGATAAGATCATTGTTTGTAGGACGTTGACGGTACGTTCGTCCACATGGCCCACCATGCCAAAGTCGATCCAGTAGGGCACGCCTGACGACACCATGATATTGCCTTGATGTGGGTCGCCGTGGAAGATACCCACATCGAGTACCTGGTGAAGGTAGTTGGTAATGATCGCCTCTCCAATAGCGTCGCGATCGTAGCCGTCGGCGTCGATTTTGTCCAAATGAGAGAGCGAGTACCCATCCACGTACGTCATGGTAAGGATGCGCTCGGTGGTGAGGTCGTCTATGATTTCGGGACACGATATGACGCTGGGATCCTCGATGCAGAGTTCGCGGAACTCGCGTGTATGAGCGGCCTCGACGCGAAAGTCGAGCTCTTCGGCCGTCACACGCTCCAGCTCATTGAGAACCTCGCCAAAATCAACCGCTCCCTCACTGCCGTCCTCACTGCCACTCACCACGCTGACGGCGTCCACGAGCTTGCGCAGCACGACAAAATCTTTGCGCATCATGTCTGCGATGAGCGGTCGCTGAACCTTCGTGACCACACGCGTGCCGTCCTTGAGGATGCCGTAGTGCGCCTGCCCGATGGACGCAGAACCCAAAGGTTCGTCACGGAACTCCTGATAGATGTCATCTATCGGGCGCCCCGTCTCGGCCTCTATGACCTCGCGCGCGGTCTCTGCTGGCAGCGGCACCACCTCGGTGCGTAGTTTGGAAAGCTCAACACAGTATTCCTCGGGCAGGATATCGGTGCGACTCGAGAGAATCTGCCCGATCTTGACGTAGGTGGGTCCGAGGTCCTCAAGGGTCGTGCGCATCTCCTCGGGGGTGAATCCCGTGGCATAGAAGTTGTGCGCGGCGAGTACCGCAAGGATCTCCGCCGATCGCTTGCGCTCGCGCGACGTGGTGGCCTTGTCTTCGCTCATGGATCTACTCCCTCCCCTGTGCGCGTGTTGGCCAGATCCAGGCAAGCAGGATTGCGTACACGATTGACGAGTACGAGAGCACGCTGCCAATGACGAACTGCTCGGTGCCGAGGTCGAAGGGAAATGGATCCCATACAACTAGAATGCCGAATATGATGAGCAGCCCAAAGAGCACCAGAGGAACTCTCCACCCGCGCCTTCCTGATCTGCGGGCGAACACCAGCGCGTAGTAGCAGCCAAACAACCCCACCACTATGGGCACCGCCCCCACAAGGTTTCTCAGCATCCAGAGGAAGAACCCATCGAATGAAATCATCGCCAGACCCACCAGTCCGGCTCCAAGCGCAAGGAATAGCAAGATATAAGAGATGAGGACTTTGGGTCCCTCCACAAACTCGAGAGCCGTTACCATCGCCCACACCATGAGCAAGAACCCGCAGAAGGTACCTAAGAATGCAAGGTATTTTTCGGGAAGCTCAAGCAGAAGAATCCCGGCGAACATGAACAGAATCGTCATCATGATGATGTGACGACGCACCTTGTCGAGTTCTTTAAACAGCATGCTCTTACTCCATTTCCAGTTGTGCCCATGACGGATCAAACGAGGGGCATGGGCGCGCATCGGCGATAATCTTACCAAAGGGGTGTCAAACATACGGAGGGCTACGAGCTCTCCGACGAGCAGCTGAAGCAGGTATCTGGCGGCATCTTCGACTGGGAATCCCGTTGCCCCAAGTGCAACGGGATTCTCCAAGAGCATCATAACGGCCAGTTTATATGCCAGAAATGCGGCTGGACTCGATAGTAAGCGTCCTTGTTCTCGAATATGATGCGCTGCCACTTCTCTGCCACTAGTTCATCAGACCCAAAACAAAAGGTCAGAGAACATAGTCTCTGACCTCTGAGAATTCTGGTCGGGTGGACTGGATTCGAAGGCGACCCCTTGGCCCCCAGAACGTTTCGGACAGCTGGGCACGCACGATCTCGTCATAGAATGCCAAGAACCCGCGCTCGGAGACGAGGCGGATGTCGCGGTCCATCACTGACTCGGAAATCAGCATTTGCCACGGGCAGTCACGGGTTCCAGCGAGGTCAGACTGTTCAGCTGCGTGGCTTTTGGTCGTCTGCGATAATCCTCCTCAGAACTTCTTCCAAATCGGCGAAGAAGTTTCCGCCGCTTACCTGTTCCAAATCGCTCTCGCTCAGTTCCTCAAAGTCGGCAGCCGCGCGTTTGAGTTCTTCCGGAGTGATCTTATAGCCAAGGGAGGCGGCGGCCTTCGCCACGGCCTCCTCGCCGCATGCCGCTTCCCCGGCATCGACGATGCGTTTGATATTCGCCTCCGGTCGATTTGGTCGGCACCTAAACGGTTGCATGAAACGCCACAAGTAGCGCATCTTCATGTTCCTATGACTCCTTCTCAGGTAAAACGACCCAACGTCCATTCTTGTCTGAACCGAAGCGCTGCACCTTGCCCGAATCCACTAAAGCTTTCATGGCGCGGCGAACCGTGCTGATCGATACGGCAAGACGAGTCGCAGCCACTTGGTACGTAATGCGATCATCCTCCCGCAGCAAACGCAACAAACGATCTGGGGTCTCCACCTGTTCATTTACCTGTTCATTTACCTGTTCATTTACCTGTTCACCATGCTCATTCTCAACGTCACGTACCGCATGGACTCTATCATTCCACCAGTCCGGCACGCCAAGACATGCCATGACGCCGGAGTCGTCTAGTTCGAACTCCACCATCGGGTTTCCATTGGCCTCGCACGCCTGGCGTATCTTCTCTATTCCGCGCCCCCACGACTCGATGTAGCCCGCACGGTAGAACGTGTCGGCAATGAGCGGGTTGTACGGCTCGGATCGATGCGGGCCCAGAAGCTTCTCTACCGTAAGGTCGCGCGGCAGCACTGCCACGTTAGACACGTAGAGCCGATCGGGCAGCACCTTAATCTGTATGGGAATGCCTCGCGCCCAGTTGGAGTGAATCAGGGCGTTACAGAGCAGTTCGCGTACCGCCTCGCGGGGAAACGCGTAACGCTCCACGCGCGTGATACCCCGGTACGAGATAGGCGCGACAAGGTACTTTGAATAGAGGAGCTCCATCACGCGCTCCGCCTGCTCCAGCAGCGACCCGTGCACCTCGTCCTGGAACGCCACGTTTGCCTCGTCGGGGAAGTAGCCGATGCGCGTATAGCACCGCGCCACCCACTTCTCGGGAAAGTGGCTGAAGAGCAGTACACCGGCACGGTTGAGCTGGTCTTTCGACATGAGGCCCAGCTTGTCCAGAAGGTCCCAGTCCGGACGCGACAGTTCCGCCTCCGTCATGCGGCCGCTCTCCAGGGCTTTGGAGCGGAAGATTGAGAACGACTCGCGCCAAAGGTCATCGGGATTCACATCGCCTACCGGCACGGACTCCCACGACAAGCCCGTCCGATCGAATATGAAGCGCGTGAGCGCGTTTCCCTTAAGCACTTGCTTGGTCGCACCAGAACGGTAGTGGAACTCACCATGATAGTTCACGGGATATGGGCTCGGGTCCACAGCGATCTCAATATACTCATCAGTCCCATCTACATGGCTCCGCACGTCGCAGACGATGCCAAGCCTCATCTGAATCTTGTTGGGGATGTCCTCCATCAGCTGCTTGGCATTGCTCACCCCCACCGTTCGGCCATCATCGTCCTTTCCTATGAGGATTGTCCCTCCGTCAGCGTTGGCGAAACCGCAGATCCATTTGAGGTATTCGTCGTGCCAGCTCTGCTTGAACTCGGTATTGTGGGTTTCGTGCGTCATGGGTTCACCATCCACTCTGCTGGCCAGTTGGCTTGGCTAAGTGTCGCCTGCATTGTCATTCCCGTATTTGGTCAGGTGCTGCGTAGTCAATCATTGTAACTATAGGATGGACAGGAATAGCTGCGCCGTGGTATCGGTCAGTTGACGGATACTAGTTAGTACCAACACGCATCGCCAAACCACGTTCGGCTGCGCATTACGACAGGAATCAAAGGGCGCAAACGGATTTGTCGCCATATTTGGAGGGATGGTGGGCACGCGTGATTGGGCTGGTGGGCAAGCAGCACCGAAAGCACCCCTTAGCAGTTTTGGTGGGTATCACGGTGGACATTTGGTTGGCACAATAAAAACAGGCCAGACGCTTTAAGCCTCTGACCTGCGAAAATTCTGGTCGGGTGGACTGGATTCGAACCAGCGACCCCTTGACCCCCAGAGTTATGGAGAATGCAAATAGCTGCATATAGAGACCAATAGATGCAACGCATCTACCTGCGCAAACGTTGCAAACGCACCAATACCCAGCTATAACTAACCTCAACAGCAAATAGCCTTTGTCCGGACAAAATGTCGGCTATTTGTCGGCTACAGGGTCGCTCCCTTGTCGGCTACCACATATTCGACTTTTGATGCGAAGGGGTTTGCAGCATGAACATCTATCCTAAGAAGTACTCCGAAGGCAAAGTCACCGCTTGCACAAAAAAGCAGCGCAGCAAGGACGGCAAGAGGTATGAATCGGCGCCGAAGTGGGTGGCGACCATCAAAGAAGGAACAGTGACCGAGGTCCGAGACGACCAGGGAAGAATCATACGTGAGGAGAACGGCTCGCCCAAGCTCCAGACCAAATGGCGCAACCTATCGAAGACCTTCGGGGACATCGACTGCTCCCCGTACGGAAAAGGTCGTCATCGTGGCGTACGCGAGGCGGAGGCTGCCTTCAGGCAGTGGCGCAACCAGCTTGTCGCAAATGCGGAGTCCGAGTACGCAGCCGCTCTCGCCAAGGCAAACACCGCCATGGCTTCCGGCAACCCGATGATCGCCGCCATGCCCATCCCCGAGTTCATGGAGATGTACCTATCCGAACGCAAAGACGACGGAATCGAGGCGTCCACACTTGAGGGATACCACTACTCTGCGAAGATCGTGTCCAGCTACTTTACCGACATGACAATCGGCGAGCTGGACACGGAAGCCCTGAAGAGCTTCGATCGTTACATGCGCAACCAAAAGGGACTAAGCGCAACCATGCGCCAAAAGGCGTGCAAGATTCTCAAGCAGGCCTTTGACGCACACAAGAGACAGATAGGCACTGACCCATTCGTCGACTTCAAGAAAGCGATGCCCTCCCCCAACGCCGCAAGCCCCAACCCGCTCGACGCCAAGAGCCTCATGAAGCTGAAGCGAGAAATCGACGAGTCGGATCCCACGCCCTTCATCTGCGCGGTGGAGATTGCGCTCAGAACCGGCATGCGCATAGGAGAGATCTGCGGATTACGCTGGCAGGACGTGGATTCCGAAACGGGAAACATATACGTGCGCAACGCCATCGGTCGCACCAAGGGAGGAACGGCCTGCTACGAGAAGTTACCCAAGCGCACCGGGAAGACCAACTCGGACCCCACTCGCCACATACCAGGCACGCCCAAGATCAAGGCCATGTTCGACAAACGCAGACGCTTCGTAGCGTCGCAGCTCAAGGCCATGGACGGAGCGACAGGCGCCGTGACGAAGGAAGACCTAAAGCGCGTGCAACCGTCCATGTTCGTCGTCGGCACGCTTGACGGGGCATACGCAAACCCCACAGTCCTTGGTCGCACGTGGCGCGGATTCTCCCAGGCGTACATGGGCACGCGAGGACGCCGCCCGACCTTCCATGATCTTCGAAATGCCGCCCTTTCGGAAATCCCGACCTTCGCGTAGGGTCGCTGGCAGAGGTCCTGCGGGCGCACGGAAGGTCGGGATTTCGCATATGGGGTCAATGGCCCGAGAGACCGCAGAACTCCCTGAGCGTCGACCCCTTCCCCTTCCAACGCTTCTCTTGGGCCGGGGCCCCGACGCTGTCCATGGCAGTGGCCTTGCTGTCGAGCGTGACGTCCAGGTAGGCCATCGTCGTCGTGACGCTCGCGTGGCCGAGCAGGAAGGACACCTGCACGACGTTCATGCCGTCCTCCAGCCAGTGTGACGCACGTGCGTGGCGGAACCGGTGCGCGTGGAGCCTCTGCGGCACCTCCGGGCACGTCGCGCGCGCCGAGGCGGCGTGCTTGCGCAGCATCTTGGCGACAGCGTCCTGCGAGAGCGGCACGCCCGGGCCCCCGTTGCGCGAGAAGAAGACGTACGAGTCCGGGTCGGGTCGCTCGCCGTGGTGTTCGAGCACGTACGCGCGCATGTGCGCCGCGGCCCTCTTCGGCAGGTGGAGCACGCGCTGCTTGTTGCCCTTGCCGGTCACCAGCGCGTGGGGGCTGGGGCCGCCGAGGTCGAGCTGGGAGCATCGCATGCCGAGCACCTCCCCTATGCGAGCGCCCGTGGCGTAGAGGAGCACCATGAGCGCCAGGTCCGGCCGGCGCGCGTCGACTGGTCGGGCTGGGCGAGCAGCGCCCTGACCGCGTCGCGCGTCAGGCCCTCGACGTGCCTCCTTGGCGCCTTGCGCTTGGGCACGCGGGCGGCCTCGCCCTCGAGGTGTGCGAGCGAGACGTCGTGGCGGGACACATATGTGAGGAAGACCCGCAGGGACGACAGCCTGACGTTGCAGGTCTGGGGGCTGCAGCCCCGCTCGTCGGCGAGCCACGCGAGCCAGGCCTCGATCCTCGGCTGGGAGAAGTCGTCGGCCGCCAGCGCCGGCGGCGTGACGCCCAGGCCCTCGAGCCACTCCATGTACAGGGAGAGGGCGGTGCGGTAGCCCCTGAGCGTGTGCTCGCTGGACGTCAGGTGCGCCGGGGCGTAGTAGCAGAGGAAGTCGTGGACGTGGCGCGCGATCGCCGCGCCCCCGCCGCCGGCCATCACAGCACCTCCGGCACCACGTCGTCGAAGCCCGGGCCCGACACCCGCTGCATCAGCCCCGCGAGCGAGGGCACGAGGGAGTAGTACCCCTGGGCCGTGACGTCGACGGACGTGTGCCCCATGCTCCTGCTGAGCAGCTCCAGGCCGTCCAGCCCGTCGACACCTCTTCCCACCAGCGCGTTGATGTTCTCTATCGCATATGCGTGGCGGAGCATGTACGGCGTGGCGCGCTCGTCGGAGACCCGCGCCCAGAGGGTGCGGAAGTACTTCGCCACCCAGTCCCTCGCGAGCGGCGTGTCATGCCCGTTGGGGAAGAAGTACGCCCTCCCGGGCATGAGGCCGTCGATGCGCGCGTCGTACTCGCGCATGATCGCGGCCATGGACGGGTGCAGTGCCACGAGCCGCTCGTTGCGACCCTTGCCCTCGACGATGCTCAGCACGCCGCCGGCAAGGTCGACGTTGCCCCTTCGCAGCAGCCTCGCCTCGGTGGTTCGGATGCCCGAGCTCCAGAGCAGGCGGTAGAGGACCGGCAGCGTCCACTTGGTGCGGAGGGCCCGCGTGCGCGGCATGTTGCACGTGGGACGCCACGAGTCGCATGCGGCGAGGAAGGCCGCGAGCTCGTCGTCGGTGAACGCATGCGGCGGCGCGGGCGGCTCCCGCTCCCTCGGCAGCTCGGGGTCGCGTGCGTCGGTGAGCCCGCGCTGACGAAGGAAGCGAACGAGCGACACCACGGCGTAGCACCGCGACCTGCACGACTTGGCGAGCTCGGCGGGCCTCCTGGCGCACCAGGTGTCGACCATCTCCTGGGTCACGGCGCGCTCGCCCGGGAATCGCTCGGCGCAGTGCGCGTCGAAGAGGTGCAGGTACTCGCGGTAGGAGTCGCATATGGCGCCCGCCGCCTCGCGGTGGCGGACGAAGGCCGATATCTGGTCGGCGACGCCCGAGCTAAATCCCCTCATCGTCGAGCGCCCCCTCCCGCAGCGGGAAGCGCGACACGTCGAGCGCGCACGTGCGCAACGCCTCGGCGTCGGCGACCAGGTAGGTCTCCGTCGACGCACGGGACGCATGCCCGAGGGTGGAGGCGACGACCTCGCGGGACGCGCCGCCGAACAGCATCGCGCTCGCCGCCGTCCTGCGCAGGAGGTGGGTGCCGCGCCCGTCGCCCCCGCCACACCTGACCTTGGCGGCGTCGTATATGCGGCGGGCCGCGTTGTAGACGCTGCCCGCCTTGAGCCTGCCGTACGGCCACTCGTGCGAGAGGAACACGAACGGGCTGTCGCTCGGGCCGCGCTCGCCGGTCACGTAGTCGTAGATCGCGTTGCCGACGGCCGCGGTGAGCGGCAGCACCACCTCCGAGCCGGTCTTCGCCTGCGCGAAGGAGATCCGGTCGAGCTCCCAGTCGACCGAGTCGAGACGTAGCGCCGCGACGTCGCACGCACGCATGCCGGCAAAGAGCATGAGCGTCCCCATCGCCCGGTCGCGCGCGGACAGGCCGGACCCCGGGTCCTCGAGCGCGGCGACCACCCTCGCCCGCTCCTCGCCGCTCAATGCGTCCCCCACCTTTCGCCAGGCCCTAGGCTGGGGTACGAGCGACAGGAGGCGCAGCTGGCCTGCGCCCTCGAGCACGGCGCGCACCCGCTGCACGTGGCTGCGGCTGTAGGCTGGAAGCCCGTCGTCGCCCACGAGCACCCCGAGCACGTCGACCTCCTCCACGTCGTCCGGGCCCTTGCAGCCGGCGGCCTCCAGCTTGCGGAAGAAGCTGGCGGCGTTGAGCACCTCGTTCCGCACCGTCGTGGGCTTCTTGGCCGCCGCCGCCCCGCTCGACGCGTAACTGTCGCACACGGCGCGGAACCCGCCTCCGAGCAGGTCGTATGCGTTCGTCCTGGCATGCCTGCGGGCACCGGTCGTCCTGGGCAGGATGCCCTCCTCGTCGTACTGGCGCAGTATCTCTACGTACACCCTCAGGTGCGCGCGGGCCTGCGGACCTCGAATTCCGTCCGCCCAGGCGAACGCATCGTCCCAGCTCTCCCACGAGGGCATGAGGGGAAGCATCCTCCTGAGGCACTCGCCAACCCTCCTCGCGTACGTCTTGGAGTATCCGCTGTAGAGCATGTGCTCCTCGAGCCTCGGCAGCGAGGACTCGACTCTTGTGGTATCCATGTATCGACCTCCTTGGTATTCGCCAACACCACGAGGTCAACGCTATGCGAAATCCCGACCTTCCGTGCGCCCGCAGGACCTCTGCCAGCGACCCTACGCGAAGGTCGGGATTTCCGAAAGGGCGGCATTTCTCCCGTCGTGCACGCAGATCAACGGCAACTCAATCGGCAAGGGAACGCCAATGGACACGCTGGTGCTGCCGGGCGAGACGCTTTGCAGGCTCAGTGGCAGCCTCAACAGCGACGTCCCCATCGCGCAAGGGACGGGCTACGTGTACGTGCCATCCTCTCTCGTCGATGACTATAAGGTGGCGGGCGGCTGGTCCACCTACGCGGCACAGATCCGTGCGATAGAGGACTACCCAGACGTCGTCGCGACTGCGAGGTAGCTGGCAGAGAGCGCGGCGCAGGGGTGGGATCAGACCAAAGCCTTCAGAAGACAGCGAATCGCCCTCTCCTCAATGCATGGAGAGGGCGATTTTTTGCGTTTTGGTGCGCTTTGCCTACGCGCCTATCTCCATTAGCGAGTTGTATGTATCAGACCAAATCTCGAATGCGTCTCTCAGTTGATCTACAACCCTGACGTTGCGCTCGTGGATGTCGTCAACATGCCAACCGAGTCTCTTTGCCATCGTTCGAGCAACACCTATCGAAGACTTCGCATACTCTACCCGCTTCTTGTCGTAATAGCCGTCACTCGCGCCGATGTTAAGGGGTTTCTCCAGCGCAATAAGGTTTCCTATCTCCTCGACAATCTCGGCAAGCTTCTCGCTCGTATGGCCCTCGCAGTCGTAGTTCGCGCTCCAGTGCTGCGGAAAAACGTGCTCCACCTCCCAACCCTCGGGGAGCAGACCGTCTTGTGACGGCTCCGTATAGCTTGTTGCGGCGATGACCATCCTTCGAGTGTAGCGGTTACGCGGGTGAACTACTCCTTCTCGCCACTGGGGATCATTCACGTCGGCCTGCCTGAAGTCAAACCGAGGAACCGCAGATTCCACTGATGCTACGTTGAGCTTCATGATTCCGCCCTTGATGCTGTTGACTGTCGGAAAGAGGACGTATACCCTCAGCAGCTCAGCGAACAGTTTGTTGAGGAACGCGGGGAATGCCTCGTCAAACGAATCGTCGTCCTTGTGGAGGAGGTAGTACGTCGAGACGGCATACTGCCACCAATCGTTCGGATAGCATGCGAGCATGTCCAGCGCCTGCAGTATGGTCACGTCCTCCGACCATGGGATGCCAGAAACTGGTTTGCGAACCTTCGCGATGGTAAGCAGGTCAAGGATGTCGGCCAACTTATCGAGAACTCCGGGCTGCTTGAGGCTCGAGAACTTGTCTTGAGAGAAGTACTTGCGCGCACCGGGGGTGGTCGTTTTGTCGTCACCCTTCACTGCCCTATCGTAGAACATATAAACATAGAAGAGGTGTTGCATTGTTTCGTCGACGTCGAGGGAGCGTGCCTCAAGCTCGCGCCACGACCGCATGAGATCATCCCTCTCGTCGCCTTGTAGGCTGTCGTACATCTTTGCCTTAAAGATGTCGGCGTCGGAAAGAGGCAACCCCCTGTCGTTGAGCGTGGAGAAGATGGTGAGGGCCGTATCCTGAGTGTCCGCCTGAATTGGAAGGACGATGGCGTTGTTGAGCAAGTTGTGGATGAACGCATACACGAAGAACGCGTTGTCAGCCGAAAGCTTGTCGAACAGGCGTTGGAAGAGGCGGTAGTTCTCTGAGTAGTTGTCAGTCCATTCTTCGTCGGTTTCCCCAGTGTCCAGTATCAGCTGTAGTCTCGCATTGAAGTTGTCGTCCATCGCGTTAGAGCGGATAAGCATTTTCGTCGTGTCGACCTTGCCGGTGTACTTGTCCTTTATCCACAGGCAAGGTTGAATCTGGCGAATGAAGTTTTCTGCCTGCTCAGTCATGGGATCGGTGCGCTCCAACTTCGTGTATATGGCACGCAATAACAGCATCAGCGATGTGAGACGTTGTTGTCCGTCGATTACCTCGCGCTCGTCGTTCTCGTTGAGGAAGGAGACTATCGACCCGAGGAAATATGTTCCCTCCTTCTTGACCCCCTGCTTTTCCCGTTCGACCTCACTTCTTGCGAAGTCGTGCAGGTCCTCGAAGAGTTTGGAAGCCTCGTCCTCGCCCCATGCGTAGGGACGTTGATATTCTGGTATGAGAAACGGATTGGTTTTGCCGCTTTCCAAATAAAGGCGGACCGTCTCCTTGTTCACAGAAATGGTCGCATTCGTCGGCATGGCTCAACCTCCAAGTGTCTTGCAGCGCTAGGTCTGTCAAAGAATGATAATGCACCTTAGGCGACGTCCTTGCGTATGCTTACATACTAATCGGTAAGTCGAGCCTTGATTGAGATATGCGTAGGATGCAACGCGCATACAGTTGCTTTTGCATGTCCTACTGATACTCGATTGTGATTTGCTCGCCGTTTCCCATGAGTACTAGCTCGTAACCGCATACGGCCGCCAGCTCCGCGAACGTGTCGAGTTTAGGCACTGACTTCCTCGAAATTGTCATCGATATGAATGTGTCTGCGCGTCCCATCTCGCGGGACACCGTAATTGCGCTCTTTCCTGAAAGTGCTACCACCTCGGACACAGCGTCCTTTGCCTTCATGCTAATCACCTCCTCTTGGATTATAACCGAAGGCTTTATCAGTTGTTGTGCTCGTGTTGTGTAGGCTTTATCAGATGTTGTTGTCTCTTCGCAACGATGCTACTGTATACCCACTAGTCGGCAACCATCCAACCGCGACAGAGAGGAGCACGCAATGAAGATGGACAAAACACCGGCAATCTTGTTCACCCCGCAGGCATTCGACCTGCTCCGCAAACATATGAACGAGAGCGGTAAGCTCACAATACCTGTGAGAATCTCGCTCGATTGTTTACGAGCGATGTGGGTAGCCGATGACAAGGGGCACGTCGGCCGGGGTGACGTTACACTGCCGAAGGGATGTGACCTTGATACCATCACTGATATGCTTGCATGGGTTGCCCAAGTTCGATCCGAAAGCAGCCGCATTTGTGGCTGGAGGATGCCGCCGCTCAACACAGCCTATCTCTGCGATGATGGACGGGTTCGTACAATCGGCGAAATGCTAGAGGGCATATCCGTAGAGTTCATGCCGCGCGACGACGTCGATCTTGATTTGCTCATGACGTGTTTCGGCTGCGATAGTACACATCTATAGTTTCCGTTGTCGCATTCCTACGCCCCCCTCAGTGGGAGAGCCCTGCACCTGGTAAAAACGATGATTACGCAAACCGTAAGCCTTTCGGTCTAATCGCAAAACAGGTGCTTAAACAATCTAATAGAGCGCGTCAGTTTGCCTTCGGTATGTCTAAACCATCGTCAGTTGCGTGACAAGATGGACAAGGGGTCAATGAAATGCATCGCAGATCCCTTGTTTACTCGTCCGTCCTTTGTAGACCATCCAACACCTAGATATTATGGGTCAATCCCAAAACCTGTAGGTTAGGGCGTTAGCCAGCCAGTTCCACATGGAAAGGGAGGCGGTCGTCCTCTAGAATCTTGCATCTTCCACAACGCAGGGTTCGACGAAGGGAACGACCGCCATGACCAGTTTAG
>JAFWIE010000043.1 GCA_017533825.1 Atopobiaceae bacterium | reverse complement strand
CTCGTCGAGCTTGAGAACGCGGAAGCCTATGTCGGGTACGGGTTTAGGTTCCTCGCCGAGGCGGAGCTGCTTGTTGGATTCCTCGATCTCGGCTGCTATCTTTGCGCCTGCCCTGCGGATGCGCTCCTTGCCAATCTCGCAAAGATTGGTGTAACCAGCTTTTCTAGCCGCGCTCTTTTCGGCCAGTTGCTCAGGAAGTTGGACAGAGATGTACTTGCGGGAGCCACCGTCTTCGCTGTTAACAAAATATACCGCTTCCGCTAGCGTACCGGAACCGGAGAAGAAATCCATGATAAGAGAGTCCTCCATTGATCCAATACGCACTACTTCGGACAGGAGTTCAACTGGCTTTGGGAAGTCAAAGATGCCCGCACCCATCAATTCTGCTACGTGCTTAGTTCCTCTATTCGATTGGAAGTATTTGCTCACCCAGGTAGTCTTTGGCGTTTGAGTTAGGCTTCTCACCTTTTGGAATACTCGATAGGTACCGTCATTGCCAAGTGTTGCTGTCAGGTCAGCGGCTTCATTCTGAGCCTTTTCCTTACCCCAGCGCCAAACACTTTCGAGTCCGTCCATTACGGCAGGCCAAACCTCGATCCATCCTTCGTTCTTGTTTATCGAAACCGTATATAGTCCGGCAGCGGTCTTCGACGAAGGATCAACATAAAACGGATAGTGCAAATTGGGACGATTTGAGGAGTTGAATGCTCTGACGTTACGGTTGCGAAGACCCTGCAGATTGAATCCTCCGTGCTCGTCACTATACGTAAAGCTTGCACCTTCGGCGACGATTTCGTTCAAAATCGCGCTCTCTGCATCCTTTGCACAGCAAATCATGTATTCATGTGTCTTTGCGAATGCACCGTAGCGTCTTCCCTCTGGTTTGACGGTTACGATAATGGTTGCTAGAACGTTGCTATCCCCGAATACTTCGCGGCAAATCTTCTGTAGATTAACAAGCTCATTGTCATCGATGCTAATGAAGATTACGCCGTCATCAGACATTAACTCCCTTGCCAACCTCAGTCTTGGAAGCATCATTGAGCACCATGCGGAATGGTAACTGCCACTAGTGTCGGCATTTGATTGCTCAGTCAGCTTTGCTTGCTCTCGGTAGTTCTCGATTGTGTCACCGAACTTATCTTTGTACACAAAGTCATGTCCGGTGTTGTAGGGCGGATCGATGTAGACCAGCTTTACTCGGCCATGGTAGGAGTGCTGCAACAGCTTGAGCACTTCGAGGTTGTCGCCCTCGATGTAGAGGTTCTCAGTCTCATCCCAGTTCACGCTCTCCACGGGATAGGGACGCAGCGTGGCCGTGCTAGGAGTCTGGCTCTGGCGAATGGCGTCGGTCTTGCCGGGCCAGGTGAAGGCATACCGCTCGGTGCCCTCGTCAATCTCGTCGCCCAACACCAGGCGCAACTTATCGAAGTCGATGCCGCTCTCGGTGGCGACCTCCGGCAGTAGTTGCTTCAGCTGCTCGATGCGTTCCGCCACCAGATCGGCAGACGCGAGGTCCATCTTCTCGAACTCAGCCATGACATAGCTCCTTTATCTCGTTCGCGACCGAATCACGCTCGCGTTCCTTCTTCTTCAGCGCCATGCGCAGCCGCGACGACTCGGCGATGGTCGCCTCCCTGTCAAGATACTGCGAGCGTAGGACATTAATCTCAGACTGCGTGTCCCTCAGGCTGGACAAGAGCATCATCAGCTGCAATGTGTCGGCATCCTTGCAGTGCGGGTACTCGCCGATTGCGCCGATGGCCGCCGCCTTCGCGGTGCGGTCGCAAATCGCGGTCACGTAGGCGAGAAGGTCGGATTGAGGAAGGGTGTTGTGGCGGATGTCGGCAAGGAATTCCGCATAGGCGGCATCTTCGGAGTCGAAGAGTCGCGCCGACTCGGTCCGCTCCACGACAACGGCGCCTTTCTCCGCGTGGCTCTTGCGCTTGATAGACACGGAAACGCCCACCTTGCCGCCAGGCTCCTCGAACAGCAGCACGACCGGATTGGGGAAAGCTTTGTGCAGTACGGCTGCAAGCTCTCCGAATCCGCTAGGGCGCATCAGCTCGCAGCTCAGGTAGATCACGCTGCCGACCTCGTGCTCATCGTCCGAGACAGGAGCGATTCGCGCCGTCGTCCGCTGGATGGTGGCGACGTGCGTAAGGCGCGAGTACTGCTTGAGCAGCTTCTCCTCGGCCCTGGTGAGGCCGCCTTGAGCGGTGAGCACCGTCTTGGGTATGGTCTTGCCGCCGGCAAGCGTGGCGCTTGGTAGGTTTAGCGTCTTCGCCCAATCCATGACCGTCACCTCAGAACCACGAAGCTCACGAGCGAGTAGTCGTCGAACGCGAGCGTCGTGCCGGTGCCGACCTCGCCGAGGCTGAAGAGCGACTCCATGCCCTTCTGCGCCTGAACGCCGGACACCTGGCCTACCGCAGCGTCGAGCAGCTCGGTGTACGTACCCATCTTCGTGCCGTCGCGTGTCTCCTTATTGAACTGCCGGCAGAGATCCATCACGGGCTCCGTCACGCCCGCGCACGCCGCCCGCATGATGTCGAGCGCCGCCTTCGGGTTGGTGTGGGTGCCGCGAACCTCGCCGGAATCGGTCACGTAGACCAGGTGGAACGGCCAGGTCGGGTTGCCGTCCTTCGGGTTCGCGCCCTCGTCGTTCGCCTTCAGGCAGAAGATGACGCCCGGCTCCACGCTGTCTACCAGCGTGTCCGGGATCTCGGCCACGGCGTGCAGGCCGCACGGGCTGCCTTCGAGCAGTCCGGGGTGCGCCTTCGCGTAGCGTTCCAGCTCCACGCGGAAGTCGTCGTAGGCGAGGTCTGTGATGGATATTCCGCCCGAGATGTCCTCAAGGTCCATGACCTCGCGCTGCAGCTGCTCGAGCTGGCTGCGGCGGTACTTCAGGTCGTTCATCTCGTCAGCGGCCTTGCCCTCGAGCACGTTCTCCTCGCCGGTGGCCGACGTGTCCAGGAGCACCATGCGGCCCTTGACGCGGCCCTCCAGCTGGATGTACTCGTCGAGCTCGATGTCGGGCCAGAAGTTCACGAGCTGCACGCACGTGTTGTCGCTGCCGAGTCGGTCGACGCGGCCGAAACGCTGGATGATGCGCACCGGGTTCCAGTGGATGTCGTAGTTCACCAGGCAGTCGCAGTCCTGCAGGTTCTGGCCCTCGGAGATGCAGTCGGTGGCGAACACGACGTCAATCTCGCCCTGCCTGCGCTCGCGCTCCGATATCTCCTTGCTCTTCGGCGAGAACCGCCCGAGCACGGCGTCGAAGGTCGTGCGCTTGAGCTTCACGGTTGCAGCCGTCCCCTTGGCTCCGGTGACGAGCGCCGACTCCATGCCGTACGTCTTCTTCAGGTACGGGCTCAGCTGCTCGTAGAGGTAGCGTGCCGTGTCGGCGAACGCGCTGAAGATGAGCAGCTTGCGGTTGCCGGGGTTGTACGGGTGCGCCACCTTCTGGTCTATGAAGCGCCTCAGCTCGGCCAGCTTCTCGTCGCGCTCGGGCGTAACCTCGTTGGCGTAGTACAAAAGCTCCTCGAGCGTGCGGATGTCATATTCCAGCTCCTGCCTCACGCGGATTGCGTCAACGTCGCGCAGGTCCACGCGCACCTTGCCGCCTGCCTCGAACTCCTCGGCGTCGTCATCGTCGTCGAACCCCTCGGCCAGCTCGTCGGCCTCGTACGCGGCGTTCATGCTCAGGTTGCCCAGCTGTTCGAGCAGCGACCGTGCACCGCCCAATACACGTTCGAGCGTGATGCGGAAGCTGTTGATGGAGCTCTCCATGCGCTTCAGAAGGTTCACGCGCATCAGGTTCGCCACAGCGTGCGTGCGGTTCACCTGGCTCTCGAAGTCGTTGCCCCAGGTGTCGGCGTAGCGGTCTGCGTACTTCTTCTGCCTGCCCGGCATCACGTAGGAGAGCAGCTGGTACTGCGCGAACGACAGCGACGCGATCAGGTCGTTCATGTCGGCTATGCTCGGCAGCTCGTCCTGGGTGTCGAAGCGCGGGTGCAGCGATATCGGTTTCAGGCGCGTCGGGAACGTTGCCGTCTCGTCGCGGTAGTACTTGGCGATGTGCTTGCGGCTGCGCGCGATGGTCAGGATGTCGAGCAGCTTGAAGTAGTCGGCGTTCACCGAAGCCACGAAACGCTCGGTCGTGCGCAGCTCGTCGGGAAGCTCGCTCCACTCCCCGAACCTCTGCTGGGCAAGTCGGCACACCGCTGTGACGGAGCCGATGTTGTCAGTCTCGGCCAGGTAGGCGTCGTCGCCCTCGGTGATGATCTCTATCTGGTTGCGCAGGTCGAGCAGTCGGTTGTTCACCGGCGTCGCCGAGAGCATGAGCACCTTGGTGCGCACGCCCGCGCGGATGATGTCGGCCATCAGACGGTCGTAGCGGGAGTGCTGCGTGCGGTCGGTCGGCTTGTTGCGGAAGTTGTGCGACTCGTCGATGACGATGAGGTCGTAGTTGCCCCAGCGGAGCGTCTCGAGATTGATGTCGCCGCTGAAGCCCGTGTAGCGGGAGAGGTCGGTGTGGTTGAGCACGTCGAAGTTCAGCCGGTCGTCAACGAGCGGGTTGCGCTCGTCGTTTCCCGTGTAGAGCGTCCAGTTCTCGCGCAGGCGCTTCGGGCACAGCACCAGCACGCGGTCGTTGCGCTCCTGGTAGTACTTGATGACGGCCAGCGCCTCGAAGGTCTTGCCCAGGCCGACCGAGTCGGCGATGATACATCCCTTGTACCGCTCGAGCTTACGGATGGCGCCCACCACAGCGTCGCGCTGGAAGTCGTAGAGCTTGTTCCACACGGCCGAGTCTGTGAAGGAGAGCCCCGGCTTTATCGGGTCGGTCTCCTCCATGTCCGCCATGAAGTCGCGGAACACGTGGTAGAGCGTCAGGAAGTACACGAACTCGGGCGCGTTCTCGCGGTAGAGCGTGCCGATCTGCTCGGCAACCTGCTCGGTCACGTCGGCCACCATGGAGGGATTGTCCCAGATGCCGTCGAACATCGCCTTGAGACCCTGAGCCTCGGCAGCACCCGAGTACGAGCCGTAGCCGCCCACGACGCCGGCCTTGCGCTCGTAGCCCAACCCTTCGAGCGTGAATGGAAGGTTGAAGCCCTGGAATCCGTCTGCGGAGCCGTCCGCATGCGAAAGGTGGTAGACGGAGCCGGACTGCACCATGCCGCGCAAACGTGCGGATCGGAAGGACGCCTTGGCTTGAACCCACTCGGCGCACTCGTGAGCGAGAGCCCGCTGGTTCAGGTTGTTGCGAAGCGTCAGCTCCAGCCCCGTACCGCCGATGCCGCGCTCGCGCCCGCGCTTCGAGAGCACGAACTCCTTCGGGTCTTTCAGCTCGGCCATCTGCTCCACGAAGGTCGGTTCGTCGAAGAGAAAGCGCAGCTCGTCAACTTTAAGAAGCTCGTCCTTAAGTTCGCCAAAAGCGAACACGGTGAAATACGAGCTGATGATGGAAAGCTTGTCGCCTGCGGTAAGTGCAGCTCGGAGTTTATCGCCCAGCGCGTTTACGCCTTCGTTGCTAAGGAACTCCATATGCTCAGTCCTTTCGACTCAGCTCTTCAATCATGAGCCGCTTGATGAAGGAGGTGAACGTCAAGCCCGAGAGCGACGCCGCCTCCTTCGCAGAGTCCCGGAGGTTCCTCGGTATGCGGATGGTTACAGGGACAAGTTCAGAATCGACGAGGTAGGACTGTATCTCCGTAGGAGAAGCACCGGAATTGATAAGTTCGGCATACTTCATGCGAGCATCCTAACCGTTGCATGACTACAGCAATACACACTGCACCAGTTTATCAAAGGAAGCTGTCATTGGTCTCAGCTGATAGCTGCGACCCGCCCCATGGCCACGCCATGCCCCGGGACCCCTCCCGGCCGCCCCGCACGGCGCCGGTCAAGGGCCCCACGGAACCCCGCACAAATCCAAGGGCGATTGGTGGAGGTTGCCGCGGAGCTCCTCTGCCCTCCGCCTACCACGGGGCGGGAACCCTTGGCCTCCAAGGGTGGCAAGCGCGCACGGACGGTCCGTGCGGCACCGCCACCCGAGAGGAGACAAGGACATGGCAACCACCAAGAGCACCAGGCGTCACACCAGCAAGTCAGAGCGCCAGCAGGCGCGCGAGAGGGCACAGGAGCGCGCGCAGGCGGCGCTCGACCGCCTCGGCGAGGGCGTCCGCGAGGTCTACCAGTCCGAGCGCTGGGAGTCGTGGCTGCGCAGCCTCAGCAGGTTCTACGACTACAGCCTCGGCAACACCATCCTGATAGCCATGCAGATGCCGACCGCCACCCACGTGGCCAGCTTCAGGAGCTGGAAGCGCGACTTCAACCGCTACGTCAAGAAGGGCGAGCGCGGCATCGAGATCCTCGTGCCCATGCTGGTCAAGGACAGGGGCGAGGACGCCGACGAGGAGCGCCGCCGCCTCGTGGGCTTCCGCGTGGGCCACGTCTTCGACGTCAGCCAGACCGACGGTGAGCCCCTGCCCACCCTCGTGGACGAGGTCGCGGGGGACGTGGAGCGCTTCGCCGCCATCCTCGACGCCGTCCGCACCGTCAGCGCCTACCCCGTCGAGTTCGTTGCTAACCTTCCCGAGGGCACCAACGGCTTCTTCCGCCGCGGCGAGCTCATCGCCATCCGCGAGGGCATGAGCGAGGGCCAGACCGTCAAGACCGCCCTGCACGAGCTGGCGCACAGCCGCCTGCACGACGGCGACCCCGAGGGCATGCCCGACCGCGCCATGCGCGAGGTGCAGGCCGAGAGCGTCGCCTACGCCGTGAGCGCGGCGCTCGGGCTGGACACCTCGGGCTACAGCTTCGGGTACGTGGCATCCTGGGCCGTGGGCAAGACCGACGAGGAGATGCGCGCATGCCTGCAGGTGGTGCGCGACGCCGCCAAGGCGATGGTGGAGGACCTGCAGGCGGCCATGGCGGCATAGCCTAAAACACCCCCGCGAGACCACAGGCGCCCGCCCCGGCGGGCGCCGAAACGCACGCTCCGCCCCGGCTCGGACTGGCAAGAAGCGCCCTGCCTCGCCGCCCCGGAACCCCGAATCCCGGCAGCATCGCATGACAGGATCGTCATGCCAAATGGGCGTCATCGCGTGACGCCACCGTCACACGTCGCATCACTTCGGATGACAGACCCGTCATGCGAAGGGTCGTCCACCAGCCCTGAGGGCCCGTTATAGCAAGTAGCCTATTCCATGTACAAGTCCATGGAATAGCTCGTCCGAGACTCCTCGGGGACATCCGGCTGAGGGGTCCTCGGGCCGTCGCACAGCTCCTACCCAGGCTCCCTCTTCCCTCCCTCCCCTCGTCGTCTCGTCCCGCTCACCCATGACAGCGTGTCATGGGTGTCGCGTGCGGGGGAGCCCCCGCGCCCCTAGGATTGGCATGACCCCCTGTACATAGAGAACCCGTCCCCAGGAGGACCATGCCCAGACCCGTCCAGCTCCACGTCATGCTCTCCGAGGAGGAGATGTCCTCGCTGAGGTCGCTCTCCGACTCGATTGACATGACCGTCTCCGACACCGTCCGCATCCTCATCCAAGCGGGCGAGAACAGCGGCCCAGTCGGGCTCGCGATGCTCGTGTTCGACCGCAAGACCCTCGTGCGCTACGTCCGCAACGTCAGGTCCCTCGGGCACCTCCTCAACCAGTCGACCCACGCCCTCAACTACATCGCTAAGGCCGTGCGCGAGTCGGGCGTCGATGCCCTCGACCTCACGGAGGCACTCGAGGGTGTCTCGCGCGAGCTCGAGGAGCTGAAGCGCGACGCAGAGGCCATCAGGGAGCAGGGGGCGAGGCTCGCCGACGCTCCAGTGGTCTACGAGAGGTAGCCATGCCGTTCATCAAGGCGATCGCCGGACACACCAGGCTCGGAGCCGCGCAGCGCTACCTCGAGAGGGAGGGTCGCGCCCTCGCTCGGGACTTCCTCAACCTCGACGCCCCCATGGAGGGGATGGATGACGACGGGCTCCCAGAGTACGGCGACTACGACTGGTCATCCATCATGGACGGGACCCGCGAAAAACTGGGCAACGACAGGCCGTTTAGGGGCAGGAAAGCACGCACCTACAAGCACTATGTCATCTCCCCCGACCCGAGGGACACTGTGAGCCTCTCACGGCTCCGGTCTGTCACCATGTCATGGGTGGAGGAGAACTTCGGCGACTACGAGGTGGCAGTCGTCTACCACGACGACAACGAGCATCACGTGCCCCACGCCCACGTCGTCGTCAACAACACCAACCTCGACACAGGTCGCAGGCTCCAGGACCCCGATCCCGGGGCGCTCAACGGGTCGCTGCAGAGGATCGCGCGCGACGCCGGTCTCACGCACTTCGTCGGCAGGCTCGACGGGGCCGCACGCGACGAGACACACTACCGCAGGAGGGCGGTCGACCGCACCGAGGCATCGCTAGCTCGGCGCGGCGAGTACTCCTGGGTGGCGGACATCCGCGCGAGGGTCGACGTCGCACGAGGGATAGCCAAGAACCCCGAGGACTTCCAAGGTGCGCTCCGAGAGATGGGCATCAACGTCCGCGAGTCCGCCTCGAGGAAGGGGGACTGGGTCTATTCCCTCGCTGAGACTCCCAGTCGCCAGGTGACGGGATCCAAGCTCGGGGCCTCGTACACCAGGCGCGAGGTGACGGGCTGGCTAAGGAGCCCAACAAGAAGGGCGCCTGTCCCCGTCACCGTGCACAACGTCCGCGAGGTTGCAGCAGGCGCCATCGAGGTCAAGGACCTCCGAGAGCTCGTCGACCTATCCGAGGCCGTAAGCATCGTCTCCAGGGGCGGCTTCAGGAGCCTCTCCGCCATGGACTCGGCCGTCAGCAGGATGCGCGGCATGCCCAACCGCGAGGCGACCGTGGCGAGGCTCGAGCGCGCGAGGCGGTACTGCGCCGAGCACGGGATCCTCCCCGAGAGGGCAACGACGCAACCTAACCGCAGGCCGACTGGCCCATCGGGTACGCGTGATAACCGCAGGGGTGGGCAAGAGTACCGCGGTGGCAGCCGTCCCGCCCGTCAGCAGACGAGGAGAGACGAGAGGTCCGAGCGATGAGGATCACCGTGCGGTTCCAGGACAGGGCCATCGAGGAGTTCGACACCAACACGCTCACGACCGACAGCGCCCTCGGAAGGACGAACGCCCTCACCGACCTGCGGATTACTCTCGATGACGGGCTCTGGGTCGAGGCGAGCTGGTACCGGGTCACAAGCTCGGAGGGCACCGACATGCCCCTGGCGCAGAGGTCCGCGGGATGCCGCCTGCATGTCCTCTCAGAGGAGGAGGTGGCGCAGGTCCGCTCCGTCGAGCTTGACGGTCGCCTCCAGTGGGTGCGCGTCGGGCCTGATCTCTGCGACGTGTCGCGGCTCGACGAGACGGCCGACCTCTTCTACGACGCCGACGAGCCTGCGCGCTCCATGGCTGGTCGTGCGGTGTGGTTGCACGACTACCTGAGGGACGCCCTTGCCGACGAGTTCAGTGGTCCCGACGGAGAGCGGCTGACGTGCGCGATGCTGGGCATGACGGAGGCCAGCTACGAATTTGTGTCCGCCCTGGCTGCTAACGTCTATGGTGACGAGGACTCTTTCTAGGGAGCGTGTGAGATGGGCGTGGCCAAGCGTGTACTGGGTGCGATAGGCAAGTTCTGCCTTGCGTGGATGAGGTTCGTGGCGAGGATCATCCTGCTGTTCTGGCACTACGGGAGCTAACTATGAGCATGGGTTTCGGGTTCAGGGCCAAGCTCGAGGAGAGCGACGGAAAGGTGGCGGCCTACAGCTATAGGACCTATGACCTCAGCTGCGAAGAGGGAAGGCAGGGGTTTGGGGCTGCCGAGCTGGACGGCGTTTTATGGGTCGCCAATGATGGAGACGACCTCTCGTGCGAGGTCGAACGCTACAGCAGGTTCGCCCCCGAGCAGAGCTGTCTCTATCAAAATCGCGTGACTATGGTGGCTCGGAGTGGTTTGGGGTGCGCTCTCGTATCCACGCTACCAGCCATGGTTCTGCCTATCCTTTCTGCGGACGTCAAAGCGACGTCACGGGCACCGTTTTAGCACCCGTGACGTCGACTCACTTCGAGTCGGGCGACGTCATGACGTCATCCGACCGCGTTTGCGCTGGTAACGATGGCAGAAGAGCCGAGGCATGCACTTAGCTCATGACATAGCGCGTGCCGCGGCCCGAGCCTTGGACACTCACCAGGCCCTTGGTCACAAGCCCCTTCAGGACCCTTAGGACCTTGTCCTTTCCAAACCCGGTCAGCGCGACCACTCGGCTGCTTGACAGCAGGACTCCCGGCGAAAAGGCCGAGAGCGCCCTCTCCTCGTCTCCGAACGTGCTGACACCAACCTCATCCTCGAGGGCTCTGCTGAGGACGTCAAACGAGAGGTCCTGCCTCGCAGACCTAACGGCGTCGAAGGTCAGGTTGGACCCCTCCAGCACCAGCCTCCGGAGCTCGAGGTCATCGACCTCGACCGTCGAGGCATCGCTGCGCTTGTATGCCTTCGAACGGTACAGATAGGGCTTTTCGTCCCCCTCGAGGACGCGCAGGGTCACGACTCCCGTGCGAGAGTTCTCCGAAATGCTGAACTCTGGACGTGGGGATATGCCGTCGTTTATTGCATTCCCTATTCTGAGGCAGTCGCTTGTGGGATCCTCGAGGCCCACCATGGCTCCATCGTCTGTGACCCCAAACAGTATCTCGCCTGTGCCGTAGTTTGCGTATGCGCTCACCGTCTTGAGGAACGTGTTGGCGACTCGCTCCTTGAGCTCCAGCCGTCTGTTCTCCCTCATGGGACCTCCCTTCTTTCTAGTGGCATACGACAAAACGGGCGCAAAACCGACGCAAATTTTTTCGTCGGATTTAAGTTCGAACTGTCGTCGCAACAGTTAGGCTAGCAGGCGCACGAGTCCCTACGACGCACCAAAAAGGGCTCTTCGGTGGTTTCTGTGGGAGAGATTCCGGCATAGGCCCAGCTCAGCGGGCGAAAACAACGATCTGGAACTGAAACGGCCCCGGGAGGGGCCGTTTCCGCGTCATCCGCCTATGATTGCTAAGCCAAATTCAGACAACCGAAGAGGTGTGACGCATGAAGAGTCTACTACTTCTCGCCCTCGGTCTGGCCCGCACGGTCGTCCTGGGCGCGCGCATCGAGGCCGAGCGCATCGTCGTGAGCGTCCGGCCCTACAAGCGCGAGCAGCGCCGCTGCCCCGTATGCGGCAGGGCCTGCGACTTCTACGACATGGCGAACCGCGGGGCCCCCAGGCTGTGGAGGGCGATGGACCTGGCGCGCTCGGCCTGCTACCTGGAGTACGCGCCCTGCAGGGTGCGCTGCCCGGAGCACGGCGTGCGCACCGAGGCCGTCCCCTGGGCGCGGCACGGGGCGCGCTTCACGCGCGACTTCGAGGACTGGGTGGCGTGGCTGGCGGTCCGCTGCACCGCCTCGGCGGTCTCCGAGCTCGCCCGCGTCGAGTGGCACAGCGTGGGCGGCGTGTGCAGGCGCGTCTACGCCGAGCTGGAGGCCGCGCGCGGCGCCTCGAGGTTCGACGGCGTGCGCCGCATCGGCATCGACGAGACGTCGTACAAGAAGGGCCACAAGTACGTCACGGTGGTCGTCGACCACGACCGCGGCTGCCTCATCTGGGCGCACGAGGGCACCGGCAAGGACGTGCTCAACCTGTTCCTCGACGAGCTCACGCGCGAGCAGAGG
>JAFWIE010000042.1 GCA_017533825.1 Atopobiaceae bacterium | reverse complement strand
GGGCATCACGTTCCTCCCGCGCGGTGATCCAGCAGATGACTGCCGTGACCAGTTCGAGAATACGCGTCAACAGTTCCATGGGCCGACCTCCTTTCCAGAGGCGCTGCCCACACTCAGACGTGCCACCGCATCTGCCATTCTTGCAGAAGTCTTTTCTGTGGTAAGCCTACTGGCAATTCTCGCCCATCACCCGGCGAGGCAGCGGGCGCAACGTCCCGCGGCAGACCACCCAGCAGGTGTATAGCAGGCACGCCGGCCTAGGATACCCTCCTCGCACAGCGAGACATTTCCGTATCCAACAAGACGCGAAGTGTCCCGCCGGACGAGTCGGCTGAGAACCGCCTCACTCGACGAGACATTAAGGGGTCAACGGAGGTGCGAAATGTCTCGCCGAGCGAGCTGGGCGTGGGACGGCTCGGCACCAACGGGGTGGCCGGAGGTGCGGCGTCGGGCGACGGCGTCCGACCGGCTAGCTCGCCTCACGGGCGCTATTTGACGACGACCTTCACCGCAACCGTCTTCGAACCGCCTTGTAGTTGGCGTTACCCTTGGCGGACACCTTGACTTTGAACTTGTAGGTGCCCTTGGGCGTGCCCCTCTTCGCGGTCACCTTTCCGCTCTTCTTGCTCGCGGTGAAGCACTTCTTCGCCTTGGCGGTCGTCCACTTGGCGGCGGAGAAGGTCTTCGCGCCCTGCGCCTTCGTCACAGTGACGGGGACGACCGACTGCGCCTTCTTCTTCACGGCGGCGCGCTTAATGGTCTTCGCGGCAGCCTTCACGACGAGTGGGTTGGCTGCCTTCGTGATGGTGAACTTGACGGCGGCGCTCGTCTTACCGGCGTAGTAGTCGTCAGCCGCGAGCGTGGCCTTCACGTAGTAGGTGCCGACATTCTTGACGTTCGCCTTCGCCACCTCCTTGGTGCAAGCCGCATCACGGTAATACCTATAGGTAACGGCACCGGTGGAACCCGTCCTGATTGTGTTCCCGTTGTACGACAGCGCACTGCCCGTGTAAGGCTTGGTCTGGGCCGCGAGGCTAATCGTGGAAGGAGCCTTCACGATCGTAAAGGTCTTGCTCAGTTGGCCTTCGTACTTTCCGCAACCTTCAACGATTACCGTGGCCGTACCAGGCTTCCAGTTGTTGCTGTAACTCAGTCGCGCTTTAGCCACTTATCGTCTTGATGCCCGTAACGCGAACCTTGTACTCGCCGCGATACTTCTCTGTGCCCCTTGCCTTTAGGGTGCCGGCACCCGGGTAAAGACAATGCAATTGGCAACGCCGTACCCATCCGTGTTGACGTTGAAGCACTCTCCGGATGAGATTGCCGTATCTGCGCTGTTGAGCGTCCACGTAGCGCCATCCGACATGCGCGTGACCACGACCTGCACCGAGCCGAGCACGAGAATCTAATAAAGCGCCAACCGGCTCGGGCGCGACCGGCGGGCGTGAATCCGGCGTCCGTGCGCGCCCTCTACCCGGGCCGCCGCTCACGTCCACCAGATGTCCCTTTTCGGGACACGCCCCTGACGCGCGCCCATTTGAGACGAACTACTCAGCAGGTTATTAATAATCAAATCATCGACGAAAAAGCGCAGGAAGGAAGCTCTCATGATTCATTATTTGATACCTGCTGAGTAGTTTGGCAGTCTTTCAGGCGGCTGGCGGCTGGCGGCGGACCGGGCTCGCGGCGGGCCGGGGGTTCGGCGGCTGGCGGGTTCGCGCGCGGGCTGGCGGCGGGCCGGGCGGTTCACCGCTGCTGTCCCGCGGCAAGGACGCGCAGCGGTCACCGTGACATGAACGTGAACTCTCCTAGGTACGTGGCAGCTCGCCGATGGCCTCTCACAATACCGCGTCACCCCTCCTACAATGGTGCGAAAAAGCACTTCGAGGCGAGAAGGAGGAGCTGGAATGGCAAGCATACTGCTGATCGAAGACGACCGGACCATCCAGATGGCCCTTGAGTTCGCCCTCACACGGGCCGGCTATGAGGTGAGCGTCGCCTCGGACGGCGATGCGGGCCTCGAAGCCGCCAAGGACTGCGACCCGGACCTCATCCTTCTCGACGTACTGCTCCCCAAGCGCTCCGGGCTCGACATCGCGCGTGCACTGCGCGCCGGCGAATCGAGCACCCCCATCATCATGCTCACGGCACTCGATCAGGAAGCCGACAAGATCGCCGGCCTCGATGCCGGCGCAGATGACTACGTGACGAAGCCCTTCTCGACGGCCGAGCTTCTCGCGCGCGTGCGTGCCCATCTGCGGCGCGCGCGCATCAAGGACGATCCGCCGCCCATCATCGAGACCGGTGCCCTGCGCATCGACACGCGTGCCGCCCGGGTGCTTAAATCCGGTCAACCGGTGCGCCTGCGCAACAAGGAATACGACCTGCTCGTCGCCCTGGCAAGTCGCGAGGGCTCGCTTTGCACCAGGCCGTGGCTCTCTGAGCGCGTGTGGGGCGAGACCTTCCTCCCCACCTCGCGCACGCTCGACACGCACGTGCGCCGCGTGCGCCGCGCCATCGACGGCGACGGATGGACCTACATCCACACCGAACGGGGAATGGGATACCGCTTCGAGGCCACGCGCGAAGGTGGCGACCGTTCGTGACACCAACCACGGAGCATGTTCATGGCTGGCGACGCTGGCTGTTTGGTGGCTACGTGCTTGTGGCCGCCGTGCTCGTTGCCGTGTGGGGATTCTCGCTCATCGTTCCCATAAAGAACCTCATCGAGGAGCGCATGCAGGAGGGCATGGTCGCAGTCGCGAACGCCGCAGCCGTGGCACTTCAGTCCAGTGATCTTCCCGCCTCGAACGTGCTCGGACGCATCGCCGCGACCGACGACCTCCGGCTGACGCTCATCGCCTCCGACGGAACCGTACTCGCAGAGAGCATCGAAGACGACGGTGTCATGAAGAACCACGCAGATCGGCCGGAGGTTATCACCGCGCTGAGCGGAGAAGTGGGATACGACCGGCGCGTCTCCGAGACGGACGGCGTGGAGTACCTCTACGTCACCGTGCCCTGCGCCTATGAGGGCGGCACGACGGTAGTGCGCGTGTCACGCACGATGAAGCAAGTCAACGAGCTCACGACCAACTATCTGTGGATGAGCCTGGGCTTGCTGGCCTCCGCGCTCGCGGTGGCGGTTGCCGCCGCCTGGTTTGCGTCGAGGCGTGCGGGAATGCCCGTCAAACGTCTGGAGATCATGCGTACCGACTTTGTCGCAAACGCCAGCCACGAGCTCAAGACGCCCGTTGCCGGCATTCGTCTGCTGGCGGACTCCATCGGACAGGCGTCCGCCGACGGAGACCTCGAGATGGTGAAGCTGCTCTCCGAACGACTCGGCAAGGAGTCAGAGCGACTCCAAAGCCTGATGGGCGATCTCATGGACCTCTCGCGCATCGAAGACCGGGAGCGCGCGTCCGCGGCTGGTGCCGGCTGCGACTTTGGTTCCGTCGTGATGACCTCGGTCGAAGCTCATCGAGCCAAGGCGGAGGGGGAAGGCATAGAGCTCACGTTACATGATCGGCTTCCTGTGGGAGCGCGGGCGACGATATCGGCGACGGACGCGACGCTCGTGTGTGACAATCTCATCTCGAACGCACTTGCCTATACCGAGGAGGGCTCGGTCCGTGTCACGCTAGCCCAAGAAGGGTATTTTGCGGTGCTTGAGGTCGAAGATACGGGCATCGGCATCGCATACGCCGACCAAGAGCGCGTGTTTGAGCGCTTCTATCGGGTGGACACGGCGCGCTCGCGCGAGAGCGGCGGCACGGGATTGGGCCTCTCACTCGTGCGCCACGCTGTCAGTCGCGCCGGCGGCACCATCAAGTTGGCAAGCGAGCCAGAGAAGGGCAGCATCTTCACCGTTCGCCTACCGCTGGAGTGACCAGCATTGCGCAAAGGGTTCCCAGCGGCGCCCTTCTCACGTGGTGCGCGGATACCTAAACTCCGCGTTGTGAATCGACGCGTCAATATGCTCGCGCGCACCCGCCCGATCGTGCACGCCAATCTTGGTATACGCGTTGGAGAGGTAGTGCTTCACGGTGTTCTCGCTAATCCTAAGCTGTGTCGCCATCTCTTTGTTGCGCCACCCGTACGCGACGAGCATGAGTGTGTACATCTCGAGCGGAGTGAGGGAGTGACCCGCATCGTATAGGTTGCACCGTTGACGCAGACCAAACCAACCCTTGTGATAGCGCCGCACGAGTGTCGCAATGCGCTTTGCACGCTCGTCTTGCCGCATGTCGAGACACCGTCGCTGGAGGCCGAGCATCGCATAGTTAAGCTCTACGAACGGCATCACGACGCCCGTAATGTCGCTGAGCTCCCACGCGCGATTAAACCACGTGCTCGCCTCATCGACTCGACCCGTCATAACGGTGGCACAGGCCATCGTAAGCAAGAGCTCGACTTGCGAGCGCGGATGTGAATTGCCCACGATGTTCAAGAACGCATACGCCACGCCCTCCGCCTGCGCAGGATTCCCCATGCGAATGTAGCGCTGCGCCAAGAGATACCCGTAATGAGCCTTGAGCTCGATGGGCAGGTCGTCAACACCCGCATCTATCAGGGGGATGTCGAACACCGAAGCCGATAGGATGGTCTCGATACTCATGACAGATATGATTCCGACCCGTTGCGTCCAAAGGCTGTTCTCCCGATCGAGCGCACGCGAACAAACCGGCAGAGCCTTCATCAACGCCTCGTACGCCGCATCGCACTCACCGCTAGCAACGAAAACCGCTAGGCGAGAGACCAACAAGGACAACCGGCCCGCGAAGTCGTCAGCGTCAGCAAACATCGCCGAAAGCCGCAACTTCGCATCCTCAAGCCTACCCTGCTGGTAGTCTTTATTCTCCTCTAAGACCTCGGACATCAACACTGCGTCCCGCCGAATCACTGGAGTCTGCCCAATACCATGTAAAATACCATGTAAGGATACTCCCACGTCCGGCATTGTCCAAGATTATGTAACGTTTCGTGGATGAACGGTTGCGCGTCATTCATCGGTTACTATCATACGTTGTGCTCGTGGCCCCATCGGCCACGAGGCGAGCCGGACATCGGCCCCTTCAAATGCCAACCCCTATATCGGGAGATGATTTACCGTATGGAAGAGAACGAAATACTCATAGGCACGACCCCACCAGAGTTCATGCTCTTCCCTATCGTTGGTGCGCTCATTGTGATTGGCTGCACCATCTGGCACGTCATCCGCTCGCAGCGCGAAGGTGAACGCCTCGGCGTCGGATCGATCGTGTGGTCCGTCTTCATCACGGCCATTCTCATCTTCATGGCCGTCTGGTGCAACATGCAGCTCGTCGAAGCCGAGGAGCTGTTCTGGATTCAATCCGTGGTCATACTCACTGCAACCGGCGCGATTCTCACGCGACGCGAGAAGGTCTTCCGCACGCTCGTCTCGCTCGACGAGGCTGGCCCGGCACAGCGCACGGCCAGTCAAATCTTGCGCACGGTACGCGACGTCGCGCTCATACTCGTCGGCAGCGAGATGTCGCGTCGCGCCCTCGAGATTCCCTGGAATACAAAGATTGAAGAAATCGCACCCTCGCATGTGGCCATCGAGCTCACCCTCATCACCATCGTCGCCTTCATCGCCTACTTTCTCTGCCAGAGAAGGGCGGCGGGTCCCGCCATCGTGTTTACCGTCTGCATCGGCTTGGGCATCGTGGAACACTTCATCTTTGAGTTCAGGCGCGCAGCCATCCTTCCCATGGACATCCTTGCCTTGGGAACCGCTGCCGAGGTCGGCAACCAGTACACCTACCTCCTCTATACCGATGACATCCGCGCGCTCATCTATGGCGGACTCGCGCTCTTGTGTGCCAGCTTCATCAGGCCCAGTCAATCAACAGGTTTGAAGCGTTTCGTGACCGACCTCTGCTGGAACCTGCCGCTCGCACTGGTCTTTGCCTTGGCGCTCAGCTGGTGGATTGCCGTCCCCAACTATCGCGAGGACTTCGGCCTCGACATTTCTTACTGGAACACCGAGAAGAGCTATAAGGCGCAGGGGTTCCTGCCCTCCTTCATGACCGCACTCAATGACCTGCCCATCGCAGTGCCCGAGAACTACGACGAAGAGCGTGCGGAGGAGGTCACCAAGGCCTACGCGGCGATGGCAGACGACCTTCCTGGCCGTCGCGAGCGCCGGGCGGAATCCACCAAGCAGTTCGCTCAGATACAGCCCTCCATCGTGATCGTCATGAACGAGACGTTCGCCGACCTCTCGCGTCTCAACAAGCTGCAGTGCGACTACGAGGGTCCGCAATTCTATCAGCACGGCCTTGACGACGCCCTGATGCGCGGTCAGCTGGGCATGTCGGTATACGGTGCCGGCACGTGCAACAGCGAGTTTGAGTGCCTCACAGGCAACTCCCTCGCGTTCGTTGGCACGGGCAAGTACCCCTACCAGATGTTCACCTTCGAAGAGGTGCCTAACCTAGCGCGCCAGCTCTCCGAGATTGGCTACACAACCTCGGCCATCCACCCCAACGACAAGGACAACTGGAATCGTCGCGTCACCTACGAAGCCATGGGCTTCGACGAGTTCTACAACACCAACAACAGCTTCGTCGATGCCTCATCCTTCCACTCCGGCATCACCGACAAGGCCACGTACGAGAAGATCATCGAAGTGCTCAACTCGAGCAATGATCCGCAGTTCGTCTTTGACGTCACCATGCAGAACCACGGCGGCTACTCCACCAACAACATCCCTCCCGAGCGCATGACCAACTACGTGTTCCCCGGCATCGACGCCGAGTACACCCATCAGCTCAACGAGTACCTCTCGTGCATCCAGGCGTCTGACGAGGACCTCGAGTGGTTCATTGGCCAACTGCGCAAACTCGACCGACCCGTGGTGCTCGCGTTCTTCGGCGACCACCACCCGAGCTGCGCCAACGTCGCCAACGACGCGTACTTCCCCGGCGAAGAGGAGCTGCAGCACCAGGCACGCGTGTATCAAACCGAATACTTCGTCTGGGCCAACTACGACGTCGCCGGCACGAGCGAAGAAGGCAACGTGGACAACTGCGGCGCCGACATGCTGGGCACGCGGACGCTCGACCTTGCCGGCGCACCGCTCGAGGACTTCCAGTCGGCACAGCTTGCAGTCCATCAAAGGCTGCAAATCATCAGCGGCATCGGATACCAGGGCACTGATGGACGCTGGCACATCCCCGGAACCGAGCCCTACCTCGACACGACGTATCGCGACATGTCGCTCATGGACTTCCTGCGCTTTGGCTCGAAGTTCGTGGACGAGGAGGAGATAGAGGCCGCGACCGCCAAGGACGCGACAGAGGCGGCGTAGCGTGTGAGGGTCCGACAGGCTGTCCGACGTCCGCTGAGGGCTCACCCCCAGTGGACGTCGCTTGCCTTTGGGAAACATGTGAACGACACGTTAAGAAGCTGGCAGAATTCTCGCGTTCAGGTAGAATCCCCTGAGTTTTACTGTACGTTCACTGATTCGATTGGATGTGTCATGCGTAAGGTTAAGCAGTTCGACGGCAAACGTCACGTGTACGACACCACGAAGTCCACTGAGCTGGGCACTCGTTCGTTCGGCGCGTACGGCGACCCTGCGGGCTACGAGGAGACCCTTTACCAGAACCGCCAAGGTTTCTACTTCGTCGCTGGCAAGGGCGGCGACCAGTCTCCCTACGCCGCTGGCGAGGACGTGCGTCCCCTCAGCGAGGACGAGGCGACTGCCTGGCAGGAGCAGTAGGGGTCCCACCCACTGCACCGACAAGCGGTGATGTGGGAGGCGGGCGTGCGATCGTTGTGGTCGCGCGCCCGCCTCTCTTTGACACGATATGAGGGAGGACTGAATGCTTGACGAGAACACCACGCCTGTGGCGAACCACACCCCCATCGAGGAAGTGCGCGCACGCTTCTCTCATGACCACTTCGCAACCGATGCCTGCGGATGCGAGGTGCTCGAGGCGTGGCGCGGCCATGCCGTCTGCGCGTTCGACATCGCTCCCGTGCATCGCAATGCGCTGGGTGCCGTGATGGGAGGCGCCATCTTTACCCTCGCGGACTTCGCGCTCGCCGTAGCCTCCAATGTGGACGACGTCACGGCGGTCTCGGTGAGCAACACCATCGAGTTCTTCTCGGGTACGCGTGGACAGCGCCTAATCGCCACGTGCAACGCCGACAAGTCCGGCCGCAGCCTCTGCTTTTACTCCGTGGACGTCCGCGACGATTTGGGCACGTTGGTAGCGCGCATGAGCGCTACCTGCTACCGTATACAAGGCAAATAAACCGAGGTGCCCCGCAGCGGACTCCCAGCAGGACCATCCCCAGAAGGACAGGCCCACGAGAGAGTCCCCTAAGGGACGGTTGAGGGAGAACATGGACAAGACGTACGAGGAAGAGCAGCGGCACCTGAGTGAGGTGTACGCGACGATTTGCTCCCTGCACGATAAGCTGACCGCCGAGCTGGAACGGCATCACGCCACCGCAGCCCAGGACCTCAAGGACCTAAGCGATGAGCTGCGCCCCGACACTGCGGGCATCGAGGCAGACGAGGCAATGGAGACGCTTGCGGCAATCGAGACGCTCAACGCCGTCATCGACGCCTATAACCAGCGCCACGACTTTGCCCTTGAGCGTCTGAGTCGCGTGCTCGTGCTCCTCCGGCAGCCCTACTTCGCCAAGGTGCGCCTCAAGATGCGACCAGGCAGGCCCGCTCGCGACGTATATATAGGTGCGGTGGGCCTGACCGACGACGACCGTACCCCCTTGGTTGTCGATTGGCGCAGCCCGGTGGCAGAGACCTACTACAAGCAGGAGAACGGCCCCACGTCCTTTACCGTGGACGGACGCGTGCGCAACGTGGAGCTGGAGCTGCGCAGGCAGTTCGACATCGAGCGGGACGTGCTGCGCATGTACTTCGATACCACCGTGGCCATCGAGGATTCTCTACTGCTCAACGCCCTCAAGCGCCATCATTCCGAGAAGCTCCAGGCCATCACCTCAACCATCCAACGCGAGCAGAACGAGGTCGTGCGCCACGCGGATGTGGGCGCCTTGCTCGTAAGCGGCGTCGCGGGCAGCGGAAAGACCTCCGTCATGCTCCAGCGCGTCGCATACCTCTTTTATCAGGAGCGCAAGAGCCTTCGGCCCGATCAGGTGTACCTCTTCACGCCCAACGCGGTGTTTGGTCGCTACATCGACTCGGTGCTCCCCAGCATGGGAGAGGCGAACCCACAGGTCTTCACCTGGCGCACGTTCGTCGCCGCACAAGGGCTGGGAGACCGCGACGACGGAGCCCATGCCTCGGCGCAGGCACTGCGCGACCTCGAGGCTGCCGTGCCCGAGCTCGTTGCGGATCAGCAGGACATGCGCGACATACGCATCGGCGCGACGACGCTGCTCAAGGCGGCACAGGCAAAGAGTGCCATCGACAAGTTTGCACAGTTCCCCTTAGGTCCACGTCGACTTGCCCTCACCTGCGACGAGCTGCACGATCGGCTCGAACGACGCCTCGGCCAACTCTCGCGCAACGACGAATGGCAGGAGGAGATGCTGGGCCTCGACGTTGACGAGCAGGTGGCGGTCTTTGGCGAGACGGTCTCGCCCGAGGATGAGCGCGAGACCGTCGAGCTCACCCGCCGCTATGTGGCCCATCGCTTCGCTGCCGCCCACGACCTCATCGACAACCTCGCCTGGCTGCGCATCGACCGCATGGGATCGCGTATCTTGGGAGGACGCTCGCTCAACGCCACAGAATGGCTCTGGCTGCGCCTGCTGCTCACTGGAGAGGGCGTCAAGAACGCGCGTTACGTGATGGTTGACGAAGTGCAGGACTACTCGCTGGCGCAGCTCATGTTGCTCTCGCGCTTCTTCGGACGTGCACACTTCTTGCTCCTCGGCGACGAGCACCAAGCCATCCGCGAGGGCACGGCCACTTGGGACGAGATGCGTGCGGTATTCAGCGCGTCCCATGGCGGTGTCGAGGAATGCGCCCTCCGTACGAGCTACCGCTCCTCTCCCGAAATCACCGAGCTCTTCAGCAGCCTTCTTGGCGACGAGGAGCGCGGTACGCTCGCCTCGGTTCGACGTGCGGGCGTGGCGCCGACCATCGTCGCGTTCGACGACACCGATGAATACCTGGCGCGTCTTCGCTCCATCGCCCAGGACGAGCACGATCGAGTGGGGCTCTGTGCAATCGTCGTCGCGGATCGTCGGCGTGCGGCATGGCTCTCCAAGAAGCTCGGCGAC
Organism: Atopobiaceae bacterium; assembly: GCA_017533825.1. Classification (GTDB taxonomy): domain Bacteria; phylum Actinomycetota; class Coriobacteriia; order Coriobacteriales; family Atopobiaceae; genus RUG440. The sequence goes on along the minus strand of JAFWIE010000042.1, from coordinate 31,737 downwards.
TACGTGACGACCATAGGACGCGGCGATGCACTTCCGGCCGCGGGCGTCGTGCTGCTCGACCTCTCGCTAGCGAAGGGCCTTGAGTTCGACCATGTGGTGGTAGCTGACGCACAGGACTCGGTCTATGGTGCAGACGACCTCTCGCGACGCCGGCTCTACACGTCGCTCTCGCGCGCCATGCATGAGGTCACGGTGCTCGCGCAGGGCACGCTCACGCCGTTGCTCACGCCGTATTGCCAGGCAATGGAGGAACGTGGGGCCCAGACGCCGGACGATGGCGGGAGCGTGGCATGAATCTCCAGCAAGCCATAGAGCATGCCAACGTCTTCGTGCTTCCGGCATTTCTCACCGACGACCGCGCTCGCACGCTGGAGCGCGAGAAGAACGAGGAGGCCATCGGCATCCTGCGCGACGCCTGGATGTCTGCGCCCCTCGGAAGCGAGCCGTTCTCCTTCGACCTTGTACGCGCGCTTGCCGATCGCAATCGCGAACTCTGCGACCTCATCGGAGAGGAACGCTTGCGCAACGCACGAGGAACGAGCTTGGCCCAGCGCCTTCCCGACGATGACATCGTGCGCTCGGCGGCGGCTCTCCAGCACCGCGACATCGCCGACGTGCGCCGCGCCGCCGGACCCGGCCTGCGCGACATGGGCGTCGCATACATACAGTCTCCCGTCTCGGGCATGGTGGGCGGTGTCGACATCGAGACCACGAGCCGCTACCCCGACCGCGGCTACATCATCAACGTTGGCTTGGAGTTCGTGCAACTGGGACCCAAGTCGCGCGCAAAGCGAGGCTATTACGCGTATTGCGGCATGCCAGAGCAATATGCGCAGACGGGCGTGCCGCTCGCAAATATCCACCAGATAACGTGGAAGGACCTCAAGGGCAAGGCTCCCTTTAGGCAGAATCATGAGCTGCAGCACGCACTGCTCTCTGCATTCGAGACGTTCCCCTATCTCGCCCATAACGCCGCGTTCGAGGATTCGTGGTTCATGCTGCAACTCGATGGCTACGCAGAGAGTCGCAAGGCGGGGCGCATCGTGGTCGTCGACACGCGTGACATCTGCAGGCGCATCGACCCAGAGGTACGCACCCTGCCACACGACGCGCACCCTGCCGCGCTGGAGACGTGGGCACGCCGTCGAAAGACGCTCAAGGCCAACGAGAAGGAGCGTCACCTAGGACTCGACGACGTGGACCTGATGTTCCGCACCGTGCAAGCCGAGTTCGCCGAACGCAATATGTTCGCGTAGGAAATAACTCGGGCAGAGGGGTGCCCTTGGTTGACGCACCGTCATCCATAACTGGGCGGGAGGCTCGTAGGGGACCATCCCCTACGAGCCTCCCGCCCGTAAGTACCCACTTGAACTTGAGCTCAATCACGCTAAAAGCTCGTGAGCCACCTCGACAATGTGGTCCGCATTGAGCCGGAAGTAATCGAGCAGCTTGTCTCCTGGCCCGGAGATGCCGAACACATCGGGAAGGCCGATTCGCCGCACGGACACGGGGTAGCGCTCGGAGAGCACCTCGGCAACGGCGGTGCCGAGCCCACCCACAATGCTGCCTTCTTCGATGGTAATCACCTTGCCCGTCTTCTTGGCGCTTGCGACGAGAAGGTCACTGTCGATGGGCTTGATGGTCGCCATGTTGATGACTTGCGCAGAGATGCCTTCGTCGGCGAGCAGCTCGGCAGCTTGCAAGGCGCGCGGAACCATCATGCCACACGCGACCACCGTGACGTCAGTCCCCTCGCGCAGGACCTCGCCTTTGCCCAGCACGAACTCGTAGCCCTTCTCCTCATGAATGGTGGGGCTAGCGAGTCGCGCGACGCGCAGGTACGCCGGTCCAACGTGGTCGGCCAGGGCGATCGTGGCCGCATACGCCTCCACGTCGTCGGCCGGCACGACCACCGTCATGTTGGGCAGCGAGCGCATGATGGCGATGTCCTCCACCGCTTGGTGCGAGCTGCCATCCTCACCGCAGCTAGGACCGGCATGGCTCCCCACCACCTTGACGTTGACTTTGGCGTTGCATACCGAGTTGCGAATCTGCTCGAATGCACGACCCGTCACGAATACCGAGAAGGAAGAGGCAAAGGGGATCTTTCCGCAGGTGGCGAGACCCGCCGCCGTACCGATCATGTCCGCCTCAGAGATGCCCATGTCGAAGAATCGCTCGGGGTACGCCTTGCCGAAGAGCGCCGACTTGGTGGAGCCGGCCAGATCGGCATCGAGCGCCACGATGTTGGGGTTGACCTTGCCAAGGTCCCTGAGCGCCGCACCGTATGCTTCGCGTGTCGCAGAGTTCATGTCCGTCCCTCCGTCGTATGCCTACAAGCCGCGAATCTCGGCCACGGCAGCCGTTGCCTGCTCGGGCGTGGGCGCAACCCCGTGCCAGTCCACCTGGTTTTCCATGAACGAGACGCCCTTGCCCTTGATTGTCTCGCACACCACCAGCGTGGGCTTGCCCTTTGTCGCCTTCGCATGCGCGATGGCGTCGTCAATCTGGTCGAAATCGTGGCCGTCGATGCAGACAACGTCCCAACCGAACGCACGGAACTTCTCTTCGATAGGCGTCACCGTCATGACCTCGTCGTTGTGGCCGTCAATCTGCAGCCCATTGTGGTCAACGAAGGCGATGACGTGGTCCAGGCCGTAGTGGGCAGCGCTCATGGCAGCCTCCCACACCTGACCTTCTTGCAGCTCGCCGTCACCCATGAGGCAGTACACATAGTACGAACGCCCATCGACGCGACCGGCAAGAGCCATGCCGTTGGCCACCGAGAGGCCCTGACCGAGCGATCCCGTGCTCATGTCGACGCCAGGCGTGCGGCTCATGCAGGGATGACCCTGCAGATGAGAGCCAATCTTGCGCAGACCCTGGAGATCCTCCACGGGAAAGTACCCGCGCAGGGCAAGTGCCGCATAGAGCGCCGGAGCCGCATGACCCTTCGCGAGCACAAAGCGATCTCGATCCTCCCAACCGGGGTTGCTAGGATCTATTCGCATATGCTTGAAGTACAAGTCGGCAATGATGTCCGTCGCAGAAAGCGAACCACCGGGATGACCGGAACCGGCGGCTGCCAGCATCTCCACGATGTGGACACGCATCTCCCGCGCAATGCTCAAGAGGTCGTTGCACATGCCGTGCTCTCCTTTGTTAAGACCAGCTTCTAAACGTGACTGGTATGTATTATCCTCCAAACGGCGGTAAATGGGGCCGTGAATGGCAAATGCCTATCAAAACTGGTTTGTTGCTCGTCTAGGGCCGAACGACACGCGACCAACAAACGCCGCAAAGGGGACCGTCCCCTTTGTGGCGCTTTGTCCCACAGGGGACCGTCCCCTTTGTGGCGCTTTGTCCCACAGGGGACCGTCCCCTTTGTGTTCCTAGCCGTGGCAAGAGGGTGACGTACACACCGTAGGGGCGCCGACGCCCGCCGGCATCGTAAGCGTGTACGAGATGGTCACATCCTCACCGGCCAGTATCTGGATACGCGAGTGCCATGTATCACGACCGTAGAGCGCCAGATGGTCGTCGGGAAGGAGGGCATCTGCGGCAATCTCGGACGGTCGGTTCACCACATAGTCCGTGATGGTCGCACCCATGGGCGCCATGAGATAGATGGTCTCTATCATGTCGCTTCTGTCGCGCTTGAGCGGATTGTACCCCGTAACATAGTCGGAATCCTGCGCAGCCGCCTCGGGACTGATGGTGTTGCGGAAGTGCGAGGTCACATGGTAGGTGGTCGTGCCGTCAGCGTTCTGCTGCGGTGCGCCGAGGTCGGTGCTGACGTCAAGGTACCAGCAAATCTTCGACCAGGTGTTGTCGTTCACATAGACACCCAGCTCGGGAGCGGCGACATCGCTTTGAATCGCACCAGAGACGCCCATATCCCGCACGAAGGCCTCTTGCTCGCCGTTGGCCATCCACACCTGGAAGCGGCGGTCGTCGCCCGACTGGCGAATGGTGTTCCACAACGCCGAAAATGCCTCGAGGTTGAACTCGCCCATGGTGTCGAGCAGCTTGGAGAAGGACTTGTGCGCGACGTCGTTGAAGAAGAGGTCCTCCTCGTCACCGCCATCCTCGTCGTAACCATAGCGCAGGTACACGTTGTGAAGGAGCTCTGGCGCGGCATTCTCGCCGTTGACTTCCATGCCGTCGAAGGCAACGACACCGCCCGTGAGCGCAAGGATACGCTGCAGGAAGACGGGATCCATCGCAATGAGGCCGTCGATAGAGGTTCCATAGGCGGCGCTCCACTGCTGCTGGGCGATTTGTCCAGAGCGAACGAAGTCAGGCGTGTACGTCACGCTCGCCGCGTCGTTGGAGAGACCCTCGCCAAAGGCCTGCATTTCGTCCGGCGAGATCTGGGCACCAAGCCCGTTGCCGCGAACGATACCCTGAATCTCGCTCACCGAGTGGAACTCGCTCAGCTCGGCATAACCATTCGTGACGTTTACCATGCCCACCGAGCCAGGGAAGCCGCCGCCGGCACGAATCTCGGCGTTGGTCTGTGCGAGCAACACGTACGTACGCGTCTGGCCGCCGTCGCCAAGCATGTCGAGCGCCATGCCGAAGAGATGATCCGCATCCTTCAGCAGCTCGGACGCGTCGCTGAGGGGATTGCGCAGCAGGGTGAGCTTGTCGTTGATGGGACCAATGATGCCTGGTTGCAGCGACGAGATCGTCTGTGCGTTTGTCACGAGCACAGGCGAGACCGCCACGACCGAGGCGCGCATCGAACCGAGCATTTCCGTATTGACGGAGTGCTCCACGACCAAATCGGCAAGCCGCATGCCAGCAATCTCGTTAACAAGCGGCGTCAAGGCATTTTGCGAGAGATCGCACGCACAATCCGCAAGCGTCTGGGCATTCGACACATCGCGACCAATGAGCGGGAAGAACGACGCGACGTCCCAAATGATGCCGTGCACACTATCGCGCATTGAGGTCAGCGTCCCCGTGAGTTCTGACGTCTGAACGCGCGCCTGGTCCGCTTCGCCGTTGAGCAGGCTCTGCTCCAAAGCGGCCGCCTGCGCCTTCGCAGTGTCCATCTTGCCGAGAACGCGAAATGCCGCGACGGAGAAGATGACACCAAAGACGAGCAAGCACCCAAGAATGACCATGAGGGCAGTAAAGACGGGACGCGGTATGGTTCCCTTCGGCTTGGGAGGCTGCACGTCGTCCATGGGATCCGCGAAATCCGGGTGGTTCGTGGAGTCCGGAAGGTCCGGGGAGTCCGGAAGGTCCGCGATATCGAAATCGTTCGACGGCCTGAGATGTGCGGGCATAGTTGGTACCTTTCGAGACGTTACTGCTGCATTTCTGGCTTTCCAGACGATAACACAGGCGATGCTCCATCGCAGAGGGGATGGCCTCCTCTGAGACAAAATGCCACAAAGGGGAACAGGCCTTTGTGGCATCTAGAGTCAAACCAAAGGTTTGCGCAGTAATGGCGAGAGAGCATCGCTATGAACGCGCAAGGCAAAGAGGATGTGCTATCGGACTTGTCTAGAATTCCGCGCTGTCGGCATCCACCTCGGAACCCATCGAGCCATCCTCCCCTGTCCCGACATCGGCGTCGGCTTCATCGGCGAAATCGCTCGAATCCCCACCGTCGACCGACTCCGAGGCGTCATCCGAATCGCCTGTCGTCGTCTCTGTGGTGTCGACGCTCGATTCAGCGTCACTTGAGTCACCCGAGTCGTCACCCTCGGAATCCGCCCCATAATCGTAGCTGTTGGCATCATCATAGCTGTAATCGTTCGACTCATATGACGCGTCGCTATCGTACGTCTCAAAAGCTATCCCCGAGGCATCATACGCAGCATCCGCATCCCACTGGGAGTCCGCCTCTGATGCTTGTGCGGCGTAACTCGTTTCGTCGTACTCCCCTGCGCCCTGGACTGCGTAATTGGCAAGAGCGCCGTTACGGCGACCATATGCTGCATCCCTCAGCGCCGTCGCCCTGTCCCTTCGCTCCGGATCGTTGAGAATCCTCGTGATAGCCGCCTCAATCTGCTCGTCAGCAACATCTTGCGCAAGCATCGGGGCGCAGACGAAGGGGTCTTCTGGCGTCACCGTACAGGCTCCGCCCTCCTCGACCCTGAGTGACCGCGTGTCACCAGTCACGCGGTACAGTACGCCTTCGCTCGAGATGGGTGACTCAAGGATGCGAATCTCATATGTCCCCGCCGCGAGCGACAACCCAGACCCATCGTGCGAGACGTACACATCCTGGGCAACCGCTTCTCCCCCGTTCGCAGTGCCCTGAACGTGTACGGGAATCCTGCTGCCCTCATCCGTCAGCCCCTCGGCCACAATCGGTATAGAAACCACGTATGCCTGAGACGAACTCGCAGGCGTCATCGACATCACGCCCACGCTTGGTGTCGCGTCCTGCGCCACCACTTCGTTCTCCTGCGTTTGAGCAGCACTACCCAATCGAAGCGCATTGATTGCGAAGGCAATCCCCGCTGCACACACAACCAGCAACACAGCAACGCCGAGCAGCACGGCAATGTTCCGCTTGTTGGCAGCTCCTTGTTCAGGAGCGTACAGGTTATCTTCTGGGTCGTACGCCACATCAACCACACTGACGTCCGAAGGGATTTCTATGGGCTCGGGCACCTCATAGTCAACGGCGTCATCGACAATTTGTTGGACGGCCCCGCAACTGATGCAAACTTCAGCACCGTCCGCGATCTTTGCACCACATACTCGGCAGTTCATGATTTCCTCACCATCTCGGCCTTGCCAATTGCGGCCAACCATCGTTCGCCCCGCCAATTGCGGCCAACCTACACCTCATACGCACGGCCGGGCGCTACATCCAGCGACTTGTGGCCTTAGCGAAGTACTCATAGTGCTCAACCCGATGCGCGTCGCTGGCGAAGTATGTATACAAGCCTTCTTTGAGCATGCGCTGCGCAGGGCGTCGTTCGCGCCCCAATCGGCCGCCCTTAAGGAAGTCCGTCGAGGCCTGCAGCTTGCAGCCCATGTGAACAAGCTCCTGGGCCAAACCGATGTCACGCTGTATCGCAGTGTAGCGTTCGGGGTGGGCGATGATAACGTCGTAGCCCATGCCCTGTAGCTCCCAAATGGTACGCTCATAGTCACCGTACCGCGATGATCGAGCGCCGACCTCCAACTCGAGCAGAAACTCGTTCGTGCCGTTGAAGTGCAACTTCTCGGCCCAGCTCAAACCCAGCTCGATGAGCTTTGCATAGTTGACCTCGAAGCCCATCTGCAGCGGGAAGGTCTCGTCGATGCGACGTACGGCGCTCTCGAACGCACGGAATGCCCGCCACATGGGCAGGTAGTCAAAGTAGGGATCGCGACAATGCGGTGTACACGTGATGCTCGTAATCCCGACCTCGCGCGCCGCATGAAACATCGCCAAGGATTCTTCCATGTCGCGCGCACCATCGTCCACGCCAGGCAGGATGTGACAATGCAGGTCACGCATCGCTACCCCGATCTTCAGCTCTTAAGATCGGGCGCGTTATCCCATGCGTTCCGACGGCCTGCCCCCTCCGCACCCGACGCAGAGTTCACGTCCGAAGAGACGCTGGCCTCAGTGTCGAAGTCAAGCTTCGAATCGGGGATGGGCGGCATGGAACGAGCCGACCTTTGATCAGGCTCATCAGGACGCACCGACTCAACGATGGGACGCAGCTCCTTCTGCTCGTCGCTCCGGCGCCGCCTCCTACGCCTGTGCCCATCCGCATCCTCTTTGTAGTAATAGTCGTAGTAGTACTCGTTGGACTGGCGTTCGCAGAAGTTCATAATGACGCCCGTAAGCGTGACGTTTGCCGTCCTCAGCTGTTCGGCCGCACGGGCAATCTCGGCATGATGCGTATAGCGCTCGCGCACCACCATAAACACGGCATCACAACGCGCTCCCAGCACGGCCGCGTCAACGAAGGTGCCCACCGGCGGTGTGTCGAACACCACGAAGTTATAGCTCTGGCGAAGCGCTGCCACGAGGTCGGCGAAGCGTCGCGTGTTGAGAAGGTCCGAGGGATTCGGTATGTGCGGCTCCGCATCGAGAAACTCAAGACGTGGGCTCACCTGAACAACCGCCTCCGATAACGGCGTCTCTCCCGAAATGACCGAGTAGAGTCCATGCTGGGCATGTATCTCCAGCTCATGAGACATGGAACGACGACGCATGTCGCATTCCACGACGAGGGTGCGCATGCCCGAGGACGCCATCGCTCGCGCAAGATTCGCCGCAATGAAGGTCTTGCCCTCGTTGGGGATTGCACTCGTAATGACCATAGTACGGATGGGATTGTCAACGCTCAAGAAGCGAATGTTGGCGAGCAGCGTCTTCGACGTGTTATCGATGCCGCGGCGCCTTTCCTGGTCTCTACCGGAATCTAAAAAAGCCACGAGATGCCTCCTCCGCGCTAGTCGAACTCAGGATAATGGCCCACGACAGGCGCGCCGATGATCTCTTCGGCTTCCTTGCCATTGCGCACACGTGTGTCGAGCAGGTCGCGCACGATGATGATGGCAACGGCGGCAAAGAGTCCCGCCGCAGCACCTATCATGACGTAGCGTTGACGGTTCGGACCGGATGGGCCGCCCGGCACTTTGGCCAAGTCGATGACGTTGATTGCCTGGATCTGCATGATCTGCGAAGCGATTGAATTGGCTTCCTCAACAACGGCGTTCGCGATGGTGGCGCACATCTCGGGGTCGCGTCCCGAGACGGTTAGGCTGATAACACGCGAACTCGTGCCCTTTTCGACTGCGAAGCTGTAACCAGCCAGACTATTGAGGCCCAGACGCGAGGCAACGTTCTCCTTGACGCGCGACGAGTTGATGATGGTCTCCACATCGCCAGTAATCATGGAGCTGAAGGTGAGTTCCTGTGACGTGACGGCACCCGACGATGGGGCGGCCTCCTCCTGCCGCTCCAGCTCACTGTTGCGTGAGAGCACGTACATGGTCGTGGAGGTGGAGTACACGTTGGGCAAGGTGCGCGCATAGGCGAACGCAATGCCCCCCGCCAGCACGGGCAAAATGATCAGCAATAGCAAATGCTTGCGCAGCAATCCGATCAGGTCGAAGAGTGTCATTGGTGAGCATCCAATCACTATACGGTCGTAGAGTAACTAGGGTAGCTGTCGTCGCACCTCTTGGCAACCCGAAAGGAAGAAGAGCATCATTCTGGCCTCGAAATCGGCCTGGCGAGCGACTGCATCAAACGGTAGCATCACAACGGTAGGCGGTATCAGATGCGGGACAAGCGGCGAATGGCCTACATCGCGGTACAATGCTGAGCAGGTAGTGCAAGTCGAGGGGGTGCGTCATGAAGCTCAGCGAAGGCCGCGAGAGGGTCAAGAAAGCCATCAGCGACTATCGCTCCGACCTGTGGTTCCGCGCAGAGGCATCCGTCTACATGTCATGCGGCGTCAACATTACGTTCTCGCTGTATCAGATCTTCATTGGACTCACCCGGCAGTCATACTGGTTCACCGCGCTCGCCTTGTACTACGTGCTCATCACCGCGACACGCTTCCTCATGCTGTACTACATCCGTCACGAGGCCGCCGACGGTCGCGAGGAGCTGAGGCGCTACCGCAAGTGCGGCATCATGATGTTCGTGCTCACGGCGCTCATTCTGTTTGGCGGCATGCTCATGAACAGCGGCAACAGCACGCCCAAGTCGTATCCCGGCCACATGATATTCGTCGTGGGCGCGTTTACCATATATACCTTCATCAACTCAATCCTCAATCTGTGGCGCTATCGCCTTCTCGAGAGTCCGCTCATCTCGGCGAGCAAGTCGTTGAACCTCGCTACGGCATTCGTCTCGCTCTACACCTTCGAGGCGGCGGTTTTCGCGCAGTTCCGTAGCATCATCAATCCGTCGCTCATCACGCTGCTCAACGCCGTCACCGCCGGAGGTGCGCTCATCGTGGTCGTATGGATGAGCGCACACATCGTCGTTCGCGCCTCGAGGGCGCTCAAGGGCAAGGAGGACCTCTACATCGTGATTGACGAGGCAAAGACGGGCTACCAGAAGGAGTTTCGAGCGGACGTGAGCAGCTGGATTGCCCAGACGGGTGACAATGCCAACGTCCCCGATTGGGCGCGCCAGTACTCCGAGTACAGCGATCGCTTCAACTCGAAGTGAGGTAGGCGCCCTTTGCGTCACTCTGTCCCTGCAAGGACAGTCCTCATCATGTTAGCCCCCGTTATGTCAGCCCCTTTTGCGTTAGTCCCCTTCGCGTCATCACAGAGGAGGTGCAGCCGTGCACGCCATGCACGCACGCCTGCCCAAGCACTTCGTGCTTGAGGAGCGGCTCGAACGATATGCCGACGCCATCGAGGTGTGCCCTGCGTCCTATCGCGGTCGTTGGGCACAAGCCTGCTGGCCACTCGGAGAGCCTTCTGCGGACGGAGCTGCCGCCGGCACCGCGGCCTTCGACGAGGTCCGCGTGGACCTCGGTTGCGGAAAGGGCAGCTTCGTAGCGGCGTCGGCGCACAACGCGCCGAATGCGCTCTTCGTCGGGCTAGATGCCGAGCCGCTGTGCATGGCCTATGCGGCGCAGCGCATCATGGAGGAGGGACTACGCAACGCGGTCGTTGTCCCCGCGCTGGGCGATGCGCTCCCGCGCATCTTTGCCCCTGGGGAGGTGAGCGTCATCCACCTCAACTTCCCGACTCCCTACCCCCGCAAACGCGACGCCACCCGCCGACTCGTGGCCCTGGAGCGACTCATGGACTACCGCCGCGTGCTCGCACCGGGCGGGACCGTTCGTCTGCGTACGGACAGCCAGCCGCTACGCGACTTCACCCTCACGCAGCTCGCCCTCGCCGGATACAAGGTGGTGTACGCCTCGGAAGACGAGCGTGCGGACCATCCCGACGAGCCGACGAGCGAATACGAGCAACGCCTTTGCTCCCAAGGGGCCACGGTACTCGGACTCTGGGCGACGCCCGGCCCAGAACCCGGCAACGTGACGCAGACGGCGTCTCTGAGCCTCGTCGACTACCTGCCAGAGAGCCTCTTCGAGGGCGGTTATGTGCCCCACGGCATGGAGCAGACCGTCTACAACTTGCGTCGCCGCAAGCGCTGACTTCTCGCTACTAATCGTGGGGGCACCGTCTCGGCGAAGTCTCACCGAAGGGGTGCCCCCACGAGTAGCTCCCCAAGAGAAGCGCAAGAAATCAGTTGAACTTTACGAGCTTGTTGGCGAGACGATACAGCGCGATGGTGGCCCGACTCCCCACGGGTCCCGGCAGATTCGTCATCGTGCCCAAGAAGCCCAAGCGGCACCGCCTCCACAGGCGACGGTCGTAAGCGTGCAGGTCGGACCACAGCCGCGCGAGGTCGTCCATGGCATCCTCACGGTCCGAGAGACGCGAGAACACCGAGCAGATTGCCATCATGATCACGAAGTAGTTAATCATATAGCTGCGCAGCTGCACGGGCTGGACGTCCCGATACAGGTGGTAGGACTCCATCATGATGCGCGTGATCTTTACCTGCTGGTCAATGCGCCCGGCCATGACCTTCTCGTTGACGGACTGGCCCTCGCGCCCGATGTAGTAGCGATAAAGGTCGATGTCGAGGTAGCAGAGACGCTTGCAGTTGGGCAGCGGAACCCACGCGTAGATGTTGTCGACGTAGAAGGTGTGGGGCGGCAAGTAGAAGCCCATGTCGCGCAGCACCGAGGTGCGGTAGCACAGCGCGTGCATCAGCAGGTTCTGCGTAATGGGGAAGTGACCAATCTCGCTCCACCCAAAGACGCGCCCTTCGGGCAGGATGTGACGATACCCGACCACGTTGCGCGTGTTGTCCACCGTATGCTCATACACGTAGTTCGTGATGAAGAGGTCCACGTCGGCGCCTGCAGCCTCCGTCGCGCGCATCTTGTCGAGCATCTGCGCCAACGCCTCGGTGTCGACCCAGTCATCGGAGTCAACCACCTTGTAGAATGTGCCGGTCGCCTTCTTGAGTCCGGACAGGACGGCCGTACCATGCCCGCCGTTCTCCTGATGGTGCGCCCGGATGATGTCTGGATACCGCTCCGCCCATTCGTCAGCCTTCTGCGGCGTCTCGTCCTTCGTCGACCCGTCGTCCACAACTATAATCTCGATGTCGGACGCATAGTCCGCCCCCTCGAGAATCGACTCGATGCACTTGTCCATATACTGTGCAGAGTTATAGCACGGGATACCAAATGTTACGATCTTGCTCACACGAGCCCCTCTCAATATAAAACCATGTCGCTATAGATTCTACGCCAACTCCGTAGGCCACATCCCATCAGGCGGCATTGACCCCAAATCGACCGCAGAAAGGTCGATTGAGCTGTCCGACTCGAGCAGCTCGCGCATCGTCACAAAGCGATATCCGGCTGCCTGCCAAGCCTCGATGATGCGCGGAAGGGCCTCTACGTCCTGGCTTCGATCTCCACCACCGTCGTGCATCAGAATCACACTGCCGGGCGTCATGGGTTCTGTCGCGTTATGCACGATGGCATCGACACCGGGCGTCTCCCAATCAAGCGAGTCGTGCGTCCAATACATCGATACGGCGATGTTCCCACCCGAACCGAGCCAAACCCCGCTGTCGAGGTCGCCATAGGGAGGGCGCAAAAAGTTGACGTTGGCGCCGATAACATCCTGGAGCGCTGTGGCGGTATCGCCCAGCTCCTGCCGCACCTGGTCGGCCTCAAGCGTGGTGAGCTGCTTGTGGTCCCACGTGTGGGAGGCGATGAGGTGGCCGGCAGCGTCCGTCTCGCCGATGACGTAGGCGCCATCCGCCACCTGCTCCCCGATGATACAGAAGGTCGCCTTGACTCCATGCTGCTCGAGAATATCGAGATACGTCTCTGTAAAGTATGACGGGCCATCGTCGAAGGTCAACGCAACGAGCTTCTCGTCGTTGTCGGGATGGATGTTCTGCACCGTAACCACGGTGTTTCGCGGCTCCTCGACCACCGTTCCATCACCCGTCTCGCCAGAAAGCACGCCGTGGCGAACCTCATGGGTGCCCGGCTGCCCCCAGTCGCTCACATACTGGACCGCGCCCTGCTGGACCATGTAGCCCTTCTCGGGCGTGCCGTCGCGGACGACCACCTCGAGCTTTGGCGCCATGCGCGTCACCTCGGTCGTGTATTCCTCGAGCCTATCGCCACCATCAGTGAACGAGACGTTCTCGCCACCAAACAGCTGGTAACCCCGCGATTCCTCGTAGGAGACCTCGTTGCCGTCAACCTGAGCCTCGAAGGGATTGCCCTGGTGTTCGCCGAGCACGTTTCCCGTCACGGAGACGAGGTTGCCCGAAGCAACGTCCGGACGCTCATCCATAAAGAGGTCCTCCACGGTCGAGCGCATGAACACCGTGCGCGACTCTCCGTCCACGTAGACGCTCACGGGCCGATGCCGCCAAAAGATGAACCCGACCAAGACAAGCACGGCAAGAACCGCGATGAAGCAGAGGAACTTCGCAAACCCCGATCGACGCGGCGCTTGTGAAGTTCGAAGATGTGGCTGAGCTGCTGGTTTGAAGCGAGACGCGCCATGCGAGACGTCGCGCTCGTCGGGTTCTGCCATGCGAATCACGTCCCTTTGCTACGGTTGACCTTCAGTTTGAGGCGTGCAGTGCGAGATACAGTATGCCACACTCCCCGGTCGGTCATGCATGCGACGAAAAACCCATGGATGCAGACAATGTGCGGTAATCTGTATATCACCACAAAATCCGCTCACCACCGAGGCAGTGATCTCATGTCCCCTACCCCCGGCAATTCCTTGTATCTGTATCGGCTCCTCTCGGAGGGAATTGGCGTGGGCCGCCAAACCATGCTGGCTCGCGTCGAGGAGGTGCTCCTCGAGGACGACTTCATGCCGTCGGACCTTGGGTGCGAGAGCGTGCGGGAACTGCTGGAATCCCTGGACTTCGTGCGGGTGGCGGTCTTCAAGCGGGGTCGCGTCTACGCGACGGTGCTCCCCCAGCCTGAGTGGGACGCCTTGTTGGAGCGACTCGGCACCGATAACCAGTCGGGAAAGGGAGAACCGGCCGCCCCTCACAAGTCTTGGAAGCGCAAGCGTAACGCCAAAGCCCTACGGCCCGAGAAGCCCAGGCCACGCGGGCGCGTGACGCAGGTGACGCCCGACGAAGCGCTTGTCGAAGCGCCCGCCGTCGAAGTGCCCGAAGAAGCGCCCGCCGTCGAGGTGGCCGAGACCGCAGCGGCAGAGACCACCGCGGTCGATGTCGTCGAGACGGAATCAGTCGCGGTCGAGGCTCCAGCCGAGCCAGAACCCACAACCAAGGTCACCACGCCACATGAGGCGGAGGTGCTCGAGGATGTCGTATCGTCCAAACCGGAGGCCGTCGCGCCGGAGGCTGAATCGGAAACCGAACCGGAGGCCGTCGGGCCGGAGACTGAGCCGGAAACCACGCCGGAGGCTGAGCCGGAAGCCGAATCGGAGGCCGTCGCACAGCCCACCAGCGGAGGCATCAACCTTACCGTGACGTATGTCCCTGCGGACGACGACCTCACCTTCGACGTCCCATCAGAGCGCACTGAGTCGCAGCCGCATGCCGTCCACGACGATCAGCCGCCCATCTCCGCGACGCAGGCACCTGCCACGCAGGCGCCCACGCCCACGACAGCACCTGCGTGCAAGCCCCTGCCGCTCATCCCCCGCAGCTTTGCCGCGGAGGTCTGGTGCACGAACGACGTTCTCGATTCGCTGTATCGAATCCTCCCGTTCGACATCAATCCTCTCACCCTGCTCGACGAGGACTGGGCCGTGGCACGTTCGACCGAGTCGTATCAGACCTCTGCAAACGGTGTTTCCTTCGATTTGCGTTGTCTTCGCGGTCCCGAGCCGGAAGACGCCCCGGTGCGGGCATGGCTTCGCAGGCGTGCACCTTCCGCGTCCGGTAAGCGCTGGCAGCTTGTCTCACTCGAGGGGCCACTCGATGACGCAACCGTCAGCTTCGAAGGACTCCCAGCTGTACGCGAGGGGGCATGGACCGAGCTCGATGGCCTGCCCTCCGGCGTCCATCGCCCCACAAGTCCCCTGCGCCTGCTGACACAGTTCGCCCTCATCGGCCCCTGGGACGCACTGCTCGGGGAACTCGCGAATCTCGCAGAACCTGAACCATGGGGCGATGACCTTTCTGACCTGCGAGAATACCTCACGGTCACCTTTGCGCGCCTCCGTCGCGAGCGCAAGGTGGTCACAAGTGCAGACGGTCAGGCATGCTCGTTCGACACGGGACTTCTCACCGAGGGAACGCAGCGTATCTACGCCTGCTTCGACGCGCTCGAAACAGGCGCACGCGCACAAGGCAGACGCGAAGGCGGCGCAGCGTGGCGATTCGCGGGCTTTTCCACCGATCCGCACGTCGAGAAGACACCTGAACCAGCTTCGTATCTCAACGCATGGGAGGACCTGTGCCTCGCCGCCCCCTATGGGGTCCAATTGAGCAAGACGATGCGGCGAACGTACGGGGACACACTTGACTGTGCCATCGAGCGATCCGTCTGTAGAGCGCGTCGCAACTATCGGCTTGCCACACCTGCCTACGACCCACAGGCGGACGAGATTCGTTTGCTGCTTCCCCTTGCCGTCGAGCAGGCGGGAGTCGCTGACCATGCCGTGGTGCTTGCCCGCCTCGGTGAGGAAGGCTACGAGGCACGCGCCGTTCTCTCGTTGGAGCACGCACGCATCTGCGCACGCGTGGTGAGCTCGGAGCTGCCCGCATGGCTCATGCGGCAGTGAATGCGGGACGCTGCCCGTCGGGCCATCGCTGCCCGTCGGGCTATTCGCGACCGGTCCAGCAGTAGGTGCAGATCTTCTCGCGATCGATACCGATAGCATCGAGCATGCCGTCAAGCGACTGGAAGCCCAGCGAGTCGAATCCCATCTCCTCACAGATTGAGCGCAGCAGGCACTTGCCCCTCTCGGTGCGTCCGTCAGCATACTCCGCGACGTACGCCTCGCCTTCTTCGCCTTCAAGCTCGCGAATCTTCCGGCGTGCGATGAGCTCGTACTCCGAGTTCGAGCGCGAGAAGCTGAGGTATTTGCACCCATACATGATGGGCGGGCATGCTGAGCGCATGTGCACCTCCGCCGCACCAGCGCCGTACAAAAAGTCGACCGTCTCGCGCAGCTGCGTACCACGCACGATGGAGTCATCCACAAAGAGCAGCTTCTTGCCCCTGATGAGTTCGGGAACCGGAATCTGCTTCATCTTTGCCACGCGGTTGCGCACCGCTTGGTTCGCCGGCATGAACGAGCGCGGCCATGTGGGCGTGTACTTTACGAAGGGACGCGCGAATGGCTTGCCGGACTCCGTCGCATAGCCGATGCCGTGCGGCAGGCCCGAATCGGGGACACCGGCAACGTAATCGACATCAGGCAGGGTTCCATGCGCTGCGTCGTCGGATGCCATGTTCGCACCGTTCCGATACCGCATGACCTCGACGTTCTGGCCCTCATAGTTCGAATTTGGGTAGCCGTAGTACACCCAAAGGAATGCGCAAATCCGCATCTCGTCGCGTGCGGGCGATATGGTACGGTAACCGTCCGCCGCGATGCGTACGACCTCGCCCGATCCCAGCTCGTACTCGTCGGCATAGCCCAGCTTCCCATAGGCAAAGCTTTCGAAGGTGACGCAGTAGCCATCCCCGTCCTTCCCAATGAGCACGGGCAGGCGACCCATCCGGTCTCGAGCCGCGATGAGCGAGCCGTCCTGGAGCATGATGAGCAATGTGAGCGATCCCTCGATTTGCTCCTGTGCGTACTTGATGCCTTCGAGCAGGGTACTCTGGGTATTGATGAGCGCTGCGACTAGCTCGGTGTCGTTGACGTCACCCGAGCTCATGGCGAGGAACTGGTGGCCGACGCCGGTAAAGCTCTTGATGAGCTCGTCGGCATTGACGATCATACCCACCGTCGCGATGGCAAAGACGCCGAGGTGAGAGCGCACCAAGAGAGGCTGCGGGTCAGAGTCACTGATGCAGCCGATGCCCGTGCATCCGCGCATGGCAATGAGGTCGTTCTCGAACTTGGTTCGGAATGCGGTGTTCTCTATGGAGTGAATCTGGCGGTTGAAGTTGCCATCCTCGTCACACATTACCATTCCCGCGCGACGCGTGCCCAAATGCGAGTGGTAGTCCACGCCAAAGAACACGTCAAGCGTCACGTCTCTGTGCGACGCCGTTCCAAAGAAGGCTCCCATGCATCCCCCCAACGTAAGTGTCGTCTGGCATGATTATAACCATGGTATGCGTCTGATTGGTTACCGATGATAGTGCCGCGCGTTAAGCAAACGCGCCGGACGACGTCGAACGACGCAGCCCCGACAGACCTTATCACCTATATCCAATCATCGGGCGTCCGCCTGCCCACGATCTGACTCGCGGCTAGGCGATTGTGCTTCTCTGTCTCTATTACTTACGTACATTACTGTGGAAAATCGTTGCCGTAAATACCTGTCAACTGGTGTTTTTTCGTTTTTGATAACGATTTTCCACACTGGGTAAAATAGCCACTGTGGAAAATCGTTATCAAAAACGGTAAATTCCCATATAACTCTTCGCATAAGCTACGATTTTCCACACTTATGCTTATTTATTATTTCTCCCGCTCGGCATCGCATCGTTCGTTGCGTGGCTCTGTACCAAATCTTGGTCATCATGCGCACGGTTCATTATTCGTAAATCATATACTCGTCGAACGACTCCGACCGACCTCCCACAAGCCCTATCCGAGCGCCATCGAAGCCATTAGCCAACAGCTAATGACACGCTGCGGCCACTCAGTGATTATCAAAGCACGCATCGTTCGACGAAGGGAGTTCTCCATGACTGACACAGCACAGCAACCCAAGACGAGCTCCGGGTTAGCCGTAGCGGGACTCGTGCTCGGCATCCTAGCAGCCGTCACCTCGTTCTTACCCATCATCAATAACCTATCGTTCTTCATCGCCTTGATTGGCGGCATCCTCTCCGCAATCGCCCTCATCGGCGCCCTGCGGGGCAAGCACACCGCAAAGGGCATGTCCATCGCCGGCGTCGTCCTCGCGGTCGTCTCCATCGTAATCGTGCTCGTGACACAGAGCGCCTTCAAGGCGGTGCTTGACTCGGCGAGTGAGGAACTGCAGAGCAGCAGCCAACCCGTTGCCGCGTCAGAGAAGAAGGAAGAGGAGGCCGAGGCAGACGTCAAGGCAGAGGAAGAGACCAAATCAACCGAAAGCGCATCGGACGAGAAGGCCAAGGAAGAGGCAAAAGCTGAGGACAAGGAAGATGCCGAAGAGGAGGCCGACTATTCCAGCATGTCCATAGGCCAGTCAGTCGAGCTCAAGAGCGGACTGAACCTTACCGTGAACTCCGTGGAACCCTTTGTCGGAAAGTACAACTCCGACGACCCGACCGTCTGCGTCAACGTCACCTACGTGAACAATGGCGACTCAAACGAGAGCTTCAACACCTTCGACTGGAAGGTCGTCGATGCCAACGGCGTCGAGTCGAGCCAGACATTCGTCCTTGACGGAGAGGACGAGCTCAAGTCGGGCCAGCTCCAGCCCGGCGGAACCGTATCGGGCAATGTCTACTTCGAGGGAAGCCCCGTCAAGGTGCTTTACTACTCGAACATGTTCAACTCCGAGGCCAGTATCGGCTGGGTCGTCGAGTAGCGCTTCGTCCCTTCCCCGAGGTCGTCGAGTAGCGCTTCGCCCTTCCCCGGGCCCATGGGGAGCGACCCCTCGTGGCTACAAGCTACGTAACCGCCATTTCGCTACGGTTCCCTAGCCTGTGCCACGAGGGGTCGCTCCCCATGGGCCATTCTTGTTGGGCTAGCTGGTGTAGGCTGCGAGGTTGAGGGCAGCGACATCCACCACGCTCGCGTCGCCATTCGGATTCACATTGATGGTCGCAACGTAGAGCTGAGCATCGTCTGCGCAAAGCACCAGGTGGTTCTCACCCGAGACGACCTGGCTTCCGAGATAGGCGATGGGCTTGTACGTACCGCCGCCCCACTCGGAGAAGGCGCTATCGTAGGCATTCTGCACATCGCTGGGAAGTGCGTCCGGTTCGTTGCTCGACACGGCCCAGCCTCCGACAGTCTCCTCAGTGCCCGGGTCCGTCGTGCTCACGTTTGCAAGGTCAATCGCATCGACCTGAACGAGCGCGGCGTCACCGTCGGTATTGACGTAGATCGTCACCACGTACCACTCGCCATCACCCGTCGTAAGAAAGGCGTAGTTCGTGCCAGAGACCGTCTGGGTCGCGATGACGGAGATTGGGTTGAGACCGGCAGGGACCACAGATTGCGCATTCTCATCCGCGAGCGCCGAGTCGAAGATGGCCCGCTCGTCGTCGCTGACGTGTGACGTCGCACCGTCATATACCTCCCACGCACCGACTTCCGGTTCGGGCTCGGGCTCGTCATAGGTCGCTTCGACAACCGTGCCCGTGTCCACCATCGTGCCCGCCTCGGGGTCCGTGCCCGAGAGCACCCGGTCAGGCTGAGCCTGGTCGTAGTCGAGTTCGATGCCTACCTGCTCACAAGCGGCACGCGCATCGGGACCGTTCATGCCAGCCACGTCAGGCACGGCAACGAGCGTCTGCGGCTCTTGGAGCGTGAAGGAGACCGTGGTTCCCGGATCCACCTCCGTGCCAGCCGCTGGATCCTGAGAGACGACCGTTCCGTCAACGTCACCGGTGTAGCGGTAGCTGAGACCCGCGCTATCGAGCGCGCGCTTCGCCTCGTCGAGCGAGTAGGTTGACAGATCGGGCACGGCCACCTTCTCCTGCGGCTTTGCCCCAAGCGAAACCTCCACCGTCACCTTGGTGCCCTTCGCCACGCGGGTGTCCGTGGGCACGGACTGGCTAATCACGCAGTCTACCGGCACGCTGTCGCTATACGAGCTGGTCGAGTCGAAGCCAAGGCCGACCTTATCCAAGCTGTCATGCGCATCATTGACGTTCATCCCCACCAGGTTCGGCACCGTAACGTTCTCCTTGCCGAGCGAGGTGCTGAACGCTATCTGCGAACCCTCGTCGAGCTGCGCACCTGCCGCCACGGACTGTGTGCATACAAGCCCGGGATCGACCTCGTCGGAGTAGACGGGATTGTCCGGCACGGCAACGAGCTTCGCGTCGGCAAGCGCCTTCTCGGCGTCTCCAGGCGTCATGCCTTTAAGGTCAGGCACGGTCACCTTGGCGGGCGCGGCCTTTCCTGCAGAGACCACGAGCTTGACGGACGTCCCACGGTCCACGACCGTCAGCGCAGCCGGATCTTGAGAAATCACATGGCCGGCAGGCACGTCATCGCTGTTTGTGGAATCCACAGCGCCCACCACAAGACCAGAGTTGGCGATGAGCTTCTCGGCATCGCGCTGGTCAAGACGAACGACGTTGGGAACCGCTACGTCCGTCACCTGTTCAGGCGTTGGATCCGGAGCGGGCTTGGTCTTGGCGTGCTTCTGTGTAGACGTCGACTGCGCCGCCGTTGAACCCGGGTCGCTCACACCAACCCTTGGAACACCGCTCACCCCCATGAAAATAATGACTCCAATTGCCATCGCCAAAAGCGTGGCAAGTATCGGTACTACCGGCTTCTTCTCCATGACAGGCCTCCTGACCCCCCGTTGACGGGCCTGCGCGTTGTGCGCTCCCGTCATTGGTAATACGTTCGTCGCGCGACGGCGTCTCACCGAGCTTTGGTTTGCCGTATACCGACGGTGGAGTTGTCACTATAATGTGAACGACTGTCGGCAATCGTCGCGAAGGCACCCCATGGACGAACCCCTCACCGAAGAGCTGCTTGATGAGCTGCGGAACTCATCGTCTGCCGATGACTACCTCAAGAGCCATCCAACCACCACACGCGTCCTCTCGGAGTACCTCAGCGAGCTGCTCGTGACGCACGAACGCGAGCGCAAGGACGTGATCCGTGAGGCGGGAATCGACTCGACGTATGGGTATCAGCTGTTCACAGGCGCGCGCAAGAGCCCTTCGCGCGACAAGGTCCTTGCCCTCGCGTTCGCCATCGGCTGCTCCCTGCGCGAGACTGACCGCCTGCTGCAGGCCGCGGGTGTCAGCAAGCTCTATGTCAAGGAACGGCGCGACGCAATCATCGTCTTTTGCCTCGACCAGCGCGCCTCCCTCGAAGAGGTGAACGAGACCCTGTATCACATGAACGAGAGGACCATCGGCTAAGCCGATGGTGGGAATCCGCACATGGACGAGGGCTTCTCTGCAGAACTCAACGAATGGCTCCACGAAGCCGAGGGCGTCACGGAGGGAGACGACACCACGCCGAGCGAGCGCTATGAGGTACGGCGCACGCTCAAGTCTGCCCCCGACGAGCTCACGCAAGTGGTGTATCGGCGAGCCTTCCGCGGCACGGAGCCCATCGGCCCATTCGTGCGCAAGGTCTTTGCCGACGCAATCCAAGGTGGTGTCCCACGCTCCGGGCGCGGCGTCGCATATGCTCGCATCATGGCCGCGCAGGCGCACGGAAGCCGCTTCGCCCACCAACCCATCGTCTACGACCTGTCATCGCGGGGAGACGACCTCGACGTGATTCTTGAGTATGTGCACGGCTCGACGCTACGTGACGTGGCAATGCGCGAAGGCACGGGCATCGACCTCCTGCGTCGCATCGCGCCCTCCCTGTGCGAGGCTGTCGACGAACTGCATTCCCTTCCTGACGGGCCACTGATTCACCGCGACATCAAGCCCCCGAACATCATGCTGACCACCGACGACCGCCTCATGCTCATCGACCTCGGCATAGCGCGCGCATGGCATGAGGGCGCATCGCGCGACACCGAGCGCTACGGCACGCCGGGCTACGCACCTCCCGAGCAGTTCGGCTACGGACAGACGAGCATTCGCAGCGACATCTACGCACTCGGCATGACGCTCGCGTTCTGCTTGCTCGGAGAAGACCCCACTGGCACGCTGCGCGAGGCGGAGTTCGCCGACCCGCGCATTCCCCTCGAGCTGCGCCCCGTACTCGCGAAGGCGACCGCCTTCGATCCCTCCGCTCGCCACGCGTCTGCGCGCGAACTCGCCGAGGACCTGTCGACCGTCTTGGGTGGGTCAAGACAGACCGCTTCCGCTCCTCCACCCGCCACCGCGCCCATCGGCTCCGACAAGCTGCCTCCCGTCACGTCCGTGCGCTTCGGGCGTCTCGGCATGATATGGAACTACCTGCTTGCCGGCGCGTGGCTTCTCATCGTCGTCGCGAGCATCGCCGCAGCACTTAAACCCGACGGCGGCGTCTTCGCCGCTTACCCACTCTGGTTCCGCACCCTTATTTACCTCGGGATGGCGATTGTTCCCACCGGATGCGTCGCCTATCTCGCACTCGACAAGCGACGTCTTCGCGAGCATCGCCTCTTCGCTGGACGCACGTGGCTTCAAGAATTCCTCTTCTGCATAGCACTCGTCTTCGTCTGCGTGCTGGTATGCCTGCTGCTGTATTACCTCTTCGTCGAGCGCCGCTGAGCGCATAACAAGGCTTGCGCTCACGACCCCGCCGTGAGCGCGGACCTCTCCGCCACCCCGCTTCCCTATATACTGGAACGCGTCAATGAGGGAGGACGCATGAACAAACGGCAACGTGATTGGCTCGGAATCGGACAGCAGTCGGACTACGTCCGCAAGTCCATCCATGCGAGCAACATCCGCGCCTCTGTCTACATATCGATAATCGTCATCGCGCTTGAGACCTGGATGCTCTTGAGTTTCGCGCGCATGTTGATTGAGAGTGCCGCCGCGGGTACCCCACGCGACCTCGTCTGGACCATCAGCCATGGCGCGTGGTACGTGGTACTTCTGGGCGTCGCCATCGCCCTCTTGGTGCACGCCATTCGCTACCTGCGCGGAAAGACCTACAACATGCGCACCGGCAGCGTCCTGCTGACCCTATTCATCGTCGTAGCGCTCAGCTTCGGCATCCACTTTGGCAACAACTCCTATGTAAAGGGCGAGCAGATTCTCGCGTTCGTCACCATGACGCTCTTTGTGTTTGGCCTCATCATATGGAGACCTCTGCCAGCGTTTGTCGCGTCGACACTTACATTCGGCGGATTCTACCTGTACATCAACCATAACCTCCCAGCCACATACGGGACGCAGGTCAACCTCCTCACCCTATGGGTTGCGACGTTCGTCGTGATGGTCGCTTCGTACACGAGGCAAGTTTCGGAGGCATCCAAGGACGAGAACATCGAGCAGGCCAACGAGCGCCTGCGGAGAATCGCCTCCTTCGACGAGCTCACGGGCATTCCCAATGCGCATACCTTCAACAACGCGGTCTCGGTACTCTTCGAGGGCATCGAAGAGTTCGACATCGCTTACTCCATCCTGTACATGGACATCGAGAACTTCAAGTCCTACAACGACAAGCACGGCTTTGTCGCGGGCGACAACTTGCTGATCGACATCGCCGAGGGCTTGCAAGAGATATTCGCCGCCGAGCTCGTGGCGCGCTACTCCGACGACCACTTTGTGGCGCTCTGTGAGTCGAGCGTGGTCGAGGAGCGCGTGGAGGCGGCGAATCAACTCGTGCACCAACTGCGCGGCGACGTGCGTCTGCACCTCAAGACCGGCGTGTTCCAACCCGAGATGAAGGAGGGCATGGACGTCTCGCATGCGCTCGACAAGGCTCGGATTGCATGCAACGAAATCAAGCGGCACCCCGGCGTTCACATGAACATGTATGGACAGGAGCTCGACCAGCAGTTCCATCGGCGCCAGCACATCATAAACAACGTGGCCACCGCCGTGACCGAGGGATGGATTCAGGTGTACTATCAGCCCGTCGTGCGCTGCATCGACGGATCGGCCACGTTGTGCGGCTACGAGGCGCTCGCACGCTGGGACGACCCCGAGTATGGCTTCATGCCGCCATTTGCCTTCATCGAGACCCTCGAGGAGTTTCGCGAGATCGACAAGCTCGACCGTTGCATCATCGAGCAGGTATGTCGCGACCTGCGCGCCGAGCTTGATGCCGGCAGACAACCCGTACCCGTCTCGCTGAACTTCTCGCGCCTGGACTTCGAGCTGTACAATGTCGCGGAGTTCCTGCAGGAGATGTCGCAGAAGTACACCGTGCCAAGCGAGCTACTCGACATCGAAATCACTGAGTCGGCGCTCACCGTCCACGTGAACGAGCTGCGCCGTAACATGGAAATCCTGCACAAGGGCCACTACTCGTTGTGGTTGGACGACTTTGGCAGCGGTTACTCATCGCTCAACGTGCTCAAGGACTTCCAGTTCAACGTGCTCAAGATCGACATGGCGTTCCTGCGTGGGTTCGAGGACAACATGAAGTCGCGGCCCATCCTGCGCTCGATCGTAGCGCTCGCCAAAGAGCTGGACATGATCACCCTCTGCGAAGGGGTCGAGACGCGCGAGCAGTTCGACTTCCTGACTTCCATCGGCTGCGACCGCGCACAGGGATACCTGTTTGGCAGGCCCAGCCCGACGAAGGAAGTCCCCAGTCTGTAAGGGACCTGCCAGCGGTGGCCTTAGGTAGCCCTTAGAGAACGGCATCCCATCGGGAACCGCCCCCTAAGGGCTACCCAATTGCCCAAAACCTGTACAATGAGCGGCGACCCCAATCGAGGAGGAACGCATGAGCAAGATTCGCATGACCACGCCGCTCGTAGAAATGGACGGCGACGAGATGACCCGCATCCTTTGGCGGATGATAAAGGATCAGCTCATCAGCCCGTTCGTCGACCTCAAGACCGAGTATTACGACCTTGGTCTCGAGGAGCGCGACCGCACGAGCGATCAGGTGACCGTTGACGCTGCGGAAGCCACCAAGCGCCTGGGCGTGGCCGTGAAGTGCGCCACCATCACGCCCAACGCCGCACGCATGGACGAATATCACCTTCACGAGATGTGGAAGAGTCCCAACGGTACCATTCGTGCACTTCTCGACGGCACCGTGTTTCGCGCCCCCATCGTGGTGAAGGGCATCGATCCCTACGTCCGCACCTGGAAGAAGCCCATCACCATCGCTCGTCATGCCTATGGCGACGTGTACAAGAACACCGAGCTGCGTATTCCTGCTCCAGGCAAGGTCGAGCTCGTCTACACGCCTGCCGACGGTGGCGACGAGGTACGTGCCACGGTACAAGAGTTTGTCGAGCCGGGCATTGCGCAAGGCATCCATAACCTCGACGCGTCCATTGCCAGCTTTGCGCGCGCAAGCTTCGAGTACGCGCTCTCCACCAAACAAGACATCTGGTTCGCAGCAAAGGACACCATCAGCAAGACCTACGACCATCACTTCAAGGACGTCTTTGCCGAGGTCTTCGCGGCCGAGTACCAGGCGCGCTTCGAGGAAGCGGGCATCGAGTACTTCTACACGCTCATCGACGACGCCGTGGCGCGTGTCATCCGCAGCGAAGGCGGCTTCATCTGGGCTTGCAAGAACTATGACGGCGACGTAATGAGCGACATGCTCTCCACGGCCTTCGGCTCGCTGGCGATGATGACCTCCGTGCTCGTCTCCCCCCACGGCTACTACGAGTACGAGGCAGCACACGGCACAGTGCAGCGTCACTACTATAAGTACCTGGCGGGCGAGGAGACCAGCACGAACCCCGTAGCGACAATCTTTGCCTGGACGGGTGCCTTGGCCAAGCGAGGCGAGCTGGACGAGCTTCCCGAGCTTATCGCGTTTGCCCACCGTCTCGAGCGAGCCACCATCGACACCATCGAGTCTGGCATCATGACAGGCGACCTTGCGTCGATCACAAGCCTGCCCGACCCGGTGCGTGCCAACACCGAGGAGTTCATCGCCGCCATCGCCTCACGACTCTAAGGCGGCGTTCCACACATCGTTCCACGCATAGCTAGGCGGAAGGGGCGCTCCACACGGAGCGCCCCTAGCGTCTGGTGATTTGCGAAACATCGAACGTAGACAGCAGGCTGTTTGCCCACGAGAATCACCCCCGTGGGCCATGCGTTAGACCTCCAGTTCGTCGATGAGGTCCACGATTTTTATGGTCTTGCCCATAGGCGTCAGAATCTTAAGCAGCGTGTCGAGCCGTGGAGAGTTGACGCGCGTTTCCAGGCGTGCCACCACGGGCTGTTTGACACCCGCCGCAGAAGCCAGCTTCGCTTGGGACATACCGCTCGTGTGTCGTGCGTCCACCACATCCGAGATGACGCGCGCACTTTCCACCTCAACGATATCGATCGTCTTGCTGTGCTCGTAAACGTCCTTGCAGCCCAGATCGAGGTCTTCTCCCCACGACACGCCATAGCCTTCGGCTGCGAGTGACGCAGAACGAAAGAAACCCTCATCAGCGAGTGGCGCAAACTCGTCCTGCGCGTCTACGAGTTCCTGCGCGTCGAACAGCCTTGCCTCGCCGTCGACGAACCAGACGATGAGCTCGGTGCCGCCGAGAGGCTGCACCGCCGCTATCTTCTTGAACATCTCGCTCCAATCGATGTACATAAGCAACCTGCCTTAACAATGCTTCTGCTGAGGCAACGTGCAAACAGAGTCATTTTCATTTTAATCTTGCTACAACCTCATCATTTGGTATATGCAAAATCACTATGTGAGATAAAATGGTAACAGAGGCTAACACTTGCTTAGTATCGCTCGGGATGACGAATATGACACCTCCCACCAAATCGCCTTCGGACCGAGCATCGGCCACCATCGCGTCACCATCATGCACTGCGTAGCTGGCAGGTAAAGACCGCGTCGCCGGCCTTCCATGTCGCCCGGATGCTGCCTCGGTAGCGTTTGCAGATGCTCTCGGCAACGGAAAGCCCGATTCCGTAGCCGCCCTCGTCACTGTGTGCCTCATCATCGCGATAGAACCGCTCGAAGTAGCGCGCAAACTGTACCGTCCTCCCATCGGCAAACGTGTTTGAAACCTGCAACGTCACGCGTCCCTTGCGCGGTGAAGAGGCTTCGACGCGTACCGCGCCCCCCTCGTCGCAGTACTTGATGGCGTTGTCAACCAGAAGCGTGCACAGCTGCTGGATGGCGCTTGCGTCAGCAACCATCGTCACATGGTCGCCCGGTTCGCACACGAGCTCCAAATGCTCCTGCTGCGCAAGGGCGCGGAAGGGGTCAACCGAATCGGAGACCACGCGCGAGACGTCAATCTCGCCCATCTCGGAACGGTTCTCACGCTCCTCCGCCCGCGCAATCATCACGAGGTTCTGGACGAGGCCGTCCATGCGATCCACTTGAGCCATCGTCGACTTTGTCCACTCGCTCTCGCCCTGAAGCATCTCGATGACCTCGGTGTTTGCACGTATCACTGCAAGAGGGGTCTTGAGCTCGTGGCTGGCGTTGGTGATGAACTGCTTCTGCTTGCGCGCGTTCTCGATCTCTGGGCGTATGGCACGTCCCGAGAAGAGCAGGACGAGCAGGAAGCTCCCCACGAGACCGATACCGCAGATGAGCACCGTGTTCCACCCCACCTCGTTGTTTACCAGCATCTGGAATGAGCAGTCGAGGAACGCGACAATGGTTGACCCATCGCGTTGCGTGCTGACTCGGTAGAAGTACGTGTCGACCATACCGAGGTTGAGCAACGAGATAGTCGCACTGTGCTCGTAGGCCGCCACCGCCTCGCGCGCATACTCGACGGCACGCTCCTCCTCCACCGATCGCATGTGGCTGAGCTCGACTGACGTGGGATCGCCATCCTCGTCGAAGATGACGGAGAAGTAGCGCGCGCCATACACGTACTCGGGCGTCAATCCCTCAAAGTCGTCGCTCGCACCGATGCGCTCCTCCGTGTTTGCCGGCTCGGGTAGGGTCCCGCCATTCTCGATGATGAGTCCCAAGGTATGCCCGGCCTGCATGCGCAGCGACCAGTTGTTTGAGAGCGCCGTCATACCTCCGGTGAAGAGGATGACGAAGAAGAACGAGAGCGTCGCGAGGATGATGAACTTGCGCCGCAGGGCATTGATGGCTGCTGAGTTCATGCGCGCTGATCCGTCGAGGTGGTCGGGACGTTCAGCCGCTCATCACTTCTTGGTCCCGCAGCATCGGCATCGCCCGCAACGAGCTCGAAGCCCGCCTCGGAACGGACGACCGTAACGGATGACCCCACCCATTTGAGCTTGCCCCGCAGGTACGATACATAGAGCTCAACCGTATCGGCGTCAGCCTCATCCTCACCATGCCACACATGACCGAGCAGGTAGTCATACGTGAGGCCGCGCCCGCAATTCCTCACCAACATCTGCATGAGCTCGAACTCCTTCACCGAGAGGCGCACGGCGTTACCAGCAGAGAGCTCGAAGGTCTCGGCATCAAGCGAGACGTCACCAAAGGAGAGATTCTCTGCACCGTAGACGCCACGACGACGCGTCATGGAACGCACGCGAGCGAGAAGCTCCTTCATGGCAAAGGGCTTTGTAAGATAGTCGTCCGCCCCGGCATCGAGACCAACGACGCGATCGTCCACCTCGGCCTTCGCTGTGAGCAGGAGAACGGGAGTGACGATGCCCCGGACACGCAACTCGCGCAGCACCTCAAGACCGTTGCGCTTGGGCATCATGATGTCCAAGATGATGCCGTCGAAGGTCTCCGTCAGGATGAGCCGAAGCGCCTCCTCCCCGTCGTAGACAGGACTCACCTTGTAGCCCTCGTGCTCCAAGATCGTGACGAGGGCGCGGTTGAGGTCGCGCGTGTCTTCGGCCAAAAGCAGATGTGTGCTCATAAGGATGATCCTCCCTAATCGCGTGAGACGTAGTCGTCGGGCACATGCGCGCGGAGGGCGGGACCCTCGCCCATGATGGCATCACGGAGCGTTTGCATGGAGACGTCGGTAGACGCGAGCTCGTCGGCGCAGCGCTTCAGCTCCTGAACGATGAGGCGCTGATTGCCCGTGTGTGGCCCCTTGTATTGTAGATGATGCTCAAGTGCCGCCCAAGTGTCCATGGAGATGGTGCGCAGCTGGACCTCGGCATAGTATCCCCTGGAAGAGCGCATGATCATGTGGAAGCTACGGTAACCGTTAGGCTTGGCGTGACGGATGTAGTCCTTCTCCTCAACGACTTCGAACTCGGGATCGGCAATCAGGTGATCGCGAATGACGTACACATCGTTGAGAAAGCCACATACGATGCGTACACCCAAAGCATCGTACACCTGGGTGATCGCGGCTTCGGTAGTTTGGGGCAAGCCCTTGCGGTCGAGCTTGTCGCGCATGCTGGCATCAGACTTGAATCGGGAGAGGATGTGCTCGATGGGGTCAAGTCCCATCTCCTGCTTCATGGACGCACGCAGGCTCACAACCCTGCTGACGAGACGATCGAGAACGGCCTCCATCGCCGGGCGGTGATCGCCGTAGATGTCTTGCGTCGATGCCAGTTCCGTCATGAAGCCTCCCATCTTGCCACGTGCGACTCGACACGTTGTTTGCCGCCTCGCCACTACTGTCGAGGTCACTGATACCTAGAGTACATACCCGCGCGTACATTTGGCTAATCAACAGGCTTGTGGCAAGGGGCAGTTGATGGCGATGCGCGGACGTGGCGGATCGTTCGCCTCGCCGTTCACGGGTCGATGCCAACCGTTCATCCCAGTTGACCACACTTTCATGGTCATTTGGGTAAGGGAACGCTATAGTGAAGCCATCAAGAGGAACCGCACAGGAGAGGCGGATGACCAAGGAGGTGGTGCCAGTGAACAGCGAATCGATACACGGGGTGTCCCGCGGCTGGCATCGCGAGTCCCGTCTTCGGTTTGAGACCATCGCTTAGATGAGGTCTTCGTAGGCGATACAAGCATCGCAACGTCAGTTAGAAGTCGACATTCGGAAGAACCGACGCCACCGCGCAGGAGCCAGAGCATCAAAAGGATGCCTAGCAGGTGTGTTACCGTGTTATCCCGTTTGTGGAGGTGGGCCAATGGGCTCACAAGAGGGGCCGCACGAGGCGGCAGAGGTTTGAGGTTTCAGCGGGCGATCTTCGGGTCGCCCGCTTTCCTCGTTTGCCGTATGCGTTCGTCATCGGGTTACCCAACGATCTGGAACGTCACGCTCTTACTGCCCCGATACGCACCCTTACCCTTGATGGTAGCCGTTGCCGTACCGACCTTGACGTTGTTCTTGTAAGTGACCGAATAGTCGGTCCCTGCCTTCAACGTCCTACCGTCTTGCTTGACCACGAGCTTGGGTTTGAGGGGCATGCCCGTGTACGTCTGCTCGCTAATGCCCACGACCTCAGCATCCGAGACATCTGCCCTGACCCACGTGAGGTACTCCTCGTACAGCTTCGCGTACTCATCGATGGTGCATGACCCGCGCGAGCGAACGTCATCCTTCTCGAGTCCATTCAACTCGAGCGACCACGTGGCACACGCCGCCTTGTTGCATGCGATTCCTCCGAGCACTTGCTCGTACGGTCGCATGCCAATACGCCATTCCCCACTGGAATTGTCCCAATCGACGGAACCCCTCATGACGATATTGGCATAGTCCCCTAGCTCGCCAAACGAATCGTCGTAACGAATGTCTTCTGGAAGACTGCAGTAGTCATGAAGCTGTACACCATCATTGATGTCAATCTTGGTCTTCTCGAGAATGTGGTCACGATACGCTTCGTAGCGCATCTTCTCCTTGTGATACCAGATGTCGAATGGCCCACCATCGGTGCCGTCATTCACCCAGGCAAGGTTCTCTCCCGAAAGCAAGGCCAAGGGCACGTCCACGGTCTCGTCCACGGCATGGCCCTTCGTCACCGAAGAGACGTTTGCATGCACTTGGGCCACCGCCATCATCGTGCTGTTGACGCGTGCCATCAGCAAGTCCTTGAAGTTGTTGTCCTGCTTGCGCAGCTGGTTGAGGGTGGGAAGCATGTTGAGGGCGACCTTGAAGTTCTTGTGGCTTGTCGCATCCCCTTTGGCACCCTTCTTTGTGTAAGCGCTGTAGACAGATTGGTTGATGACCTTCATCGCGTCACGCGCATCAGAAGCGATCCACGACATCGAGGCGCTGGGCTTGTATGTGTTGGCAAGCCAGTGATAGAAGCCGTACGCGCCGAGGTCGTACTGCTCACGCTTGGAGAGTGGGGCCTGCACCTCCGGACCCCAATCGTCATTGGGCGCCGTGCGCGTCACGGGGGGATTCGCCGCATCGGCAGGAAGCATCGCATTGCCTTCGGAGGTTGCATCTTGTGAGCTCGCCGCATTCCGCTGTCCGGAATCATCCGCATCGTCCTGATCATTGACCAAGACTCCGACAATCTCATTCACAGCACCCTGCTCGTCGGACGCATGCTCTCCGAGCGACCCCTCGCCTGCCGCTACGTCCTCCACAGGCTCGTCACCAGCAAAGACATTTCCAAGCGGCAGTTCCACGACGGAGGTATCGTCAATGGTGATGAATTCACCGGAGGAATCCTCATTCCCTTCGTCGAGCACGATCAGGGAGGCGCCTTCGTTCTTGGTTTGCCCTCCGCCAATCTCCGCCAGCGCCCTCGTCGGCGTTTGGGAGGAGATGAGCGCCACGCACAGAGCTGCCGTCACGATTCGATCAACCAAGCTCTTGGTCATGTTGCGCCCCCTCCCGATAGATGCATATATGACAACAAGTAGGTATATTAGCACTTGATTGGCATCTGCTTAAACCAACTTGAAGTAAGCAAGACGGAAAGAACAGATATGTACTGGCGGCAACACGCTCGGGGGCAGGCGGTGCCGGCGGGCGGGCGGTGCCGGCGGGCGGGCGGTGCCGGC
>JAFWIE010000041.1 GCA_017533825.1 Atopobiaceae bacterium | reverse complement strand
GCCAGCGAGGCCTTGCCGTACCCCTGCTCGATCAGTCTCACAGCCTTCTCGCGCTTTTCCAAACCGTGCTTCTTCAAAACAAACTGCACCTCCCGAACTCGGACCTTCATTTCTCAGTCCAAATTCGGGGGTGCAGTTCAGGAGTGAACGGCCCTGTGATGCGCAACTCTGCTGGAGGTCTGTGCCGCTACTTCACGGTGACCTTGCAGATGACGGTCTTGGAGCCGGCCTTGTAGTTGGCGTTGCCGACGGCAGTGACCTTAATCTTGATTGTGTAGGTCTTCTTCTTGGTCCCCTTCTTGACGGTGACCTTGCCGGTGGTTTTGTTGATGGTGAGGCATGCGTCACCGGACACCTTCGCGTGAGTCAGCTTGCCCTGCGCCTTGGTGACGGAGAGGGGCACGGTCACGGTGACGGACTTGGACTTGAGGGTCTTGAAGCTCGCGGTGCGGGCAACGACCTTGGCAGCCATGGGCTGCGCGGCCTTGGCAAGGTAGCACGCCAAGAGGTAGGCGCCCTGCGCGTTGGGGTCTATGACTGCCCACGGATTCGACCAGAATCGGTCGATGGTCGTCTTGTACGCGCCGGACGCATTTGCCCGCTGTAGCACGACCGAGGTAGTCGCGCACGCCAAGCCCATAACGCAGAGGGGGACGCACAGCGTCGCCACGATGCCGGTGATGAGTCCCTTCGCGAGCGGGGCGGGATTCTTGTCTGTCGCACGGCTCCCGGGCAACTCCAGGCCGGTCTTATCAATGGTCGCCCCATCCGGCCCACA
Source organism: Atopobiaceae bacterium (assembly GCA_017533825.1). Taxonomy (GTDB): domain Bacteria; phylum Actinomycetota; class Coriobacteriia; order Coriobacteriales; family Atopobiaceae; genus RUG440. The sequence goes on along the minus strand of JAFWIE010000041.1, from coordinate 11,135 downwards.
CAGCAGAAGCGCGAGGAGAAACGCGAGCGCGCCAAACTGCAGGTCGAACTCAATCACAGAGTGGAACAGGAGCAGTCCGGTCGCAGCAAGCTCCGCCAAAGCCCACTCGTCCTGTTTTTTGCAGCGGATAACGAGCGCCCATACTCCAAGCACCCCCGCCACCACGAGCGGCACAATTCCCAGGACTCCCGCATCATCCAGCATCTGCATGAACGAGCTGTGCACAACGACCACGTCGTATGGCGCCGACTGGATGTAGCGGAACAAGTACTGTTCCGGACATACTTCATGTCGATGTGGTACAGACGCAGACGCTCCAAAGCAATCTCCTTGAATAAGCGAGACGGGCCGCAAGCGGCCCGCCCGTCCGAATCATTCCCACTCACAGTAGGGTCCACTGCTTTTATCATTCCCACTCACAGTAGGGTCCACTGCTTTTGCGGTTTACCCGCGCCTTTATCGTATCACAAATGACCCGAGGAAGCATTCGGCTTCGCTTCGTTGCACGGCATCCGAACTGAGCAAAAGTGCCTTACCTGCTCGATGAGCCGCTCGGCGCCTCCCCCGGTGCGTATGACCCCTGACGGCGGGACCGGACGACACACATGAGTGAAACGAAAAAACGCCCACCCCGATGACGATGGGGGCGGGCGTTCCTACGCAACTCGGTAGAACAACTTACTTGAAGAAGCCCTCGTAGTTGTGCATCTTCAGCTGCGACTCGAGCGCAGCGATGGTGTCCATAGCGACGCCAACCATGATGAGGATGGACGTGCCGCCAAACGACTGCACCAGTGCGTTGCCCGTGAACGAGAAGACGATCGAGGGCACGACGGCGATGGCCGCCATAAAGACCGCACCCGGCAGCGTGATATGGTTGAGGACATTCTGGATGTACTCAGCGGTTGCCTTGCCAGGACGCACGCCCGGAATGAAGCCACCCGACTTGCGAAGCTGGTCAGCCGTCTCCTCGGGATTGAACACCATGGAGGTGTAGAAGTACGCGAAGAAGACGATGAGGAACACGGAGAGCACCCAGTTAACCCAACCCGAGGCAATAGTGTTCGCAAAGTCCTGCATCCACTGCACATTGGGGAAGAAGACCGCAATCTGTGCCGGGAAGTACAGAATGGAGCTAGCAAAGATGATGGGCACGACGCCGGCCGTATTGACCTTGATGGGCAGGTACGTTGCCTGTGCACCCATGATGCGACGACCCACAACGCGCTTTGCATATTGGATGGGGATGCGGCGCTGGCCACGCTCGATGTAGACGATGACCGGGATGATGATCAAGATGATCGCCACGGTAATGGCCGTGATGAGCGCACCGTGCTCGTTGCCCTGCACCGACTGAATGAGCGCAACGGGCAAACCACTCATGATGTTGACGAAGATGATGAGCGACATGCCGTTGCCGATGCCGCGCTGTGTCATGACCTCGCCGAGCCACATGATAATGATGGCACCCGTCAGCAGCGAACCAACGATGATGATGTCCTCAATCCAACCCGGGAACGGAAGCCCAGAGAAATCGAGGCCATACGCACTGCTCTTAAAGAGGAACAGATAGCCGATAGCGTTGATAAGTGCGAGGACGACCGTGAGGTAACGCGTGTACTGCGTGATCTTGCGTTGTCCCGACTCACCTTCCTGCGCAAGCGCCTGAAGGCTCGGGATGACAGCCTGCATCATCTGGAAGATGATCTGGGCCGTAATGTAAGGCATGATTCCCAAGGCGAATACCGAAACGCGCGATAGAGCTCCGCCCGAGAACAGGTTGAGCACCGCAAGGGCTCCGCTGGTGGTATCTGCCGACTGGTAAGCCGAGAGCATCCCCCGGAAGGGGATGCCCGGCACGGGCAGGTACGCACCGAAGCGGTAGATGGCGAGAATTCCCACGCTGATGAGAATCTTCTCGCGCAACTCCTTGACCTTAAATGCGTTGGCTATTCCCTTTAGCACGCTGCCTCGACCTTCCCCCCGGCAGCCTCAATCTTGGACTGGGCGGACGCAGAGACCTTGTCGACGCGCACCGTGAGGCTCTTGGTGAGCTCACCGTCACCAAGGACCTTGACGGGAATGTAGTCGTGCTTGATAACGCCCTTGGCCTTGAGGGCCTCGGCATCGACGACGTCACCGTTGTTGAAGAGGGCCTCCAGGCGAGCGACGTTGACAGGCGCGTACTCGACGCGACCATGATGGATGAATCCGGGGAGCTTGGGCAGACGCATTGCGAGCGGCTGCTGGCCACCCTCGAAGCCGGCGCCCTTGCCGCCACCAGAACGAGAAAGCTGGCCCTTGGTACCACGACCAGCGGTCGTGCCATGACCGGAGGAGCTGCCTCGGCCGATGCGCTTGCGCGCCTTTGTGGAGCCCTCCGCGGGGCGAAGATCATTAAGCTGCATGATGGGTGACTCCTATATCTCTTCCACTTCCACAAGGTGCTTGACCTTGAAGATCATTCCGCGAATGCTTGGATTGTCCGGCTGCTCGACCACGCTGTTGATCTTGCGAAGGCCGAGAGCACGGCAGGTCGCCGTCTGGTCCTTCTTCACGGCAGGCCCGCAGCTGCGAACGAGCTTGATCCTGAGCTTGTCTGCCATCGCTAGTTCTCCTTCCCTACGAACATCTCGGCAACGGTCATTCCGCGCCGTGCAGCCGCCTCCTCGGGGCTGGAAAGCTGCTGGAGGCCATCAGCGGCCGCCTTGATGCTGTTGAGGGCGTTACTCGTGCCAAGGGACTTGGAAAGCACGTTGGTAATACCCGCAAGCTCGAACAGGGGACGCACGGGGCCGCCTGCGATGACGCCGGTACCTTCGATAGCCGGCTTGATGAGGACGCGCCCGGCGCCGAAGTGGCCCTCGACCTCGTGAGGAATCGTGCCGGCTTCGGTCACGGGTACGTGGAAGAGGTTCTTCTTGGCGTCATCGACGCCCTTCTGGATGGCCAGAGGCACTTCGGTGGACTTGCCCATGCCGATGCCCACGGTACCCTTGCCGTCGCCCACGACGACAAGCGCGACGAGCGACATGCGACGTCCGCCCTTGACGACCTTGGACACACGGTGGATGTAGACTACGCGCTCCTGAAATTCGGATTCCTGCTGCTGGCGCCTGTTGTTACGCTGTTCACGTGGCATTGTGATCCTCCTAGAACTTCAGGCCCGCTGCACGGGCACCGTCCGCAAGGGCCTTGATGCGGCCATGGTACAGGAAGCCGCTACGGTCGAAACGAACCGCCGTGACGCCCTTCTCCAGAGCGCGCTCGCCGATGAGCTTGCCAACGAACTCGGCAGCCTCCTTGTTGGAGCCCACCTTCCCCGTTGCGCGGAACTCAGGGCTCAGCGTAGATGCGCTGCAGATCGTCTTGGCGTCTGCGTCGTCAATAAGCTGGGCATAGATGTTCGCGTTGGTGCGGTGCACCGTCAGGCGCGGACGGTCGGCGGTACCATACACCTTGGGGCGAACGCTGCGTGCGCGCCTGTGCAGGGCTGCCCTCTTCTTCTGCTGTTGGTTCATGTTCTCTCCTTTATATGCCATCACCTGACGGGGTGGTGGACTTTCCTGCTACGCTCTACTACTTAGCGGCCTTGCCGAGCTTGCGGCGGATGTGCTCGCCCTGGTAGTGGATGCCCTTGCCCTTGTACGGCTCAGGCGGACGCTTGGCGCGAATCTCTGCCGCGACCTGCCCGACCTGCTCCTTAGAGATGCCGTTGACCACGATGTGGGTATTGTCAGGAACCTCAAAGCTGATGCCATCTGGGCACTTATACAGAATGGGGTGAGAGTAGCCGAGCGAGAGGTCCAGATCCTTGCCCTTGAGGGCTGCACGGTAGCCGACGCCCGTCATCTCGAGGCTCTTGCTGAAGCCCTTCTCGACACCTTCGACCATGTTGGCGATGAGGGTGCGGGTGAGGCCCTGCATGGCGTTGGCTGCCTTGTAGGACTTGGTGTGCTTGAAGTCCTCATGGCTGAGGTCCTTCGTCTCGGGCGTGCGCGGAACCTTGACGGTGATGGCGCCGTCCTCAAACACGAGCTCGATGAGCGGCGAGAAGGTGCGCTCCAGCTCGCCCTTGGGACCCTTGACCTGCACGGTATTGCCCTCGACCGTTGCGGTTACCCCGGCAGGAATCTGGACTGGGTGCTTACCAATACGAGACATTGTCTCCTCCTAACTTTCCTGCTGGGACTTACCAGACGTAGCTGATGACCTCGCCGCCGATGCCCAGCTTGCGAGCGTCGCGGTCGCACATCATGCCCTTGGACGTGGAAATGACGGCGATGCCGATGCCACCGAGCACGCGCGGCAGTTCCTCTGCCTTGGCGTAGATGCGGCGACCGGGCTTGGAGATGCGCTTGATGCCACGGATGATCTTGGCGCGCTTCTCGCCGTACTTAAGCGTGATGTGAAGGGTCTTCTGGGGGGCGGTCTCCTCGACGCTGTAGCCCTCGATGTACCCTTCCTCACAAATAACACGCGCAACCTCGACCAGCACCTTGCTGGACGGCATGGAAACGGTGGCCTTGTTGGCCGAGTTACCATTGCGAATGCGCGTGAGCATATCCGAAATCGGGTCGGTTATCTTCATTTGCTGTCTCCTTCGTTACTGATGAACCTACGCGAATGGTTCGCTTCCGCCCTTAGCGGAGGCGCCTGTACGCGAGAGCCCGTTCGTCCTACCAGCTGGCCTTGCGGACGCCCGGAAGCTCGCCTCTGCTCGCGAGTTCGCGGAAGCAGACACGGCAGAGACCAAACTTGCGGTACACGGAGTGGGGACGCCCACACCGCTGGCAACGGTTCTGCTTGCGCGTCGAAAACTTCGGCTCACGCGCTGCCTTGACGATCATCGATGTCTTTGCCAAAACTCCTCCTCTTATCGCTTGCCCCGGCGTGCCGGGAACCTAACGGCTTGCAGTTGCGGCAGGGGCGAGCCCCCTACCGCATGAGTGCCGCAGGAGACTCGCCCCGCGGCACGCGATGAATGCTGCTTACTTGGCCTTGAACGGGAAGTGGAAGGCCTCGAGGAGCGCCTTGCCCTCCTCGTTGGTGTTTGCGGTGGTGACGATAGTAATGTCCATACCACGCGTACGATCGATCTTGTCGTAGTCAATCTCGGGGAAGATGAGCTGCTCGGTAACGCCCATGCTGAAGTTGCCACGGCCGTCAAAGCTCTTCGGAGAGATACCACGGAAGTCGCGGATGCGCGGAATGGCGATGGAGATCAGGCGATCGAAGAACTCCCACATGCGGTCGCCACGCAGGGTGACCTTTGCGCCGATGGGCATGCCCTGACGCAACTTGAAGGTGGCGATGGACTTACGGGCACGCGTGACGATGGGCTGCTGACCCGTGATGGCACGCAGGTCGGCGACGGCGCCGTCGATGGCCTTGGAGTCCTGTGCTGCCTCGCCCACGCCCATGTTCACGACGATCTTCTCGATCTTCGGAATCTGGTTGACGTTCTTGTACCCGAACTTCTGCTGAAGCTCGTCGCGCACGGTAGCGAAATACTGCTCCTTGAGACGCGGTACGTACTTCTCTTCTGCCATGTTTGCTCCTCACTCTTGGATGGATGACGTGCGGGGTTCCAATCTCGCACCTCTCGGTTTGGCATACCGAGAGCCATGAGTGCCCTTACAGACACAAGCGGGTATAGTACCCTATCGTTGTGTGGGTTATGTGTGCGAACACAACGACCAGAAACGCGCGCCATTCTCGTAATCGGGTAGGAGGCGCGCCGTTAGTCGACGCGCCGTCCTCCCACACCACCGTGCGTACCGTTCGGTACACGGCGGTTCCCAGACTTAACACGATAATAGCAGGTAGCGGGGATAGAAGAGGGTCCAGCCTAGCTCAGCGAGCTTTGAGTTGTTCAACGCCCGGCAGAGGATGCCGCTTCCCGCCACGCGCCAGTAGGCCTTCCGCGAGTTCGCCCACTGCCACGCCTGCCCACGGCCGACGCCGAGGCGCACGAGGGCGCGGAACTTGGTCCGATTCCGCTTCCAGCACTTCCAGTACACGCAGCGTATCTTGCGTCGGACCCACGAGTCGAGGTCGCGCAGGACGCCCCGCATGTCGGCGAGCCGGAAGTAGCCGACCCAGCCGTTCGCGAGGCAGCGCAGGCGGTGCCTGCGCCAGTCGAGCGACCGGCCGTTGGAGCGCGACAGTATCTCCCGGACCTTGCCCTTCAGTGATGCGAGCGACTTGGGGTGCACGCGAAAGCGCAGCTCCCCGCCGCTCCCGTAGAAGGCGTATCCGAGGTACCTGACGCCTCTTGATATGTGCGCGACGAACGACTTCTCGCGGTTGACCCGCAGGAACAGCCTTCCCTCCACTAGCTTCGTCACGGACTCCATCGCCCTCTCCGCCGCCTTGCGGCTGCGCTTGAGGATGATGAAGTCGTCCGCGTAGCGCACGAAGGCGTGCCCGCGCCCCTCCAGCTCCCAGTCCAGCTCGTTGAGCAGGACGTTGGCGAGCAGCGGCGAGAGCGGCCCTCCCTGCGGGGTACCCTCCGGCGTCGGTTCGGCGATGCCGTCCACGACCACGCCCGCCATCAGGAAGCGGTGCACGAGCGACACCACCCGCCTGTCGACCAGCGCGTCCGACAGCAGCTGCACCAGCTTGGACTGGTTGACCGTGTCGAAGAAGCGCTCGAGGTCCATCGACGCCACCCACGCGTTCCCCGCGTCGGCGTGGCGCTTGACCGCGAGCAGCGCGTCGTGCGCCGACCTGCCGGGCCGGAAGCCGTAGGAGTCACGGTGGAACCTCGGCTCGAATATCGGCGTCATCTGCTGCGCCACCGCCTGCTGGACCATGCGGTCCACGGCCGTGGGTATGCCCAGCATCCTGACCTTGCCTCTCTCCCCCTTGGGTATCTCGACCCGCCTCACGGGCTCGGGCCGGTACCTCCCCCTGAGAATCCTGCCCGCCAGCGCCCCGTGGTTGGCTTCGAGCCACGCGGGAAGCTCCGCCACGCTCATGCCGTCCACGCCGCCCGCGCCGCCGTTGCGCACCACGCGTGCGCACGCCTCGCTCATGTTCTCCCACGAGCAGATGCGTTCGAGCAGGTCCCCGGTGTTGCCTGTGGTTGCTTCGAGTTCGTCGGCTTCGGTGCTCCGCGCGCGCGTCGGCGCCTCCGGTACCTCTCGGGCTTCCGGCCCTACCCATCCCGGCTGGCCCCCTTCCCCGAACAGGTCGAGGCGGAGTTGTCTGCCTTCTTCCGTGCGCATGGTCTCCCTCAGTGACTCCCTCCGTCTGGGTTCGGCCCTTCGCGGCCGGCGTCGCCGCTACTATGGCCTCTGCTGACTCCTCACGGTTCGCTGTTGCTGCGGGCGTGCAGTCGCTCGCATGCCGGTCGCCCGGTCGATGCGGCCCACTCCGTGGGCGAAGCCGCAGCCTTTGCCTCCTTTTCCCGCCCGTGAGGCCTCCCGGGGTAAGGCCCACGCCTTTCGCCTCGCGTGCCCGCCGCATTTACGCCCGCGGATTCCGTGCAGCTATGGGGCTTCGGCCTGTTTGGCGGCCTCACCCTCCGCGCCCGCCTGATGCGGTTCGTGTCCCTCGGGCCGAGGTTTCGCCTCCGGCTTCCTTCGGATTCCGCCTCGCGACGGACACCCTTGCCTTTGGCTATGCGCTTCCCGCTGCCGGGTGCGCTCGGGACTTTCACCCGTTAGGCGTGTGCCATGCCCGGCACACCAAAGTGGCAAAAGGGGCATGACCCCTTTTGCCAGGATCAGACCGTCTCCTCCCATAGTACTTTGTTGCCCAGGGCGACGCGACGCATGCCCGGCTCCTTGCGCTTGTTGAAGTTGAAGCTGAGCATGTAGCCCACGTCGAGCCCAAAGCGCTCCAGGTAGCCCGCCACCTGCCGCTCGCCTTGCTTGTTGTAGCGAGGTCCGCGCCACACCTTGAGCTCCACCACGAAGCGCTCGCCGAGGTAGTCCACCACCACGTCCGTGCGGGTCTGGTCGCGGGTCTGGGCCTCCACGTAGTAGTTGCCCGTGCCGTTGATGATGGGCTTGAGGTACATGAGGAAGAGCTCCCGGCCGTCCTTCTCGGCAAAGCGCCCGCCCTCCTCCAGCGGCCCGTACACCTCGGTGTAGGTGCGGCGGAACCCCTCCAGCACGGCGCGCATGTTGAGCCGGCCGCCCTCCGTGAAGAGGCTGCGGTCGAGGCTCGCGGCATCGCCCACCTCGCTCGCGCGGCCGCCGCGCAGCTCCTCGTCTGAGAGGAACAGGTTATACAGCCTCGTCTCGAACACGCGGTTGGCAACCGCGAGGCGCCCGCCGCAGTTCTTCACGAACCCGTACATCGAAAGCTGGGAGATTTCCTCCTGATCGGGGTTGTAGGCAACCTCGCGGCCCTCCATGAGCAGGCCGCGCAGGCTCTTCTTGAGCTCCGGGTAGTCCTCGAGCTTGCCCATGAGGGAGTCGAAGAGCGTGTTGCGCTCGACGAGCAGGAGCCGAACCGCGGCGTCCACGCCCGCGCGGTCCCAGGCCAGCCCGTGTTTGTCCACGAGCTGGCAGAGCCGGCTCACGAGGAACGGGTAGCCGGCCGTCCAGGCCACGAGCTCTTCCGCCACCGCCGCCGCGTCCATGCCGGTGTGGTGGTCGGCCTCGTACTGTGCGAGCATGCCCGCCACGTCGGCGACCGAGAAACTCATGTCCACGTCGAAGTCGGCCGCGATGTTCCACGGGCTGTTGACCTTGGACTCCCCGTCCGGGCGGATCCTCGCCTTGAGGTGCTTGACGTCGGTGACGCCGGCGAGGATCACTGACTGGAAGGCGGGGACGGAGGGCCTTCTCTCATGCTCGAGATAGCCCAGGCGAAGCTGGGCCAAAAAGTCGAGGAACACCTGGTTGTTGGTGGCGCTGTCCACCTCGTCGATTATGAGCACCACGGGCCGGGGGCTCCTCCTGTTCCACAGCGCGAGCGCGGAGAAGAGGTCGGGGAGCCTGAGGCCGTTCGCGTCAGCGTCCCTCAGCCCCGCAAGGGCCTCGGAGGCCTCGTCGGGCAGCTCCAGGATGCCGTAATCCGCCTCGCGCAGCACCTCCCTCGCGAACGCGTCGACGAAATGGCCCTCCGTGGCGAAGTCAGCGTGGCTGAGCGCCTGAAAGTCCAGGCCCACCACGGCGTAGTCGTGCGCAAGCGCGTCCTCGAGCGCCACGAGCGTCGTGGTCTTGCCGTACTGACGGGCGCGGTTCACGCAGAAGTAGTCGCCCCGCTCCACCATGGCGCGCATCTGCGCCACGCGGTCGGAGATGTCCACCATGTAGTGCTTGCGCGGCACGCACAGGCCGGTGCTGTTGAACTCCCTCATGTATGCCTCCCCGCTTCAACGGTTTCAGTCTCCATGATACCTAGGTTCACAAGCATACTAGGACTGTTAGGTGGATTCTGGGCCAAAATACCCGACGGGGTAATGACGGAGAAGACAAAGGAGCGTGCGCCCCCGGCAAATCGTCGCATCATCCGAAGCCACGTGAGTCAAGATACGCGCAGCCCGTGCGCCTCCAGGAACGAGGTGACCCTCGAGCACTGCTTCCTGGTGAGCCCGGCGATGACTTCTCCGAGCACCCCTAGGTCAAGGAACGGCCACATCCGGAGTATCGCCTGAGCGTCCTTCTCCTGCTTCTTCCCGCGTTCCCTGTTTACTACCATCTTGTGCACGACGTAGGCCTCAGGAGCCGGGTGTTGACCGCCATCCCCTCGTAGACCACCGTCACCATGTGCCTGGCAAGCACCTCCATGTGCCTGAGCGACTGCGCGGTTACCCCGAGGTTCGTCCTGAGCGACGTCTCTAAGCCCGCCCCAACCTTCCCGATGAGGAACTCGATCTCGAGGCCCTCGGTCGAGTACAGCTTGGTCACGTCCGTGATTCGGTCGCTCTCGACGAGGTAGCCATGGCCCCTCGCCTCCGCCGCCACCTGCACCTCGGGAACCGGCCTTCGCATGTTGCGCACGAGGAAGTCGACGTCCATCGTCTTTATGCTCGGCTCGAACCCCTCGAGCAGGCCCGCCCTCTCGTAGAGGAGCTCGGCCCAGGAGCCGATGAGCATCACGTGCTGCAGGCAGCCGAGCCCGTCCAGAAGGCGTAGGAACCTTACCAGCTCACGCTCCTGCGCGTTCATCCGCGAACCCCCTTCCCAGCGCCTTCTCGATCTGCCTGCGCGACCGCTCTTGCTCCTTTAGTGCGGCAACGACCTCCTTGCGTCGGGCGAGCCTCTCGCGCAGCGCCTCGACGTCCTCGCGTGGGACATAGTCGCTTCTCACGTGGCTCCCCTCCCGGTACTGGAGGTAGTAATAGGGCCGCCCGTTGATCGTGCGCTCGCGCACGCTGCCACGCGGGAGGCCGGCGAGCTCGGCCGTGAGGGCGCGTGACACCCTCTCCGACCGCTCGTACTCCTCGACGAGCACCTCTTCGAGAATCGACACGCTCCACGCTCCTTACCCTACAATAACTTCAAATCAAATCAATTGTAGGGTAATCAGGGCCAGCCCGCAAGCTTGCGAAGACGGATCTGATGTCGCCATCGGCCCACCTCCACAGGACCGGTTGCGGAGCAGAGGCCCATCATGGAGAGCCGTCCAGTCCCTCTGGCCTTAAGTTCCTTCACAAGCCCTGCGGCCACCCCGCGGCTCACCAAGCGCAGCGCGCAGGCGCCCCCTCGCGGATACGGAAGAGGGGCGACATCCCCGCACCACACGAGGGAGCCGTCTATTGAGACGACTTCGAGCGGCCCTCGCCTGCCTGCGATTCGCGCCTTACAACCGAGGCCGCGCAGCGCCGCGAGCACCTGCCGCCACTCCGATGAGGGATTTCGTGGCTCCCCTCGCACGGCCACTGCGGCGACGCCCCTTCTGCCGCGCGCCACTCCTCGGAGGTGGCACACCTCAGCTCGCCACTCGCCGATTGGGCATGCATGTGCCAGGAGGAACAGGTTGCCTCGGTGACTATCTGGGACAGCCTCTCGGGACTGCGTTGGATTCCGAATAAAAAAGCCGCTCTACCTGCGGCCGCATTACCTTCTTGGGTATTCTGCATTACCTAAGGCCAGGTGTAAGGGTCGGCACCGCAATGGATACCCTCTCAGCCGGCGTGCGCCAGCTCCCCTATTCGGATGCCATGTAGCGCA
>JAFWIE010000117.1 GCA_017533825.1 Atopobiaceae bacterium | reverse complement strand
GGAGTGGCTGTCGCCGAGGGACATCGCGGAGGTGTTCGGGGTGGGAAAGAGCAAGTCCTACGAGATCTGCGCCGCCCTGCCGCACATCTACGTCGGGCGCAACATCCGCGTCAACAGGCAGACGGTGGCCAAGGAGATCCTGGAGAAGGGCAGGCTGCCGTAGGGCGGCCCACGCCATAGACACGAGGCCCGGAGCCGCGTCATGTCGTACGAGAGCGACATGACGCGGCTCTCCTTTGTATGGCAGAGACGAGAGAGGAGAGGCGATGGAAGGACCGTCCGGAGCGAGCTCCCTCAGGGACCACTCGCCGCTGTCCGACAGACCGGAGTGGCTGTCGCCGAGGGACCTCCAGGAGGTCTTCGGCATCGGACGGACCAAGTCGTTCGACATCTGCAAGCAGCTGCCCCACGTCTACATCGGCAGGTGCATCAGGGTGCATAAGTCGACGATCGTCAACGAGCTGATGGAGAAGGGCAGGCTGCCCTAGAGCCAGAAACCACGACGCCCCGCCGGGCGCGGCCCGGCACCCCGTCGCCCCGCCCAAGGACGCCTCGATCCCCTTCGGACCCCCTGCGGGCAAGCCTCGCACACCGTCGCGGGCCCCTCCCACATCCCGCTCCCGGTGACGGCGGAGGGACTGCCCAGCCCACCCGTGTCCCTCCGCCTTGCATGGCCCGCCCCCAGGGGGACCGAAGGGGATTCCTCCGCCTGACCAGACGGGAGACACGACATGCAGACCCAACTCACTCTTAACCTCGGCATCGAAGAGAGGGTGGACGTGCGCAGCCTGATAGTCCACGGGGACATCGAGCGCGAGACGCCCAAGGCCAAGCGAGAGCAGCCCGCGCCAGAGTTCGAGCGCGTGCTCATGGACGGCGCCGACTGCGCGTTCCGCCGCAGGTGCGGGAGCCGCTCCCAGATGCTCGTGCTGCTCGTGACGCAAGGCCAGTACTACGTGACCGACGAGCGCACGGGGAGCCGCCACCAGCTCACCACCGCGAGGCTCGGAACCTTCTGCAAGGGCGCCACGGGGGATGCCCTCACGCCGCCATGGAGCCGCCAGCCTCTGCAGGCCTACGACGCCAAGGGCCGCGCTGCCGTGGTGGCGCTCCTCAACAGCGGCGACTTCCGCGAGATGTGCAAGCGCGACATGGTGCGCGTGGAAGCGTGGGCGGCATCCCGCATGGGGGCGAACGCCAAGTGGAACCTCAGCGGCACGTGGGAGCACGTGAGCCTCGTCTGGAGGCTGATTGAGCCGACCATGGGGCACAGCCACTGCCGCGAGGCGCTGAGCGCCGCGCTCAGGCTCACGGGCTTCTACGGCGAGGGACGCGACGAGGCCACCGCCGAGTGCTTCCGAGACAGGCTCTACGTCTCGCAGTTCGTGGAGAGCATGGGGCGGGACGTGACGCGCGACCTGCTGCGCGGCTACCTCGACAAGTCGGCTGAGCACCCGAGGGGAGGCACCGCCGACTTCCTGCCGAGGCTCGCGTGCGCCCTGCGCTCAATGGAGTGGCGCGGCATCGCTTTCGAGCCGCGCCGAGCATGCGAGTACGCCCTCTCCCTGCTCGACCTCCCCGCCCAGCGCCGCCGCACCCGCTCCTACAACGTCCAGCTGTGGGCGGACGCGCTCGACATGCAGCAGAGGGTCAGGGGAGGCGTGGAGGACAGGTACCCCGTAGACCCCGCAGCGCTTCTCGCGGACTTGGAGCGCGAGCGTGAGATGCGCCGCCACGAGGCCAGCGACGCAGCCGTCGCAAGACGTGCCGAAGAGCTTGACGGCAACGGCTTCGAGTCGGACGGCTACCTCATCCGCCCCGCAGCCACCGTGCGCGAGATTCTCGACGAGGCCAACGCGCAGCACAACTGCGTGGCCGGGTTCATCGACAAGTACGCCAGCGGCCAGACCGACCTCTGGCTGATGCGGAAGACGAGCGACCCCGACACGCCGCTCGTTACCGTCGAGGTGAGGGGCGGCACCGTCCGTCAGGCGTTCCAGAGCCACAACAGGCAGGTGACCGCAGCGCAGCGCCGCTTCCTCTCCGACTGGTGCGAGGCCGTGGGCTACCGCATGCCGACGGGAGGGAGGATGCGCGCGCTGGGTGCGTAGCGCGAGACTACCGACACAGCACGAAAGGGAGGGGCAAACACCCCTCCCCAAGTGCAGGTTTCATGGAGACGGAGCCACGAGGGCGGCGCGCAGGCCATGCCCCTGCGCGCACCGCCGCCGCATGGCTCGTGGGGGGCTCGCCATGGGCGCGGCGGCGGACGGGTTTGCCCGCGCGAGGCGCGTGCTTGGATAGGCCCGCCCACCCATCCCCAGAAATGGCAGGCGCATGACGACTCAGCGAGATGTCGGACACTGCCAATCGCCGCTGCGTTGCGCAAACCCCACCGAGGCGGTGTGTCACTATCCTGTGGGACGCACGCAACGGAAGGAGATCCGCATGGAGAACGTGATGACGGTCGGCGAGATGCTCGACGCACTCTACGACGGAGTCGGGTGCTCGTGGGTCGAGGAGGGGCGCTCGTTCGTCGACGAGGTCGCGGCCTGGGTCGAGGAGGCAAGGGCCTCCGAGGACGAGGACGACGTCGACTCATAGGGCGCCATCGCCCTGACTAGCCTCTGCCTGCGCAAGCTCCCGCCCCTGCCATAGTTCCACTTCGGAGCTCGACGGGATTCGTGTGCCATCGCCCCCATGGGGACCGACGGTGATCGCAGGCGGAGGAATCAGGAGGTGAGCCGCCTGCTCGGCAGGCGGCTGGTCACCATGCGCGCGGCAAACGGCATCAGGCAGGAGGAGGTCGGGTCAATCACCGCTGACTAGCGCTCCGTTGCTGCAGCCAACACCTTCGCCGGATTCAGATACTATCAGTCGTCCTCATCATCGTCGTCAGGTGCCATCACCCACATACCCTCGCGGTCATCCCAGACGTACGTCTCGAACTCGTGCTCATCGCGGCCCGACCTAATCGCATGCACATGCTCGACGAAGCTCTCGCGGATCTCGCCGCCGGGCTCAACGACTCGGAACGACAGCCAACAGGGCATGCCCTGGACAGACGTCGGGACGTCCACCGCGATGGTCCACCAGCACCCGCGGTCGTCGGTGCGGCCCATCTCGTCGACCATCCAGGGCAGGTCCTCCCAGCCGGGCTTCGCGTCCGGCAGTGCCGTCCTCACGAACCAATCCACGGTCTCGTCGACATGACGTTGATGAACCCATTCCACAGCTGCCCCCAAACGGTCGATTGATGACGCATTCGATTTTAGGCATTGCGGGGAGGGACGTGCTGACAGGCGGCCCAGCGGACGCGGCCCGCAAGCGGGCCGGGTCACCTGGGTTTCCGACATCCCGGCTGCGCCGGGGATTGTCGGAGGATCCCCTATCCTCGCCGCGCCGTCGAAAACCCGATTTCACAAGCCATGAGGACAACGCCTGGCCCTCGGACCGGGGCAGCATGGCACAGGCTCCTTGGAGGCGGCAGGCACCCCTGGCGCCGCCTCCCGTCTCCTGACGCGCCATCCCCTGCGCGCGCCGCGCCTCGCCCGCAAACGGGCGCGCTCCGGGGATGGCGCTTGCCTTGTCGCCCCCGTCCGAGGGAAGGAGGAGCCGACCCTCACGAGCCCGAAGGGGGCACACCATGAGCCAGACCGCAACCATCGTCCCGACCGCCGCCGTCTGCGAGCGCTGGGAGGCAACGACGCCCGTCACGGGGGACTACGCCCGCGACTGCGCGGAGCTCGCCCGCGAGACGCTCTCGCACGTCGGCTTCACCCAGTTCGAGGAGACGCCCTTCGAGGACGTCATCGCCTGCATGGAGGGCGACCTGCCCGTCACCGTCGCCGTGCTGGCCGTACCCGTGGAGGGCTTCGAGATGACGCTCGACGACCTGCAGTCGCTCATCGACGACGAGGTCGTCATGCGCGGGGCGTCGCTCTGCATCGGGCGCGCGCTACTGTCCGACGGCCCCCTGCCAGAGCGCCTGCGCTTCGACGTGATGAGCGTGTGCCCCAACCTCGACGCCGGGCGCGTGCGCGTCCACCACGTCCGCGGGGCGTGGCAGTCGTAGCCATGCGCGCACATACGACACACCGGGAGCGCTCCCCACCATGGGGAGCGTCTCCTTTTTGTGCAGAGTTTGTGCAGGTCAGGCACCACGAGGCACACAGCCGGGGCCTCGCCACGGCGGAGGCCAAGCCCCTCCGCCGCCCGTCCCGCACGCGCAGGCACCCCTAACGCTTGTGGGGACGGGAGCCTCTCATGCCCCTCCTTCGGCACATCCTGGCATGGGAGCAAGCACCTCTTCCCGCTCCCCGACGAGAGACAGCCCCGCGCCTGCGGCGCCACGCCCGCCCAAGGCGCAGGCGCGTCCCTCCCTCCCTTGCCCCTGCGCCTTCGAAGGGGCAACGTGGCCCCACGATACTGAGGAGGTCGCCATGACCAGCAACGCCATCGCCAAGCCCGAGACCAATACCATCCCAGCCGAGATGGCGCCCGACGAGCTGGGGATGAGGCCGTCCGCGCCGTGCGTAGCTATCTCGCCCGGCGCGGCTTCAAGGTCACCGAGGAGGCGTTCTCCGACGGTACGACCGACGCGGACGTCTTTTTCCTCGACCATGGCGAGGCAGTCCTCGCCGTCGTCCTGGCGGGGGCGCCAGGGGACCCGTCGGTAAGGTCGATGTCCCCGCTCGATCTCGGCGAGAACGGGCTTTCAGAGCTCCGCCGCCTCGTCCTCACCTACGCCGCTGAGCACGACGCCTGCCATATCGCCCGAGCCGACGTCATCGCCATCGACCTCTTCCCAGAGCGCCTCAGACATGTCCGCCACCTCGTCAGGGCATACAGCTGGGAGGGGTAGGGCAAGTAGCGCGTCCACACCCGATGCGGCAGGGGTGGCCATTGCTGGCCACTCCTTTGTTATGTGTGGAGTGTTTGTGCAGGTAGATAAGGTCACACGTCCGCAGCCAAGCCCTCCCGCGGCCGCTCCCCGTCCGAGCAGGAACACCTACCGCTCGCCCGGGGAGAGACTCTTAATCCTAGCAAGACTACGGAGACGTCTGTGAACAGTCTAAAGGACAATGGTCCTATTTTGAGGGTCAACCCTCAGTCCTTAAGCCCCTTAAACGTTATGCCTTGATTATCAACTTTATCCGAACACCTCCCACATTCATCCGTACATGTGCGGATGAATGTGGGAACCCGATACCCTGAGGGCCGGATCGGCCGGCCCCGGGAGATCGGAGGACGGCATGTCCGGAAAGAAGAAAAGCGG
>JAFWIE010000040.1 GCA_017533825.1 Atopobiaceae bacterium | reverse complement strand
CGTGTGGTACCGCGTCCGCGTGGGCGACCTCGGCTGGCTCGGCTGGGCGAGGAACGGCAAGTCGGCCGGCACCGGGGGCGACTCCAAGCCCGTCGAGGCCATCCAGGTGAAGATCGTGCCCAAGGGCGGCGCGGCGCCGGGGCCGACCAAAGGGCGGTATCGTCTGCTGTCCGTTCGAACGGTGCTCGAGCAGGCGGAGGCAAGCCGCTCGGTGGCTGGTTTCGGTGGCTACAAGCCGAGCGACGCGGTGAGTGACAACATCTACAATGCCATCGACGAGATTCGTGGGAAGGGATATGACATCGGCTTCATCATGATGGATCTCACGTCATGCGAAGGCGTTGCTTACAACTGCGACGGACTGTTTTATGGGGCGAGCTCCATCAAGGCGCCCTACATCGCCAGCGTGGTAAGCCAGCATCCTGAAGCACTCAATTCGTATCAGTACGACATCCAGCAGACGCTCTTCTATTCTTATGATTATCACTATAAACAGGTGTTCTACGGGTACGGCAAGGATCCCATGCGCACGTGGTGCGAGGAATCGGGCGCGCGCCCATCCATCGCCGAGAGCCTCCCTTGGGCTTATTACACCGCACGTGACTTGGCGCTCATGTGGGCGCACAACTATCTGTGGTATGCACGGAGCGAGACGGTGGAAAAGCTGGGGACGTGGTGCGAACGACCGAACATCTCGACCATTCACGACACCTTGGGTGGCAAGTATCGGACCCGTTCGAAGGGCGGATGGATCGCGGATGGTGGACGCATTGTTGCCGGACTAAACGGCGGTGGGCCAGAATTTGACGTGACTGACGATGGCGGCATCGTGTACGCAAATAATGGTGCATATGTGATGGCCATCATGTCGAGTGTTCCCGCAAACCATGGGGCGCTGCATACACTGACGGCGACCATCGATGCCGCACACGACGAGATGTAGGAAGTGACGATTGGGACCCACAATGAGGCAATTGCGAATCGCACTGGCAGTCGTGTTCTCGGTGCTCATGGGAATGGGCGCCGCGCCATTGCAGGCGTTCGAGGGTGTGCCAGAAGGTGGAGTCGAAAGAGAGACCGCCGAGGAAGAACAGCTTGTGGAGCTGGATACGCCCGAGATTCCCTTGACCGCAGAGGAGGTCAATGCTCTCGGTTCAGGTGACGTGGATGAGGCCGAGACCTTGGAGGAGCAAGCTGCCGTTGAGGCGGTTGAGGAAGAGGACCTTTCAGCGGCAACCCTATCGGAGACACCCCTCTTGGAGGGAGTGGGCGGTGCCGTGGAATCTACGGAGGCCGTTGAGCCAGCGCC
Source organism: Atopobiaceae bacterium (assembly GCA_017533825.1). Taxonomy (GTDB): domain Bacteria; phylum Actinomycetota; class Coriobacteriia; order Coriobacteriales; family Atopobiaceae; genus RUG440. Next base: position 114,448 of record JAFWIE010000040.1, on the reverse strand, counting down.
TCTAGAGGATACTGCGTCCGACGAGAGCACGGGCCTTGAGGCACAGGCGACCTCCCCGAGCGACACGGCGAAGAACAGCACCAAACGTGCTGGTAAGCCAACGCTACGCTATGGCGTCCATTGCCAGACCTACGGGGACAGGGCAGAGGTCAAAGGCGGCGCAATTGCCGGGACGACAGGTGAGTCCAAGAGGCTCGAGGCCCTCTGGATTCGCGTGGGAGGAATCCCCCATACCTCAGGTGGCATAACGTACCGTACTCACGTCCAAGGCACCGGATGGGAGACTTCGTGGGCGGCGAATGGCCGGCGTGCGGGCACCTCTGGGCAATCAAAGCGTGTGGAAGCCGTACAGATAAAGCTCACTGGCACAATTGCTAAAAAGTACGACGTGTGGTATCGCGTGCACACGCAACGCTATGGTTGGCTTGGTTGGACGAAGAACGGCAAGAAGGCAGGAACCGAGGGCTGTTCGTTGCGCATGGAGGCCATCCAGATCAAGCTCGTCTCGAAGGGTGGCGCGGCACCCGGCAAGACCACCAGCCCCTTCAAGAAGAACCAGCGTGCACGCATGGTCATCATTGGGGACTCGCGATCGCTCGAGACATACGCGACGCTCTACGGCGAGCGGGTTTGGGATGCGGTCGCCGTGGTACGCGAGGACAATGCGGGCAACTGGTGGATTGGCCGCTATGGCGGTGGCTATAACTGGTTCGCAAACACAGGCGCCTCGTGTGCGGACGAGCATGTGGGGCGCGATACGGCCGTCGTCATTCTGCTTGGCGTCAACGACCTCCTCAACGAGTGGGGTAGGGAAGACCCCGTGCTGGGCAGCTCGGATGCGGCACATTACGCACGACTCATCAACCGAAAGGCGAAGCAATGGAGGGGTTGTGGTGCAGTCGTCTACTATGCGACGGTGACGCCCGTCGGCTCGCGGCCAGGTGATGACGTGTTCGTGAGCTCGTCTGGCAAGCGTGTGACCAACGCGCGGATCCGCAAATGGAACGATAAGATGCGTTCGCTTCTCTCGTCGAACGTCACGGTACTCGATACCTATAGTGCCATTGCGAAGAATTATCGTGCAAGTGACTCGATGCACTACGATGCGGCCACCTATCGGCGCTTGTACGAATATGTGCGTTCCCATGTGGCCAGCTGACGTTGGTTGCCTCGCGTGACTTGGGCTATAGTATCTTTTCGCGCATGTTTTGCGAGGCGCAAAGGAGGACGCATGCCCGCCCCAACCACGTATCGCTCTCGTGAGCTCGTCACCATGCGTGACGGGCTCTCCATATACTCCCAGCTGTTCACGCCCACGCGTCAGGTGGAGGAGCCGCTTCCGGTTCTGCTCTGCGCTCATGGCTTTGGTGCGAACTACCTGAGTTGTGTGCCGTATGCATGGGCGCTTGCGGAGGAGGGCTTTGCGGTCTGCTGCCTCGACTTCAGTGGTGGTGGCTACGCGTCAAAGAGTGAGGGCAACCCGCTCGAGATGACCCTCCTCACTGAGGTTGCGGACATAGCCGCCGTCATGGAGAAGGTTGTCTCGTTGGAGGAAGTCGACCCGACGCGTGTGTTCCTTCTGGGGGAGGGTCAAGGTGGCGTCGCCGCGGTTCTCTTCGCAGACGCTCATCCCGATGCCTTGCATGCCCTGCTGCTCGTTCACCCGACGCTCAACATGCATGACCAGGCGCGTCAGCTCTTCCCTACAAAGAAGAACATTCCCGCGTCGTATCGGCAGCTTGGCATGCGCGTGGGACGTGCCTATGGCGAGGTGGCCTGGGACACGAATCCCTATGCACACATGCAAGAGTTTCAGGGTGAGGTGCTCATCCTGCACGGTAACGAGGATGCGACGGTTCCTCTCGAGTACGCGCAGCGTGCCACGACCGTATATGCGAATGCGCGCCTAGAGGTCATCCGGCACGGGAAGCACGTGTTCAAGGCAGATGCCCAGACGCGCTGCATGCAGAAGGTCTGCGACTTCCTCTGCGAAGAGGCGGGGGTGGCAGACCTCGAGCCCGTGCATGGCGCGCACCTGCGCCGCGGATAGACACGAGGCAGTGGATACACTATATTCTTGCAAATCAAAATCCATCGAATCGCTTCTGACGAAAGGTTCGCAATGAGTGTTACTGATGCATCGGGCGTTTTGCCCCTACGCGTTCCCACGGCGACGGGGGGCGCTGCCGACTATGGCTTCGAGCGGTGTGAGGGCGGTGTTTGCGCGGCACGCGGAATGCGGGCTACGGGCGTCCATTCGGGGTTCAGAGATGACCCCAACCGTCTCGACCTCGCGGTAGTGGCGGCCGACGAAGCGTGTGTGGTTGGGGCGACGTTCACCCAGAACCGCTTCTGCGCTGCACCGGTGCAGGTTTCGCGCGAGCGTGCGGCATCGGGAATCGCGCGGGCTGTGGTGCTCAATTCCGGCAATGCCAACGCGTCCACAGGGCAACCGGGCCTTGAGGCTGCTCGTGAGTCCGCCGCCATACTCGCACGCGAGCTGGACTGCCCGGAAGAACAGGTCTTGGTCGGCTCGACCGGCGTCATCGGCAAGCAGATGCCCCTTGATCCGTATCGGACGGGCGTGCCTGCTGCCGTGCGTCTCCTCGACTCCACCGCACAGGGTGCGCACTTGGCCGCCCGCGCGGTGATGACGACGGACACGGTGCCCAAGGAGAGCTCTTGGAAGGGGGCGGTGGCCCTCGGTGACGAGGCGGCGACGGTGCACGTGGGCGGCTTCGTCAAGGGTTCGGGCATGATCTCGCCAAACATGGCCACCATGCTCTCGGTTCTTGCGACGGATGCACCACTCACGCATGAGGCGGCCCAAAAGGCGCTTTCTGATGCGGTGGCGTGCTCCTTCAACAAGGTGACGGTCGATTCCGACACTTCCACCAACGATACCTGCATCCTCTTTGCCACGGGGAAAGCGGCGCCGGGCGTCCTTGTCGATGTGGATTCGCCTGCGTTTCCGGCCATCGCTGCAGCCGTGCGCGCCGTGTGCGAGGACCTCGCACGCAAGATTGCGGCCGACGGCGAGGGTGCGACGAAGCTCGTCACGGTGGATGTGCTTGGAGCCGCCACCGACGCGGACGCGGATGTCGTAGCGCGCTCAATCGCCAATTCGCCTCTCGTCAAGACGGCAATTTGTGGACATGACGCCAACTGGGGCCGCATCGCCGCCGCAGCGGGCAAGTGCGGCATCGAGTTCGACCAGTACGACGTCGACATCGATTTCATGGGCGTGCCGGTGCTCCGTGCTGGTCTGCCGTTGCCCATGGACGAAGACAAGATGCTGCGGCTGTTTGACGAGAACGACGAGGTCTCGATCGTGGTGTCCCTGGGCGTCGGCACGGCGCACGGGCGCATCTGGACCTGCGACCTCACGCACGAGTACATCACGATCAACGGAGACTATCGTACGTAGGGGGAACCATGAGAAAAGAAGACGCAAAGCGTCGTGAGCAGGCGCAGAAGAAGGCGGAGGTCCTGCTCGAGGCAATGCCGTGGATCCATAAGATGAGTGGGTCCACCATGGTGGTCAAGTATGGCGGTGCGGCCATGGAGGATGCCGAGCTGTGCAAGTCCGTGCTTGCGGACATCGAGCTGCTCAAGCTTATGGGCATACGCGTAGTGCTCGTTCATGGGGGCGGCAAGGCAATCAACGCTTTGCTCTCGAAGTTGCAGCTCCCGGTGCGCTTCGAGAACGGCCTGCGCGTCACCGATGACGCCACCATGGAAGCGGTTGCGGAAGTGCTCATTGGCAAGGTCAACCAGGAGTTGGTGTGGCTGCTCAACGAGTATGGAGCAAACGCGGTGGGCATCTCCGGAGCAGACGGCAAGACGCTCAAGTGTCGACAGACCGATCCCAAGCTCGGCCATGTGGGCGAGGTCATCGAGGTGAACACTGACCTCATCGAGAGTGTGCTTGCGGGTGGCTACATCCCCGTCATCGCGAGCGTTGGCTGTGGCCCTGATGGTCTCTACAACGTGAACGCCGACATTGCTGCAAGCAAGGTGGCACAGGCACTTGGCGCGCACACACTCGCCTATCTCACCGACGTGGACGGTCTGTATGGCGAGATGGGCAACGAGGAGAGCCTCATCAGCTCCCTGACGCGCAGCGAATGCCACGACATTCTGGATAGCGGGGAGCTTACGGCGGGCATGATTCCCAAGATTGCGTCCATCGCGGAGGCACTCGACGCGGGTGTGCACGACGTGCGCATCATGAACGGGACGTTTCCCCACGCTCTGCTGCTCGAGCAGTTCACGGATGCCGGTATCGGCACGATATTCTCTCAGGACTAGGAGGAAGGCATGTTTGCTAACGAGGATGCGCTGACGCTCGACGAGGGCTACGTGATCCATACGTATGGTCGGTATCCGGTCGAATTCGTCTCGGGTGATGGGGCGGTGTTGGTGGATGCCGCTGGCAACGAGTATCTGGACTTCTTGGCTGGCATCGGGTGTGCCTGCCTCGGTCACGCGCACCCCGCACTCGTGGCGGCGCTTCAGGACCAGGCTACTAAGGTGTGGCAGGTGAGCAATTACTATCACGAGGAGAATCGCGGCGAGTACGCGCGCCTGCTGTCCGAGCTTCTCTCAAAGACGACCGACGAGCTTGGCCACATTACGGGCTCGACCGGCACCACGTGGAAGACGTTCTTCGCAAACTCGGGCGCCGAGGCGAATGAGGGTGCCTTCAAGCTTGCCCGCCGCTGGGGCGAGAAGCACCTTGATGGTGCATCGGGCATCCTCACGGCACGCAAGAGCTTCCACGGGCGCACGCTCGCAACGCTCGCAGCCACAGGACAGGACGTCTTTCACAAGAGCTTCCGTCCGCTGCCCGCAGGCTTCGATGCGGTTGAGCTCAACGACATCGACGCCCTCGTGGCCGCGCTTGACGAGCCGAGCGATGCGACGGGTCGCGTATGCGCGGTCATGCTCGAGTGCATCCAAGGCGAGGGCGGCGTGTGGCCGGCGGATCTTGACTACCTGCGTGCCGTGCGTGCGGCGTGTTCGGAACGCAACATCCTGCTCGTTGTCGACGAGGTGCAGACCGGTGTGTTCCGCACCGGTGCGCCGTTCTCGTTCCAGCGTGCAGGCATCGAGCCGGACGTGGTGAGTGTCGCGAAGGGCATTGCAGGTGGCTTCCCGACGGGTGGCGTCGCGGCGCGTGCGGAGGTCGCCGACCTTCTTGTGCCCGGAGACCATGGGTCGACCTTCGGCGGCAACCCGCTTGCCGTAGCATGCGGGCGTGCGTGCCTGGAGACGCTTGTCGTGGAAGACATGGGCGAGCACGTTATAGCAGCGGGTGAGCATCTTGCGCGCAGGTTGGTGGCGTTGCCGCACGTCACGGAGGTTCGCGGTGCTGGCCTCATGCGTGGTGCCCAGCTTGACGTGCCCGTGGCCAATGAACTCGTCGAGAAGGGCCTCGAGCGTGCTGGGAACGGTACCCGCGGTCTCGTGCTTAACCACATCGGTGATTCCATTCTGCGGTTCCTACCGCCGCTGGTCGTGAGCGATGAGCAGATCGACGAGATGTGCGAAGCGTTGGAAGAGATGCTCGCATAGCGACTCGCCCAAGCAAAATGCTTCGCTTTGGGCGCATCCCCACTGCAGGCCAAACCCTGCGGTGGGGATGCGCCCGTTCTCTTCCAGCGAAGTGGCGCGACTAACGATGGAATTGGTGCGACCAACGAAGTGCGACCAACGATGGAAGTGGTGCGACCAGCAATGGAAGTGGTGCGACCAGCGATGCGCGACCAACGATGGAAGTGGTGCGACCAGCGATGCGCGCGACTAGCGGAAGCATCTTCGCTCCGGGGGAAGGCCAGTCGCGCGCGATGAGCCGGCCGGGTGGCCGAAGCTCGAATTGAACGTATCAAGTGTGTGGGACAAGAATTGCGTAATTAGCGTTCGCGAAAGCCCCAATTGTGTGCAAAATGTGGAAGGTTTCGAAAACCTCCGAACAACGGGGTCTGTGGCGCGGTCGGTTACCCCCTCCTAACGAAATCGGACCTTGTGGCAAGTCCCAAAGTACCCTCCTAACGAAATGGGACCTTGTGGCAAGTCCCGAAACCCACTCCTAATGAGAATGGACCTTGTGGCACGGCTCCTAACGAAATCGGACCTTGTGGCATGCCACAAGGTCACTTTTCATTAGACTGCTTGCCACAAGCTCGATTTCTGTAAGAATCTCTGCCACAACCTCCGATTCCGTTAGGCGGCCCGCCCGGAGGGCCCGCACGTCCTGCCGCAACCTCCGATTCCGTTAGGCGGCCCGCCCGGAGGGCCCGCACGTCCTGCCGCAACCTCCGATTCCGTTAGGTTGCCCGCCCGGAGGACCTGCGTGCCCTGCCACAACCTCCGATTGCGTTAGGTTGCCCGCCCGGAGGACCTGCGTGCCCTGCCACAACCTCCGATTCCGTTAGGCGGCCCGCCCGGAGGGCCTGCGCGCCCTGCCGCAACCTCCGATTCCGTTAGGTGGCCCGCCCGGAGGACCTGCGTGCCCTGCCGCAACCTCCGATTCCGTTAGGTGGCCCGCCTCGGGTGTCGACATTGGAATCGCCCTCAAGGAATGTGCCTAAACGAAGCGCTCCTTCACGCAGACAAAAAGTAAAAACAGGTTGACTTTTTTGTTTCTATACACTAACTTAGCTAGAGTTAACTTAGCTCGGGTTAACTCGTGCACTATCAACTAGCGATGGGGGAGGACGGACACATGCCACTCGCGTTACTCAAGGCAGGTCAGAGCAGCATCATCACGAGGATCGGCGGGAAGCCCGAGACACGCCAGTTCCTCGAGGGCCTTGGTTTCGTGGTTGGGGCTCACGTGACGGTAATCAGCGAGATGGGCGGCAACGTGATTTGCTCCATCAAAGACTCTCGCGTGGCCGTGAGCAAAGAGATGGCAAAGAAGATCTTTGTCTAGTTTCGCAAAGCCGAAACGACAAGGGCGAATCAACGAGGAGGAGAACATGACACTTCGTGACGCACAGATTGGCCAGACGGTGCAGGTGGTCAAGCTCAAGGGAACAGGTCCCGTCAAGCGGCGGATTATGGACATGGGCATCACCAAGGGGCAAAAGATCCTGGTGCGCAAGGTCGCGCCGCTCGGCGATCCCATTGAGGTTACCGTGCGCAACTACGAGCTCTCGGTCCGCAAGGCCGATTGCGAGATGATTGAAGTCGAACCGGTGGAGGCATAACCATGGCAGAGATAACCATTGCCCTTGCCGGCAACCCAAACTGTGGCAAGACGACGCTCTTCAACGCGCTCACAGGCTCGAACCAGTATGTGGGCAACTGGCCTGGCGTCACGGTCGAAGAGAAGCATGGCAAGCTCAAGGGCCATGCGGACGTGACGATTGCCGACCTCCCTGGCATCTACTCGCTCTCACCCTACACGCTCGAAGAGGTTGTTGCGCGTGACTACCTCACCGACCAGCGTCCCGACGCGATTCTCAACATCGTGGACGGTACCAACCTCGAGCGTAACCTCTACCTCACCACGCAGCTTGTCGAGCTGGGCATTCCCGTGCTCGTGGCCGTCAACATGATGGACGTCATCGAGAAGAACGGTGATGTCATCGACCTTGCCGCGCTCTCCAAGGCGCTCGACTGCAAGGTCGTCGCCATCTCGGCGCTCAAGGGAACAGGTATCAAGGGGGCAGCAGAGGAAGCCCTCGAGCTCGCACGCTCGGGCGTCAAGCCCATCCCGCAGCATCGCTTTACGGGAAGTGTGGAGCATGCCTTTGCCCACATCGAAGAGGTTACCGTCCACAATCTTCCCGAGGAGCAGCATCGCTGGTACGCCATCAAGCTCTTTGAGCGCGACGAGAAGGTGCAGCAGAAGCTCGGCCTCTCGTCCGAGACGCTTGCCCACATCGAGAAGGACATCGAGGCCTGCGAGACCGAGCTCGATGACGACGCGGAGTCCATCATCACCTCACAGCGCTATGACTACATCACGTCCATTATCGATGGGTGCCTGCGCCGCGCAAACAAGGGCGAGCTCACCACTTCCGACAAGATCGACCGCATCGTCACCAACCGCATCTTGGCCCTGCCCATCTTTGCCGCCGTCATGTTCGGCGTGTATTGGATTGCCATGGGTCCGTTCGGCACCTTCCTCACCGATTGGACCAACGACGTGCTGGGAGGCGAGTGGCTCACCGAGGGCTCGCGTGCGGTCTTTGAGAGCTGGGGTCTCTCCGGCTGGCTGGTCGGCCTGCTCTCTGACGGCATCTTTGCTGGCGTGGGCGCAGTGCTCGGCTTCGTTCCGGAGCTGCTCGTCCTGTTCCTCTTGCTCGCCATCCTGGAGGACTGCGGGTACATGGCTCGTATCGCCTTCATCATGGACCGCATCTTCCGTCGCTTCGGCCTCTCGGGCAAGTCGTTCATCCCGATGCTCGTGGGCACTGGTTGTGGCGTTCCCGGCGTCATGGCGTCGCGTACCATCGAGAACGAGCGCGACCGTCGCATGACCATCACCACGACGTGCTTCATCCCTTGCGGCGCAAAGATGCCCATCATCGGCCTCATCGCCGGCGCCCTCTTCGGTGGCGCGGCGTGGGTATCCACGAGCGCATACTTCATCGGCGTGGCGGCCATCATCATCTCGGGCGTCATGCTCAAGAAGACGAAGATGTTCGCAGGCGACCCCGCGCCCTTCGTCATGGAGCTCCCTGCCTACCACATGCCCACGTTTGGCAACGTCATCCGCAGCATGTGGGAGCGCGGCTGGTCGTTCATCAAGAAGGCCGGTACCGTCATTCTGCTTTCCTCCATCGTCATCTGGGCACTTTCCGGCTTCGGAACGGTCAACGGCACCTTCGGTATGGTGGATGACCTCTACGAAGACGAGACGCTCGTCACCGACGAGTACATCGAGTCCGTCGCTGCACGCATGGGCGTGACCCCCGACGAGGTCAGCCCCATGGACGACTCTATCCTTGCCGGCATTGGCAACGCCTTCGCCCCGATCTTCACCCCGCTGGGCTTCGCCAGCTGGAAGCCGGCCGTCGCGACGGTCACGGGTCTGGTGGCCAAGGAGGAGGTGGTGAGCACCTTCGGCGTTCTGTACAACTACGATACCGAGTCCGACGACTGGGATGACGAGGGCTCACCCATCTGGGCCAACGTGAAGGCGGACTTCGAGTCCTTCTCTAACGGGCACGGTCAGCTCGCGGCGTTTGCGTTCATGATCTTTAACCTGCTGTGCGCGCCGTGCTTTGCGGCCATGGGTGCCATCAAGCGCGAGATGAACAACGGCAAGTGGGCGGCATTCGCCATCGGTTACATGTGCCTCTTTGCCTACTGCGCGGCCATGGTAGTCTACCAGCTCGGCCTGGCTGTGGCTGGAGCCATGAACCCCCTCGGCATGGTGGTCTCCATCGCAGTTCTTGGCTTCGTGGGTTACATGCTATTCGTGAAGAAGTATGAGGAAGCCGAAGAGCTTCTCGTCATGTAGATTGGAATGATTGGCCGTGGCTGACTTTGTAGTAGTGACAATCCTCGTGCTTGTCGTGGCGCTTGCCATCAGAGGCGTGCTGCGTGGGGATGGCGGTTGCGGGTGCGGAGGGGATTGCTCCGGATGCGCAGGATGCTCCGCGGGGTTAAGCCACGGCCAAATCCATCTGAGTGAGGAACAACTTCGTCAGTTGGAGGAGCTTCGATGATTCAAACGACGGTGGGCATAGATGGCATGATGTGCGAGATGTGTGAGGCACACATCAACGACGCGGTGCGCAGAAGCTTCGACGTGAAGAGCGTCAAGAGCAGCCACCGCAAGAAGAACTGCGTCATCGTCTCGGATGAGGAGCTCGACTGGGATTTGCTCAAGAAGACCATCGACGAGACCGGGTATGAGTTCCTTTCCGTAAAGTCCGAACCGTACGAGCGCAAGGGCCTGCGCGCCATCTTTGCGAGGCACTGAGGGCATGTCCATCGGAGTACTTCCTTCAATGAGCGCAGAACCTCCTTGGCGTGCGGATTTCCTGGAGCCCCTGCGGCCCAATCACTATCGTACGCGCCATGCGACTCACGAAGACGCGTTACTGTTCATCGGCGAGTGGTGAGATGCAATACCTTTGCAATTTGGCGTAATGGTTTGAGAGATTGAGCCACGTCTCGAACGCCGGCGTATAGTATAGCGAAGGCAAAAAGCTGGCGTGTATACGAGACCATGGCCCACGAACTGAACCTGACCGAAGATCAGAGGCGACGCATCGAGAATGCCCAGACGCCCGAGGAGAAAGCAGCCGTCTTTGCGGAGGCCGTGGGCGACGGGAGGGAGCTCTCCGAAGAGGAGGTGGACGCCGTGACCGGCGGTGACGCCTACCGCATCCCACCGATGCACGAGGAAATCGACAGGGCGTGGAACACCATTCAGACCGTGCGGGATAAATACGGTGTTTCGGTCGCGAATTACATGGCGTATAGGATGCACCTCATTCCAGACGATACGTTGGACGGCAGCGGACAATCTTACCTGAGCAGTCATAGCATCTCCCAATTGCGCTACCGCATGCACGCCCAGCTCGACGGGACGCTCGATTCTCTCAGCTCGACGTGGGGTCACTAGTGCAGCCGGGTCTCGCTGGAGTACGCTACCCCTTCAGGGTGGCATGCTCCAGCGCTGGGCGGATAGGGGCAAACAGGGGGCACGAACCTTCTCCCAAGCGTTTTCGGGCGGGTTGCTTTTCCTTACATGTGCTATAGTTGCGCCGTTGTCTGGCGACCGAGGGAGAAGGTCATGCTGAGCAAGGAACTGCTCGACGAGTTCGCCGAGCTCAAGGAGCGCCACGACGCGATCGTGCTCGCTCACTACTATGTGCAGGACGACGCGCAGGATCTGGCGGACTACGTGGGCGATTCGTACTTCCTTGCTCGCAAGGCGGCCAGCATCGATTGCCGGACGCTCGTTTTTGCGGGCGTCGAGTTCATGGCCGAGAGCGCCAAGCTCCTCTCGCCCGATAAACGCGTGCTCATGCCCGAGCCGTCTGCGGATTGTCCCATGGCGCACATGCTGCGCAAGGAGACCATCGACGCGGCCCGCGCCCAGTATGGCGACGACCTGGCGGTGGCGTGCTACGTCAACTCCACGAACGAGATGAAGGCGTGGTCGGACGTGTGCGTCACCTCGGCCAACGCCCTGCGCATCGTGGAGCGCCTCCCGCAGCACAACGTGCTCTTCGTGCCGGATCTGCACCTTGGCCACTACATCCAGCAGCAGGTTCCGAGCAAGAACATCATTCTCAATGACGGCTTCTGCCCGACCCACGAAGCCATCGAGGTTGCCGAGGTGAAGCTTGCCATCGCGGAGCACCCCGGTGCGGTGGTCTGCGCGCATCCGGAGTGTGCGAGCTGGGTCCTCGACGAGGCGGACTACATCGGCTCCACGTCAGGCATCATCAAGCGCTGTGTGGAAGGTGCCGAGACGGACTATATTATCTGCACGGTCTATGGCGTGCTGCACGAGATTCAGAAGCAGGTCGCTGCCGCAGGCGACGCAGGCAAGAAGCGATTCTTCTTCCCGGCGACCACGCCCATCTGCCCGAACATGAGCCGCGTGACGGGCGAGAAGGTCGTGGCGTGCCTGCGTGACCTCTCGGGCGAGGTGTTCGTGGACGAGGCGACGGCAGAGGGCGCCCGGCGTGCGCTCAAGCGCATGCTGGAGCTTGCCGCATAGCGTGTTCCAAGAACAACCACACAGGGAAGGAATCCCAAGGATGAAGAAGCTCCAATGCGACGTGGTGGTCGTCGGTTGCGGCATTTCCGGACTCTATGCTGCGCTCAAGCTCCCACGCAACTGTCAGATTATCCTCATCGCGAAGGGCGACATCGAGACGTGCGACTCCATGCTCGCGCAGGGTGGCATCGCGGTGGCGCGCAGCGAGGACGACTACGAGCAGTACTTCGAGGACACGCTCAAGGCAGGCCACTACGAGAATCGCCGCGAGAGCGTGGACATCATGATTCGCAACTCTCGCTCGTGCATCAATGATCTCATTTCCTACGGCGTCCGCTTTGACCGTGATCCGCAGGGGAAGCTCCTCTACACACGCGAAGGCGCGCACTCTCGCGCAAGAATCCTCTACCACGAGGACATTACGGGGCGCGAAATCACCGAGACGCTCCTGCTTCAGGCGCGCGCCGCGCACAACGTGCGCATCTACGAGAATACCGAGATGATCGACCTGCTCGACGAGGTCGGTGCGGGTGAGAAGCGCGTCTGTACGGGTATCTCGTGCGTGCAGAGGGACGGCACCCGTCTGGACATCTTCTCTCGCTTCACCATCCTCGCGACCGGCGGCATCGGTGGAGTATACGAGCGCTCGACCAACTACCCGATTCTCACCGGGGACGGGTGTCGCATCGCCGCGAAGCACGGGGTGGTGCTCGAGCACATGGACTACGTGCAGATTCACCCCACGACACTCTATCGCGAGACGCCAGGCCGCTCGTTCCTCATCAGCGAGTCCGCCCGCGGCGAGGGGGCGGTCCTGCTCAACTCCAAGTTCGAGCGCTTTACCGATGAGCTCCAGCCGCGCGATGTGGTGACCAAGGCCATTCTCGACCAAATGGAGCTCGAGGGTTCGAAGTATGTGTGGCTCTCGTTCGAGAACGTGATGAACGAGATTATCCGTACGCACTTCCGCCACATCTATGAGTACTGCCTTGCCGAAGGCTACGACATCACGAAGGAGCCAATTCCCGTCGTCCCCGCCCAACACTACTTCATGGGTGGCATACACGTGGACTCCAACTCCGAGACCACCATGCCGCGTCTCTTCGCGGTGGGCGAAACCTCGTGCACCGGCGTGCATGGTCGCAATCGACTCGCCTCAAACAGCCTGCTCGAGTGCCTGGTGTTCGCACGCCGCGCTGCCGAGAAAATCTCCGTGGACCACACCCGCGAGCAGCGACCGCGCATCGATCCCTCGACCCTGAGCATGGTGATGGAGAAGCACATCCGTGCGTCCCTCGCAGAGGACATGCCGGGCGGCGACCTCTCGACTGACTCCGTGATTCCTGACCGCAGGCAGGCTCGCGTGGAGCTCATCTGCAAGCAGGACGGTGTGCTGGCAGGCATGGCCGTGTTCATGCGTACCTTCGAACTTCTCGACTCGACGACCACGGTCACGCCGCTGGTGCGTGACGGTGACCGCATTCGAAAGGGTCAGATGATCGCCACAATCGAGGGCGACGTCCGCACACTGCTCTCGGGCGAGCGCACGGCGCTGAACTACCTACAACACATGAGCGGCGTGGCCACCTACACGCGCGAGGTGGCGGACATCCTCGCTGAGGCAGGCTCCACTGCTCAGATAGTCGACACCCGCAAGACGACTCCTGGCATGCGCATCTTCGACAAGATGGCCGTGCGCATCGGGGGAGGAGGGAACCACCGGCAGAACCTCTCTGACGCTATCTTGCTCAAGGACAACCACATCGAAGCGGCGGGTGGCATCACGCAGGCGCTGCAGATGGCGCGTGCCCGCTGCTCATTCATGACAAAGATTGAGGTGGAGTGCGAGAGTCTCGCCATGGTACGCGAGGCCGTGGCGGCGGGAGCCGACGTGATCATGCTCGACAACATGAGCCACGCACAGATGAAGGAGGCACTCGACTTCATCGACGGGCGTACGATCACCGAAATCAGCGGCAACGTCACGCGAGAGAATGTGCAGTACATCGCCGACCTCAAGGTGGACGTGATATCGTGCGGTGCGCTCACACACTCGGCGGGCATTCTCGACATGAGCATGAAGAATCTGCAGGTGCTTGACACGGCGCGCTCAAGCCACTGGGACACCAACGAAGAATGACGGCCACGGGGTCCCAACCCCGTGGATCCCACATCGCCCACAACAAAAAACTTGCCAATCGTGGATTATTTGTGCTAGCATACTTGCTTGCTTGTTTTTGTTGTCAAACCAAGGAGTTCCCATCGTGAGTCCTCTGAACATCGCCTTGCTCGTTGTCATGGCAATCTCGGCTTTCTTTACCATCATCCTCATCCTCATGCACTCCGGCAAAGGCACCGGCGTGTCGGATATGATTGCCGCTTCCATGTACAACGCCACTGCTGGCTCGGGCATCTGGGAGAAGAACCTCGACCGCCTCACCATCATCTTTGCCGCCATCTTCGCCATTTGTGTCTGCGTCATGGCGTTGACCTTCCCGGTGGGTACCATCGCAGGCATGTAACGCCCGCAAAAGAATACTGGTATGCGGAGAAGACCCCAATCATTGCCGATTGGGGTTTTCTTTTTACAGTCTGGAAACTTACTTGCATCGGCACGTGTGTTTGCAGCCCTATAATTGACACTATTGCATTTTCTGACGTAAAAGGTGGGTGTCTATGGATTCTAAAACTATCTCGTACATCCTCAAGCGCATCGTGATGGCGGTCTTCACGCTTTGGGCCGTTATCACCATCACGTTCTTCGTGATGCATGCGGTGCCTGGAGGTCCTTTCACGCGCGAGAAAGCCATTTCGGCGGAGGCCCAAGCGGCGCTCAACGCCAAGTATGGTCTCGACAAGCCTCTCTTCGAGCAGTACACCACCTACCTTGGCGATGCAGTTCAGGGCAACTTCGGCCCGTCCATCAAGCAGCGCGGACGCATGGTGACGGACATCATCATCGATGGCATGAAGACCAGCGCAAAGATCGGCATCATCGCACTCATCATCGCCACGGTGTTTGGAATTGTCTTCGGGGCGATAGCCGCCCTCAAACGTAACACCGTCTTTGATCGCATAATCATGGTGATGACAACGGCATTCGTCTCGATGCCGAGCTTCATCATGGGTTCGTTGTTGCTCATTCTGTTCTGTACGACACTCAACCTGCTGCCGGCTAATGGTGCGGCCAAGGGCGGTCTCATCCTGCCCGTCATCACCTTGGCGTTGTACCCGATGAGCTACATCACGCGCCTCACGCGCTCGTCGATGCTCGACGTTCTGGGACAGGACTACATCCGCACGGCCAAGGCCAAGGGCGTCTCGGAGCGCAATGTCATCATTCACCACGCGCTCAAGAACTCCCTCATCCCGGTCATTACGTACTTTGGCCCCGAGCTCGCCTATATCGTCACGGGTTCGCTCGTCGTTGAGCAGATCTTTGCCGTGCCGGGCATCGGACGCTACTTCGTCAACTCCATCACGGGACGCGACTACACGCTCATCATGGGCACCACTATCGTGTTGGCGACGCTCATCGTCATCATGAACCTGGTGTCCGACATCCTGTACAAGGTCGTCGATCCGCGCATCACGCTGGAATAGGAGGTGAAGGTCATGGATAAGAACCCGCTTAGCATGCAGGTCAACGTAGACGACTTCCTCCCCGCCAGCGAGGAGGAGAAGGCCTACATGGTGCAGATGCGTCCGTCGTCCACGTTCTTCAAGGATGGATGCAAGCGCCTGTTTAGGAACAAGGTCGCCTTCGTGAGCATGATCGTCATCATCCTGATCACGGTCTCCTCAATCGTTATTCCCATGTTCTGGCCGTACGACTACCAGACGCAGCTCGGCGTGCAGCCCGGCCATCCCGTGGATCCCTCGTTCAACAACCTTGCTCCCATGGAGTACTCCACCACCGAGCAGGCAGCGATGGCAAAGGGCGAGACGGTGTTCCCGCACTTCTTTGGTACCGACGACCACGGTCGTGACTACTTCATCCGCATCGTGTACGGAACGCGCATCTCTCTTGCGGTAGGCTTCTTTGCCTCCATCATCGTCCTCGTGGTCGGTATGACGCTCGGGTCTGTCGCAGGCTTCATGGGCGGGCGCGTGGACATGGTGATCATGCGCATCGTCGACGTCATCTACTCTCTGCCGGACATGCTCATGGTCATCCTGCTCGCAAGCGTCATGCGCGAGACGCTCGGCAGCGCGCTTGAGGGTACGGTGCTTCAGGCCATCGGCTCAAACATCATCTCGCTCTTCATCATCTTTGCCCTGCTTTACTGGTGCTCCATGGCACGTCTCATCCGCGGCCAGATTCTCTCGCTGCGCGAGCAGGAGTATGTGCTTGCTGCCGAGGCGACCGGCGCCAAGGCGGGTTGGATCATCAAGAAGCACCTCATTCCAAACTGCATCTCGGTCATCATCATCTCTACGGCGCTGCAGATTCCCTCGGCCATCTTCACGGAGTCGTTCCTGAGCTTCCTAGGCCTTGGCGTCAACGCACCCATGCCGTCGCTCGGCAGTCTTGCCTCCGAGGCCCTCAACGGCATCACGAGCTATCCATACCGACTCGTGATTCCTGCCCTTGTCATCTCGCTCATCGTGCTTGGTCTCAACCTCTTTGGCGACGGCCTGCGCGACGCGTTCGACCCCAAGCTCAACCAGTAGGAGGGAGGCACCTATGGCACTTTTGGAAGTACGCGACCTGCACACCTCGTTCTTTACCGATGCTGGTGAGGTCAAAGCCGTCAACGGCGTCTCCTTCGACCTCGACCGCGGTAAGGTGTTGGGCATCGTGGGGGAGTCCGGCTCGGGCAAGTCGGTGACGGTCTACTCCATCATGCAGATTCTGGCTCCGGCGGGACGGATCGTCTCGGGTTCCATCAAGTTCGACGGCCAGGAGCTCGTTGGTGCGGGCGAGCGCGTCATGCGCGACATTCGCGGCAACAAGATCTCCATCATCTTCCAGGACCCGATGACGTCGCTCAACCCCACCTACACCATTGGCCATCAGCTGATGGAGGCCATTCTGCTGCACACGGACCGCAACAAGGAACAGGCGTGGGACCGTGCGGTCGAGATGCTCAAGCTCGTCAACGTGAACGAGCCCGAGAAGCGCATGAAGCAGTACCCGCATGAGTTCTCTGGCGGCATGCGCCAACGCGTGATGATCGCCATGGCCTTGGCGTGCGAGCCGGATATCCTGATTGCGGACGAGCCGACGACGGCCCTCGACGTCACCATTCAGGCGCAGATTCTCGAGCTCATGCAGCAGCTGCAGCGCGAGCTGGGAATGGCCATCATCATGATTACGCACGACCTGGGCGTCGTTGCTCAGATGTGTGACGAGATCGTCGTCATGTACGCGGGTTCTTACTGCGAGCGTGGTACGGCAGACGAGATCTTCTATGATCCTCGTCACGAGTACACCAAGGGCCTGCTGCGCTCCATCCCGACCACGGGCACCGTGGGACAAAAGCTGCAGCCCATCACGGGCACGCCCATTGACCTGCTCAACCTTCCCAAGGGATGCCCCTTCGCTCCGCGTTGCGACGCGGCCATGAAGATCTGCATCCGTCAGGCGGCAGAGAACATGGAGCTGAGCAGTACGCACAAGGCCTCGTGCTGGATCAATGTGCAGCGCAGCGCGCGCGACATGGGCGTAAGTGCGATGCAGAAGGCGCGGAAGGCAGGCATGGACTTCGACGATGCATCCGACATCGCTGCAGCACTCGAAGCTGGCGGATTGGGCGCCTCGGTGCTCTCTGCAGAGGTGCATGCGGCTCAAGCTGAAGAGAGCTTGGAGGATGCGCGCGAGCGGGCGGCTAAGGATGTGCAGGGGACAGGTGCCGACAACCTTGCCGATGGCGACATCATAGGTGATGCGGCGCTGCTGCACTCCCGCGAGAAGAGCAATAGCTTCTCAAGCAGTCCTAACCCCACTGTGCACAGCAAGAAGCCAAAGAAGGGCGGTAATCGGTGATGGCAGCACAAGGAAACGACGCCCCGTTGGTCGAGGTGCGTCACCTCAAAGAGTACTTCCCCGTAAACACGGGCTTCTTCAAGACGACCCCGCTCAAGGCGGTAGACGACGTGAGCTTTTCCATCAAGCGTGGCGAGACCTTGGGCTTGGTGGGGGAGTCGGGTTGCGGCAAGACCACGGTCGGTCGCACCATCCTGCACTTGTACGAGCCTACTGATGGTGTGGTTGTCTACGACGGCAAGGCCGTGGTGGGTCCCAAGGAGAAGGTCGATATCGACAAGTTCGCCACGCCGGCCGACGGTGGCTCGCTCAAGGGCAACATCCTCTCGCTGAATGAGTACCGCACGAAGACCACCATGGTGTTCCAGGATCCGTACTCCTCGCTGAACCCGCGCATGACGGTCTCGGACATCATTGCCGAGCCGCTTGACGTGCACAAAATGTGCGCCAATGCGCAGGAGCGCGAGGAGCGCGTGCTCGAGCTCATGAATCGCGTGGGCCTTAACTCCGAGCACGCTTCGCGCTATGCACACGAGTTCAGTGGTGGACAGCGGCAACGCATCGGCATCGCGCGCAGCCTTGCAGTGAATCCCGAGTTTATCGTATGCGACGAGCCAGTCTCGGCGCTCGACGTCTCCATCCAGGCGCAGGTCATCAACATGTTTGATGAGCTGCAGGAGGAGATGGGCCTCACGTATCTCTTCATCGCACACGACCTGCTCGTGGTGCGCCACATCTCTGATCGCATCGCCGTCATGTACCTGGGCAAGATGGTGGAGCTTGCCGATGCAGCCGAGATTTACGACCGTCCGCTGCACCCGTACAGCAAGTCGTTGCTTTCGGCGGTGCCCATTCCCGACCCAAAGATTGCGCGCGCCAACAAGCGCATCCCGCTGCAGGGCGACATCCCCAGCCCGCTCAACGCGCCCTCCGGATGTCCCTTCCGCACGCGCTGCCAGTATGCCACGGAGGCATGCGCAGCCTCGATGCCGGAGTTCAAGGAAGTCGAGAAGGGCCACTTCGTCGCCTGCCATCGCACGGCCGACATCAATGCATAAGACGGCGTCGTCGTACCTGGCACCTTGGGTGGCACCTTGGTACCAGGTACCGTTTTGCCATGGCACGTGGTATCTGGTACCAAGGTGCCACTAGCCAAAGAGAAGAGAAGCGCCGCCGGCACCATCAGAGTGCCGGCGGCGCTTCTTGCGTCAGATGCTCGTGTGGTTATGCACCGAAGACGTCGCCCGCATAGGGGACGTAGTGATAGTCGGCCTTCTCAACCTGTGACGTGCTTGTCGCACCTGGAATGCAGGCACCCACGATGCCCGCGACCAATATGCTTCCGAGGAATGCTACGACTGCCATTTGCGACCTCCTTCTGTCTGCGAGTTTCTTTGCATAAGGCACTGTAACACTTCGGAAACAAAAAGCAAGACTCGCCGCAAGGATTGCACGCTTGCGCAGTACACACACAAATACGTGCTTATTAGTGCTACCATTCTCACGTTGCGTACTGTACGTTTGTTTACAAAAGGGGGACAAAAGCATGCTTGATTTGAATCGTAGGAGCTTCCTGCAGGGCGTGGGTGGCATCGTCGTCTTGGGTGGCCTCAGCGCATGTGGCGGCGGATCGGGCTCCAGCTCGTCCGAGGGAAGCGGCGCGGCCACCGAGGCTGCGGGTGACAAGGTTGACGTCGCCAGCCTTTCCGACGCCGAACGCGAGCAGGCACGTGCCGAGATTCGCCGCGCCATTGGGCTGCTCTTCGACCGCACCTACATCTGCGTAGACATCGCTCAGGCAGATCAGATTCCTGCGAACACCTTCGTGTGCCAGGGCGTGCAGGAGCCCGACGGCTCTGACTTCGCCTTCAACGCCGGTGCGGGCGAGGGCAAGGGCTATTACGACGCTTCTCAGGAAGCACTGACCACCAACTTCGAGGAGGCCATCGCCGTTCTCAAGAAGTACTACGACTACGATGAGTCTACGGGTCAGTTCACGAACTTCCCCTCCATGACGTACCTGTACAACACCAACGAGGCGCACAAGGCCATTGGCGAGTACCTGCAGTCCGCTCTCGCCGCGGTGGGCATCCAGATGACGATGGAGAACCAGGAGTGGGCCACGTTCCTGAACACCCGTAAGGCAGGCGACTTCTCCATCGCGCGTAACGGCTGGATCATGGACTACACCGACCCCATCTGCATGCTCGACATGTGGACCACCGGCTCGGGCAACAACGACGCGCAGTTCGGCAAGGGCGACCACGTGAACATCGCGGCCTATGACCTCGACCTCTCTGACCTTGGTTACGACGTGAAGGTTGAGGGCGGCACTTGGGCCGAGACCTATGACGTGCTCATCGACACCATCAACAAGGAGTCGGATCAGGAGAAGCGCTTTAAGCTCATGCACCGTGCCGAGGACATCATCATGAATACCGGCGCGCTGACCCCGCTTTACTATTACACCAACCCCTACCTCCTCAACAAGGACGTCGAGGGATTCTACGTCACGCCGCTGGGCTTCTCCCACTTCGAGAAGTGCACCGTGGGTGGCAAGGGCGACTCCATCAACGTCACCTATGGCTCCGAGCCCGACACGCTCGATCCCGCTCTCAACTCCGCCGTTGACGGCGCCACGACGCTCGTGCACACCTTCGAGGGGCTTGCTCGCTGGGAGCTCCAGAGTGACGGCTCCTACAAGATCGTTCCTGGCTGCGCCGAGGAGATGGTGAAGGGCGTCGAGAACAAGGACGGCACCGTTACCTACACCTACACCCTGCGTGACGGCCTGACTTGGTCCGACGGCAAGCCGCTGGTGGCTGGCGACTTCGAGTTTGCGTGGAAGCGCGCGGCCTCTGACGAGCTGGGCGCGGACTACGGCGAGATGTACTCCGTCGTCAAGGGCTACGAGGATGGCGACCTTGCGGTGAAGGCCATCGACGACAAGACGCTTGAGGTCACCACGACCAACCTCATTGCCTACTGGGATGAGCTCATGGCCTTCCCCGTGTTCTACCCGGTGCGCGAGGACGTCGTGGCAGACGAGGGCTGGGCGACCGACCCCAAGACCTACGTCTGCAACGGTCCGTATGCCATTAGTGGCTGGAAGCACAATTCCGTCATTACGCTCACCAAGCGTGACGATTATTGGGATGCCGACAACATCTCCATGAAGGAGATCAACTGGTACCTCTCCGACGACTCCAACACCAACCTTGCCAACTGGGAGGCCGGCGACTGGCACTTCATCGACGAGATTCCCACCAACGAGATGGCGCGCGTCAAGAAGGAGTACGCCGACCAGTACGTCGTCGCTCCGTATGCGGGCACCTACTACGTCTGCTGGAACGTGAACGAGGACATTCTGCCTGCGTAACTCAAGTTCAGTAAACGGCAAAAGGGTACCTGGTACCGTGTGCCACGGCACACGGTACCAGGTACCCTTTTGCCGTTCTTGCCATCCGATGAGGGCGCTCGCCCCATGCGTCACAGACTAGAAACAAAGCGTGGCTACACTCAACGAAGTTGTTCGTTTGTCAATAAGGACAAAGGATGTGATCATCAATGGCAAAGCACCTTACTCGCCGTTCGTTCCTGGGCGCCACCGGCGCGTCGACGGCAGCCCTCTTCCTCGCCGCTTGTGGCGGTGGCGACGGTGGCTCGACCGGTTCCGGCTCCGCTGACGCGTCATCTGGTGCGGCTGACGGCGCCAGCATCGGCGTCATGCTCTATACCAACGTGATGTCGCTCGACACCGACCTCGCGACAGATGGCGATTCCTTCGAGGTCATCGCCGACTGCATCGACGGTCTCATGCAGATGGATGCCGACGGCAAGGCCATCGAGGCGCTCGCCGAGAAGATGGAGGCTTCCGAGGACGGCATGACGTACACCTTCACCCTGCGTGATGCCAAGTGGAGCAACGGCACGCCGGTCACCGCCAACGACTTCGTCTTCGCTTGGCGCCGCATCTGCAAGAACGCAGGCGAGTATGCTTACATGATGAGTGACATCGGCCAGATCAAGGGCGCAGCCGCCATCGTTGCTGGCGACGAGAAGGACGAGACCACCCTTGGCGTTACCGCCAAGGACGACAAGACCCTCGTGGTCGAGCTCGAAGCCCCCGTGCCTTACTTCGACTCGCTCATGTACTTCCCGACCTTCTACCCCATCAACGAGGAGTTCTACAAGGGCCTCGAGGACGGCACCTACGGCACCAGCCCCGAGACCTTCCTTTGCAACGGCGCCTTCCTTCTCGACACCTACACGCCCGGCACGGCGAGCCTCTCCGTCAAGAAGAACCCCGACTACTGGAACGCTGATGCCGTCAGCCTCGGCTCCATCAACTATCAGGTCGTCGGTTCCTCCGACAACGCCCTCACCGCCTTCAAGTCCAACTCTCTCGACGTTGTCATGATCAGCGGCAACCAGGTTGCGGCAGCCGAGGAGGACGCCGACCTCAAGGACAAGCTCACGGTTACCGGTGCTGGTTACATGTGGTATCTCACCTTCTCCCAGACGAAGAAGAACGCGCAGGGCGGCATGCTCGCCAACCAGAACCTGCGTCTGGCCATTTCCAACGCCATCGACCGCGAGGCATTGGTCGAGAACTACGTGATGGACGGCTCGCTGGCCACCTACACGGCCGTTCCGCCTCAGTTTGCGGCGAGCGCCACCACCGGCGAGGACTTCTCGGCCGACCAGACGATGTTCTCTGACTACATTGGCTACGACGTCGACAAGGCTCAGAAGTTCTTCGAGGATGCAAAGAAGGAGCTCAAGACCGATACCTTCGAGTTCACCATGATCTATGGCAACAACGAAGGTGACGAGGTCGAGAAGGTCGCCCAGGCCATCAAGGAGCAGGTGGAGGGCAACCTCTCGGGCATCACCCTCAACCTGCAGGGCATGACCAAGGCCGAGCGCCTGGACAAGATGCAGGAGGACAACTACGACGTCGCGCTCACGCGCTGGGGGCCCGACTACGCCGACCCCATGACCTACCTCGGCATGTGGATTACCAACAACTCCAACAACTATGGCTTCTGGAGCAACAAAGAGTACGACAAGATCATCGCTGACTGCACCACTGGTGACCTCGTCTCCGACTACGATGCACGCTGGTCTGCCCTCTACGATGCCGAGACTCTCGTCATGCAGGAGGCTGTCATCGCCCCGCTCTACACCAAGGCGAACGCGAACCTCATCAACCCGTCTGTCCAGGGCATCGAGTTCCACCCCGTCGCACTGAACCGCGTGTACAAGAACACCACGGTTGCGTAAGGAATCGTCCGATTCGGTTAGGTTGCCCCCCGGTCGTAGGCGTGCCCTCGGCCGGGGGGCACTAACGATAGAAATCGGACACTCCGGAAAGGAGTTCGATTGGCCAAATACATTCTCAAGCGCGTGGGACTCGCCCTCATCACGCTCTTCCTCATCATCTTCATTCTCTTCGTACTGGTGCGCATCATGCCGGGCAACCCGTTCCCCTCGGAGCGCATGAGCGCGGAGCAGATTGTGAACAAGCGCGCCGAGATGGGTCTCGATGACCCCATACTCGTGCAGTTCGGGAGATACTTCATCAACCTCCTTCATGGCGACTTTGGCAAGGGCACCTCGCTCTATTACGGCGCCCCCATCAACACGGTGCTCTCAACCTGCATCTCGAACTCGTTCCGCATCGGTGGCATCGCCATCCTTGAAGGCACGGCCGTAGGCTTGCTACTGGGCATCACCGCAGCGCTCAACCGCGGCAAGTTCCTCGACGGCTTCTGCACGGTGTTCTCCATCTTGGGTGTGTGCGTGCCGGGTTACGTGTTCCTCATCTTCCTGCAGTACTTCTTTGCCTACAAGATTCCGTTCTTCCCGTACTTCTTTGACCCGAACCGCTTCGTCTTCTCGTCGATTCTGCCGTCGCTCTCCCTGAGCCTCTTCACGATGTCGACCGTCGCACGCTTCACGCGCAACGAGATGGTGGAGGTCATGGACTCCGACTACGTGCGCCTTGCAGAGAGCAAGGGCATGACGGGAAGCCTGCTCGTGCGCAAGCACATTCTGCGCAACGCGCTCATTCCCATCGTCACCGTGCTTGGGCCACTCATCGTAGACCTGCTCACGGGAGCGCTTGTGGTCGAGAAGATCTATGGCATCAACGGTATCGGCAAACTGATGGTGGACGCCATCGCGGGCGAGGGCGTGGATTACAACTACGTGCTCGCGCTCGGAATCCTGTACTCAGCGCTCTACATCGGCATCATGCTGGTGGTGGACATCCTGTACGGCATCATCGACCCGCGCATTCGCGTATCGGCAAGCGGAGAGGAGGCCTAGGCCATGGAGAACACGACGTACGTTCCCGTTCCGGGGGACTTTGAGCTCCTCACCGATCGCGACATCACCACCGACAAGAACTTCGCTTCGCAGAGCTACTGGAAGGGCGTGGCCACGCACTTCTTCCACAACCGCCGCGCGGTTGTCGGACTGGTGCTGGTGCTCACGATCATTCTTCTTGCTATTCTCGGCCCCATGCTGAGTCCCTTCAACTACGACCAAATCATCCGAGCCGCCGATAACGAGAAGGTGGTCGCCAAGGGCATCGCACCTCCGGGCACCTCGGAGGGGCCCTTTGCCGGAATGACGTTCCTCTTTGGCACCGATGACCTCGGACGTGACCTCTGGACGCGCACATGGCAGGGTGCACGCGTATCGCTCATCATCGCCTTCGTGACTATCTTCATCGACATGATTATTGGCATGAGCTACGGTCTCATTTCGGGATACTTCGGCGGCATGGTAGACAACGTGATGCAGCGTATCGTGGAGATCGCAAACTCCGTGCCGCGCTTGGTCATCGTGTCGGTGCTCGCCATCTTTATGCCCAAGGGCATGGGACTCGTTATCGTCGCCCTGCTGCTCACGGAGTGGATTGGCATGAGCAAGATCGCGCGCGCCGAGATGCTCAAGATGAAGGAGCAAGAGTACGTGCTCGCGAGTCGTACGCTCGGTGCGAAGAGCTTCCACATCATCTTCCGGCAGATTCTGCCCAACACCATCGGACCCATCATCACGCAGATGATGTTCTCCATCCCCACGGCAATCTTCACCGAGGCGTTCCTCAGCTTCGTGGGCGTCGGCATCATGCTGCCGCAATGCTCCATTGGCTCGCTCATCTCGACGGGCTTCAACAACATCACGACGCTGCCTTACCAGATTCTCTCGCCCATTGCGGTGCTGGCCTTGCAGATGCTCGGCTTCAACTTCATCGGTGACGGCTTCCGCGAGGCGCTTGCGCCCAAGCTCGAGGACATGTAGGAGGTCGGCCATGGAAATGAAGAACGAGAGGACCATCCTGCAGATCAACGACCTCGACATATCCTTCAAGACGAACGCAGGAATCATTCACGCAATTCGTGGTGTGAACATCGACCTCCAGAAGGGCGAGACGGTCGCCATCGTTGGCGAGTCGGGCTCGGGCAAATCCGTCACCATGAAGGCGGCCGTCGGCCTGCTCGACGCAAATGCCACGGTGAACTCCGGCCAGATTCTGTACCGCTATGTAGACGACTACGGGCACGAGCAGGTGTATGACCTGCTGCAGATGTCCAAGAAGCAACTGCGCAGCACCATCAACGGCAGCAGAATCGCGATGGTCTTCCAGGATCCCATGACGAGCCTCGATCCCACCATGACCATCGGCAAGCAGATCATGGAGGGCATCCTGCTTCACAAGAAGGCAAGCAAGCAGGAGGCGTGGGACCGGGCGCTCGAGCTGCTCGAACTCGTGGGCATCACGGATGCGGAAAAGCGCATGAAGAACTACCCGCATCAGCTTTCGGGTGGCATGCGACAGCGCGTGGTCATCGCCATCGCGCTGGCCTCCGACCCAGACATCCTGATCTGTGACGAGCCCACCACCGCTCTTGACGTGACCATTCAGGCACGCATTCTGGAGCTCATCAAAGACGTCCAAAAGCGCATGAAGCTCTCCGTCATCTACATCACGCACGACCTCGGTGTTGTGGCGAAGGTGGCCGATTACGTCAACGTCATGTATGCAGGAAAGATCATCGAAGTCGGCAACGTGAACGAGATCTTCTACGAGCCCAAGCACCCCTATACGTGGGGCCTTCTTGCTGCCATGCCAGACTTGGAGACGGACGATGACCGTCTGGTGTCCATTCCGGGCAGTCCCCCGAACCTGCTGCACGAGCCAAAGGGTGACGCCTTCGCAGCACGAAACGCCTACGCGCTCGCCATCGACGAGAAGGCGGATCCACCGCTCTTCAAGGTGAGCGAGACGCATTACGCGGCTACGTGGTTGTTGCATCCTGATGCACCCAAGGTGGAGATGCCCCAAGAGCTCAAGGCTCGCATCGCGCGTGCCCAGAAGGAGGCGGAGAAGAACCTATGAGTGAGCCACTGCTGCATGTGAAGAACCTCTCTCAGCACTTCAAGGTATCGCGATCCTACACGGTAAAGGCCGTCAACGGTGTCTCGTTCGACATCTATCCCGGAGAGACCTATGGTCTGGTGGGGGAGAGCGGATCGGGCAAGACCACGATTGGTCGAAGCATCATTCGCTTGTATAACCCCACTTCGGGAAACGTCATCTTTCAGGGTAAGGACATTACGGGTAAGCTCGACCGCTCGGTGGAGGAGATGCTGCGACGCGACATGCAGATGATCTTCCAAGACCCCATGAGCAGCCTGAACCCGCGCAAGAAGGTGGCCGACATCATCGGCGAGGGGCTCGACATCCACAAGCGTCATGCAAGCATCACTGACCGTGACGCAGCCATTGGCGAGATGCTCGAGAAGGTCGGCCTCTCAAAGAGCCATGCCGAACGTTACCCGCACCAGTTCAGCGGTGGTCAGCGCCAGCGTGTGGGAATCGCGCGAGCGCTCATCATGAACCCCAAGCTCATCATTGCCGACGAGTGCATCTCGGCCTTGGACGTCTCCATACAGGCGCAGGTCGTTAATCTCATGAAGGACATCCAGGACGAGACGGGATGTGCGTATCTCTTCATTGCGCACGACCTCTCGATGGTGAAGTACATCTCGGACCGCATCGGTGTTCTCCACCTCGGCTACATGGTGGAGACGGGTACGGCAGACGAGATCTTTAGCAATCCGATACATCCCTACACGAAGAGCCTGCTCTCGGCAGTGCCGCTCCCCAACCCCGAGGTTGAGAAGCGGCGCCATCCGGTTGCCTACGATCGCAAGGCGGAGGGCGTGGACTACGCGAAGGGGAGCGAGCATCTGATTGGCGGAACGCACTCGGTGCTCGCCACCGACGAGGAACTCGCCCGCTGGACCGCGTAGCAACGGCTGAAGGGTCCACGACCTCGGGGGCCCATTGGGGGAGAGCCTCCCAATGGGCCCCTACGGCTTTTCTTGGGACGTTCCAAGTCGCCGTCCTGCCAAGCCGCCATCCTCCCAAGCTGCCGTCCTGCCAAGCTGTCCCAGAAATTTCCGAAAAAAGTTCTTGCATCGGAGTGGGGGAAGGTGCTATATTATTTCTTGCCGCAAGGCGGCAGCGAGTCGGAGTGGCGGAATTGGCAGACGCGCTAGCTTGAGGTGCTAGTGTCTAATTCAACGGACGTGCGGGTTCAAGTCCCGCCTCCGACACCAAAAGTGAGAGCGGGCTTCTTCGGAAGTCCGTTTTTTTGCATAAGTGGGCAATGGGGGATCGCCTGGATACCGTCCCTTGGGGCTCACTCGGCAGCATCCGTTCGAAAGGACCTCCCATGATCGACCAAGTAACGGTGTTCCTACCCAACGAGCCCGGTGCGCTTGCCGGGGTAGCGGCGCTGCTTGGTGGCATGGGAATCCAGATGCACACCCTCATGGTGGCCGACACGGCCGACTACGGCATCGTGCGCATCATCTGCGACACGCCGAATGCGGCGGCACGTGCGCTCGCGGAGCACGGGTATCGTGCCGCAGCGACGCAGGTTTCGGCTCTCGAGGTGGATAACGTACCCGGTGGACTGGCACAGATGCTTACGAAGCTGGCAGACGCACAGCTCAACGTCGAGTATGCCTACTGCGCCTCAATTGGGGACCGCACGTTCGACATCGTCAAGCTCACTGGCGAGCCAGTCGCGCTGCGGCTCAAGCAGGCGGGGCTGCGCGAGCTTGCGCCCGCCGAGCTGTACGTTCCCGATGCGGAGTAGGTGACGCACATGCTCGAGGAGCTTCTGGCCGCTGACGAAGGCGGCATTGACGCCAGCGTGTTGGTGAGGTCGCTCGCCACGTTTCTTGCCCTCACGAGCGATGGCGTGCTCGTCTTTGATGCGAGCGCACGCATCGTGCTGGCAAACAATGAGGCGGAGCGGCTCTTTGGTGCGGGTGCGGGAAGTCTCGTGGGGATGGACGTGCGCGACTTGTTCCCGACGGCTTCCCCGACGCGCGAGGATGGTGTGAGGGGCTTGCCATTCTCGCTGGACGGTACTACGGCAACGGTCATGTGCCGACAGTCTGAGGGACGGCAGGTCTCGGTGTGCGTACGGTGTGACCGCTTGCGCCATAAGGCGGGCGGCTATGTTCTGATTGCGTTCACTAGCGATCCAGAGCTGTCGAGCAGACAAGAGCACGAGCGGCTAGTGGGCGAGCTCTCGCGCGCAAATCGGCGTCTTTCGGGCACGTTGCGCATAGTCTTGGAAACCCTCGACGCACCCGACGTGGGTATGCTCTTCGAGCGTGTCCTCGACGAGATTTCGGAGACGCTCGACGCATGGGGTACGCTCGCCTATGTGGTTGAGGAAGATGGCTTCAGGTTGCGTGGTGTGTCGGACGACCTTGAGGGAACGAATCTGCTGCGCTTCATACCGAACTCGCATCCGCTTGCGGAGATGGCGCTGCGCGAGGCTCGACCTCTGCGGCTGCGTGTGATGCGGCCCACGCGGGAGGATCTGAGGAAGGGGAGTGTCTCACAGCGGCATGTTGTGGAGGAGGAGTCGCTCAAGTCGGTCGTCATCGGTGCGGATCAGGCGATGCCCTTTGCGAGCTTCGTCACGTGTCCGGTATGGTTTGGCGGGCACGCTCTCGCGATGCTCGTCGTCGGATGGCGGCACGAACACAACGTTGCGGACGATGACGTGCGATTGCTCGAGGCGGTCGCGGAGTATCTCTCGGTTCAGTTGGCGGGGGCGTTCGCTGCAATGCGTGCGCAACATGCAGACCATCTGGAGGCGCTTCTCTCGCAGCTTCGTGAGCAGCTCATGACGGGAGACGAACCGACGGACGCCTTGGTGGACGAGGCCTTCGCGCTAGCGGCGCAGGGTGTGGGCTCCGGATGTGTGAGGCTGGTAGGCAACCCGCATCAACGTACGACGCTCGCCAAGCTGGCAGATGGCACGTGGCACTCGGTGCCGTTCGATCTTCCGGCATTGTTGGGGCAGCAGGCGGCGAGCATCACAGATGTGGCGAAGAACCCGTCGATCGAGACGTGGCTTGCCGAGCACGCGCTTCCTACGCGCGGTCTGCTCGTGGCGCTCTCGGCAGAGGAAGGAGGCTGCAAGGGATATCTCTTGGTGCGCTCCGAGGAGTTGGGCCCCTTCGAGGCGGCAGATTTGTCGTTTGTGCATACGTTTGTGGAGGATGTGTGTGCAATCGATGCCGGTGCACGTGCCCGGACCCGAGACAAGCGCATTTCGCAAGCACTGCAACGCGGCATGAGAAACGAGTTGCAGGTCGTTGAGGGCATCACGGCAGAGAGCTTCTATTGCTCAGCGACCGAGGAAGCCTACGTGGGGGGCGACTTCTACGACCTGATTCGTCTGCCCAACCAGCGCGCGTGCGCGATCATGGGCGATGTGAGCGGCAAGGGGGTGGAGGCGGCATCCGTCTCGTCGGCGGTGAAGACAGCCCTTGGTGCCTATGCATGGGAAGGTGTGGAGCCGGCGCGCATGGTGTCGCTGCTCAACGACTTCCTGCTGGGCTTCTCACGAGTGGAGACGTTCGCGACGCTCTTCGTCGGGATCATCGACGTGGCCACGGGCACGCTGACCTACTGCTCCGCAGGTCATCCCCCCGCGTTGCTGGTGAGGTCTGAGACAGGTGAGCTCATGACGCTTGGGGTGCAGTCGGGTGTCGTCGGGGCGTTTGAGGGTATGGCGTACCGTAACGGCGTGGTTCAGCTGGACTCGGGCGACATACTGCTGCTCTATACCGACGGGACGACGGAGGCGCGCAATCCCGAAGGGGCCTTCTTTGGAGAGGACGGGCTTCGCGATGCGGTGGTGCGTGAGGCTGCGGTCGGCTACACGGGGATATGCGAGCGGCTGCTCGCTGCCGTGGAGGGATTTGCGGGTGGCAACCTCGGCGATGACGTGGCACTCGTCTCCTTGCGCTACGACGGAATTGCATAACTGACGTGCCGGTGCTCTTCAACATGAGTTCTGTGCCATAAATCGCGATGTGCGTTGAATGCGCTTGGGCTTCTTGGGGAATAAGTCTCTTATGCGACGTTCAACCAACATAGCCCTCGTTCCCGTTTTTGGCGACCTCTCTGTGCGCACGGTGCCGGCGCTGAGAGAGGCGCTCGAGGCGCTCATTGCTCGGGGAAGCCAACGCATCGTGCTTAACATGGCGGACGTGTCCTTTGTGGACTCGTCGGGCATGGCTCTCATCTTTGGGATGGTCCGTCGCATGAAGGAGCGCGACGGGCTTCTTTCTTTGGTAAACGTCAATCCGGACGTTTTGCGAGCGATGCGCCGCGCCCGTCTGGTTGATTTGGTTCCCGTGAGTGCTTTGGGTGCTGGTGGGGACGTTCCTGCGCTCGACCCCTCTGCGCTGCCCCTCTGGCGTACGTCGCTTCCCGTGAATGGGGACGACCTACAGACCGCGCGGGAGAGAATCACGGAGCTGGCACAGAGAATGCCGTTCTCGCATGATGAGGTCTTCGATATCACCTTGGCAGTGGGTGAGGCGCTGGGCAACGCGGCGGACCACACTTGTGGGGTTGGGATTCTGGCGACGGTGAGCGCCTATCCCGATCGCATAGTCGTGGAGGTCACGGATTGTGGGGATGGCTTCGATGGCTGCGTAGCGCAGGTCGCGCCGGATTCCGAGCGAGGGCGTGGCATCATGCTCATGCGACTGCTCGTTGATTCGGTGAGCATCGAGCCCCGTCCCGGTGGGGCGGGAACGCTCGTGCGTTTGGTGAAGCTGAGCTCATAAGGGGCCCACTGGACTACCCTTCAGTGGATTCCTCGAAACGCTGATTGGTCCATCTACCTGCAGGTTTGCGTTCGAGCCTGACGCCTCAGAAAAAAGTTCCAAAATCTCGAAAAAAAGTTCTTGCATTCTGTGGGAGTGTCCCCTATATTAATACCTGCGACGCGGGCTTGGCGCAGTTGGTAGCGCGCAACCTTGCCAAGGTTGAGGTCGCGGGTTCGAACCCCGTAGCCCGCTCCATTGAGTTCTCCGGCCGGTTTCCGAATCGGCCTTTTTAATAGACGGCGAAGTGGCCAAGTGGTAAGGCAGAGGCCTGCAAAGCCTTTATCCCCGGTTCGAATCCGGGCTTCGCCTCCAGAATGATCGCAGGCCAGAGGATGATTCCTCTGGCCTGTTTGCTTAGCAAGGAATCGGTTTGCGACAAGGCCCGTAGATGTCGGTGTTGTTTGGTCGAAGCCAATTGTGATGGTGTGGTGAGGGAGCTGGTACCTCGATGAAGTCGGTGTATCTGGATTACGCGGCCGCGACGCCGATGACAACGCAAGTACTGGACGCGATGGCACCGTACTGGAGCGAGCAGTTCTACAACCCGTCGGCTCCGTATGCGCCAGCGCGGACGGCTCGGCGCGCCTTCGAGGATGCCCGAGCGCGTCTGGCACACGCCATTGGCGCGCGTCCTGGCAATGTGACGCTGACGGCGGGGGCGACGGAGGCAAACAACCTCGCCTTCGCTTCGGTGGCGGGTCCGGTGGTGGTCAGCGCCATCGAACACGAGAGTGTGCTCGCCTGTGCGGAGGCGCATGGCGCGCGCGTGGTGAACGTTGCCAAGGATGGAATCGTGGACCTTGTCGCTTTGCGCGAGGCGGTCGCTGGTGACGCGGAGCTGGTGAGCGTGAGTCTCGCAAATGGAGAGATCGGGACGATCCAGCCCCTGCGCGCCATTGGAGACATCGTGCGAGAGGAACGCATGCGCCGTTTGGAGCGTGCGAATCCCACGCCGCTCTTCCTCCATACCGACGCGTCGCAGGCGGCGGGGCACATCTCGGTTAACGTCTCTTCGCTCGGCGTCGACATGATGACGCTCTCGGCTGCCAAGCTGTATGGGCCCAAGCAGGTCGGACTCCTCTGGCATGCGGATGGCGTGGAGCTACGTCCGCTTGTCCTAGGTGGCGGACAGGAGGGTGGCCTTCGTTCCGGAACCGAGAACGTGGCAGGTGCGGTGGGCTTTGCCATCGCGCTCGAACAAGCTGAGGCCTTGCGTCCTGCGGAGAGTCGCCGGCTGCGTAAGCTCGCGGCGCTGGTGCGAATGGAGCTGAGGAAAGCCGTGCCCTACGTGGTCTTCTCGGGGCCTTCTCAGGACGCGCGACGTCTCCCCGGCCTTGTCCATGCGAGCTTCCCGGGCGTGGAGGCGCGCAGGCTCGTGATTGCCCTTGAGCGCAAGGGAGTCTACGTGGGGACGGGCAGCGCATGTGCGGCGAGTCGGATGCGCGTGAGCCACGTGCTCAAGGCGATTGGCCTTTCCGAGGACGTGGCGCAAGGCAGCCTTAGGATTTCGATGGGCCGTCTTACGACGAACGAGGATATCGCATATGCTATTCAAATCATAGCGAAGTCAGTCGAAGAGGAGCGGGGACGCTCCCACAGAGAGGTGCGTGCGTAATGGGCGGCGTGGTGTTCGTCGGCGTGAGCGGTGGCGTGGACTCGGCTTTGGCAGCCGCGCTCCTCGTCGAGCAGGGATACGAGGTGGTCGCCGTCTACATGCGCAACTGGTCGCGTGACCTTCCCGGATTTGCCTGTCCTTGGGCGGAGGATCTTGCCGACGCCGAGCGGGTGGCCGTGAGCTTGGGCATTGACCTCGAGGTGTGGGACTGCGAGGAGGACTATCAACGCACGGTTGTGGACTATGTGGTGGACGCCTACGCTCGCGGTTACACTCCCAATCCTGACGTCATGTGCAACCAAACCATCAAGTTCGGCACCTTCGCGCAGATGGCGTTTTCGCGCGGTGCGGACTACGTCTCCACGGGCCACTACGCGCGCATCTTGCCTCCCGAAGCTGGTGGTGCACCACGCTTGGCTCGTGCCGCCTGTGAACGCAAGGACCAGACGTACTTCTTGTGGCGTGTGGGGGCCGAGGCATTCGAGCGTGTGCTGTTTCCGCTGCAGGACATTCCAACCAAGGAGGAGGTGCGCGCCCTGTGCGCGGAGCGTGGACTCGAGGTTGCCAACAAGCCCGACTCGGACGGCATCTGCTTCGTAGGGCCAGTGGGGTTGCGCACCTTCTTGCTTGATGCGCTTGAGCGACGCGCAGGCGACGTGGTCGAGTGGGAGACGGGTGCCGTTCTGGGGAAACACGACGGCGCGTTTCTCTTTACCATTGGTCAGCGGCGTGGTCTCAACTTGGGTGGGGGGCCAGCTCGCTATGTGGTCGCCACCGATTGCGAGCGCAACGTTGTGTACGTCTCGGCAGACCGTGATTGTCCGGCTCTGTGGACAGATACGCTGACTCTGGAGGACGTTCGCTGGATTTCTGGAGAGCCGCCGGCGCTGGGAGCGTACGTGGTGCGAACCAGGCATACAGGACCTTTGCGCGAGGCGCAACTCGAAGTCGGAGCAGAACAGGTAACTTTGCGCTTTGTGGAGCCGGTTCCGGCCGTAGCCCCAGGCCAGTCTGCGGTCGTGTACGATGGCATCGTATGCTTAGGTGGCGGTATCGTGGCGCGAAGGGACGTGGGGAGGTAACTCGTGGACGCATGCGGTCTCACCCATCGCGATTACGCGCGCTTGGCAGCCATGCCAATCGAGGAGCTTGCGCGCGCCTGCGAGGTCGAGGTGTTCCACGCCCATGGTCCCGGTGGCCAGGGGGTGAACACCACGGATTCTGCCGTGCGCATGCGTCACGTGGCCACGGGCATCGTTGTGGTGAGCCGAGAGTCGCGCAGCCAGTATCGCAATCGTCAGCTATGCCTGCAAAAGATCCGAGAGGAACTCAGGCGCCGCTCGGTGCCGCCGGCAGTGCGTCACGCAACCAAGCCCACCAAGGCATCGCAGCGACGAAGGCTCGATGACAAGCGCCGCCGCTCACAGATAAAGGACCTGCGCCGCGACGTCGCGCCAGGCGATGTGGGGTAGGCAGCAGCGTGGTTAGTGCTACGCCTGCGAGGTGACCAAACGACGCATGGCATAGCATGGCGAACGCACTGCACCAACCAAAGGACGAAGCAAAGGAGGATTCAATGACAAAGGGACGCTTCATACGCATAGCAGCTGCCCTCGTGTCCTTGGGCCTGATATTGGTGATGGCTTACGGATTGCGCCATATCCCTCATGCGGTGCCAGACGCAGCGAACGTGCGCGCGGACGAGACGACCTCCTACGACGCACCCGAATCCACCGTCGAAGAGCGTGGCGACGTGCCCTCGTCCCGCGAGAAAGACACGTCCGCACCGAAGTCGAAGGCAAAGAAGGTCGATGACGCGGCGGATGGGCAGACCCAGGACGCGACGAAAGACGAGCCTCTTCTGGAAGAACCTCTTGATGAGGAGGTGGTCTCGACCGAGGATGGTGTCGACGAGGCTTCCGAGCTCGTGAGCGAGGTCGGTGACCCTGCTTTCGTCATGCCTGAAGATGTGCAGTATGAGCCGCAAAAGGTCCTTGTTCAAACGGACGAAGGTATCGACCTTGACGCGCTTGCGGAGAAGCTTTCTGCAACCTTGGGTGACGTCGAGCTCAAGGAGATAAGTGATGGTGTGGTGAGCGTTACGTACGCGGGCCCACAGAGCGTCGAGAAAGCAATCAACGACTTGCTCGAGGCTGGCGTGGTGGAGGAGGCGCAGCCTAACTATGAATACGAGCTTATGTCCGAGTGGAATGATTTCAGCGAGGACAGCGCGCTGGATCGCGTCCAGGACGTCACGGATTCTGTGCCGAGTCAGGATGATGTCGCCGTGACTCTAGACACCATCGAGGACATCTCTGAAGAGGACTTCTCCGAAGGGGGCATGTCCTCAGATGGGTTTGAAGATGGGTTGGAAGACGCGGACGCTCTTGACGTGGACCTCATCGAGGAGGATCCGGTTGCGCAAGATGAGGAACTCGACGAATTCGTGCAGGAG
The DNA here is from genome assembly GCA_017533825.1 of Atopobiaceae bacterium. Lineage (GTDB taxonomy): Bacteria > Actinomycetota > Coriobacteriia > Coriobacteriales > Atopobiaceae > RUG440. The sequence goes on along the minus strand of JAFWIE010000040.1, from coordinate 79,458 downwards.
TCGACTAACGTTGTAGTTGGGGATGAGGACGACGAGTCCGTTGCGATGGAGGTCGAGGCCGACGAGTCGTTCGAGGACGAGGAGGCGTTGTCTGTAAGCGAAACCGCGTCCGTCGAGGATCAAGATGCTGTCGAGGAGGTCGCGAAAGCAGATTCGTCCGAAACCGTCGCGACGGATGTGGCCAGCGGCGAAGCGGGGGAGGGTGATCTGGAGGCACAAGCCGAGAAGATCAACGACCCCAAGTCGGGCAGCCAATGGGCGTTGAAGAGCATCAAGGCTCAGACGGCATGGTCGTATGCCAAGGGGAACAACAAGGTGACGGTTGCGGTCTTTGACTATGGCTGCAAGAAGAACCATCCCGACCTCAAGGCAAACATAGTCGAGCCATACAACGCTTACGCCGCGGTAAATGGTGGCTCTGAGAGTAATGTCACCCCAATTGTCTCGAACAGCGTATCCCTTCATAATCACGGAACGCATGTTGCGGGCATCATTGCTGCCGTTTCGAACAACGGAAAGGGCATCTCGGGCGTCTCGTACAACGCTAACGTTATGCCAGTGAAGGTAGTCGACGACGATACGCTCGTTTCCACTGAAGTGCTTCTCAATGCCTACGACCACGTCATCGCAGTGCGAAAGTCACTCAACGTGCGCGTCGTAAACCTGAGCATAGGAACGAAAGTGAAAAGCATCAACTCCGACACTATCCTCATTAAGAGGATTGACGAGGCGTACGCGAAGGGAATCGTGACGGTGGCTGCAGCTGGGAATGAAACAAGCACAACCGGCCAGGTTCCCTACCCATTCTACCCTGGTGACCACAGCAAGGTCGTGAGCGTCATCAACCTCGAGCAGTCTGGCTCAGGAGTCAAGCGTTTTCCCACCTCGAACTACAACGCTCCAGGTGAGTCAGACAAGAACATCTCCGCTCCGGGCACGGACATCCTCTCCACGGACGCATCGGGCGACTACATGACGATGACCGGCACCTCTATGGCGGCGCCAGTAGTCTCGGGTGTTCTTGCCCTCGAGTTTGCAGCCAATCCGAGCCTGACGCCCTCGGACGCAGTAACGTTGCTGTACGCGACGGCAACGAATCTGGGTGGCTTCTCTTGGACGTCGGGATACGGCTGGGGAGAAGTGAACGCTGCCGCAGCCGCCAAGGCTGCTCGTGATGGCATGAACGCCACGCAGAAGAAGAAGGCAGCCGATGTGCGTAACGCGGCAAACGTCATCGCGGCATCGGAGGTCGTTCAGAGGATCAAGGCTTTGCCGGCGGCCGGTAATCTTCGTCTTTCTCATGCCTCCAAGGTCTCAAACGCGCGCACCGCCTACAACAAGCTCACTACGAAGCAGAAGTCACTTGTTACGAACCTGTCCAAACTCAAGGCGGCTGAGAAGCGCATCGCCGAACTGAAGCATAACAACACCGTCGCGAAACGCGACACCGCGGTCGCGAAGGGGCTCAAGTACCAGACGCATGTGCAGCAGATCGGCTGGCAGGGGTGGAGGTCAAATGGAGCGACCTCGGGCACCACGGGTCGCTCGCTCCGCTTGGAGGGCATACGGATCAAGCTAGACAGCTTGCCATTCTCTGGCAATATTCAGTATCGGACTCACGTACAGACATACGGGTGGGAGACCTCTTGGAAGTCAGGGGGCGCTACCAGCGGCACCACGGGTCAGTCCAAGCGTTTGGAAGCCATCAAGATTAGGCTCACCAAGGACATGGCCAAGCACTACGACGTGTGGTATCGGGTGCACGCGCAGAATTTCGGCTGGATGGGCTGGGCAAAGAACGGTGCGAGTGCAGGGTCGCAAGGGTTCTCTTACCGCCTCGAAGGCATCCAGATAAAGATCGTGCCCAAGGGAAGTGCCGCCCCGGGAAGCACGGCAAGCGCCTTCCGCAAGAAGTGACGGCGTAGAAAGCCATTGGCCCAAGAGAGGCACTCCTCTTGGGCCAACGCTCAATGCTTATTGCTTGCTCTGCGCTCGGTGTGTCTATGCCCCGATGTCCCAGAGGCGGATCTCTGCGCTGGGCGCTTTGACTTCAACCGCATAGTGCTTGGGGTAGTAGCGAGTTGAGAAGGCCAACACACCGTCGTTGACAAAGACTTCAATCGAGGAGGCATCGCCCACTACGCGCACCTTGTTGAGGTAGTCGAGACGCTCGAAGCGCTGGATGCGGCCGGCCCCTACCGACTTCTCGCCCTCGTCGAGGAAGCGCATCGCGAAGCGGCCCTTCTCCCACGTGAGGACCAGCTCGTCAGCGATGGTGGCTTTGAACTCCCTGCTCTGGATGCCCACAACCTCGAGGTCGAAGCACTTGGTGTCCTCTGCGGAGAGAGCCGCGTTGGAGAAGCGCCCGTTCTGGCGGTAACGCTCGAGCTCGCGTACGGGAGCCTGGAGGATACGGCCGTTGCGTGCGGTGATCTCGCGCGGGATGGTGAAGCAGTGCTGCCAGCCGTCCTCGACGGTGAGGTTGGTGTAGTACTTCTCGTCCGGCATGCCCATCCAGCCAATGAGGATGCGCCTGCCTCCAGAGGTCTGGAACGTTTGTGGCGCATAGAAGTCGAAGCCGGCATCCCACAGCGCGAACGGCTTGAACTCGCAGTCACCTAGTACGTCGCCGCGCAGCACGAAGTAACCAGACTGATAGACGTTGCGGCGGTCCCACTCCTCGCCGGAGAGACCCTGTGGGGAGACGGAGAGCACCTTCGCAATGGGGTCGGTGTCGCGGCGGGCGTCATCGGTCACCTCGAAGTAGTCAGGACACTCCCACATGTAGCCGAAGGGCTCGTCGGAGGTGATGCGGTTTACTAGGTGCCAGGAGTCCATGTCGTCGGACTCGAACACCAAAACCTCGCCCGTGTCGTTCTTCTTGCGGGCGCCTTGGACCATGTAATACTTGTCTCCGGAACGCCAGACCTTGGGGTCGCGGACATGGTTGGTGTCATCCTCAGGGTAGTCGGCATTGCCGAGTACGAGCTTCTTGTGTGAGAAGTGTACGCCGTCCTTGCTCGTCACGTGGATGGTGTTTGCCTCGCGTCCGCTCATGACGTAGTCGTAGCCCTCGGCATCTTCGCGCTTGACGTTGCCCGTATAGAATACGTGCATGGTGCCATCATCCTCGACAAGTGCGCTGCCTGAGTACACACCACCAACGTCGAACGGCTGGTCTGGGTAGAGTGCCGTACCCTCATAGGTCCAACGAACCATGTCCTTGCTCGTGGAGTGGCCCCACATCTTCACGCCGCCCTGGGCGTTGAAGGGAGAGTACTGGAAGTACGCGTGGAAGGTGTCGCCGAGCTGAGCAAGGCCGTTGGGGTCGTTGAGCCAGCCTACCGGCGGGGTGAGGTGGAATTCCTGGGCGAAGCGCCCTTGGTTTGCGTTGCTCTCCACAATCTTGCGCAGTGTGTCGAGGTCTGCTGCGAGCGGGTTGCTCATGCTGTGCTCCTAGCTTGGAAGATGGCCACGGACGGAGGCATTGCCGCCTGATTTGATGATACATGCCTGCACAGTCGGGTGCCGTGTGGTGACAACATGCACATACTTGGATTTGCATGTCGTCAGGCGCTAGCTACCATTTGGTTTGGGGCTGCCGTCTCCCGCCGGCGCAGTCTAGAGCCCAGTGAGAGGGCTTCATGCAAATCTTCGCCCCAAATCCGAGGCAGAGCGTCTAGCCAGGCAATAGCAGAGATGCATAAGTGCGGAAAATCGATGCATGGTATCGTTGCCAACTGGGAAGTTACCGATTTTGATAACGATTTTCCACACTGGCTAAAATAGCCACTGTGGAAAATCGTTATCAAGAATGAAAAAATCCCAGTTGAAGAAAGACGGGCGCGACGATTTTCCGCACTAATGCTTATCCGCGTTATGCCATTAACGCTGCACACGGAACAAAATGCGTTCATGCGAGCCGCGGGGAGTGAGTTCGAAGCTGGGTTTGGGCAAAAAAGACCGTCCCCGGATGCGCTGGCGAGCGATCAGCGAAGGGGACGGTCCGTTTTATTGCGTATGCGTTATAGAATCAACCCAGATGTGCCTGAATTCGGTTAACGAGCATGTCGAGCGCGACGGGGTTACGCTCGCTCGTGGGAATGATGATGTCTGCGAAGCGCTTGGAGGGCTCTACGAACGCTTCGTGCATCGGCTTGACGGTGGCGAGGTACTGGTTGATGACACTCTCTAGCGTGCGGCCGCGCTCCCTTACGTCACGCATGATGCGTCGCAGGATGCGTACGTCGGCGTCACAGTCAACGAACACCTTGATGTCCATCAAATCGCGCAGTTCGGGGTGGAAGAAGAGAAGGATGCCCTCGACGATGATGACGCTTGATGGCCGTACGGTGATGGTCTCGTCGGTACGGTCGTGGATGGAGAAATCGTAGGTGGGAATCTCCACCGACTCGCCGCGACGTAGCGCTGCCAGATGCTCGGTGAGCAGCTCCGTCTCGTAGGAGTCGGGATGGTCGTAGTTGAGCAGGCAGCGCTCATCGTACGTCATCTCGTGGTGGGCACGATAGTAGTTGTCGTGCGTGATGACGGTGACGTCGGCACCGAGCTGCTCCACGATCTGGTTCGTGATGGTGGTCTTGCCGCTGCCGCTGCCGCCTGCGATGCCGATGACCATGATGTCGTCCATGGAATACTCCTGTCTTTTCCGTTGCTGCTTGGTGAGTCGATGCCCGCTCTTCTATACGAAGTACGTGAGGCAGAGGAAGGCGTATACCGGAGCGAGTGCCGAGAAGCCCAGGTTCGCGACGTCGGAGGGCAACTGTGCGAGCCACCGCTCGCGCGCAGGATAGGCGAGCCACGTGACGAAGGTCGCCGCCGTGGAGTAGACGAGCGAGTTCTGGAGGCAAATCTGTCCCTGGAAGTTGAAGGGCATCTCTCGGTAGTCCCACAACTCGTAGTTGCGGTTCGCGACCATGCCGGTGAGGTAGTCGATGGAGGTGCAGACGATCTGATTGGCAAGGAAGCTCACGGCGAGCGCCGGTGCGACGCGGCCGTCGAAGCGCTTGAGGAGCACCTCGCGCAGCGGGGAGAGACCTCCTGCAATCAGGACGCCGGCGATGCCCTCGGCGGGGAAGGGATGCAGCCACCAGTCCCAGAGCATGGTGTTGGAACGGTCGTAATCGCCCCCCACGACGCCCAGGCGTATCAGTTGGCAGAAGAGCATCTCGAGCCAGTGACCTACGATGGTATAGACGGCGTAGAGCAAAGAGACGTTGCGCATGCGCTCGCCAAACGAGAAAGGCACCGCAGGGTCGCGCGGAACAAGATTCATAGGCTGGTTGCATGCCGCACGGTCGATGGGAGAGATCAGGAGCGGTAGGGCGCCTGCGACGTTGGGTAGCACGTCCATGAAGGCGTTCACGATTTTGTCGCGCAGGCGTTCCTGCTCGGTGCGGTCCGCCGCATCCTCAGGTTCAGGGTCGCGGACGGCCGAAATGGTGGTGAGGCCGGCCGTAATAGCTGCCGTTGCTATCGAGAAGGGTATGGCAAGGCGCTTGTGCTTGTAGAGAAGCCACAGCGTTGCGCCTGACCCCGCCAGTTGCACCAGGTCGCGCGCGGTGCGCCAGCCATAGTGATAGTCCTCCGCACGTCGGCGCGCCGTCTCCTGGAGTCGGTCGAAGATTGCCTCTGCATGCGCGACGGCCGAGTCGAGCACTCCCTCAAATGGCGCCATGGTCTCTCCTTTCTTGCGAATTGACCCCTTCGCTTCTGTCGAATGCGCAGCTGTCGGGGCGCTAAATGTTGTGTATCGAGAAGCGGTCCTCGGGCTTGGGCTCGACGGCCTCCTCGCTGGCGAGGCGCCCCTCGATGAAGGTGCGTGGGTTGTCCATCTGGTCCTGCACGAGGCGACGGAACGCGCGCACCTGTTCGCTCACGCCCTGCACCTCAACGAGTACCGAGCCGTCCTCCATGTTGCGCACCCAGCCGGTCACGCCGGCCTCACGCGCGCAGCCCTCCACGGTGAAGCGGAAGCCCACGGCCTGCACCCTGCCGGTGTACAGAAGCCTGCGGCGTATGGCGCCGTCCGGTATGGTCGGCTTGGGCTTGGGCTTGCGTTGCCACGGCCATCTCATGCAGGCTCCTCTCGTCGTCCCTCTCATCATAACGCAGGGGCAGGGTGCACCTGCTCAGGATTGCCCGTGGATGGCCGGTCCACTTTTACATGTGTATCTGTGATGGCAACCACGATGAAACAAAGGAGTCATACAATACCGCCCATGTGTTCGGCATACGTGTTGAACATCGTGCGCCAAGAGCACGCTGCGAGGGGAGCGCAGGCTCCACAGCTAACCAAGAAAGGCAAGCAATGAAGAAACCACAAGACATCCTCACGGTGCCGCATGAGGAGTTGGAGGCTATCCAGCTTGAAGGCATCAAGAAGACCGTCATCCAGTGCTATGAGAATGTGCCGTTCTATCACGATCTCTTTGATGAGGCTGGCTTTGACCCCTATGCCGTGGAATCCCTTGCCGACGTCGCGAAGGCCCCCTTCACCACCAAGCAGGATCTGCGCGACAACTACCCATACGGCATGTTTGCCGTGCCGCAGGAGGATGTGCGCGAGATTCACATGTCCAGCGGCACCACCGGCATCGCGACGGTGGGCGGCTACACCGAGCACGACCTGGACATCTGGGGCGACTGCTTCGCGCGTGGCATCTGGTATGCCGACGGCGGTCCCCAGGACGTCGCGCACATCTGCTACGGCTATGGCCTCTTCACCGGTGGCCTCGGGGCGCATCATGGTAGCGTGAAGGCCGGGTGCACCACCATCCCGATGAGTGCAGGCAACACCGAGCGCCAGATTCGCGTGCTGCGCGAGATGGGCTCCACCATCCTGATGTGCACTCCCAGCTATGCGATGTACATTGCCGACACGGCCATCGCCATGGGATTGGATCCCAAGAAGGACTTCCACCTACGCGCGGGCATCCACGGCGCCGAGGCCTTCTCGGACAACTTCCGCGCCGAGCTCGAGGAGAAGCTCGGCTACAAAGTGCTCGACGTGTATGGTCTCACCGAGACGATGGGCCCTGGCGTTGCCATCGAGTGCTGGGAGCAGAATGGCCTGCATCTTGCCGAGGACCATTTCTACGCCGAGATCATCGACCCCGAGACGGGCGAGGTCCTGCCCGACGGCGAGTGGGGCGAACTCGTGCTCACTACAGTAGACCGCGAGGCTACGCCGGTCGTGCGCTATCGCACCCGCGACATTACGCGCATCCTGCCCGGTACCTGCAAGTGCGGCCGCACGCATCGCCGCATCGACCGCCTGCATGGCCGCACCGACGACATGCTCATCATCCGTGGTGTCAACGTCTTCCCGTCCCAGATCGAGGACGTCATGAAGACCTTCCCGCAGGTCGCTTCGTGGTACCAGATCGAGCTCACGCGCAAGAACCACCTCGACGTGGTCACGCTCAAGGTGGAGGTCAATCCGGACTTCGACTTCGACCAAATCTCCGCTATCGAACAGCTGCAGAGGGACATCCAGTCGCGGCTTAAGACGGCGCTCTCCGTGGGCATCCGTGTTAAGCTGGTGGAGCCGAAGACCATTGCACGCAGCGAGGGCAAGGCCAAGCGCGTCATCGACCTGAGGGGAGACGATCAGTAATGATTATGCAGCTTACGGTGTTCCTGGAGAACACAGAGGGTCGCCTGGCGGCGCTCTGCCGTACCTTGGCCGACGCCAACATCAACATGAGCGCCCTGACGATTGCCGAGACCTCCGACTACGGGATCGTGCGCATCATCTGTGACAACGTGTTCAATGCGGTGGACGTGTTGGACGAGGCGGGGTTCCGTGCGACCAAGACCAAGGTTCTGGCGGTTGAGGTGCCCGACCGGCCGGGTGCACTCGCCGAGCTCCTCGAGGCGCTGGGCGGCACCAACGTCAACATCGAGTATGGATACTGCTTCCTCTCCAACGGCGACAAGGCCATCGACGTGCTCAAGATTAAGCCGGAGGACCGCGGCAAGGCCGAGGCGGCCATCGAGGGCGCTGGGTTCAAGCTCCTGCACTGGAACGACATCGCAGGCTAGCGGACGCGAGGTCATTACAAACGGCCCACGAGGGATTGACCTTCGTGGGCCGTTTTCGTTGCCGCTGCTATGCCCCCATGGCCGCGAGAAGCTGCTCTAGCAGCGCCTTGAGTTGAATGGCGTCTTTTACATCCATGTGCAGGCAATTGCCCATCTGTGTGGGTACGACGAGCGCGCGCTCCCGCAGTGCGCGTCCCTCCTCGGTGAGCGAGATGATCACGGACCGCTCGTCCACCTGTGAGCGCTCCCTCCGTACGTAGCCGTGTGCCTCAAGGCGTTTGAGCAGTGGGGTGAGGGTCGCGGAATCGAGGTATACTCGTCGTCCGAGCTCCTTGACGGGGATTTCGTCCTGCTCCCACAAGGCCATCATCGTCACGTACTGCGTATACGTGAGGCCAAGGGGGTCAAGCAGCGGCTTGTAGCGTCGCGTGAGCTCCTTGGATGCCGCATACAGCGGGAAGCAGAGCTGGTTCTCCAGCGCGAGTGGGTTGTCGGACATGGGATTCCTTTCGGCTTTTTTGAATCTAAAGAAATTATAGCACGCGATAGTTTTGTGCCAATACAACCCTCGAGCCCACCCATAGCCGGTGTCCGCTGTGGGTACCGGCAACACCTCACCTTCGTAGGTCGGCTACACTGAGAACAGAGGAATGGGAGGAATGTCATGGGGTTGACGATAGACGATGCGCGTGCGGTGCTCTCCGATCGCTTTGGGTATGAGGACTTCCGACCCGGGCAGGCGCGGGTGATCGAGGCGCTGCTCGACGGTCGCGACGCGCTGGCCATCATGCCCACCGGTGCAGGCAAGTCGGTATGCTATCAGGTGCCAGCCGTGCTCTTCCAGGGGCTCACGCTCGTCGTGTCGCCACTCATCTCGCTTATGGACGACCAGGTACGTTCGCTGCGTGAGGTGGGGATTCGCGGTTCGTACTACAACTCCACACTCAAGCCGCGCGTTCGGCCCGAGGTCCTGCGCCGGGCGGCAAGCGGGTGGTATGACCTCATGTATGTGGCGCCGGAGCGGCTCACGGACCCCATGTTCCTGGAGTTCGCCGCACGTGCGGACGTGCCGCTGCTCGCGGTGGACGAGGCGCACTGCGTGAGTCAGTGGGGCCAGGACTTCCGGCCTGCCTACCGGCAGATCGCTTCGTTCGTGAACGCGCTTCCTCGGCGCCCGGTGGTCGCGGCGCTTACCGCCACGGCAACGTACCGCGTGCGCCGAGACGTGGAGGAGTTTCTCGCCCTGCGCGATCCCGTGGTGCAGATAAGCGGGTTCGACCGCCCCAACCTGCGGCTCGCCACTCACAAGCTCACCCCGGCGCAGAGAAAGCGCTGGCTCGTGAGCTATGTGGCCAGGCACCCGGACGAACCGGGCATCGTGTACGCCATGACGCGGCGTCGGGTGGAGGACCTGTGTGACGCGCTTCTCGATGAGGGCTTCTCGGCGGCGTGCTATCACGCGGGCCTGTCCAACGACCTGCGTGCGGAGGCGCAGGCACGCTTCGCGAACGACGACGTGCAGGTGATGGTGGCAACCAACGCGTTTGGTATGGGCATCGACAAGTCCAACGTTCGGTTCGTGGTGAACGATGGCCTTCCGCTCTCGCTCGAGGAGTACTACCAGGAGGCGGGGCGAGCCGGCCGCGACGGCGAGCCGGCCGAGTGTCACCTTCTGTGGAGTGACGGCGACATCCGTACGGCGCACTTTCTCATCGAGAAGACCGAGGCGGCTTCCAGCGAGGATCCTGCCGCCTACGATGAGCTGGTGCGGAGTCGCAACCGTCTGCTCGGCGACATCATCGGCTATGCCAAGAGCACGTATTGCCTGCGACGCAGAATCTTGCGCCATTTCGGACAGAGTCTCGAGGGAGTGCCCGAGGACTGTCAGACATGTTCGGTGTGTGGCTGGGAGGAGCCCCGCACGTACGCGGTGACCGCACGGGGCGGCGTGCGCGGCGGGATGACGTTTGGCGCCGGAGGACGCGAAGATGGGCCAGTCGGTGCCTTGCAAGACTCCCTCCCCACGAAGACACGTGGGCGTGACCTCATGTCCGACGAGGCGACGGAGGCGGACGAGGAACTCTTCGCGCGTCTGAGGTCTCTGCGGAAACGCCTCGCTCAGGAACGGGGCGTCCCTGCATATGTGGTATTCTCCGATGCCACGTTGCGCTCCATGGTGCGGCAGAGGCCGCGGACGAAGGAGGAGATGCTCGACATCTCGGGCGTTGGTGCGAAGAAGCTCGAGAGCTTTGGGGAGGAGTTCCTGCATGAGATTTGGGCCTAGTTGCGGAAGGGTTGTGGTCGCGGGTGCCTGCGTGGCAGTCCTTGCGCTCGGTGCGCCCACGTTGATTGTCGCGCAGCCCGCTAAGCAGACCTCCGCCGAGGTCCGGCAGAAGGCGGCGGAGGAGAACGCGCGGCTCGAGGAACTCGTGGCGCAGCTCAATACCTGCAAGTCCGAGGTGGAGGGCCTCGATCAGCAGATCAAGGACCTCGCGCAACAGTCGATCGTGGTGCAGGGGTATCTTATCGAGGATCGCTCTCAGCTGCGCAAGATGGTAAAGACCGACTATCGCGCGGGTGGGATGCCCAGCCTGTGGGACATCGCGCTTTCGAGCGACACCTTCGATGATTTCGTCTCGCGCATCTATTATGCCAACAAGGTCACTCAGTGGCAGACGGGCTGCGTCGAGCGCCTCAACGAAGACAAACATGACCTCGAGGAGCGGATGGATGCCATCGAGGCCGCGCGCAACGAGCGCAGGACGGCGCTCGGTGAGTTGGAATCCACCTGCGCCGAGCTCACGGAGTCGGTCAACGCACTGTTGGAGCTGGCATCTGGTTTGGAGGCGCAGGAGCGGGCCGCTGAGGAGGCGCGCCTTGCGGAGATTGCCCGTCAGGCAGCGCTCGAGCAGCAGCGTGCCCAGAAGGAGCGCGCTCAGGCACAGGCAGAGGCCGAGATGCGTCAACTTGCGGCTGTCGCGGCGACGGATGCCGCATCCCTTGAGGCAGAGGCCGAGGAAGACGACGCACGCGCTGCTGCGGCAAAGCTTGCCGCGCAGGAAGCGACGACGAAGGATGCGGACGACGAGGCTGACGAGCTGGATGCGACGGATGAGGATGCCACTGCTGACGATCTTGAAGACGCCGACACGGAGAGTGAAGACACGGCAGGTGACGATGCGTCCGCTGACGACGCGGATGCGGGGACGGAGGCCGATGAGGCCTCAGACGCCACTGCGACGGATGAAGAGGATGTCGACGACGAACCGGAAACCGAACCGGATTCCGAGCCGGAAGCCGCTCCTGACCCCGAGCTCGATGCAGAGCCTGAACCCGAGCCAGAGCCAGAGCCTGTCCCTGAGCCTGCCCCCGAGCCCGAACCCGTTGCCGAGGAGCCTGCCCCCGAGCCCGCCACTGAGGATGCGGGCGACTGGATCTACTGCATAGCGTCGGCATACACCATCGCCGACAACACGCCACCTGGCTCAACCGCGACGGCCTCGGGCATCCCGCTCGACGAGTCGGTGCCCACCGTTGCCATGCCCATCTCAATCGATCCGGCGCGCTTCTATGGGAGCATGATCCAGATCGAGTACGAAGGCATGACGGTGATCGCAACCGTCACTGACTGTGGCGGCATGGGCGGCGGCAGTCGTGGCCTCGACCTTACGCCTGCGGTCTTCAGGGCCTTTGGTGCCGAGACCGGCGATGAGTGGGGTCTGCGCGAGGTGCGCTACCGGTTCTTGTAAGAAGGCGTGGCGCACGGGACGTCCCCGATGGCGTACGTGCGCACCGCGCATGCGAATGGAGAATGCCATGAACTTTTCAATGCCCGCATACGTTGCACCGGACTTCTCGGCCGCACCGCTCTCCGAGGCGCCCGACGCTCGTTGGGAAGCCGTGGAGCTAGATGGTGTCGCCCCGCGCGGGTATCACAGCACGTCGATGTTTCCCGAGTACGTGCGGGTGGACGGTTCGTGGCGCCTTGCGGAGGAGAGTCGCATGGACTCCTCGCTGGTGCTGCGGCCTGACGGCCACATCGATGTGGTCGAGAATCGCAATCTGTGCGTGGGTGACCTCGTGTGCTTGGGCCGCACGGAAGACGGTTCCCAGGGAATCTACGTGCACACGGATGGCTTCGTCGATCCTGCGGCTCGACGCGAGCAGGACAAATTCGCCTTCCGGCAGGGTCGAAGTCGCGAGACCGCTTTCGCACGTGACTACGACCGCCTGTTCGAGCTTCTTCGCTACGAACGCGAGCACGGCAAGGTGGTCTGGGTGATGGGGCCTGCGTTCGCCTTCGACCACGACGCACGGTTTGCCATGCAGCGCATGGTGGAGGAGGGCTACGTCGACGGCGTGATGGCGGGCAACGCGCTCGCGACGCATGACCTCGAGGCAGGCATGCTGCACACTGCTCTGGGGCAGGACATCTACACGCAGGAGTCGGTCCCCAACGGTCACTACAATCACTTGGACGTGCTCAACGAGGTCCGTCGCAGCGGTTCCATCGCCCAGTTCGTGGAGGACCACGGCATCGATAACGGCATCATGTACAGCTTGGTGAAGAAGGGCGTGCCCTTCGTGCTTACCGGCTCCATTCGCGACGACGGCCCCCTGCCTGAGGTGGTGGGCGATGCATACGAAGGACAGCGTGCGATGCGCGACATGGTGCGGGATGCCACTACCGTGATCTGCCTCGCCACCATGTTGCACACCATCGCGACAGGCAACATGGTTCCCTCCTACAGGGTGCTGGCGGATGGCACCGTGCGTCCCGTGTACTTTTATGCTGTGGACGCGGACGAGTTCGTGGTCAACAAGCTGCTCGATCGCGGAAGCCTCTCGGCCACGACGGTCGTCACCAACGTGCAAGACTTCATCACTATCGTGGCGCGTGGTCTCGGTGCGTGGTAGAGGGACCGGGTGGTCCAGCTCGGAATGGCTTCCGAGGAGCCACGGTCCCTCACGGATTGTCTCCTAGCGACCGCGATGGCTCATGCCTTTGAGCCGAAGTTGAGGTACTCTACGAGGTTCAGCTCGCGCGGTATCTCCGCGAGGGGGTGCCAGGTGCCATCTGCCCCTAAGTATCCGTTCGCGTTGACGGCGCGCACTTCTTGGCGCGCACCGAGCAACGCCTGCTGGTACTCGGTGGTGGGGGCGCCGATGGCATCGAGGGTCATGGCGCCGAGGAAGTCCGCGCTCGTATCGCCTCCATCGGCCTCGGGGTCCACGCCCCCGGCGACCTCGTAGTTGGCCCACACGGCGTAGCAGGTGTTGTGGATGCGCTCCGCATGCGTAAGTTCGTCTTCGTTGGGGTACAGCAGGTCGTTGACGGCCTGAGAGAACCACGGGTGGTGGTCTCCGTACATCACTACGACGGTAGGCTCGCCGAGGACGCGTAGCTCGCCGACCAGGCGCTCGAGTGCGCGGTCGGACTCATCGATGCAAGCCAGGAACTCGTTGAGTTGGAAGGTGTCGTCCTCGCTCAGGCCGTCGATTACATAGTTGCGCAGCTGATCGGAGGGGATGCTGCCCGTGTCGTAGCCGCTGTGGTTCTGCATGGTGACGTCAAAGACGAAGAGTGGCTCCGCGCTCGAGCGCATGAGCTCGAGGCTGCGCTCGTAAGTGGCCCAGTCCGACACGTGCGTATGGTAGAGTTCAGCCCCCTCGAATGCGGTCTCGTCGAGGAACTCGTCGAAGCCAAGCTGAACGTAGGCGCGGTCGCGATTCCAGTTGGAGGCGACGTTGGGATGCATGCCGATGGTGTGGTAACCCTGTGCCGCGAGCTGCCGAGGGAGGCTCTCCGTCTCGCTAAGGTCGTACATCGTGAAGGGGTACTTGGATGCGCCGAGGAACGCGAGCGAGTAGTTGGTGAGAAACTCGAACTCGGTGTTGCAGGTTCCGCCGCCAAAGACAGAGACGGCCAAGTTGCCGCGTGCGATGGCGTCCCCGAGTCCCGCGTTCCAGAACGCTGGCCCCGTGTAGCCATTGCGTAGCCCATCAAGCGCCGCGAGGTCACAGAACGTCTCGTTCTGGATGACGAGCACGTTGGGGCGCTGACCGGCGAACTGTGTGGTGGATTGCGCGCGGCGCTCGGTCGTTCCCGCCTTGGAAAGGTGGCGCTCGGCGAGGGTTGCCTGTGCGGCGCGGGCTTCTTCCTCGCTGTATCCGTCCGGCGCGCGTACCTCTAGGTCCTGCCAGGCAAAGATGAAGGATGGGAGGAACCCCTGCCTGCCGTACCAGTCCTTCGACCACCAGTAGTCGATCTGTGCGCCAAAGACATCGGCGTAACGGGGGACGATGGCGAGGGCCGCCACCAAAGCAAAGAGCACAACGCCGCCGAGGAGGTCAAAGAGGCGTAGCCGCCATGCCTCGCCCCGCCACAGCAGCGCGCAGCAGAGCAAGCCTCCAGAGAGTGCTGCAAAGCCCAGCAGCATCCCCCACGAGAGGTCGTAGGTGTAGCCGCCGCTCACGGAGAGGGCCGTGCCGAAGGCGAATATGTCGGAGGGCAGGATGGCCGTCCCCCTGAACTCGAGCACGTAGTGCTGCACGACTCCGATGAGCGTCAACGCGATGAGACCGACGGCGGGAAGGATGCCGCGACGGCCGCAGAAGAACCACAGGCCACAAAGAAATCCTCCTACGAGGGCGATCTCGATGAGCCAGAACTGGGGCCCGATGGCAAAGATGGTGTCGTTGCAGCAGAGCTCGAGGGCGAGCACGCCGCAGAGTGTGGTTGCGAGCAGGAGAGGCGCCAGGGGAGGGAAGCGGTCGTCTCGATGGAGCGCGGTGCAGCCGCACAGAACGCACACCACAGAGAAGACGACGAGGCAGGCGAGGTTGGATGAGCCTGCTCCCGTCGCGTACCAAGCGGCGGCACCGCCGAGCAGCAGCATATGGGGGAGCGTCCAGAGAAGCGACGTTAGCTTGAGGTGCTTGTGCGCGGAGTGTGCGGCGAACTCATGGCGGATGGTGAGGACGAGCAGTAGCAAGAGTGCGGCTGCAGGTATTGCTGCCCAAATCGTGGGTCCGAAGGTTGCCTCCACGAAGCGAATGTCGTCCATCGTTGCCTCCCGTCGTGTTTCTCGCCTCTGATAGTGTAAAGGTTTCGCGTGGGGGAGTGCTCCTTTCGCGAATTTCACTTAGGGGAGCACCCCTTCCGCGAAATTTCGCAAATTGTGCTTGCATTCTGATTCGAGATACTCTATAGTTCTTTCTCGTGCCGCAGGGCACGCACTGAGCAAGGGCGTTTAGCTCAGGGGGAGAGCGCTTCCCTGACACGGAAGAGGTCACAAGTTCAAATCTTGTAACGCCCACCACGAAAGACGCAGGTAGATGGCATAGACCGTCTACCTGTTTTTGTTTTTGGACACTAAACGGGACACCAAAGACGGGAGTCTCGTCAAGGGGGTCAATTCCTAGTGCCGCAATCGCGCGGCGATTCATCTGTGCCGCGGCGATGGGCCTACGAGTATTCGCTGCGTCGGTGGTGTGAACGGTGAGTCGTCGCGTTCAGTTCCGGCTCGTCTCCAAGCGTATGCCAAGCTGCTCGAGCGCAGCGATGAGGCTATCGTATGAAGCGAAGACGATTCCCTCAAAGCCGAGCCGCTTTGCCGCCTCGACGTTCTCGGTCGCATCATCGACAAAGACACAGCTCTCGGCCTGCAGGCCGTACTCGTCCAGAAACTGCTGGTACATTTGCGAGTCGGGCTTTGTCTTTCCTACCTTGAAGGAGACCAAGCCACCATCCATGTATGGCATGAAGGTGAGCGACTCGCCGCACTCGTCATAGGCCTTCTTGGAGTAGTTCGAGAGGTAGTAGACACCAAGTCCTGCCTGCTTCAACCTCTGGACCAGCGGAATCGCATAGTTGCGGGCCGTGAGCATCCCGGCAACGTTGGAATATGCGAGTCTGAGTTCGCTTTCTATCTCGGGATCGACGCTTGCAAAGCCGCGGAGCGCCTCATCCTCCGTGATTTCTCCGCGCTCGAACTGCCCCCAGTAGGGAGTCATCACAGATGCCTTAAGGATGCGCCCGGTCATTGCCGGATCAAGTCCCTTCTCGGCAAGGAATTCCTGAATCCGGAAGTCGGCGAGTACGCCGCCTATGTCAAAAACGATGTTCTTGCTCATGTCTTGCCTCCTTGTGCATCGCAAACTACCGAATCATACCTCATGACGCATCATTGCTAGGTCGACTTCGTGTCTCCTCTGCGTTGGGAGAAATGCCGTTAGCACAATCCATGTCTGAATGTCACCTGTATAAGCTAGCCAATCATTTAGTATTAATGCCAAGGTGGACGGTTGTTTCAAGGCAAGAGTGGGTGATCGTATGAGTGCGAGATTTGCGCGTACCGAATGCGCGTGCATACCGTCCGTCATGCTGACGGCCTTTCTGGTCGTGAGCCTCCTCTGAGTGGCACCCCGGCGGGCGACAGCAAAAGACCAATCAAACAGATACTATATCAGTATGGATATAATACTGAAGAAAAGCGAGGGCGCATCTCTCACGTTTAGCGCGGCCTTCAACGTAAACGCAACCTCCTACACCTTCAATGCAGGAGAACTCAAACGTACCTTGGATGACAATCTCACCATGGATGATGCGAATTACTGGAAGGACAAGGTTGAGGACCACGACTATCCCTTCTCCCAGAAACCGGGCGAATACGCCAAGGAGATTTGCGTGCTTACGGGCGAGGGAGATCACGGGTTGAGTGTGACGTTCAAGGCACAGGCATTGGACAGCTACTATTACGTCGAAGCCAAGAATGGCGACCACGGTACGGCAAGCATCGCAAGTCCCGCCACAGACAAGAAGTATGCGCCCGAATCCAAGTTGAACATCTCCGCAACGCCGGCAACCGGGTATTCGTTCAACAAGTGGACGTATTCCGTGGAGGAGGGTCCGAAGGCATCCTTCGGAAGTGATACTTCTGCTTCCACGACGTTCAACGTGCCTGGCTTCGATGGCTACAAGTACCTGTGGTGCAATAATCGCAATTACACCGTGACGCCTAGCTTCAATCCTAACACGTATACGGTTGCCTTCGACAAGAACGCCGATGACGCGACCGGCTCTATGGAGAATCAGTCCTTTACGTACGATACGGCGCAGAACCTCTACGAGAACGCCTTCGAGTACGATGGCCACGTCTTCGCTGGCTGGACCACCAACGCGGAGGGTACGGGTACGGTATATGCGGACAAGCAATCGGTAAAGAACCTTACCGCAGAGGCCAATGCGACCGTCACCCTCTACGCTCAGTGGGAGGAGGAGCCGGCGCCCGTCAAGACCTTCTCGATCACTGTTGTGAAGGTGGAGGGGGGTGTCGTCGCTGCCAGCAAGAAGAAGGCGGCAAAGGGCGATCCCATCACGGTCAGCGCGACGCCGAAGAGCGGGTATACCTTCGATTCGTGGGATGTGACCGACGAGGACGGCAATACGATCAAGGTGAAGAGCGCTCTTGCCGCGCAGGCAGAAAGCAGCTCAACCAAGACCAAGGGCGCAACGACCACGACGGTCAAGCAAAACAGTGCGCTGGCGAAGACCGCTGACCCGACCAGCATCGCGCAGTCGCTCGTCGCGTGCGGTCTGGGCACGTTGGCGTTCACCTCGGGCGTAGCATCAAGGAAACGTCGGAAGTAGTCGATTTCCCACGATGATTTGACGGTTGTTATGGACAAAAGAGCTCCCCGCGGCAAGTTGCGAAACTTGCCGCGGGGAGACTTCCCTTCCCCAACGAATGGGCAATCAATGCTACCAGCGAGTCCCCAGCAAGCCTAGACGCGCGAAAGCCAGAGCGGCGGGATCGCGGCGTGGCTTGGCGAAGTCCTCCCAGAACTCGTGCCAGCGGGCGCGGAATGCGCTTCCCTTGCGTGTTGCCATGATTGCCTCCTTACGTTTGGGTCATCCCTTCCCCAACTAAATATTACGACTCAGTTACAACCTATTCAAACTGTTAGTATCGATACTTGGCACAAGCAGAGACTGTAACTGATTGCGTTTCCAGACCGCGCTCCCACGGTGGCCAGCGGTCAGGAACGCGGTGGCTGCTTTCCCATGGCGGGAATGCGTCCATCGAGGCGAACGGAGGCGCTCATGAACTTCTCGAGTATGGACTACTTCGTGGCATTGGCGGAGGAGCGCAGCTTCACCCGTGCCGCGCAGCGACTCTCCGTCACCCAGCAATCGCTCTCGGCGCATATCGCGACCATTGAGCGTGAGCTTGGGGTGCGGCTCGTCAATCGAACGGTACCGCTTACGCTCACCTTCGCGGGTGAGGTGTTTCTTGGTTACGCGCTGCGCTTTCAGGCTACTCATCGGGCCCTTCTGCAGGAATTCGCGGACATCGCCGGTGACGAACGCGGCCTTCTGGGCATCGGCATTGGCTCGACGCGGGGCCACATGCTTCTGCCTGAGGCCATCGCCGAGTTTAGGCGGGGGCATCCTGGGGTGGACGTACGCATTCGTGAGGGGGAGAATGACGAGGTCGTCGAGGACCTTCGCACGGGTAGGATTGATCTGGCGATTGCTACCATTCCCGACGGTATGGCGGGCATCGAGGCTCGTCCCCTCAGACGCGAACAGTTGGTGCTGCTCGTCTCGAAGGAGCTACTGCGGACGCGGTATGGTGATGAGGCGCGAGAGCGGGTGGTGGAGGCATCGCGTACACATCGTCTCGCGCCGATAAGCGAGTGTCCGCTGCTCATGCTTGGCCGTCGTGACGAGGAAGGTGACCTCTCGCGCAGAATCGTGGAGCGGTCGGGCATCGATGCAAACGTGGCCGTTCACTCCGAGAACTCCGAGACGTTGGTTGAGCTCGCGGTAAGAGGTGTAGGTGCTTGTTTCGTTGAGCTGGGCATCGTGAATGCGATGCTGGACGAGCAACGTATGCGCAACATGTGCGTGGTCGACTTGGGGCCCGAGGCTGTGGTGGAGATGCAGGTCGGGTGGAGGAAATCCGGGCATGTGTGGTCGGTCGTCGAGGCGTTTGCCGATCTGCTCGTGAAGCAGGTGCAGCGGGATGTGAGCGTTGCGGCATCATAGTGAAATTGGGGGAGTGATATGACAACCAAGCGTCGTAGATGGCCGCTCATCATCCTTGGTGCGCTGGTGATGCTGCTGCTTGCCGGCGTGGCGTACTTCTCGGACTATTATCACGCAGACGATGTTGCGCTTGCCGCCTTGGAGTCAGATGACGCTGTGACGGTGGAGGAGACCGCGTACGGCTGGCGCTTCGATGGTCCCTCGACCACGACGGCGTTGGTCTTTTACCCGGGAGCCAAGGTGGAAGCCAGCGCCTACGCCCCTTTGCTGCATCTGCTCGCGCACGAGGGCGTGGATGCCTGCTTGGTGCGGATGCCGCTCAACTTTGCCTTGTTTGACGGTGATGCTGCCGCGCGTGTGATTGAGGCGCATGACTACGACATCTGGTACGTGGGTGGCCATTCGCTGGGTGGCGTGGCGGCATCGGGGTTTGCCGCAGACCATTCCGGTGAGGTGCGGGGCGTAGTGCTTTGCGCCTCGTATCCAAACGAGAAGCTCGACGATGATTCTGTCGAGATTCAGGTGCTTGGCGCGCGGGATGGCGTCATCGATCGAGAAAAGGTCGAGTCAGCGCGCGCCTACGCACCCGAGACCTTCGTCGAGCGCGTCATTGAGGGTGGCAACCATGCACAGTTCGGCAGCTACGGCAAGCAGGATGGTGATGGCGAGGCGACCATCACGCCGGAGGAACAGTGGCGCGCGACGGTAGGGGCCATAACGGCTGCCATCGCGGAGGATGCCGCCGACGTCTCCGGTGGTGACAACGCCAACGACGTCTCCGACGCTACCTGACGCCGGCAACAAGGTTTGCGGCTTCTCAGGTGCGTACTTCGTCCGTTGCGGTCAGGCTCCGTGCGGCTTTTGCGTGGGACGTGGGTCGTCGGCTTTGGGCGGTACCAATCGTCCGATGAAATATGCATGTTTTTGGTCGGTTTCGGTAGTTTTGCGGTCAGGATTCTCCATCGGGCGGAGACGAGCCCCGCGTTTGCGCAGGTCAGAGGGGGTGCAATCCAGACCCCGTGAAATCGGAGACCAAAAAACTACCCACATCGCCGATTTCTCTGCAATTCTCACCGGTCGAATGGTACCACCGAGTGAGTATGAGGTGAGGTGGCGTCAGCGGGAGACTCAAGACCAATCATGGGCTCGGTCTACGCTGTGGGGAGGCGCATCGTTGCTTCAAGACGGACGTTGGCCGATGGGCAACCGTCTCCTGCGGGCCAGCGTCCGTGGGCTAGTGGGTCAGTGGACTCGTGCCGTTCGCTATGCGTTGACGAAGCCTTCGTAGACTTCCTCGATAGTGGTCCCGTAGTTCTCCATTGCGCCGGCTTCGATAGCCCACTTGTTGAAGATCTGGATGCAGACCATGCCATCGTCCTCGCGGGTTGCTGTGAAGAAGAACTTGGCGTATAGGCTCTCGGCAATGCCGCATGCCTGCTCGTTCGAGAAAATGGTGCACTCCGGGACGGAGAGGTCGGACCCCTCGATTGCTTCAACGACGTTATGGTAGCCAGAGACGCGCAGCGAGACCCACGTACACTCTCCAGCACCCAGGTTGTCTTGCATCCGCTCGAACTCATCCTTGGTCGCGACGTGCGCGTCTTCGCCGCGATAGGTGACCAAGATGCACTTCTCGTCGCGGTCCGTCCACACGATGCCGCCCTCGCGGCTCTGTTGAACATAGCCGCTGTTCTTGAGGAAGCTCGAAATGTTTCCGCCGTTGTAGAAGAGAAGCGTTCGCGCCTTGATGTTGCCCTCAGCATCGAGCTCGTTGAGTGATGTGTTGCTGGGGATGAAGGAGGTGGTGACTACCTCTGTGATGTCGTCACCGCCCGTGATGTCATTGCCAGAGGTGGTGTCGTCTCTTCCGTTGTCGGTGGTGGTCTCGACGGTCTGCGTCTGTGTCCGCGGCTGCGCGCAGCTTCTGACGGTGCCGACGAACCTGATGAGGCTGAAGACAAGAGTGATGATGGAGCAGATAAAGATAATGATGCTCGAGAACTTGTTTGCTTTGGAAAGCTTGGACTCTGGTACGTTGGTGGACGCCACATCGCTCTCGGCGTCCGTGCCTGTGCTCTTTTCTTCGATGGTTTCCAGGTGGCCCACCAGTGGTTGAGATGACGCCTCCGGATCGGGCGCGATGCGCTTGCCACATACGCTGCAGACCTCTGAGTTGTCGGAGATGACGCGCCCACAATGCGGACAATGCATGATGACTCCCCTCCACTGCGATGGCACTGCAAACCTCGCACTGACGATGCGCCATGATGCGAGTTGCTGCAAAGCAGACCATCGTTTTACCGGCCTTTGCCACATGTTCTGTGGCTGACTACATCACAACCATGGTATCGCACATCCACGCTAAGTGAGGATCATAGCCGTGAGCGGAGAAACGTATTTCGGGGGACAACCTCTTGTGACAACCTCTTGTGACAACCTCGTGTCGCGCCATCACAGGGCCGCACGCGCCTCAGCTAGGGGTATGCGCTCTTGTTCGAGGCGCCGGTTGCCCGTGTAGGCGGGATCGGTGATGAGCTCATAGGCCGCGCGCTCATCCGCAGAGAGGAGCGACAGCTCCTTGCGTTGCCGAAGGATGCGCGTCTTGTGGTCCTTCTCAAGGTTGGTCCCATAACGTCCAAACCGCTCGAGCGTAGGCACGTCCATGAGGATGCTGCGGCACTCGATTCCCGCTACACGGTAGGCGTTGAGAATCTCGAAGCCGTCGGCGTCGAGGTCACCCCAGTAGACGACCTCATCGGCGTCGCGCACCCAAGGCAGCTCACCCACGACAGAAAGGCCGGCAAACCCGGACCCAAACACGCAGATGCTTCGCTCGACCTGCGGGAAGCAGCGGTAGGTGTCCTTGTTCTCTACGATGATGACGCGCTCGGGCACGTAAGCGAGGGTGATGACGTCTCCACATACCCAGCTGTCGAAGTGCCTGCCGCCGTGCGCGAGGTGGTCCGGGTCCAGATAGGCGAGCTGCACCGAAGGCGCCCAGCCCGCGAGACCGAGCTCTTCTTTGCCTGCGAGGAGGCAAACGAGGTTGCGACGTCGTTTGTTGTCGAGCCACTTGGAATCGATACCGGGAATCGGTACCTGTCGCAAGGTGAGGCCGCGTGCGTCATGCGCGGAGAACCACGCTCCCGCGCTCAAGACTTGCTCGCACTCGAGGTCGTTGCAGCCATCCAGTGCCTTGAGAATGCGGGCAACGACTGTGTCGTCAAGCTGTGGGAATTGCGTCCGCACAGTGTGGGCCCGTCTTCGTGTGCGGTCGAGAATGCGTTTCCACGGTTCGCCCCTGCGTGGCTCGGCGATGCGTGCAGCCACGTCGGCGGTGGGTACGGAGAGGTGCGTTGGCACGCGCTTCGGTCCGCCCGCGTCGCGCATGGTGTAGGTGGTGGTCGTGCCGAGCTCCTGGTCCCAAGCCCGCAACGTCTGGGTGAGGACACCAAGCTCGCCCAGGCCGCCGAGAAGCGCCTCGCGCGAGGGATGGCCAAGCGGCAGGACGAAGGGCCATTCCGTGCAGATGCCCGCCGCCTCGGCGACGAAACACTGGGACAACCTGCGCGAGAGCGCGCGACGGATGTCGGCCTCGGTCTTTAGTCCAGCCATCGTGCGTCCTGAAGACCGTATATGCCATTCTCGCTATCGGTGGCGCGTGCCCGCCAGTCGCGCAGAATCGAGTGCGTCTGGGTGATGCCCGTGCGCGGGTCCTTGGTGAGGCTGAGTATCTGGGAAGCGAGGGGTGCCACCGCCTCTACCTTGCCGTCTGGCACCGCGATCACCACCTGGAAGCCCAGGCCGCTCAGAGCTCCGAGCGCCCGCCGCGTGTGTTCGGAATCCGCCTTGATGAAGGCCTCGTCCAGATAAACCGGCGCATAGGACGGCATCGTCGCCGAGTTGTAGCCCAGGCAGTACAGGAGGGCGGCTCCCAGGATGAATGCCACGAGTTCCTGATACTGCCCGCCGCTCTTGCCGTTGATGGAGTCGTAGACGACCACCTCGCCGGTGCTTTCTTGGTCGTTGGCGGGCGTCTCGTGTGCGACGATGTGTACGCCATGGCGCGTGTCGAGGTAGTGACGGGCATTCTTGCCTGTGGTCGCGAGGTCCTGCCGCAGCAGGTCCACGAACTTTCCTAAGGCGCGGTGTTCGCGGCGGATTTCCTCCTCGCCGCCCTCGAAGTCGTATGCGGTAGAAAGAGCCGTAAGCCTGCGGAGGCGTCGACGGAACTGGCGGACGTCAGAGAGTGTGCGCCGCTCGGCAACGACGCTCAGGTGGCTGCGCCGCTCGCCGAAGGCGAACTGCCCGAGGATCTGGTTCACCGGGTTGAGGCGCTCGCCGATTGCCCGCTCCTCGACCTCGAAGCCGTTTTGCAGCTGCGAAAGGTGCTGGGCTACGTCGCGCAACATGGAGGCCTCCCACTCCGATTCTGGCTCGTCGAGTCGCTGTTGCACCAGGTCGACGAGAATCGCGTGATAGTATGGGTATTCCTCGAGGTCGACGCCGTGCTCCGTGTCGTCGGGCATGAAGGTGGCGTGGTAGTTCTTGAAGGAGAGCTCAAGGCGCTGCCTTTGCTGGTCGGCGAGGTCGCGCTGGCTCTGCTGCAGCTCGGTGAGACACGTGCGTGCCCTGGCCGCCACCTGATCGAATGAGCGGACGATGGTGGCGCGATCGGCAAGGGTTGCCTCGGTCTGCGCGACGGAACTCCGTGCGAGGAGCTTCTGGGCGTCGGTGACGACGATACCCGTCTGTTCGATGCCATGCACGAAGACGCGCGTCTGCTCGATGAGAAGCGCGAGCGCCTTGGTACTGCCCTCGAGGTCGTCGATGGCATGTTGCAGCCGGTCGCATGCCGCCGTCACCCGGTCCGCCTCCTCCTGCTTCTGCTCGCGCATGCAATGAAGCGCTTGGAGCTCGTCATCGTGCTCGAGGCGGTCGAGGTCAGCGAGAATCTGCGCGATGCGTTCCGCGATACCCCGCGCATCGAGTTCGTCCCACATGAGGCTGGAGATCTCGCGTGACGCACGTAGCTCGGCGTCGAGGCCGTCGCGCCGCCTCGTCGCGGTCGAACGAGTGTGCCCCAGCTCCTGGGCCTCGCGTCGCGCGTCCTCGAGCTCGGCCTCGCTGTCTGCGATGAGCATGTCGTTGGCAAAGCCGATGATAAGCGTGCTCTTGCTGTGACCGATGGCACCTCGGTTGCCCACGCGTTCTTGTCCGGAGGGGGTGATGCGCGCACCGCCACCCATGAGCTGACCCACCGTGTCTACGCACAGGTGGTCCGTGGAGCTGCACACGAGACTGCGAACAT
The DNA here is from genome assembly GCA_017533825.1 of Atopobiaceae bacterium. GTDB lineage: Bacteria > Actinomycetota > Coriobacteriia > Coriobacteriales > Atopobiaceae > RUG440. The sequence continues at coordinate 55,030 of JAFWIE010000040.1, read as the reverse complement.
ACGGCACGAAGGGGGAGTCCTCGCGGTAGACGACCTTGGAGGAGACGTGGCCGGCACGAGGGGTGGCAGGGTAGTCCTTGTCGAGGTCCACGAAGTCGAAGTGATACCGGCGACCGAGCTCGGTGCCCAGACCGTCGATAGCGCGGCGGAACGCGCGCTCGATGTCCTTGTCCACCAGGATGCGGTCGGCGATGTGCACGAGCGAGATGTTGACGGCCGTGCGCCACAGCTCCTGCTCGCGCGGCACGTCCATGAGCTCGGCGGCAAAGGGGATGTCGGTGGGGTCGAGACCCGCAGCCTGCGCCATGAGGTCGCGAGCACGCGCCATCGGTTGGGTTATGCAGGTGCGATGCTCCCGGTAGTAGTCGAGGTCGCGCTGGATGCTTGCGATGCGGTCCCGTGCGTTGATGAGTTTAGCGCCTAGCTCGTCAATTTCGTCTTGCAACTGCGTACGCTCGCGCGGTGCGTTGGCCGACCGGTCATCCGACCAGTCGAGAAGCTCGTTCCAGTCCTCGCGGCTCTCGGGGAGGTCTTTCCCCGCGGCGCCCAAGGTCTGCTTGAGGTTGGCGCGCCTCCGTTCCACCGTGGCAGCGCGTGCCTGGCTCTCCGCAAGGTCTGCGTGCAGCTTCTGCAGTGCACCTCCGCCATGCTCGAAGATGCTCTGCTGGATCTGGAGCAACTCCGCGTTGAGGCGCTGCTTGTCCTCCACCTTGCGCACGTGCTCGTCCCGCTTGCGGGAGAGCGATGCTTTTTGGCTGACGAGCTCGTCTTGTGCCATCTGAAGCCGATGTCGCTCGAGCCACAGGCGGAACGGACCGTCTTGGGCGGTGTGGGCGAGCGACGAGACGAGCCGATCCTGCTGCAGCGCCTCCTGCATGCGAGCGTGCAGCTCATCGATGCCCTCGAGCATGATGCGCTTGCGCCTGGCCTCATCGATTTTTACCCAGACGGTCTGGGCATTGTCGTAGCAGTCGATGGCGGACTGCGCAAGCTCAAAGGTGGATGGCGGGTCGAGTACCAGCTCCTTGAAGAGGTCATCCACATTCGTCATCGGAATGCCCGACTGGATGCGGTAGAGGAGCTTCATGGCGTTGGATCCGTTGCCGGCCTCGCCGATGCCCAGCGTGGAATAGATGGCCTGGAAGAACCGCCCCGAACCGTCGTACACCGTGCAGTCGGGGTAGACGGCGCGCACGTCACGTGCGCGGAACCGCCCGGTGGCATAGGGCTGCAGCGAGAGGGGGTTGAGGTGCCCGGGCGTCGTAACGAAGGTGTGGTCCAGGTCGTTCTCTACACCTCCCGGCTTCAGTTGGAAGAAGTGCGCCGCTGAGAAGAGGGCACCGGAAGTGTCTTCCCACGTGTGCACGATGGCTGACCAGATGAGCGTCGAGTCGTCACGCAAGTACTTGCCCTTGGTGCGCCCGCGGTTGTCGGTGACGGTGTCGAGCATGCCCTTGACGTAGGTGCGCACCGCGCGCGGAGAGCCGCCACGCGCAAGGTTCGAGGCTGCGTTGAGGGTGCGACCGTAAGGCATCATGAGAACGGTTCCGGCGTCGAAGAGCGTGGACTTTCCGGTGCCGGACTTGCCCGTTATGCACACGACCGAGGCCGCGCCCTCACCGTCATGGGCGCAGATGGGCAGGTCGTGGTATCCGTCGAAGGTGCCCCAGTTGATGAGTTGGATGCGGCACAGCCGCCACTGGTTCGCGAGGAGCAGCATGTTAGCGGACATCGCCAGCACCTCCTTGCAGGACGTCGTCGGGCATGAGCTCCGTGAGCTGTGCGATGAGCTCCTGGGCGCGCTCGAGCGTGATGATGGCAGGGACGATGGGCAGAATGCGATACCGTTCGCCGGATGTCTCCGAGCGCTCGAGATACCCGCAGGTACATGCCTCAGAGATGGCGGCGTTGACGCGCTGGCGCACGAGAGCGGCATTTCCTTCGTTGGCGTAGGGAGAGAGCGTCATGAAGGAGGTGTCGATGTCCTCGCGGTCTATGTACCAGCGGGTCCGCCCCTCGAGCTCGGCATTTTGCGCCGCGATGCGTAGCGTGATGAGGAGTAAGGTGACGTCGCGCTTCTGCACGAGGCCACGCTTCAGGACGACGCCCGGCATGTTGCCATCGAAGGGAGCGGTCGATGCCCACGCAACCCTATACTTCTCGTTGAGGTTGAGCGTCAAGCAGAGGTTATTGAGGTTGCGCTGGATGTCTTCTCGGTAGTTGAGGATGAGCGAGTAAGTGGAGAGACGATACTTCCCGCCCGCCTCGTCGGCAACATAGCGATCGCGCACCAGGCGCGTAAGCGCATAGCGCGCTTCGGCGGGCAGGTCGCCTTGGTCGCCATCAAAGAGGCCGTCTGGCCCCTCCGCTTCGTATATGTTGAAGTCAAGGTCATCACCACCCTGCGCAGTCTCGTCTGTTGCGTCTACGTTCAGGCTGGTCCCCTTCAGGCCATCCTCGTACTCGTCGATAAGGTCGTCAGCCATGGGCAATCGTCTCCTCCGCTTGGGTAAGCTGCTCGTCTGTGAGCGCTATATCGGTGCCGAGCCAGTCGAGTGGGAAGCCGTCGGTGTCCACGCAATGCCACACGATACGTTCGCCGCCGGCTGATTGCTGAGAAAGACTCTGCAGGAAGCCTACGACCTCAGAGGAACGCCGTTGGCGCGCAGGCAACGCGTTGAACGACCGTGCGACGCTGATGCGTCCATCGGGCGTGCGAACGGCATGAGTGCGCACGCGCGCGAGGAGCTCGACCGTTTGCGGCCCGCCCTCGCGCATGAGACGCGCAAGGTCTACCTCCTGTCCCTCGTTGCGATGCTCCCGCAGGAGGGCGGGCGGCTTCGTGGGCGTGAGGTTGGCTTCCTTGGTGATGAGCGGATGTATCGGGTTCTCGCCCGTGCGCGTGTCGACGGTGAGCACGTCGTTGTGTGATGCGTGCGCGGCCCACAGGTGTGCGAGGTTGTCGAGTTGCTTGAGTGCCTTGGAAAGGGCGCGCTGGTCGGTGTTGTCGAACTGGGCGACGGCGTGACCAATGACGTTGGTGGCGCGGTTCTTGGCCTCGAGCACGCGGTCGATGCCCTGGCTCACCTGATTCCATGCGTCGTTGAGGCGCCGTCGCTGCTCCCACTCCACGCCTGCGAAGGCTTGGGCGTTGGCGATGGCGTCGAGGAGGTCGGCTATCTCGTTAGACTGGCTTGGGTCCGCAATCACCGAGACGGCATCGAGGAAGCTTCTTCCTTCCTCGGTGTTCACGAACATGTCGCGCGAGCGTGCGAGGTACAAGCCCATGATCTCGCCGATAGGCCGCTCGTCGTTCATGAAGTCGGAGGTTGTCTGGCGCGTCTGCTCGCGAATGCCCTGGGCTGTCTTTGCAAGGTCGGCGGGGATGTCGTGCATGAGGCCGATGAGCGTGCGCACTTCTGCTTGGGCTTGCTCGCGACTCATGGTGTAGCGACCGCCCGAAGCATCGAATGCCTTGAGCTCGTCCTTGGCCCGCTGAACGCGTTCCACGAGAATGGCTCTTCTCTGGCGCTTGTCGGACGAGAGTACCGCTGCAGCGCGGGTGAGCGCCTCGCGCAGAACACGCATGAGCGAACCGCTGAAGATGGCATCCATGCGCGAGAGGCTGTCGATGGCATCCATGGCACGCATTGCATCGGTGGTGAGACGGTACGAGCTGCGCCCGTCCTCCTCGATGCTGCTCTCCAACCAGCGGAAGTCGTCGGTGAGCTTGCGACACAGTTCCTTGGGCGTGTACATGCGCCCGTCCGTCACGGGTAGGGCGTCGCTCATCTCCGCCTGCGTGAGGTCCTCCATCATGTGCTCGATGGTCAGAAGTAAATCATCCTCGTCGCGACTCTCGGTCTTGTCGGGAAAGGCACTGCGAAAGAGGGCGATGTATGTTTGTGAGAAAGGACTACGCAGCAGGTCGAGTGACCTGCTGTCGTATGCTTGCTGTATGGCATGAAACTCGTCGAAGAACTCTGCCAAGCCGCTAGCTTTCGTCGTTCTCGTTCTGAACAGCCTCGATGGCGTCGATGAGCTCCTTGTCTGCGGCGTTCATGGCGGCAAGGAGCTCGTCGTCGGCGGGCTCGATGTGCGCGATGAGCTCCTCAGAGAGCTTGTTGTCCTCGACCGACGGTTGCTTTGCGATGATCCTCATGGTGCCTCCTCATCCATGCGCCGACGTCCGTATGGCTATGGTACCTCACCGGGTGCCAAAGGCTACCCACTACTTCCGCAGGATGTCTTCGATTGTCTGCATCATCACGGGTATCTCGTACGGTTTGGCGAGGTGCCCTTCCATGCCTGCCTCTGCTGCGAGCTGCTTGTCCTCCTCGAAGGCGTTGGCCGTCACCGCAACGATGGGGATGCGTGCCTTCGCGGGGTCGTCCATGGCTCGGATGAAGCGCGTCGCCTCGTAGCCGTCCATCTGGGGCATCTGGATGTCCATGAGGATGAGGTCGTACGTCCCCGGCTCGGCGTCGCGGACCTTCTGGACAGCTACGGTGCCGTCCTCGGCGATGTCCACAATGAAGCCGACCTGCTCGAGGATGGCCTTGGCGATCTCTTGGTTGAGCTCGCTGTCCTCCGCGAGGAGGATGCGCTTCCCGGCGAAGTCTACGCCCTGCCTCCCGTCCTCGTCAGTATCCCGCGGTGTGGTGGTCTCCTCCGGTCGCGTGAGTGCCTTCATCAGTTCCGACATGAAGAGCGGCTTCGAGCAGAAGGCCGAGACTCCCGCCTCGCGCGCTTCGTCTTCCACGTCCGACCAGTCGTAGGCCGTGAGGATGATAATGGGCGCGTCGTCGCCAGTCTCGCGCCGAATCCTGCGGACCGTCTCGATGCCATCCATGTCGGGCATGAGCCAGTCGATGATGTAGACGCCGAAGGGATCAGCGCTGTCGTGAGCGTCCTTGGCGCGGATCACAGCCTCACGCCCGTAGCTGGTCCAGTCGGGCCGCAAGCCCGCTTCGCGAAGCATGGAGCACAGCGAGAGACACGTGTCGGTGTCGTCGTCGGCGACCAGTGCGCGAACGCCCTGCAACTGGGGTAGCGGCTCGAAGTACAAGGGGGTCCCGCAGATGCGCGCTTCGAGGTATACGGTGAACTCGCTGCCTTCGCCGACGGTGCTCTGCACCTCGATGGTGCCGCCCATCATGTCTACGATGTTCTTGGTGATGGCCATGCCCAGACCTGTGCCCTGGATGCCGCTCACGGTGCTTGTCTGCTCGCGGGTAAAGGGTTCGAAGATGGTCTTCTGGAATTCCTCGCTCATGCCGATGCCCGTGTCGCGTACGTGGAACTCATAGCTCGCGTACCCTTCTCGGTCGCTGGGCAGCTCGACCACGCTCAGGCTGATGGTGCCGCCCGGCGGGGTGAACTTGATGGCGTTGGAGAGGATGTTGAGCAGGACCTGGTTGAGGCGCAACTTGTCGGTGACGATGTCCTCGTGACGTACGTCTCGGGCGTTTACGTTGAGCTCCTGCCGCTTGGATGCGATGCTCGCCTGGATGATGGTCCGGATGTCGTGGAGAAGGTCGGGCAGGTGGGTGTCGCCCTCTTCGATGGTCACCTTCCCGCTCTCGATGCGGCTCATGTCCAGGACGTCGTTGATGAGGGAGAGGAGGTGCTGGCTCGAGACCGAAATCTTTTGTAGGTAGTCCTTGACCTGCTCCTTGTTGTCGATGTGGTTCGCGGCGAGTGTCGTGAAGCCCACGATGGCGTTCATTGGTGTGCGGATGTCGTGCGACATGTTGTTGAGGAAGGTCGTCTTTGCGCGGTTGGCGTGCTCGGCAGCGACTAGCGCCTCCGCAAGTTCCTCACGCTGCAGCTGATCGTTGCGCACGATTTGCGTTACGTCGGCTTGATAGCCGCGAAGCACGTGGAGCGTGTCGTCCCCGGTACCGGTCTGCAGGGTGCCGCCGCACCGCACGTAGATGGTGCCAAGTCGCGGGTGCTCCCAACGATAGGTGTTCTCGGACTGCTCGCCGGCGAGCATCTGGGCAACGCTCGCTTCGACGGAGGGAAGGTCCTCGGGGTGGATGCGCGCATGCCAGAACTCGTACGTCTCTTCCTCACTGAGCGGCATGGTTGACGTTGCTCCTTCGGCTTCGCCGTCGGATTGCCCATCCTCAAGACCGAGCAGCTCCATCATCTTTGGGTTGCCCTGCAGTCGTTCGGGACGGCCGTCCTGGAGGATGATGTGCCACATGCCAAAGCCGGCGTCGCCGATTATCTGATCGCTCTCGGCCAACGAGTCACGGCTCTGCTCAAGCTGGCGATTCTTCTCCTCAAGCTCTTGTCGCGCGAGTTCCTTCTCGCCCATGAGACGATGCGTACGTCGCGAGTCGCGTGCGAGGAGTGCGATGATGACCCCGGCGACACCGACGAAGATTACGGCGATGATGGCGGCGTTGTCACGCATGAAGTCGAGGTACGTGTAGGTATAGAGATCGTCGATGTAGCGGTGAGCGATGCTCAGGGCATAGTCCTCGCCGAGTACGGTAATCCCACGATTGAACAGCTTGAGCAGTCCCTCGTTACCGATGACCACGCCAAAGCAGCGATCGTCCTCGTGGCTCAGCTGCGTGAAGTAAAGACCACGGTAGTGGGAGTTCTTCAGAATGCTGTTTGCTCGTAGGCCGTTGAGGATGGTGCAGCCCGCATTGCCCGAGAGGACCGCTTCGAGACATGCCTCGGTGGATGGGTAGTACACGATTTGTGAGTCGGGTAGGTACGAGAGTGCGTAGTAGGTCTGCATGTGGTTCTTCTCGTTGAGGGCGATGGTGTGTGTCGTCTCTTCGGTGAATTCTCCCCGATAGATGAGGCTGACGGCCATGGTAGCAACTGGTTGTGAGTGGTAGATGCCGTTCTCCTCGGCGTAGTACGTCCCGCCGCCCACGGGGAAGACCGCGTCTTCGGCGCCGGAGGTCACAGCTTCGATCATGTCGTCGTAGGTCTCGTAGGGGGTGTACGTGGGCGTGATGCCATCGAGGCCAAGCGAGTTGAGCATGTTGGGCACCATCTCGCTGAGAATGCCGGTGAGACTGCCGTCCGAGAGTGTGTTGCAATAGGGGGAGTAGTTGTTCAGATAGCCGATGCGCAGTGTGTCATGTGTGGCGAGCCAGGTCTTCTCTTCCGGCGAGAAGGCACGGCTCGAGACGCTCGTCGAGTAGTAACGGTCCTGGAGGCGGTTGATGTAGTTGGGCTCCTCGGTCTGTAGGGCGGTCTGTGCGGCGTTGAGCTCCTCGAGTAGATCAGGTCGTTTGATGCTCGTGCACAGGTAGTAATCGGATGCGCCGAACGTGCAGTACACCTCGGTGCGATTGCGCCCGTAGGCACCGTTGCCCTCGGCGGCGAGCACGTCGACCTCCTTGTTATCGAAGGCCCTGAAGAGGTTGGTGTAGTCATCGAAGGTTACCACCTGTGCCTCGACCCCGTTGTCGCGTAGGTACTCCTCGAGGGTGCTGACCATCGCGCTCTTCAGTACGCCGATGCGCCTGCCCTCGAGGGTGGCGGGATTGCTGGTCACGTCGTAGTCGACGTCATGTTTGACGAGGCTGTAGGTCTCACTTCCCATGGGTAGGTCGGGGTAGCCGATGAGATTGGCACGATCCTTGCGGTAGGCGAGGCCGGCGAGGAGGTCCACGTCACCGTCCAAGAGCTTCTGGTACAGGTCGGCGAAGCTGCCATATACGTACTCATACTTCCAGCCCGTATACTCGGAGAGCTTTCGATAATACTCGTAAGCATAGCCGGTCTTGACGGCATTCTCGCGTGCGCCCTCCTCGAAGACCTCGTTTTCGTAATAGCCTACGCGCACGGTCTGAACTTCTTCCGCGCGGGCAGCGACGGGGACGAATACCGAGGCGAGCATGGCAAGGCAAGTGAGAAGGGCGGCGATTCTGCGTGACATGGTTCCCCCCGATGAGTGCATAGTTGCTTCTTTACTATACAGGGTTGTGGCTCAGAGAAGCCCGTAACCAGACGTGCCTTGCTTCTCTGCGGGCATCAAGAACCCGACGATGGTGCCAACAACGCCGCCCGCGATGTGTCCGAGGTAGCTGATGTTCTCGCGTACGAAAAACGCGCCGTACAGCTGTTGGCCTAGGTAAAGCACCGCCACGAGGATGAACGTGAGTGGAACCTCGCCGTCCCGCAGACCGGTGATTGAGGAGAGCAGTATGAACGTAAAGACCACGCCACTCGCACCGACCACGCCCGTGTGTAGGAGCACGAGGTTGGCGATGCTGCCGGCAAGTGCGCTCGCGAGCATGATGCCCATGAGTCGGAGGGACCCGTACTTCTCCTCGAGCAGTGGTCCAAGTAGGAGGATGTAGCTCATGTTCCCGATGAGGTGGTCCCACCCACTGTGGCCAAAGATGTGGGTGACGAGGCCGAGATACGAGAGCGGGTCGGCGAGCGAGACAGGCCGTGACGAGAAAAGCGCGCGCGTGGTGATGCCTCCGGTGAGCGTGCTCGCGACCTGTACGGTGACGCAAATGAACACGAAGCAGAGGATTACGGGTGAGTTGAACGTGATCTTTGGGCGCTTGCGATTCGATGACTGCATAGTTCGTCTCCTTTCCTCGATAGCAGTGTACGGCAAAACGGATGGCAAAGAGGTACCAGGTACCAAAGTGCCGCCCCAAAGCGCCGCCCCAAAGCGCCGCCCCAAAGCGCCGCCCCAAAGTGCGGCGATTCCACTCCTGGAGGCAATTGATCCGGCTGTGGATCGATTGGAGGCGGCGAAGGTTGCCTTCAGTATCCTGGCGTCGAGCGAACCGAGGTTGAGGAGCATCGATGGCCGTGGACCAGAGTCGCAGGCGCGACATTCGTAGGCTGGGATACAGCATCCAGGCCTTCGACCGGCATGTCGCATCCGTCTCGAACGAACGCGAGCAAGAGTACTTGCGGTCGCTGCAGACCGGCTTCATGGATAGGGAAGCGTACCCGTCTGCACCGTATGCCCCCAAGCTCCTCTTCAACGACAAGGCCGTCTCCGAGAACGTGCTCTCGGCTCTGGAGGTCGAGTTCCAGCACTGCGAAGAGTTCGACATCTCGGTCGCGTTCGTGACCAAGGACGGCGTGACGGTGCTCATGAATACGCTGCTCGAATTGGAGCGACGCGGAGTTCCGGGGAGGGTGCTGGTGAGTACCTACTTGGGGTTCAACGACCCCGACGCCCTCGCCCGGCTGAGGACCTTCGCGAACATCGAGCTACGCATCTTCGAGGGATCGTTGCACTCAAAAGGATATCTCTTCGGCTCAGATGGGATGTGCACACTGGTCGTGGGCAGCTCGAACCTCACGCAGGGCGCCCTGCTTGCCAACTCGGAGTGGAACTTGCTGCTCAAGACGTACGAGCACGGCGCCATCTGTGCGGTAGCCAAGCGGGAGTTCGAGCGGCTATGGGACTCGCCGAGTACGAAGGTCGTGACCGACATGTGGCTTGCCGGCTATCGCGAGAGCTGGCATCGCCCGGCGTCGCGTGGCTCGTATCGCACCCGAGCGAGCAATGATGCCGTCGGAGCCGCGACGCCAATCGCCAAAAGAGCGTGCATCGAGCCAAACAAAATGCAGGTAGAGGCGCTGGCCAACCTCGAGCACCTACGCGGGCAGGGCGCGCGGCGCGCCTTGCTCGTCTCTGCCACCGGTACGGGCAAGACCTTCTTGGCTGCCTTCGACGTGGCCGCGGTGAATCCGCGTCGCATGCTCTTCGTCGTGCATCGCGAACGCATCGCGAAGGACGCCCTCGATTCCTTCGCACGTGTGGTCGACCCGGGCAAAAGACTTGGCCTCTACGTCGGCAACGCACGGGACGTCGATGCGGACTATCTGTTCTCCACGGTCCAGTCGCTCTCCCGACACCTGGACGAGTTCGACCCACGCGCGTTCGACTACGTCGTCTTTGACGAGGCGCACCACGTTGGTGCCGGCAGCTACCAGCGCATCGCCACCCACTTCGTGCCGACGTTCATGCTGGGCATGACGGCGACCCCCAGTCGTAACGATGCCTTCAACGTGTATGACTTCTTCGACAACAACATCGCCTACCAGATCACGCTCCAGCGCGCGCAGGAGGCGGACATGCTCGCTCCGTTCCACTACTTCGGCATTCATGACCTGGTGGTTGACGGGGAAGAGATTGACGAAGTCGCAGAATTCTCGCGGCTCACGTCCGAGAGTCGCGTCGCGCACGTGCTCGAACAGCTCGAGACCTACGACGTCGACTCCGTGCGCAGGGGGCTCGTCTTCTGCTCCAAGGTGGAAGAGGCGCATCAGCTGGCGCGGATGTTCAACGAGAGGGGATATCGCTCGGTGGCGCTCGACGGCTCGTCGTCCGACCAAGAGCGCGAGGATGCCATAGAACGCCTGGAGTGCAACCGCACCGAGCGGGCGGACTGGATTGAGTTTATCTTTACCGTGGACATCTTCAACGAGGGCGTGGACATACCGTCCGTCAACCTCGTCATCATGCTGCGCCCGACGGAGTCGGCCATCATCTTCGTACAGCAGCTCGGTCGCGGTCTTCGTCGGCACGAGGGCAAGGACTACGTGCTGGTTCTCGACTTCATCGGCAACTACAAGAAGAGCTACCTCATCCCCATCGCCCTTTCCGGCGATCGTACCTACAACAAGGACAACCTGCGTCGCTTCATCCGGGAGGGCAACCGCATCATCCCCGGTTGCTCGACCATCAACTTCGACGAGGTCTCCGAGAGGCGCATCTACCGGCTGCTCGACGAGGAGAGGTTTAGCTCGATCAGGCTCATTCGCAATGAGTACGACACGCTCAAGAACATGCTCGGCCGCATCCCCTCCCTCATGGACTTCTACGAGAACGGGGCCATAGACCCGCAGCTTATCTTCAGCAATACGAGCCTCGGGTCGTATCACGCGTTCCTCTCGAAGTACGACAAGGAATACAAGGTGCAGTTCTCGGACGTTCAGGAGCAGATGCTTCGCTACGTCTCGCAGAAGCTCGGGGCAGGAAAGCGTGTGCAGGACCTGCTCCTGCTCAAGTTGCTGCTCGACAACCCGAGGGTCTCCGAGAACCAGTTTGCCCACGTCGTTCACGAGGTGTCGCCGTCGCTTCCCGTGGCGGCCTGCTCGGTGCGCGGTATGCTCAACGGTTCGTTCCTCACGGGCGGGCAGGCAAAGACGTTCGCCCTCTCGAGGTTCTTGGCGGAAGGGAAGGGTGACTTCGAGGTGTCGGGGCTCTTTTCCGCCGCGCTCGAGGATTCCGAGTTCCGCAGGCAGCTTGCCGAGGTTGTCGACTATGGCATCTTCGTAAACGGGATGCGCTTCTCCGAGAACTACGATCACACGAGCCTGGTGCTGTACCAGAAGTACACGTACGAGGACGTGTGCCGCCTTCTGGAGTGGAGGCGCAACGTGAACGGCAACTCCATCGGTGGGTACTTCTACGACGAGGAGACGAACACCTTCCCGGTGTTCATCAACTACGAGAAGAGCGACGACATATCGGACACCACTAAGTATCAGGACCGGTTCCTGAGTCCCTCGCGGTTGATCGCCATATCAAAGAGCCAGAGGCGGCTGGACTCCAAGGACATCGAACGGCTGCGTCATGCGGACGAGACAGGGATGAGGACGTTTCTCTTCATGCGCAAGAACAAGAACGACGCCGAGTCGAAGGAGTTCTATTACCTAGGAGAGATGCGGCCCACAGGCGTGTTCCTGCCCATCATGATGCCCAACGGCAACAAGCCCGCGAAGCCTGCCGTGGAGATTGAGTACGAGCTGCTGACCCCGGTGAGAGACGAGCTGTACGACTATCTCACGTCGGGCGAGGGATAGTAAACCGTCGAGTCGTGCTCGGCCTATGCACAGGGCCTCTGGTGCCAGAGGGCAAACTACTCAGCAGGTAATAATTAATCATAGCATCGGTCGAAAAGTGCAGGAAAACGCTGCAAACGATTCATAAATTGATACCTGCTGAGTAGTTCGTGAACAACCTTGCCCAGCACCTTGCCTTGAGGGCGCCCACTTCCACAAGGGCACTATACGTTCTTTTGCCCGGCGCCGTGGGTCGGCAGTCCGTGAGGAGCATCACGTCAGCGTGCTTCTCCTCATTCCGAAGTATGACTCAGCTTTTGGGCCACCTGTTCGATGAAGTCTGCGGCGCCGACAGGTCCCGGGCATGAGCGCAGGTCCTCTCGCATGCGTGCGCTCCCGGTCGCGAGCGCATCGTTCTCGAGGGCCGCGAAGACGGCATCGCGAAGCTTGGCTGGCTCCTTTGCCGTGCTCGCGTCGAGCGGAATTCCAGCGCCAACCTCCGCCACGCGCCTCGCCACGGCGCGCTGCTCACCCGTGAGGGGGAAGAGGAGCTCGGGCACGCCCATCCACATGCCCTCGGAGGCGCTGTTCATGCCGCAGTGCGTCACGAAGAGGCTGGCCCGCGAGAGCACGTCCATCTGGTCGACGTACTGCTCGACCTGCACGTTTGCGGGCAGCTCACCCAGCTGCGCGGGGTCGAACGCCTTCCCGCACGATATGAGCAGGTCCGCATCGGCGTCGCGCAGCGCTTCGATGCATGTGTGATAGAAGCCTGGGTGATCGTTGATGACGGTGCCCAGCGAGACGTAGACCAGCGGACGCCCACTCTTCTCGCGTGGCACCACGTCGCGTACCGAGGGGCCGACGAATCGATAGTGCTCCTCGTCGAAGGTCTCCGCACATGGCTGGAGCGTCCGCGACGTGTAGACGATTGTATAGTCATCGGGCTTGTTGCGCACGACGTCGAGCGCGCTCTTGACGTGGTAGCCCAAAGGCCGCAGCTTGCGAATCTCTCGGTTCATGCGTGGCAGGCCCAGCACCATGTCGGCGAGCTCGCTTGCGCTCGTCTCCATGTATTTGCCTGAGTGCTCGTTAAAGGCGAAAGTCGTCGTGGAGCACACCCAGGGCAGGTCGTGCTTGAGGGCGGCGAGCTTGCCCCAGAAGCATGCGGAATCGCTGACCACGACGTTGGGATGCCAAGCTTCGACGTCGGAGGAGATCACGGGGTCGAGAGTCGCAACGGTTCGGAACGACTGCACACTCATTTCGGTGGTCGAGACCTTGCGCAACCGACGCTCGGACTTCGCATCGATTGGTGGCAGGTAGGCGTCACAGGGGACGAACTCCGCGCCTGCCCCCTCAATCCTCTGGCGAAATTCCTCGAAGGAGTAGTAGCGTACCTCGTGGCCGCGCCGCGTGAGCTCGCGCACGACCTCGATGGTGGGGTTGGTGTGACCATAGGCGGGGATGCAGAACCAGAGAACCCTCATCGATTTTCTCCTTCGAACGCCGCGCGAATCCACTCGTTGAATTGCTCCTTGGGCGGTATGGCAAGGCCGCGCTTCACGTCGCCCAGAATGACGAGGGTATCGCCTGGCATGATGCCGAACATCTCGCGCGCCTCCTTGGGGATGACGATCTGCCCCTTTGTGCCGACTGTCGCCGTCCACGCGCCCTTTCCCTCTGGCATGGTCATGATGCCTCCTCAAAGCGTTATACAAATCATACCAAGCATACCTTTCTTGAGTGAGGTACGCAATATGAGCCACCGCCCAGTGGAATCATGCGGTGCTCGCCCGTTTGCTATGAGCTAATGAACTTTCTCACGCCTTGTGTCAGACTCATTCCGACCGTTCTGGCAAAGGATTGAGCATGAAGTTAGTTGCGTTCGTGTGCCCGGCCTGCGGGGCGCGGCTCGAAGTTGACTCCGAGCAAAAGCAGGCATTCTGCTCGTACTGTGGTGCGCAGCTACACATAGACGACGAGGTGCAGCGCGTTGAGCATTCCGTCACTTACAGCAACGCAGAGGATGCGGGCTACCAGTTCGAGAAGGGCAGGCAGCGCGCGATGGCCGAAGCGCCGAGCCAGGTCGTGATTCAGCAGGTGCAACAGCCGGAGAAGAAGACTAGCATCGTCGTCTGGTTCCTTGGATGGCTATTCATCTTTCCGATTCCCCTTACTGTCTTGATGCTGAGAAACAAGAATCTGAAGCCGCCCGTGAAGTACGCCATCATTGCGGCAGGTTGGCTTCTGTATCTCTTCATTGCCCTCAGGGATTCTTAGGTGTACGCCGCGGGGTGGTGCTTCGCGGGGGCGGTTCGCCATGGGGGCGGTGCTTCGCGGGGGTGGTTCGCCACGAGAGTAGTGCGCCACGGGGAGTAACCCCTCGCGGGCTTTGCGGCCTCCGCGCGCCCATTCGTGGACTAGTCCACCGGCAGCCCGTGCGCCGCGCTCCATGTCTCGTCGCCGCCAAAGAACGTGCGGATATCATCGACGCTCACCGGCGCCCAGCCGTTCGCATCGACGCCTACGTCGTACCTGCGACAGGCGCGCTCACGCATTTGCTCGTTGTAGCCGCGCATACCCATGCCGCCATGTTCGCGGTCGGGTGGCACCGAGTCGTGGCGCGCACGTGAGGATTCGTACGACGGCATGCTATGGATGTGTCCGTGCAACATGTAGGCGCCGTGGTAGGCGCGGTCCCAATCGAGCATGGGGTAGTGCGAGAGTACGAAGCGGTACCCGTCGCGTCGCTGCTTGCCCACATGCGCATAGTACTCAACGGTGTCGTAGCATCCGGCGGTGACGAACTTCGAGCGGCTGTCGTGGTTGCCGATGATGACGTTGACTCTCTTGCAGGGGATGGTGGTACGCAGGTGCATGACATCTTCGACGCGTGGTTTGCACACGTCGCCCAGGATCCAGAGCTCGTCATCGCGTTGCAGGCGCCTCTCGAGGCGGCCGAGCAGCAGGTCGTCATGTGCGGACACATCCGTGCCGAAGCCACGCCACCGTGCGATGGCTTGGTCGCCGATGTGCAGGTCGGCGGTGAAGAATCTGGTGGGTGCATGGCCGGATGGCACCTCGCGCTCGAGGATGACCGCATCGCGTAGGCGCGCGCCGGCTTCATAGATGGGCTGTGCGTAGTGGTCTATGAAGTAATCCTTGAGGCGTCCGATCTGCGTGAAGCCGCAACGCTCGTAGAAGGGCACGGTGAGCGGGCTGTCTCCCGTGCGGACGCGAAGCCGTCGCGCCCAGCCTCTGCAGCGACGGAGGGCGTAGTCGAGGAGGGCGGCGCCGTACCCGCGGCGCTGACTGGCAGGGTCGACCGCGAGGTTGCGCACCTCGGCGAGCCCGTCCCCTTCGTCGGTGAGCACAAGCTCAGCGCGCGCCGCGCCCTCCTCGCGTAAGACGTACATCTCGCCTTGTCCGAGGTAGGTCTCCACCATGTCCCACTGTTCGTCGGCAAGGAGCAGCAGGTCGTGGTATGCGGTCTTCTCTGCGTTGGGTACTCGGAAGATCTGCATGACCCCTCCTCTCTGGGTGACAGAGCCAACGGTCCGCGAGCCTATCGCTTGCCGTGCCTCATCTTGCGCATCGAGCGCGGTCGCAGGTATCCCATCGGCAGGTCCACACTCACGCCAAGCAGTGACTTCACCAGCCACAGGAAGAAGACGAGCACCAGAATCGGGATGATGCATGACGTGACGATCATCACCGCGAGTGCCTCGATGAAGTTGTTCAGGGCGACCTTGGCTTCCTCTAGCCATCCAGCCACCTCGTCCGGCAACTGCGTGATGGCGTTGGGGATGTTCTGCAACGTCTCGATGATGCCCTGTGGCTCTTCTTCCTTCTCGGACTCTTGCGTCGATTCCTCGATGGCCGCTGCCGTCTGCTGGGCGTTGGTGATCGTCTTGTTGAGCGATGCTTCGTAGGTGCGCTCGATCATGCCCGAGACGAAGACGCTCACCGGAACGACGCAATACATGGCGATGGCAAGCAGCGACACGCGCGCCACAAGGTTGAAGAGCGTCATGCGCAACCTCGCTTGGCTTCGCATGAGCACCACGGGAAGCAGCAGCACGCATCCAAGTGGGATGATGACCTTGAAGGCGAGAAAGCCGATGATGGTGAGCAGGTACTTCTCTAAGTAGATTGCTGCGATGACGATGAGGAAGTCGGAGCTGAGGTCGACGAGCTTCTCTGCGATGGGCGTACCAGCATCTCCCGGGAGTAGCGTTATGGCCGTTGAGGTTCCGGAGGAGCCCGCCACGAGCGTCATGACGGTGTCCTTCTTCTCGTCGAGGGCATTGATAGTGGGGCCGTGCGACTCCGGAGAGATTGCCCATTCGCCGATGACAAAGAACGAGAGCAGTCCAACGATGAGAAGCACCGCTATAGCGATGACCTTTCCGCGTGTGCTGAGCTCAAAGAATCCGCCGTCGGGCATGCCGCCGGGTCGGGGAGAATGCGATCCGTCAGGCGGATAAGCCTCGTCCGACCAATAGTAGTCGTCCGAGAGGTTTGCGTCCTTCGGTGACGTCAAAGAATGCCTCGCAGAAGTGGTGTTTGCAAGCCAATCGCTCATATCTGCCTCCTTCGATGTACACCTACCAGGCACAGCCTCCCGCCACGATGACGCGAAGCGCTGCCGGCACGACGTCTATGACATATCGTTCCGCAACAAGCGGCTCGCCGTCCACCTGACATGGTGGCTGCTCTTCTCCGGGGAACTCCACCTCCACGTGCCGCACCTTCTTGAGCACGAGCTTGCGCGAGTTTGTGTGGCGCCCCAGGCGAATGAGGCCAAAGAGTGCGAGCGCGTGCGGAAGGGAGGGGCGCGACACCGAGTAGCAGACGTCGAGCAACCCGTCGTTGGGAACCGCAGATGGGCAGATGCGGAACCCACCTCCGTATGTCGGTCCGTTCTGAATGGCAAAGGCGAGGTCGATGCCCTCCACTTCTTCGCCGTCCATGACGGCTCGGTATGCCCATCCCCTCATACCACGAGGGAGAATCTTGAGACCGGAGGTCACGAAGAGACGCTCACCAATCTGGCGGGTGTGGTTGTTGCGACGCGTGGTGGTGTCGAGGGCAATTGCGGCATCGAGGCCAAACGAGAGCGTCTGCATGAAGTACGTGTCGTTGACCTTACCGAGTTCAATCACGCGCTCTGTGCCGCCCAGTATCTCGGCAATGGAGCGCTCGGGATCGTTTCTCGTCAGACCAAGCGTGCGTGCGAAGTCGTTGCCCGAGCCCATGGGGATGACGCCCAACCGCGGGCGATCGTCTTTGGGCAGCTGCATGAGGCCGTTTGTCACCTCGTGGATGACACCGTCGCCTCCGAGGGCAATGACGCTGTCGTATTCGTAAGTGGTGGAGGCCATTTGCCGTGCGTCACCCGTTGCCTCGGTAAGACGCACCTCGCAGGAAGATGTGACGGAGCGGAAGGAGGAGAAGAACCTCGTCGCAAATACGGCTGCACCTTCGCCTCTCCCGCTGCGCGCAGCAGGGTTGGCGATGATCAGCGTCCTGCCGAGATCCAGAGATGGCATATGCCTCCTTCCGCCGAGTCGCTCCGTCCAGACCATTGTATGGAGTGGGCGCGTAAGAGGTCACGACTATGCGGTAAGTGGGCGTACTTTTCGGTTGAACATAATTTCTGACTGTCGTATAATCACTTAATTGCACGGGGCGTGGCGCAGCTTGGTAGCGCATCTGGTTTGGGACCAGAGGGTCGCAGGTTCGAATCCTGTCGCCCCGACCACGAGAAACCGCAGGTCAGACGCTTGTCTGGCCTGTTTTCTTTTTGCGATTTGATTGCTCAGGCTGTAATGCGATAGTAAGGTGTCTGAATTACTGCGCTCTAAGGACCGGCGCGGGCTACAGTGTCTCAATGTCGAGGCGAATCTGCGATCGATCGGCGAGCGAGGCATAGTCTCCCTGCAGCCACACGTTCGACTCTCCGGGACCGAGTACGAGAGGCATGCGGGTGTGGAGAGGGGAGACGGCGGCGTTCGGCTGCGTCGTCACGATGGAGACGCGTCCTTTCGCCTGCACCCCCGCGAGGAGAAATCCGCGATGGGCGGGGGAGGAGAAGCGCGCTTGCGCGCCGCGCCGCGGTGGGTTGCGGGTCCATGACTCGTAGAAGGCGAGTACGGGGATGAGGCAGCGGCCGATTAGCAATGGCTCTGCCCACATGCCACGCCCAGCGGAGACGTGGGCGAGTGCTGTCTCGATGCGCGTGTTAAAGACAAGCTTCGAGCGCGCACCCGGAGGGGCATCGAATCCCCAGGTCAGCTCTTCTGCGTGCAACTCACCGGTGGCGTCAGGTACGATGAGGGGGAGCTGCTTGCCGGGGTACGCGTCAGGTACCTCGAGGGATGGGTCGCGTTCGGGCAGGCGTGCGTGGCCTGTCTGGCGCTGCTGCTCGAGGAGATACTCGATTTCCGTCATAAGGACTGGCATGACGCGATGGCACATGGCTTCCTCCATGATTTCAACAAAAAGTTCGCGAATGACGCTTGCAATGATATGAACATAAGAGTAAAGTATGTTCTCGCGTTGAAGCAAGCGGTTATTGGGACTTCGTCTAACGGTAGGACAACGGATTCTGGTTCCGTCAGTGGGAGTTCGATTCTCTCAGTCCCAGCCATTCTTTAACGTACATAACGGCCCGTTCGTCTAGCGGTTCAGGACGCCGCCCTCTCAAGGCGGAGATCACCAGTTCGAATCTGGTACGGGCTACCAAAACTCCGCAGGCCCTCTGGGGCCTGTTTTTTATAGCTCTGGCCTTGCGGATCTATGTGCGGTGGCTTAAGCCTGGTCACAGGAGGTGCGCATGGATTTCGAAGACTGCATGGTGCCGCTCAAAGGGGGCGTACCTGGTGCACGCGCAAACCGAGTGAGAGTGTGCCACAGGGTCTATGTAATTGTCGCCATCGATTGTCTTCTCGGTGTGATGCGGAATGCATGACATGTGTCTTTGTGAGGCCTGCTAGCTCATGTGCTCCTCACCCCAGGTGCACAGCTGGTCGAGCACCTCCATGAGCGATTCGCCGAGTGGGGTCAGCGAATACTCTACCTTGGGCGGTACCTGCGGATACTCCTTGCGGGCAACAAGTCCGTCTGCCTCGAGCTCCTTCAGGTTGGCAGAGAGCGTCTTGTCGGTGACCTTGCCGAGGTAACGGCGCATCTCGTTGAAGCGCACAGGTTGGAACTCCATCAGGCAGTACAGGATGACCATCTTGTGCTTGCCCTGTATGAGCGACATCGTGTAGCTATAGCCTGTTCCTTCGAAGCTCGCGTCGCCGATTTTTTCCTTGTTCAGTCCCATAACTATCTCCTGGGATAGTACCTTTCTTTAAATACAGTACTGGCATTTGGAACGCTTTAAATCATACTGTATGCAGTCGGCTTCGGAAAGCCGTCATGGATTCAGCTCTATCACGAACGACGGCGACGAAAGAGAAAGGCGCGGCATCATGGCGTTCAAGAACCTGGGAAGCGAAGGCGAGCTCTTCCCGCAATCGGTGTTCATCATAGCGAGCTACGACGAGAATGGCGTGCCCAACGCGATGAACGCGGCGTGGGCCGGCGAGTGCAGCCGCCACGAGATCTGCTTCAACATCGGTGACCACAAGTCCACGGCCAACATCGTCAAACGGGGCGCCTTCTCGGTATCGCCCGCGGATGTGGCGCATGTGGCAGAGGCTGATTACTTCGGCATCGCGACCGGCAACAAGGTGGACAAGGCCGCCGCGTCCGGCATGACCTTCACCAAGTCCGAGTTCGTGGACGCGCCGGTAATTGAGGAGTTCCCCCTCACCATGGAGTGTGAGGTCACGGTAATCGACGGCGACGAGCACGGTGCGCGCATCGTCGGTCGCGTAGTCAACACGCGCGTGGACGAGTCGGTGCTCGACGGGGAGGGCCGCGTGGACTTCGGCAAGATGCGCCCGATCGTCTACGACAGCACCCGCCGCATCTACCGCGTGGTCGGCGAAGAGGTTGGTGGTGCCTGGGACGCAGGTAAGGCGTTGATGTAAGGTATCCGACAACCGAGGCTTGCGACGCCCCCGTACCATCTACCCAAAGACGGTAGAAAGTGCGGGGGTTCTCATGCTCTTCAGTGAGTCAATCAAACGTACTGGTGAGCGAAGCCATCAACGTGGGTCCGAGCGTCATCTCACCTTCTTGCGATGATGTCGAGTTGCCGCACGTCTTGCCATCTATCTGTCGTGGTGTGCCTGCAATCCCTGTGTGTGCTGGGGCTGCCTGTAAACATCCCCTCAAGTCGTGTCGTTCGGAGAGCCATTTAGGTGAGATTCCCACTCATTTCTTGCTGACAATTTCTTGTGAGGGCCGCACATTTGGTGTGGCCTTCACGTTGTAGAAGGTAAGGGAGGTGATTGGCTTGCCGGGGAAGGGAACCAACAATCTGAATCCGGAGCAGGCGCGAAGGATAGCCGAGGAGTGCTACGCCGAGGTGCTGGCGTACTGCAGGCGTCACGCACCAGTCGGGTACGAGCCGGCCGACCTCACACAGGAGACGTTCCTTCGGTTCGTGCGAGCGGGCAGCTACCGCGAGCAAGGCAGGCCCATCGCCTACCTCATGCGGATAGCGAGGAGTGTCTGCATCGACGCGAGCCGCAAGAGGCGACCTGAGTTGGTTGCGGTTGACTTCGACCTCCCGGCGAAGGAAACAGTTGAAAGCGGCGTCGAGGTTGAAGAGGCGCTGGCCAAACTGCCCGACGACCTTCGTGACGCTATCGAACTGCGCTATGGATTGGGGCTCAGCATGGGCGAAGTGGCCTACGCACTTGGAACCAGCAGGTTTTCGGTTCGTCGGCGTATCAATGCCGCCGTAAAGCTCCTCGAGAAGGAATTGAGGGAAGGTGGTCCCGATGAGTAAGGCCGACCAAAAGAGACTCGAGGCGATGCTCGTCAATCACTACGCGGCCGAGCAAGTAGTGGTTGAACCCGAAACGGTAGACGACATCACCCACGCGATGCTCGACGAGGACGCACGTGTGGGCAAAGTGCGACGCCGAAGCATGGGATTCGCGGCATTCATCGCGGCGCAGGTGGGTTTTATTCCCGTTTGGACGTGGGCGGCGCAGGTTGCGATTGTCGCGGTCATGTGCGTGGTTGCCTTCGCGGGGGGCGATGCGTACGCCGCGAAGCTTAGCATTGGGATTCTCTCGGCCTCGACCGTGCTCGTAGGCATCCCCACCATACACGCGAGCAAGCTGCACGGCGTTGCGGAGCTGGAGTACTCGTGCCCCAACAACGCGGCCAGCGTCTTGGTGGCGCGGCTCATCGTGCTGGGATGCTCGTCGGCGCTCGCCGTGCTGCTCATGGTCTCCGTGACGGCGGCAAACCTCGATCTCGGCACCTTCGCAGTGGCCCTCTGGGCGGCTCCGCCGTTCTTCTGCTCGTGCGCGGGATGCTTGTTTGTGCTGCGCAAGGCGGCGCCCTCAACAGGCGCTGCGCTCTGCGTCGTCTGGAGCGCCGCCTGCTCGACCGCGCTCATGGCGCTCTCGGCGATCTTCCCCGAGATGTATGCCGAGGCGTCGCTCACCGTCTGGGCGGGAGCCGCCGCAGCGGCGCTCGCTTGGCTGGTCCGCGAGCTCATCATGACCCTGCGCTCCGCCTGGGAGGGGTTCGATGCATTCTCCCCATACATGGCCAAGACCTACAACTAGAGAAGGATGGCGACTCATGGAACTCACTTTGGATAGGTTGACCAAGCAGTTCGGGGCTCGCATCGCCGTGGACCGCGTGTCGGTCACGCTTACGCCGGGCGTTATCGGCCTATTGGGCGCGAACGGTGCGGGAAAGACGACGCTCATGCGCATGGTGTGCGACGTGCTCAGACCCACGGGAGGGCAGATCCTGCTCGACGGCAGCGACGTGGCCGACATGGGTGTCGAGTACCGGTCGTTGCTGGGCTATCTCCCGCAGGACTTCGGCTACTACCCGGACTTCACCGCACTTGACTTCATGCTCTACATGGCGACGCTCAAGGGCTTCGGCAAGCGTGACGGGCGTGAGCGGAGCATGCAGCTGCTCGAGGAGGTCGGTCTCGTCGACGATGCCCGCCGCAAGGTAAAGACATACTCGGGCGGCATGAAGCAGCGGCTCGGCATCGCGCAGGCGATGATAAACGACCCGCAGATACTGGTTCTCGACGAGCCCACGGCAGGGCTCGACCCCAAGGAGCGCGTGCGCTTCCGCAACCTTATCGCCAGCTTCGCGCAGGACAAGATCGTCATCCTCTCGACCCACATCGTCTCCGACGTGGAGTTCATCGCCAACCGCATCTTAGTTATGCGCCAGGGCTCGTTCGTGATGGGCGGCTCGCTAGAGCAACTCGTTGCCCGGGCTGCGGGCAAAGTGTGGGAGTTCCACACGGACGCGAGGCGGGCCGACGCGATGGCCGCATGCATGTCCGCGGCAAACGTGCGGCACGCGAGCGACGGCTCTGCGGTCGTGCGCGTCATCGCGGGCGAGCGCCCCACGGAGGGTGCGGTGACCGTAGAGCCGACCTTGGAGGACCTGTATTTGCTCGTGTTCAGCGACGCGACGACCGATGGGAGGGCGTGATGGGAACTCTCGTGCGATTCGAGCTCAAGAAGATCCTCAGCAATAAGGCGGGCATGGTCGCATGCGCTCTCGTGCTCGTCATGCTCGTGGCTGTGGCAACACTGAACCTGTTAACCATGGACACAGTGGACGGTGCAACCGGCAATCTCGTGCACGGGTTCGAGGCCCAGCAAGCCTACCGCCAGATGCAGGAGTCGCACGCAGGTACGCTCGATAACAGCCGAACAGCTGAAGACGTGGCGGCGTTCGACCACGCCGACCAGCTCTCAAAGGATACGCGGGGGCTTTCCGGCCTGTCTAGCCAAGAGATCACAGAGAGGTACGGCCTCCCGTTTTGGCAGGAGACGAGAGGGATACTGGAGGATAGCTACTACAGGGAAGTCGTGGGCACGCTCGACTCGGCAAGCCCGCGCGCCACCAGCCTGGAGGGCGGCGTCAAGGCGAGAGTCGACGGCCTTTTGGAGAGCGGCTTCTGGGGCTACCATCCCTACACCGACGCGGAGAAGGCATACTGGCGGAGCCTGGTCGACGATATCGCGTGGCCTCTTGAGTGGGGTTACGATGGCGGGTGGCACTACGCCCTGACCTGGAAGGGCTTCTCGGGCTTGGCGATAGTGGCGCTCTGCGTCGCACTCTCGGGCGTGTTCGCGGGCGAGTACCGGGACCGTACTGTGGCGGTGGTGCTGCCCACTCGCCGCGGGAAGAAGGCTCTTCCCATCGCGAAGACCATTGCGGCGTTCCTGTTCACCACAGGCTACTGGTGCGTGCTCGCAACCGCCATCATAGCAATGCACGTAGGCATTTACGGCACCGCGGGATGGGGCATGCCGCTACAGGTAACGTTCGGGCTCGACAACCCCTATCCTCTCACGGTGGGACAAGCCGTCGTTGCATCGTGTGGGCTGGGCTACCTCGTCGCTCTTGGCATGGTGGCGCTCACGCTGCTGCTCTCCTCCAGGCTGCGATCGACCATGCCTGTCGCCGTCATCCCCATGGTCATCGTGTTCCTGGGGATAATCGGTCTGTTCTCGACGCCTCTTGCCAAGATTGCTCTTCTCACACCATTCAGCGGACTTAGCTACGCGTTCGATGCCATGGTCTCGTATGCAATCGGACCATTTGTCGTCGGCCTCCCCATGGCGCTGGCTGCTCTTTACGGCATCATGCTTGTAGCGTTTGTCCCCTTCGCAGTTCACTCGTTTGGGAAGCATCAGGTGGCCTAGAAGAGAGACTCCGCACGTACTATGATTGGTAGGGCAGTTACGGCGACACAAGGAGGCTTTTGATGGACACCAGCTTCATCATTATCAACACCCATAGCTCTATACGTCTGCAAACGTTGCAAGGGATGGTGGTTTACGTCGATCCGTTCGGGTTCAAGACGGAGCCGCACGATGCGGATGTGATTCTCATAACGCACACGCACTTCGACCATTTCTCGCCCGACGATATCGCTCGGGTGAGGACGCCCAACACCGTCTTTGTCATGCCGGCGCACAACAAGCGCGAGTTCATTGAGGCGGGGTTCACGAACAAGGACGTGGCGTTTCTCGCGCCATACGAGAAGGCGATGCCGCTTCCGGGTATCGAGGTCGAGACCGTTCCCGCATACAACGTATCGAAGAGGTTCCATCCCAAGGACGAGGCATGGGTGGGCTACGTAGTGGGCATAGACGACATGCGCGTCTACATCGCAGGGGACACCGACGACCTGCCCGAGAATCGCACAATCGAGTGCGACGTCGCGCTTGTGCCGGTGGGCGGAACGTATACCATGGATGCCCGTGAGGCCGCAGCCTTCGTCAATACCTTGAAGCCGACCGTTGCCATCCCCGAGCATTATGGGACGGTTGCTGGGTCTGCCAGCGACGGAGAGACGTTTGCCAAACTCGTGGACCCAGATATCCAGGTGGTTTTCAAGCTTTAAGGCGGCACAACGCCCTCTGCCGGACAACGTTTTCGCTCGCCTTGTCCCAAGGTGAGCGAAGCTGAACGGAGTCTTTGATGAAGTATCACGAGGAGATAGTGCTCAAGGACGGAAGGACCTGCTGCCTGCGTAACGGCACCGAGCAAGACGGGCAGGCCCTTCTCGACATCTTTAACCGCACGCACGCTCAGACGGAGTTCCTACTCACCTACGTGGACGAGTGCGCCTACACCGTCGAGGACGAGGCACGCTACCTCAAGGAGAGGACCGAGGACCCGCGCGCAATCGAGATTGTCGCGGAGCTTGACGGGGCTATCGTCGGTTCTGCTGGGATTGAGGCCGTTGGCACGCAGGAGAAGGTGCGGCACCGAGCAGAATTCGGCATCAGCATCGATCGGGCGTGCTGGGGCCTTGGCATCGGACGGGCGCTCACGAGGGCTTGCGTCACATGTGCGAGGCGCGCAGGCTACGCTCAGTTGGAACTGGATGTGGCAGTCCAGAACGCGAGCGCGATTGCCCTGTACGAGAGCGAGGGATTCGTCGAGTTCGGCCGCAATCCCCGCGCCTTCCGTACCCGCTCGGGGGAGTGGCAGGAATGCGCGCTTATGCGCTTGGAGCTGTAGAAGCGGCTAGGATTGTAGAGGCGGACGAGCGGCACTTGGGTTCACCATAGCTGTGGAGTATCACCAGTGCAGCAACCTCTTGCGGAAGCGCACACCGAGGTGCGTCTCGCCCTCAACCTCCCGCTCCTCCAACGTGCAGCGATAACCTCCATCGCTGAGCTGACGCACCGCTTCCTCAGCGATGCGTTCGGCCACCCATCTCGCATCGCATGCGCTCGGCATCACGACGTCTCCCATGCTCCAGTACACCTGCAGGTCACATCCCTCTCCCTGCTTTGCGCGCTGACGCCGACCGGCGTCCCCCGAGCGCAGGAAGCTCTCGTCGTCAAAGAGGCACCAGACGCACCCCGAGGCGTCGAGCCATCCCGATTGCGTTCCGTGGGGGAGACTCGAGAGGACTTGCTCGAGCTTTGTGGCCACGTATGGACGCAGGACCTCATCGAAGACCCGCCGGTTGTGGCTGGCGCACATGTTGAGGTCTGGCCCAATCCCGTGGTCATGTTCCGTCATGCCTGCCCCCTCATCGCATCGCGACCCTTGCGAGCAGTGTAGCGCAGGGCCGCGCCTGAGAGTACACCGGTTTAGATGCCCAACGTGAGTTGCTTGCCGCGAGCAAGCAGGCTTCGCTGCGGCGCGCAGCTCACTTCGTCGTCCTCGTGCACGTGGCCGAGCAGAAGCGGGCTTTCGGGGTCGTGCGCGTGAAGGTAGTTGTCCAGCGCCTTGGCGTGGTCTCTGTTGGCATAGCAGTAGCGACAACCATTGGGACACGAGTCGTAGGCGCCGACGTCGCGCGACTCGAAGCAGCCGCAGCCTGCTCGTTGTCCCTTGTGCTTGAGCTGTTTGAACTCGACGCCGTTTGCCCTGCCGAGCATTGCGAGCGTCGTACATGCGCTGGCCCCGATTCCATACTGTGGCCACAGGCCGTTGTTGCCGCAGGTCTGTATGGGGAGATTGTGTCGAGCCGCGATTGCGCCCAATCCTGCCGCCAGTCGGTCGCGGTCTGCGGAGTCGATGGGTTTAAGCTCGGGAAAGTTGCGCTCGAGCTTCTGGTACATCTCGACGAAGCTGAATATGCAACGGTCCACGTGGCCGGCGAGACGCTCGGCGAGCCAAGCGAACGTCTGGAGGTGGCGCTCCACCGTGTAGTCGTCCGAGAGCAGGACCGGATCGTAGCGCCAGCAGATACGACGAGCACCCACCTGTCGTTCGAGCTCATAGAGCGTGTGAACGCTTTCTTGCAGGTCGGGCACCTCGGGCTCGATGTCTGGGCCGTAGGCGGTAATGGTGTAGTGGAAGTGCGTGTTGAAGCGGCTGGTTATCTCGTGCAAGCGTGGCAACAGAGGCGCGTAGTTCTTCGAGCAGAACTCAACGCAATCCACCACGGAAGGGTCCAGCTCGTAACGGCTCACCTTCTGTGGGAAGAGCGGATTGCGCACGCACACGTAGCCTTCCTCGAAGCGCCGGAGAAGCCAGGGGGCATACCACTGTGCCGTGTCGGTTCGTGCGCCGGTGTTGATGATCATGGCCCCTCCTTGCGCGTTGCGATGGTACCTCTGAGTCCTTGGTGTGCATCTGCTAAGATTATCTGCGCAAGATTCAATGCGCACAAGGAGCGTTACATGGACAATACGAGCACCGTTGAGACAAGCGCGGACGTTAAGAACGGTGGCAAGCGTCTGATTTTTGCCTGTATCGCAATCGCGTTGCAAGTCATCGCCGTGTTTCTCATCAATGTGTTCTTTGTCGAGAAGGTACAGCTCTTTGCCATCTTGACCCGTGTGGTCGGTGCCTTGCTGGTGCTGTTCATCTACAACGAGGACAGGCCTGCGGCGATGAAGATGACCTGGATGATCCTCATGATGGCATTGCCCATCTTTAGTATCACCTTCTATCTCTTGGTCGGATTGAACGGCCACACGCTCAAGATGGACCGCCGCTACCGCGAGGTAGACGAGGATTTCCTGCCGTTGCTTGCGAGTGGGGGCGAGCAGATGGAGCGTCTGGATCAAGAGGACCGTCGTGCGGCAAACATCACGCGCTACGTCAAGCGCGTGTCGGCCTACCCCCTCTATGACGACACATCCATCACATATTACGATGATGCCGCCGACGGCCTTGAGGCCCAGAAGGAGGAGCTGCGCAAGGCCAAGCACTTCATCTTCATGGAGTACCACGCCATTGAGGATGCCGAGAGCTGGCATGGCATCTTGGAGATTCTCGTCGAGCGTGTGAACGCGGGCGTTGAGGTGCGCGTGTTCTACGACGACATGGGCTCCATCGGCTTTATCAACACGGACTTCGTAGACCGGCTCGAGTCCGTTGGCATCAAGGCAAAGGTCTTCAATCCCTTCTCGCCGGGCCTCAACGTGTTTCTCAACAACCGCGACCACCGCAAGATCACGGTCATCGACGGTCTGGTAGGCTTCACGGGCGGCTACAACCTTGCCAACGAGTACTTCCACATCACCGAGCCGTTTGGGTACTGGAAGGACACTGGCGTGAAGCTCGTCGGGCCTGCCGTCAAGAGCCTTACGGTTGCGTTCCTCGAGATGTGGAACGCGACGGTAGAGGGGGAGGCGAGGGATGCGAACTACGAGCAGTACCTTCCTGAGGTTCCTGCGTGTGCAGAGGCGCAAGGCTTCGTGCAGCCCTACGCCGATAGCCCGATGGACTCTGTCCAGGTAGGCGAGGACGTATATATATCTGTGGCCGAGTACGCACAAGACTACGTGTGGTTCGTGACGCCATATCTCATCATCACCGACGAGATGACGCGCGCATTTGGTCTGGCTGCTCAGCGTGGTGTGGACGTGCGCGTCATCACTCCCGGCATTCCCGACAAGAAGCTTGTCTACCGACTCACGCGCTCCTACTATTATGGTCTTGTTAAGAACGGCGTACGTGTCTACGAGTACACGCCGGGCTTCTGCCATGCAAAGATGTGCGTTGCAGATGACGTGCTCGCCACCTGCGGCACCATCAACCTCGACTATCGAAGCCTGTATCACCACTTTGAGAACGGATGCCTCTATTACGGATGCGATGCGGTTGACGATACCAAGGCGGACTTCGAGCAGATGTTCGCGGAGAGCAAAGAGGTGACCCAGGACTATACCGACCCCAAGGCTACTGCGCGCTTCGGTGACCTCGTCTTGAGGTTGGCAGCTCCGCTGATGTAGTGGGGTGACCACGAGCAACGTTGTCAAGCGCCGTGTGACGAAAGGACTCATGATTGTGAAGGATGGAATCCTCAAAGACGTAATGAAGATGGGGGGCGACATCGTCAATTCCGAGCGATTTGCCAAGGCGAAGAACGTTCCGCATCACAGCAAGGACGGCAGCATCGCCGCTCATAGTCTGGAGACGGCGTGCTATGCGCTTTTGCTGGCGAGATGGCTCAATCGTCATGGCGTGGAGGTAAGTGAGGAGGATGTGGTACGCGCAAGCCTCCTGCATGACATTGGCATGACCGAGGACGATGTCTTCCTTAGCCGTTCGAGCGAGAAGGCACACACGCATCCACTTGAGGGTGCTCGCATCGCCAGGGAGGAGTTCGGGGCGAATGAGACGCAGATGGACGCGATTATGCAGCATATGTGGCCGTGCTGCACGATGGTGCCACCCCATCATGCCGCTGGCTGGGTTCTTACGACCGCCGATAAACTATGTTCACTCAATGACGTTAAACGTATATTCCGGAGGAATCCGAGACAGTGGGGAATAGAGGGGAGCACGCTATGACGCTTGTGGCACCGGGCGCGCATGTGATTGGAGACGTGGAGTTCGAGGAGGACTGCAGCGTGTGGTACAACGCAGTGGTCCGTGGCGACGAATCGTTCATTCGCGTGGGAAGACTCACCAACATTCAGGACAACGCCGTGATCCACGTGGACCCGACGCACTCGACGATTATCGGGCGAGGCGTGACGGTGGGGCACGGTGCCGTGGTGCATGGCGCGACCGTGGGTGACAACACGGTGATCGGCATGGGCGCGGTGGTGTTGGATGGTGCGCGCATCGGCTCAAACTGCATCATCGCAGCGGGTGCCGTCGTGCCAGGTGGACGCAAAGTGAAGGACGGCACCATCGTTTATGGCAACCCGTCACGCAAGTTGCGCGAGATGACGGAGGAGGACATTCGGGCGAACCGCGAGAACGCGGAGTTGTACCTCAAGCTTGCCAAGAGCCAGTCCCAAGATTGGCGCGAATTGTAAAAATAGTTCTTGCATAGGCGCGGGCATCGCGTTATAGTGTTCCCCAGCAACGGCCCGTTCGTCTAGCGGTTCAGGACGCCGCCCTCTCAAGGCGGAGATCACCAGTTCGAATCTGGTACGGGCTACCAAAACTTCGCAGGCTCCCATGTGGAGCCTGTTTTCATTTGGCTCTGGATCCTAGGGCATTTCTCAGGGGTGTTCCTGCAGGTTTGCCAAACTCATCGACGAGCAAAACCGTCAACGTGGCCCATGCATTCCTCACTTTCTAACGAGAATGTTGAGCCATTGCGCCCGCTTATGCGTATTAATTATAGGGATGCAGAATACCGTCTGCATACCAACGCTCGATCTAAGGTGTATGCGTGATATGCTATATTTGGATTGGGAATGTGGTCGCGGGATGATCAACAAGGAGGGCAAGATGAAGTATAACGAACTGACGGACGAGCAGAAGAGCAAGATTGCCGGCGTGAAGGGTCCCGAGGAAATCCTAGAGATAGCCAAGGAGGAGGGCTATGTGCTGACAGACGAGGAGCTCAAGGACATCTCTGGTGGCAACTTCTGGATTGACGAGTATTGGTGCCCCGAGTGCGGGAGCCGTGACGTTGGCGTGTATAAAAACAGCAAAACTGGCAACTGCCACAGCTGCGGTTACGAGGGACCTTTACACCAGTTCCTTCACTAGGATGAGATGTGAGACGCAAGCTGAGCTAGCGGGCAGGACGACAGGAGAAGACGAGCGTTGAGCTGAGTTTGGGAATGCGACCGTGAGACAGAAGGGGTTGAGCCATGTAGCTCAGCCCCTTCTGCACTCTGGGTGTAGCTGTTCAAGCGACACATGCTTGGACGGCCTTCAGGGCGTTTTGGCATGGCCTCATGGGGTGCATTTGGCGTGAGAGAATTGTCGAATCGGCGCGCACACGCCAATGTTGGTTTACGATTATTGCTCAGTCATCGTTTGGGAGGTGTTTTACATGTCAGAACACATGAGGAGACCAATGCGTGACGGGGAGTCCTCGCGATCGATCCTGCCTATGGCGGTCTTGGCCGTCGTGGGTGTGGCGGTGGCTGCTGCGATTGCGTTTGCGGTAATGCATCCTAGCACGAGCAATCAGCCGGGGACGACTACGCAGGTTGCTACGGACGGGACCGCATCAAAGGATGCGAAGGATGCGGACGCCACGAACGCGACCGGGCAGAAGGACGGCAACGCGAGCACCACGCCGGAAGGCACGACAACGACCGACGGGAAAGACGCAGCCGACGCAAAGAACGAGAACAATACGACAAACGGCGAGAAGACGACCGCGACAACCAAAGACGGCAATACGACTTCGACGAACGGCACGAATGGGACGAACGGCACGTCCGCACCTATGGGCAATGCCCTAAGGGATGGCGATGCGGCCGGTAACGCGCAAGGCGCGGGACAGGGAGAGCAGGGCACGTCGGGATCGAGCGCTGATGGCACTGCTGTCTCCGATTCGTCGAGTTCTGCCGATGGTTCTGGAAACAGCTCGTCTGGTGACGGCACCTCGTCTGCGGGGTCGTATTCATCGGGCGACTACGATGCTTCAGGATCTGGCTCCGGTGCCAGCTCGAGCTCAAGGCTCAAGACGCCCTTGTACGATCAGTCCTCAGGCTGGATTTCTTCGGAGGCGTGCGCGACTTCAGTTCCCGAGAATGGCACGGGAACGGCGTCCGACATCAATTGGGATGACGACGTTCCACAGGTGGGTCTCGACAAGTCTTCGTATCCGTGGGCGCACTTCGGCGATTACGTTGAGGTTGAGTACAACGGCATAACCGTCACGGCTCAGGTCGTTGACTGCGGATACTACGGCTCTGGTTCTACCGGAATCATCATCAATCCGGGAGTCTTCGAGGAGTTTGGCCAGCCGACCTCAGACGACTGGGGCAGGCGAGACGTCTCGTATCGGTTCGTGTAAGCGCGAGGAGCCAAAGGCGACGGCCCGTGAGGAATCGTTCCTCACGGGCCGCTTTTTGAGCGCGCGTGGTTTCGGCGAGCTTGCCCTTCGCTTAGAGAAGCTCGCCTTCGTGGTCATTGCGGTGTTTGGGGATGTGCATCAAGACCGTCGTACCGCTTGTCGGTGAGCTGGTGACGTCGAGCGAGCCACCACACATCTGTGCCAGGCGTGTGCGTGAGTTGCGGAGGCCCGCATGCGTGACGTCATCGGACTGTGCGACATCGAAGCCGATACCTTCGTCTACGACGCTTACCCAGTACTCTTGTAGTGCCTCCCCCGTACACACAGTTATGGTGCCGGGCGCATCCTTTGGAGCGAGGCTGTAGGTGACGGCATGCTCAACGAGCATTTGCACCGTGAGCGGCGGCACGGAGAAATCCTGCGCAGGCTCGATGATTCGGAACCGTATGCGCCCTTCATGTGCTAGCTCGACGAGCTCCAAATACGTGCGCGCATGGTCGAGCTCCTCCGTGACGGGTATGAGCATATCCGATGCGAGGGAATCCAGGTTCG
This sequence comes from Atopobiaceae bacterium, assembly GCA_017533825.1. GTDB lineage: Bacteria > Actinomycetota > Coriobacteriia > Coriobacteriales > Atopobiaceae > RUG440. The sequence continues at coordinate 23,355 of JAFWIE010000040.1, read as the reverse complement.
CGTGTAGGAGTGAGGAGAAGGAGTCGAGGGCCTGTTTGGTCCGCGTTGTGTCGGTGTCGCAGAGGTCGCGTATGGCATCAAGCGTCTCGAAGAGGAATTGCGGTTGCACAAGGGATACGAAGGCCGTGACGCGACTTTCCGAGAGCTGCAGCTGCGATTGCGCGAGTTCCTCGGTTCTTTGCAAGAGGGCGCTGGCAGAGTATGCCTGCAGCTCGATTAACGCAGCCATGAGTCCTATCGTACATGCGATTATGCTGAAGTTGAGGCCATAGATGAATGCCTGAAAGAGCGAGGCGACAAATGGCAGCAATGTATAGAGCAACAGGAAGCCTCTCGTGCTTGGCCTCAGCTTTCCTCTGTTCGAGAAGATGATGATGGCATTGATGAGACTGACACCAGCGATGAAGGCATGCATGAGCCAGTAGAGGTTCTCCCTGTGATAGAGGTTATTCTCGTCGATGCGGTAGAACAGCCCCGTCGCAGTGAGGATGCACATGAGGGTCGCAACCGACTCTACGACGTTCGGCCACGTGGCTCCAATGGTGCCACCCTCATCCTTGATGCGCGCGCACAGATAGAGCGTGCTGGTGGCGACGAGCATGAAGGCGTTTATGAACGAGAAGAAGTTGCCCACATGCGTGGCGGCCCATGCGAGCGAGCCGGATGCGCCGCGGAAGATGCCGGCGATTGCATCGCCTCCTGCACAGAGAAGGTCCTCGGAGAAAGCGGCGATGAAGAGAGTACGGTATCGTGACTCCGCGCGCGTAAGGAAGAGTACCGAGATGATGCCCACGATGCAGAAGGCAGCGCTCCACAGCTCTATGGAAACGTTTAGTCCTCGTACTCCGTACATGTGGGCAGCCTCCTCAGTCGCGTGCGGGAGCTTGGGTGACGTGGTCCGCGATGAGGTCCCTCACCACCTCTGAGGCCATAAGGAGGCCGGCAGCAGGTGGGACGAACGGTGCGGAACCAGGCAGGCTGCGACGGCTTGATCCCTCGGGAATCGGCTCGTACGTCTCTTCGTCGGGCTGGGGGACAAGTGCCGGTTCGGTTGAGTAGACAACCTTGAAGTCGCCCAAGCGACGCTTGCGTGCCTCCTTGCGCATCACGCGCGCGAGCGGACAGATGCTTGTTTCGTAGATGCTGGCGACACGCAGCGCGCTTGGGTCGAGCTTGTTGGCGGTTCCCATGCACGAGATGATGGGCGTCTGCGCGTCTTTGGCTCTCTTTACGAGCTGAAGCTTTGCCGTAAGTGTGTCGACGGCATCGAGCACGTAGTCATAGCGCGAGAAATCGAAGCGCGATGCGGTTGACGGGAGGAAGAAGCAACTGTGGGTGATGACCTCGCAGGCAGGGTTGATCTGCAGGATGCGCTTGCGCATGACATCGACCTTGGGTAGTCCCACCGTCTCCATGGTGGCGATAATCTGCCGATTGACGTTGGTGACGCTGATGTCGTCGTTGTCAACGACCTCGAGGTGGCCGACACCCGCCCGTGCCAAGGCCTCGATTGCGTAACCACCTACGCCACCCACGCCAAAGACGATGACGCGAGCGTCGCGGAGACGATTCATGCTGTTCTTGCCAAGCAGCAGTTGCGTGCGTGAGAATGGCCCCGGCATCACGCACTACCAGCCATGATCGGCTTTCTCTTCCTGGCGGACAAAGGCATCTCGTGGCACCATGCCAAAGTCCCAGAGCTCGGCGATCTCGTCGAGCAAGCCAAGCTCCTCCGGGTCGGTGAGGCCGTTGCGCGAGATGGTGAGAAGGCTCTCCACCAGTACCGAAATCGGTCGTCCGTATATGACGGCATCCCAACCGCGTACGCGCAGCTCGTACGTCGCGAGCGCAACGTCATCCTCGCTCAGCTGGCCGATGAGGTCTGTGGCACTGTCGAATGCGAGGGCATTGCAGAAGATTCCCTTGATGAAGCAGGCGTAACCAACGGCCATGCGGGGGCGCAGCGCATCGGCCTGCAGGAACTCCATGCGACGCGAGAGGCGTACGTTGGGATACACGGAATTGAAGAGGCCAAGTGCCTCAGTTGCAGAGAGGATGCGATCACCCATCAATTCGCGGATGGTGCGCTTGCCTGTGGACGTTGTCGCCCCGAGGGAGTCGGTGAACTGGATGGGCTGCGTCTGCTCCAGCCATTCGAGGTACCGTTGTGCGCTAAACCAGTCTGAGAAGGTTCCCGGTACCACACCGCAGCGCTTTGGGTCGACGTCTTCCCAGATGAGGGAGCGCGTCATCGAAGGACAGCGACGAGCGCCGGTACCTCGGAAGCTGCGCACGTTGTCGGTGAGGAACATGAAGATGGGGGAGAGCGCAACGGCAAGGCGGTATGTCTCGAGGCCGACGCGACCACGTGCGTAGTCGATGGTGACCCTCGTCGCGCACGAGCAGCGCATCATGTCGCGTGCATACCGACCAGTTTGTGCGAGGTATGCGTTGAGCAAGGTCCAACGGGTCCGCGGGACGAGTGGGACGTCGAGCGCGGATTGCACATAGGGATTGTAGCCTTCCGCGAGAAGCTCGTAGTCGCAATCGAGCGACCGCGTCGCGACGTGCAGCTGTCGGTCCACGTGTTCGATGGCCTGAAGCAGCTCTGCCATGTGCGGGCAGGGTCCCACCTCATACACGAACTGGCCACCTGCCTCGAGCGTTACGTGTGTGGGCACGATGACACCGCGTGGAGACACCAGCGACCCCGTAAGACCCACGAGACGACCCTCTGCGTTCTCGGCGACGAACGCGGGAAGGTAGTCATGCAGGCGCTTGAGCACCGATTCGATACCAAACTCCCCGTCGAAGGTGACGAAGGTATCCTTCGTACGGTCCACGAGGATTCGTTCGAGCCTGATGCTCACCTCTCCGGACTCCGACGTGAACGAATTAGGCCGACGACCGCCGCTCAGTACGGAGAGCAAGGTCTTGTGGTTGTGCCTATACGTGGCCTCGGAGTCTTCCAAGCGATCGGTCGTCTGATCCGTCTGGTCGGGCTGCATGCGCCTCAAGCCTCCTCATGTCTGTGTTATAGGCGTGCACGGGCAGGGTTTTTAGTCACGCACATGCACCTCATGGGCATAATATAGTAGTGCATTCGAGGTGGGAATTCGTTCACAATACAAGAGTTTCCCCTGTTAAGACATGAGCGAGGAGTGTTATGGCAGAAGCTACAGGTCCCAAGGAGCCCAAGCAGCGCTCTTCGGCGAGTGTGAAGCTCAATGTGGGTGGCAACACCGGCAAGATGAAGCGGCAGCCAACAGATGACGAGGGCGAAAGTCGGTTACAAGCGGCGCGTGGCGCGATCTTTCTGGGTGTCGTCGTCGTTGCGTATCTCGTCTTCCTGGTGGTATCCGGCCAGATGGGCGAGTTCGTAAGCGCCCTTGGGAGCGTGGACCTGGGATGGGTCGCGCTCGCATGCATGTGTTTCGTCTCGTACTTCATCTTTGGCGTCATCGCGTATGCCATCGCCGTTTACATAGACCACGACTCTCCCGTGGGCATCCGCGACCTCATGAGTGTGGAGGCGAGCGGCATCTTCTTTGGCAACCTTACGCCCATGATGGCCGGCGCGGTGCCGTCCCAGATCGTGCGTCTCACGAGGACCGGCCTCGACGTGGGCGAGGCATCGGCCACGCAGTTCACGCGCTTTATCATGTTCCAGTTTGGCGTGGTGCTCTTTGCTGCCATTATGCTCGCCGCGAAGCTGGGCTTCTTCTTCGAGACGTACGGCGATATCGTGATGATCAACGTCATCGTCTTTGGCGTTCACTTCTTGGAGTTGGCGGGGCTCTTCGTCATCTGCCTGTGCCCCAACTTCGTCATGCGTGTGGGCAATGGCCTTATCGGCTTCCTCACGAATCGCGGCTGGCTCAAGAACACCGAGAAGTGGAACGAGATGGTCAACGTGCAGGTGATGGAGTTCTCCGACGCCTTCATGACTGCTGCCAAGGACCTTCCGTCCATGGGACTCACCTTGCTGGTGACGATGGCACAGCTGGCGAGCTTCTACATGATTCCGTGGTTCGTGCTGCATGCGTTCGGTATTGAGGCGGATTTCCTGAATTGCCTCGCTGCCGGCTCCATGGTGCAGATGGTTTCGACGGCCGTACCACTGCCTGGCGGTACTGGCGGCGCCGAGGGCAGCTTCTTCATGTTCTACGGTGGGATGTTTGGCGAAGCCGCGAGCGCGGGATTCATTGTGTGGCGTCTGGTGACGTTCTTTGGCCCAACGCTCCTCTCGGTACCGCTGCTGGGGCTGCGCTCCCGCAATCGTTCCATGAGCTTGTATCAGCGCGTCCAGCGCGTCAAGCACAAGCTGCACCGTGGCAAGATGGCGGACCCCACACATGGGCACCGTGGCCATGGACATGGCGGATCTGGCACGGCGACCGTCCACCCAAAGAAGAAGTAGTCACTTCTCAATGGTTTTACGAAAGGGGTGACCCCCAGGTGAAGATCTCACCTGGGGGTCACCCCTTTCGTAAAATGCACCTCGCTTGTGATGCCTTGCGGGCGCATTTCCCAGACGCTGCGTTCGCTACTGGGCAAGCTCCTTCGCGCGCTCGATGCGGGCAAGCGTGTGTGCGCGAGCCAGGAGGGCGAGCGTCTCGCCGATGCCAGGAGATGCGGCCCCGCCAACGCAGGCGACGCGGATGGGCTGGAATACCTTGCCCTTGCCCATTCCGAGCTGCTCGGGGAGCGGCTCAAGGGCCTCCTCGATCGCGGCGGGCCCCCAAGACGCTTCGTCAAGCTTGGCGAGTGCCTCGGAAGCTGCCTCGAGGGCCGCGCGGGCGCCTTGCTTGGCCAGCCAGCGCTTGGTCGCCTTCTCGTCGTAGACGAGCTCGTCGTCTGGCGTATACAGGTAGCGTGCCTGCGCCACCACGTCGCTCGAGAGCGTGCAGCGAGGCTTGAAGGCGGCCGAAGCCATGAGGTACCAGCTTTCGTCATGCTGGGTGCCATCATCGAGGCCGGCGGCGTTGAGTTGGGGAAGCAGGACGTCATGCGCGAAGCCCGCGTCGTCCATGGCGTGAAGGTATTCGGCGTTGATGAAGTCGAGCTTCTTGGGGTCCATGATGGCGGGGTTCTTGCTCACGTGGTCAAGTGAGAACTCGCGCGCGAGGCGCTCGCGTGAGATGACGGTGCTTTCCCCATCAGGTGCCCAGCCCAGCAGGGCGAGGTAGTTCACGAATGCGTCGGAGAGATATCCGGCGTCGCGGTATTCCTCGACGCTCGTCGCCCCGTGGCGCTTGGAGAGCTTCTTGCCATCGGAACCGAGGATCATCGAGATGTGCGCGAAGATAGGCGTCGGTGCGCCAAGTGCTTCGTACACGATGACCTGGCGTGGTGTATTGGAAAGGTGGTCGTCGCCACGGATGATGTGGGTGATGCCCATCTCGGCGTCGTCGACGACGGTGGCGAAGTTGTACGTGGGGGTGCCGTCGGAGCGGAAGATGATGAAGTCGTCGAGCTCGCGTGCGTTAAAGACGACCTCGCCATGCACGGCATCGCGGACCACGACGTCACCACGGTCCTCGGGGACCTTAATGCGGATGGTGTGCGGTTCGCCGGCGGCCACGCGCGCCTGCGCCACCTCGGGGTCGATGCCCCGACACGTGCGCTGGTAGCCCTGGAAGGAGTCGCCGCGCTCCTTGGCAGCCTCGCGGTCGGCTGCGAGTTGCTCGGGACTGCAGAAGCAGTAGTATGCATGTCCCTCGGCAACGAGACGCTCGGCAGCCTCGCGGTAGATGTCCATGCGCTCCGTCTGGAAGTACGGACCGAACTGCCCGCCGACTTCGGGGCCCTCGTCCCAGTCGAGGCCGAGCCAGCGCATCGCCCTGAGGATGATCTGCGTATTCTCCTCCGTCGAGCGGGTCGGGTCGGTATCGTCGATGCGCAGTACGAAAGTGCCACCGTTGGCGCGTGCGAACGCCCAGTTGTATATGGCGGTGCGTGCTCCGCCCACGTGGAGCTTACCCGTGGGGGAGGGCGCAAAGCGCACGCGAACGGCCGCGTTGGTATTGGTGTCGCTCATGGGTTCCTCTCTGTTGATTGCCACATGGCGAACAGTATAGCCGTTGTCGGTGTTTGACGGAGCGATATGAAGGTTGCGCCGCCTATGTGTGATTTCTTAGGACGCAGGTCCCTCGTCGCAGCCTGATGAGTGATAAACTAGCGCTCCCGCTGTGTCCAGAGACCTGCTATAATCCAGTGGACTACGAACGCAGATCACACGCACAACAAACGTACAGTAGGAGGGTCACCTCATATGGGCGAAATCTTTAGGCAGCTGCTCACCCCCGAGATAACCATGGTCCTCATCCTCATGGTCGTATGCGTTGTCTCGGTGTATCTCCTTTCCATCGTTTACGTCATTCGTGACTCCGCGCGTCGTGGTGCGGAGCCACGTGCCGTCTGGGCGATAATCTCGGTGGTCCCAATCGTCGGAATCCTCGCTTACGTCATCCTGCGGCCGAGTTCGTATCTCATCGACCGCGAGGAGCAGGATCTGGACATTGCGTTGCGCGAGCACCAGCTTTCGCATTACGGCATCTGCCCGAAGTGCGGCGGCGCGATTGATCGCGACTTCGTTGTGTGTCCCATGTGCAATACGCAGGTACGCAACGTGTGCCCAACGTGCCATCGTCCCCTCAACGCGGACTGGAAGGTGTGCCCGTACTGCCGTACGCACATTCAGTAGTGCAAAGAACGTCGTGCGAGTGTTCGATGTGGAGCTGCCCCCTGGTGGACCAAGGATCCACCAGGGGGTAGCTCCATAATGGATGCCTCATGCAGAACGAATCTCGCCAGAGGCGATGTGGCGCTCGATGATGGGTTGAATCACCTCGTCGTAGAGACGTTGTGAGCCGAGCGCGGACTTGCTCTGACGGCCATATACCTGCGTGGCGCTCACGCCATGCTCACGCCAATCGCTTCCTCCGTTGCTGGCGTTGAGGGTGATGGGCTGCAGGTTGTCCATGGCATGGGCGAACTTGGACTCCGGCGTTTCGTATGCCTCGAACTCGTCAAAGAGCTCCATGAGCTGCTTCGCTTGGTCGTCTGGCAGCAGGCCAAAGATGCGTTGCTTCGCAGCCTCCTCGCGCGCCGCCTGCGTCTTGAGCCCTTCTGCGTCGTAAGCGTACGTATCGCCGGCATCGATTTCCACCACATCGTGGATGAGGCACATGAGCATGACGCGCGTAATGTCGACCTCCTCATTTGCATACTCGCGCAGGAGCCAGGACATGATGGCCATGTGCCAGGCATGCTCGGCATCGTTCTCGCGCCTTCCGTGACCGGAGAGGTGCGTCTGACGAAGGATGTTCTTCTCCTTGTCGATCTCGAGCACGAAGCTCATCTGGCGTTCGAGACGGTCGTCCATGGGGGATTCCTTTCGCTCGTGGGAACCTATGCGGATGGGGCCTACGCGAGAAGGCAGGCTCGTAGGTGTGTCGCCATCTGTGAGAATTGTCGCTGCGTGTCGTCTCGATCGAAGCGACGAGCGAGCATTCGGGTGAGGTAGCCTTGCTCGAGCAGAATGTCCCGACTCGAGGGATAGACGAGCTCCCATGCGAAGCAGATGTGCCCTACGAGCACGTCGGCGGGATGGTGCCGGATGCCACGCGGCACGGTGCGATGCTGGTAGAAGACATCGACGACTTCGGGTGAGAGCTCGCTTGCGCGCATGCTTTCCTCAGTGACACCGTAGATGTCCTCGATGGGACAGATGCAATTGACTTTGATGATGTCGATCTTGTCTGCGTCGCGCAGGACGTGGCAGTAGGCGCGGGTCGTCTGGTCAAGTCCGTCGGGCAGGCGATAGGCGCTGTGGGTGGCAACGGCTGCATGAAGCAGCTCGTCGAGGTCGCACTCCTCATCCACGTAGGCTCGAATTTGGGGTTCGCGTGGGTCGGCGTCGCCAAAGAGCACGTCGGCCCCGAGCGCAGCATGGGGGAGCGAAGCTGCGTCGTTGAAGGTGTCGAACTGGCGCACTTGCTCGAAGCGCCCCACGTCATGCAGCAAGCCACAGAGCCATGCGACATCACCCCGCAGGCCCTCCGTGGTCGCTATCCGCTCGCAGAGCTCTGCCACGCGCAGTGTGTGGTCGACCTTAAGTGCGATGCGGGGGTTCGTGGGATCGTAAGCCGCCACATACTCGTCAAATGACTGTCGTGCGCGCATGCGATTTATCATCTTGGCTCCTGACTTGCCTGCCAGCTCTACGACAAGGACACTCTCTGTGCGAGGCCCCGCCTTCTATCGTATGGGTCCTCTTGAGCGTATGGAATCATACCCCATAGATCGCCCTTCATCTAGGTTGGACGTCGGGGGCCAGGGTCGTGATTTGGGTCATGATTTGACGCATCCATGGGATGAAGTACAAACATCCTCACAGCGCTGGCATGCTCGTTGGTGTAAGCTATAGCAGTTTCCGCGAACTTGAGGAGAGGTACCATGAAGGTTCTTTACAATGACGGTCACGTGGGCGAAGTCGAGTCCGACGAGGCACTTCACGTCATCCGCCACAGCGCGTCGCACATCTTGGCACAGGCAATCAAGCGCCTGTATCCCGAGGCTGACTTCGGCTACGGTCCTGCGACCGACAACGGCTTCTATTACGACGTTGACCTGCCTGAGGGCGTCAAGCTCAGCGAGGATGACTTCCCCGCGATCGAGGCCGAGATGCGCAAGATCTGCAAGGAGAACCTCAAGTTCCAGACGTACGAGCTCCCGCGCGAGGAGGCCATTGCCCACATGCAGGAGCGTGGCGAGAAGTACAAGGTCGAGCACATTGGTGACTTGCCCGAGGATGCGCGCATCACGTTCTACAAGCAGGGCGAATATGTGGACATGTGCGTGGGGCCGCACCTCATGTACACCAAGGCGCTCAAGGCCTTCAAGCTGACGGCCGTCTCGGGCGCTTATTGGAAGAATGATGCCAAGAACAAGATGCTCACCCGCATCAATGGCGTGGCGTTTGGTTCCAAGGCAGAGCTCGAGGAGTACGAGCGTCTGCTGGAGGAGGCAAAGAAGCGCGATCACCGGCGCATCGGCCAGGAGATGGAGCTCTTCATGTTTGCGGACGAGGGCCCGGGCTTCCCGTTCTGGCTTCCTAATGGCATGCGCCTGCGCAACGCGCTCATGGATTACTGGCACGAGATGCAGGAGCGGTACAACTACGACGAGGTCAACACTCCCATTATCCTCTCGCGCAAGCTGTGGGAGACCTCCGGTCACTGGGACCATTACAAGGAGAACATGTACACGACCCTCATCGACGAGGAAGACTACGCCGTAAAGCCCATGAACTGCCCTGGTGCGTGTCTTATCTACAAGAGCCGCCCGCGCAGCTATCGTGACCTGCCGCTCAAGCTTGCCGAAGCCGGCCTGGATCACCGGCACGAGATGCGGGGTGCCCTGCACGGGCTCTTCCGCGTGCGTAGCTTCACGCAGGATGACGCGCACCTCTTCATCACGCCCGAGCAGATTACCGAGCAGGTGACGGACACCGCGCACCTCATCACGGCCTATTACAAGCAGTTCGGCTTCCCATACCATGTGGAGCTCTCCACTCGTCCCGACAACTCGATGGGTTCCGACGAGGACTGGGCGCGTGCCGAGGCTGGCCTCAAGGAGGCGCTCGACTCGATGGGTGTCGACTACATCGTGAACGAGGGCGACGGCGCGTTCTACGGGCCAAAGATCGACTTCCACCTGCAGGACTGCCTTGGTCGTACGTGGCAGTGCGGCACCATCCAGCTCGACTTCCAGCTGCCCCACAACTTCCAGCTGGAATACACCGGCGCGGACGGCGAGAAGCATCAGCCCATCATGATCCACCGCGCAGGCTTTGGCTCCTTCGAGCGCTTCATCGGCATGCTCACCGAGCAATATGCCGGCAAGTTCCCCACGTGGCTCAGCCCGTGCCAGGTCAAGGTGCTGCCCGTCAGTCAGAAGACGCGCGACTATGCCAACGAGGTGGGCGCCGCACTGCGTGCTGCCGGCATCCGCGTGAAGGTGGACGAGCGCGACGAGAAGATCGGCTACAAGATTCGTGAGGCGCGCTCCATCGATCGCGTGCCCTACATGCTCATCCTCGGCGAGAAGGAGAAGGAGGCTGGCAACATCAGCGTGCGTGATCGTAGCAACCAGACGCATGCGGCCTCCTTGGACGAGTTCATTGCAAGCATCACGGCCGAGATTGCCGAGCGCCGTGGATAGTGACGCGTATCCCACGCTGGAGACGCTCAAGGAATTGGCGGCCACCATGGGTCGCGACCGATGGCGAAATGCCTCGGACGTGGCCCAGGTGGTCGCCTCGTACTTGCGCTGCCACCCACGCGTCGAGAGAGTGCGCTACGCTGGCTTGAAGTCCGACCCGTTGTTCCCGGAGGCTGCCACGACGCTGGAGTGCGGGTTCGGCCCCGTCGTGATGTACAAGGCGGTAGGAGAGTGGCACTTCCTGGAATGCGCCCCCGACGACCCGCGTGATGTGGTCATGCGTCTGGAACGAAGCCTCGCTCCATAAAGAGAAGCTCATCGCTAGAAATATTGAGACGCGTCGGTGCGAATGGCGTAACACTGTGTGACAACGCAATGCGACGTAACGCACACGAGCAATGGAGGCTAGTGATGGGATTGTTCAAGAAGATTAAGCAGTCGTTCAATTACGACGAGATGCGGGCGCAGAAGAGTGAGCGCAAGAAAAACATGTTTGACCGCGCCTTTGACAAGCTCGACCGAAAGATGTCTGATGGCTTCGACGTCCTCGAACAGCAGATGGACGTGTATGGCGTGGCCGTCAACAATCTGTACGCGTTGACCAATCAGATCCATGCCGAGTATCCGCAGGCCTTCACGGCGCGGGAGCTGCAGCTGTACAACAAGGTGCAGGAGCTCGGCGAGCGCATTGATGGAATGTGGGCAGAGAGCGAGCAGGATCACCGTCGCTTCCTCTCCGGAAAGCGTGAGGACATGCATAACGCGCTGGCGGCTTCTCTTGCCTGTAACGAGTCGCTGCCGGAGGAGGTCCGCGACGAGTTGCGCCAGCGGATTGAGGAGTACAGGGAGGCCGAGCCGAAGGTCTTTACGAAGTTGGATCGAGTCCTCTCGCACCTCCCGGGCCAGACGCATGAGATGGAGCTCGGCGGCACCTTCATCCAGTGGGGATAACAGCAAGCCTTATCACGTCTTCATGTCCATGGGCTGAGCCCGTGGACATGAAGACCATAAAGCCGCTGGAAATCCGCTATTTCTCTTGTCAATGCCGTATTCTGCGTGACCACAGAGTTGCCATCCTTTACCATTGAATGGTCGGTTTTGTTGACCAAGGAGGAACAATGGCAGATCAGGAGCAGGTCATCGCGAGTGTTGACGACCTGAACGCCCTCATCGACAGGATGCGGGCGGCACAGGTGACGTTCGCCACGTACTCGCAGGAGCAGGTCGACCAGATCTTCTACGAGGCGGCGATGGCGGCCAACAAGGCGCGCATCCCGTTGGCCAAGATGGCCGTGGAAGAGACGGGCATGGGCGTGGTCGAGGACAAGGTGATCAAGAACCACTACGCCTCCGAGTACATATATAACAAGTACCGCAACACCAAGACCTGTGGCGTCATTTCTGAGGATCCCGTCGCAGGCATCAAGCAGCTTGCCGAGCCCATGGGCATCGTGGCCGCGGTCATTCCCACCACCAACCCGACCTCGACGGCTATCTTCAAATGCCTCATCGCGCTCAAGACGCGCAACGCCATCATCATCAGTCCGCACCCGCGCGCGAAGGGCTGCACCATTGAAGCAGCGCGCCTCATCCTCGAGGCAGCCGTTGCGGCAGGCGCGCCTGAAGGTATCATCGGCTGGATTGATGTCCCCTCGCTGGAGATGACCAACACCCTCATGCGCTCAGCGGACATCATCCTCGCTACCGGTGGTCCCGGCATGGTGACGGCCGCCTATAGCTCAGGCAAGCCCGCCCTTGGCGTCGGCCCTGGCAACACGCCCGTCATCATCGACGACACGGCTGACATCCGTATGGCCGTCAACTCCATTATCCACTCCAAGACCTTCGACAACGGAATGATCTGCGCCTCCGAGCAGTCCGTCACCGTGGTGGGCGACGAGGCCTACACGCAGGCCAAGGCCGAGTTCGAGCGTCGCGGTTGCTACTTCCTCAAGGGCGAAGAACTCGACAAGGTGCGCAAGACAGTCATTATCAACGGATCCGTCAACGCACGTATCGTCGGCCAGAGTGCGTTCCGCATCGCCGAGATCGCTGGCGTCGAGGTACCCAAGAGCACAAAGATTCTCATCGGCGAGGTCGAGTCGGTGGATCCCTCCGAGGAGATGGCTCACGAGAAGCTCAGCCCCGTTCTTGGCATGTACAAGGCTGTGGACTTCGATGATGCCATCGCCAAGGCAGAGCGTCTCGTAGCGGACGGCGGCTATGGACATACCAGCTCCCTCTACATCGACCTCAGCCAGAAGGAGAAGATGGCCAAGCATGCGGAGGCAATGAAGACCTGCCGCATTCTCATCAACACCCCGTCCTCGCAGGGCGGCATCGGCGATCTGTACAACTTCCAGCTCGCGCCGTCCCTCACGTTGGGCTGCGGCTCCTGGGGCGGCAACTCGGTTTCGGGCAACGTAGGCGTCATGCATCTGCTCAACATCAAGACGGTCGCAGAGAGGCGGGAGAACATGCTGTGGTACCGCGTGCCCGAGAAGGTCTACTTCAAGAAGGGCTGCATGCCTGTCGCGCTTGATGAGCTCGGCACCATTATGGGCAAGAAGCGCGCCTTCATCGTCACCGACCAGTTCCTGTACAAGAGTGGCTTCACCAAGCAGATCGAGTCGAAGCTTGATCAGATGGGCATCGTGCACGCGTGCTTCTACGATGTCGAGCCCGATCCCACGCTCCAGTGCGCTCAGCGTGGCGTGCAGCAGCTTGCCGCATTCGACCCCGACACCATCATCGCCGTGGGCGGCGGCTCTGCCATGGACGCCGCAAAGATCATGTGGCTCATGTACGAGCATCCCGAGGCGAAGTTCGAGGACATGGCCATGGACTTCATGGACATCCGCAAGCGTGTGTACACGTTCCCGCAGCTTGGCTCGAAGTGCTACTTCGTGGCCATCCCGACGAGTTCCGGCACCGGTTCCGAGGTCACGCCGTTCGCCATCATCACCGATGCCGAGACGGGCATCAAGTGGCCGCTTGCCGACTATGCGCTCATGCCCAACATGGCCATCGTCGACACCAACAACATGATGAGCCAGCCCAAGGGCCTCACCTCTGCCTCCGGCGTGGACGTACTCACCCATTCGCTCGAGGCGTACGTCTCTATCATGGCCTCCGACTACACCGATAGCCTTGCGCTCAAGGCGGGTTCGCTCGTCTTCAAGTATCTGGCCCGCGCCTACGACGATCCCAACGACGTGGAGGCCCGCGACCATATGGCCAACGCGAGCTGCCTCGCCGGCATGGCCTTCGCCAACGCCTTCCTCGGCGTCAACCACTCCATGGCCCACAAGCTCGGCGCCTTCCACCACATCCCGCACGGCTGGGCCAACGCCGTCATCCTCACCCGCGTCATGCGGTACAACGCCGCCGAGCGCCCGACGAAGATGGGCACCTTCCCGCAGTACGAGTACCCGCATGCAAAGGCACGCTATGCAGAGTTCGGTCGTGCGTGCGGCATCCAAGGTGCTACGGATGATGAGGTCTTCGAGAACTTCATCGAGGCCATCGAAGAGCTCAAGGCGCACGTGGGCGTCAAGCCGACCATCAAGGACTTCGGCGTGGACGAGCAGTACTTCCTCGACACGCTCGACGACATGAGCGAGCAGGCCTTCAACGACCAGTGCACGGGCGCCAACCCGCGCTATCCTCTGATCAGCGAGATCCGCGAGCTCTATCTGGATGCCTACTACGACCGTGAGGCAAAGAGCTACGAGGACTAGAGGTTGCAAGCTGACCCATGGGGGACAGTCCCCTGTGGGTCAGAGTGTCCCATTGGGGACAGTCCCCCAGAGGGACACTTCGGTGGTATGCATAAGGAGGAAAGATGATTCTCTCAGATAGCAAGGTCGAGCTCGTACGGCGCAACAACAAGGTCGTGTACCAGGACGGGAACCGACTGGTGAAGGTCTTCAACGAGCGGAAGCCCGGCTCGGACGTCTTCAACGAAGCGCTGAATGACGCTCGCGTGGCAGAGGCCGGTGGGCGTGTGCCGAGGGTGCTCGAGGTTAGCCAGATAAAGGACGGCGAGTGGGAGGGGAGCTGGGCACTCGCGCTCAAGTTCATCCCTGGCCGTACGCTCGAAGACCTCATCGCAGAGGACAAGGGCAATCTGCGGGGCTACATGGAGCAGTTTGCTCAGTTGCAGATTGACATCCAGACCGCTGATGCCCCGCTGCTCAACCGTCAGAAGGACAAGCTGCGTCGCATGATCAACGGCTGCAAAGCAATCGACCCCTCAGTACGTTACGATTTGCAGATGCGTCTGGACGGACTCAAGGGTGGCACCAAAGTGTGCCACGGTGACTTTGTTGCTTCCAACATCATCGTGCCTGACGACGGCAGCGATCCGTACGTCTGTGACTGGGCCCACGTGACTGCCGGCGTGCCCGAGGTCGATGCGGCCCAGACGTTCCTGCTCCTGCAGGTAAAGCACCCTGAGCGTGCTCAGCTGTATTTGGACCTGTACTCTCGCATGAGCGATACACCCAGGCAGCTTATCCTCCACTGGGTGCCCGTTGTGGCGGCAGCTGAGCTCGCCCGTGGTCGCCAAGCCGGCGAGAAGTACCTCTGGCAGCAGGTCGAGTCGGTCTTCAACGACGTGTAGGATTCGCGCGTGCGTTACGGATGCCAACGAGGGAGGGGAGTCTTGCTCCTCTTCCTCCTTTTACTTTGCGCATTGATGTTGCCATGTTGTGCTCAAGAACCAGCGGCGCAACCGGTGGAGCCTCCTTCGACGGAGGCTGACGAGAAGGTGATTCGGAAGGCGGCAAAAGATGCCGTCGCAGACATTGAGGCAGAGACGGAGCTCGAGGAGCATCTGCTTTCTCGGTTTGAGTGCGAGCTCGGTAAGGTCGTTGTGACGGGAGACCATGCGACCTTGGAGGCGCATGTTTCAAACGTCGATCTTCCCGGTGCCCTGAAGGAAGCATTCGACGAGGTGTCGATGGATGCCGAGACGATCGATTCGGTGGGCGAGCTATACCGAGAAGGCACGGACGAAGAGCTCACGGACGCATTCGTGGACATTCTGTTTCAGCATCTGGATGATTGCGCGGATTTGGTCGAAACTGACGTGACGCTGCGGTTCACGAAGCGTGACAACGAGTGGAGGCTTGATGAGGGGTCCGCGGAGGAGTTCGCTACGGCGGCTTATGCGGGGCTCGAGAAGTAGTGGCTCGCTTTGCCCCACAGGGTGACCCCTGTGGGGTCAGCTTTTCGTCAGTGCAACTGCTGGTAGACGAGAAACTCATAGGCGATGCCGGCGTCGGTCGTGCCGGCGCCCAAAGAGTCGATGCAAGCCCATTCGGGAAGAGCATCGAGGTTGGGGAAGAACGCGTCGGCCTCGGTGACGATGTCGTTCTTTGTCACATATGCTTTGGTGCATGAGTCAAGAAGCGCCTCGTACACGGTCTGGCCGCCAATGAGCCACACGCGCTCGGGATTATCGTGCGCAACGGCCTGCAGCGTCTCATCGACGCTGTGGACTACCTCTACTCCCGGGGCGGAGAAGTCCGGGTTATGGGTGAGGACGATGTTGCGTCGACCCTTGAGTGCTCCTCCCGGGAAGCTCTCGAACGTGGAACGTCCGCACACGACGGTACCCCCCATGGTCTGCTCCCGAAACATGCGCATGTCGGCGCGATTGCGTACGAGGAGGCTTCCCCGTAAGCCGATGCCCCAGTCGTTGGTAACCGATACGATGGCGTTCACGGTGCCACCTCACACAGCGACGGGAATGTTGCGTACTTGAGGGCCGTGCGCGTAATTCTCGACGATGAGGTCGTCGGTGGTGAACTCATAGAAGTCCGTGACGTCAGGGTTCAGACGCACGGAGGGAGCCGACAAGCGCGGTCGCGCGATGAGTTCCCTCACGATGTCGACGTGTCGGTCGTAAATATGAGCGTCTGCGATCATATGGACGAGTTCCCCGGCAACCATCCCCGTGCTTTGCGCGACCATCATCAAAAGGATGGCATATTGGCAGACGTTCCAGTTGTTGGCCGTCAAAACGTCCTGGCTGCGCTGGTTGAGCACCATGTTGAGCGTGAGTCTGCCGTCCGCGCGTCGGTCGTCTGTGACGTTGTAGGTGCAACTGTAGGCGCACGGATAGAGCGCCATGGCATGGAGGTCGTCGAAGTTGTACAGATTGGTGAGGATACGTCGCGAGAAGGGTTCCTCACGCAGGTCCTTGAGCACGCGGTCCATTTGGTCGAAGTCTCCGTCGGAGTAGCGTGATACCTTGCCGACCTGATATCCATAGGCACGGCCTATGGAACCGCTCTCGTCTGCCCAGGCATCCCAGATGTGAGAGCCTAGGTCGCCAACGTTATTCGACTTCTTCTGGTAAATCCACAGGATTTCGTCCATGCAGCTCTTCAGTGCCGTCCGCCGCAAGGTGAGTGCAGGAAACTCCTCGCGCAGGTCGTAGCGGTTGCATACGCCGAAGCGCTTGATGGTGTATGCCTTGGATCCATCGTCCCATGTGGGTCGTACGCGCTGTCCCTCGGTCGTGGTGCCGTTCTCCAGAATGTCTTGGCACATGGCCACGAACAGATCGTCTGCCTTGCTCATCGTACCCCCCAGAAATCCTAGAGATTGGCTGCCTTGTCCATTGCATCCTCGATGAGGTCAGCCGCTTCCTCAGTGGCGTCCGCCACGTCCTCGTCGTAGTTCCAGATTTTGCGGGTCTCGATCTTGTCCGTGGTGTCGAGTAGACGCAGTTCGCGTCCCATCTGGGTCCAGCGCTCAGCAGCCTTGGTCTTTGCCGAGCCGAGTGCATCTGCCACCGCACCACCCTCGTCGTTTGTGAGGGAAGGAAGAGCGATGTCGTTTATGGCACGGACACCCGCATCGGAGAGCTCGATGGCCTCCTTGACCTTTGCCGCGCGCGCCTCGTCGTTAAGAGCCGCCTCGTTGAGGGCGGCAACCACCTTCTGGGTGTTGGTACGATCGGCGCTCACGAGCTCTCGTACAAAGCTGCGTACCTCCTGCGGAACGCCGGCGTATGCGCTCGCGCTGACCCCATCGTCGATGCATGCTCCATAGGGCGCGAGGTCGAAGTCAAGTGCCTCGTCGACGGTGACCATAGAGCTCGTGCCGTTCTGAGTCGAGGTACTGCTGCCACCGTAGTTGTTGTCGTCTTGGTAATACTGGTTGAACAGCTCGTCGAGGTCGTTAAAGTCAAAGTCATCGTCGAGGGGCGTACTCGAGCTTGGGGCATCCGACATTGCTGATGCAGCCGCCGTGAGCGCAATCGACGCGACGCTCGAGATGAGCAGGCCGAGTCCCAAGAGTACGGCGAGACACACGCCCGTGATAATGAAGGCGAAGGGACCTGAATTTGAGTTGTCGGGATCGGTTGTTGCGCTTGCCGTCTCGAAGGGCTTCTTGTTATCGTTTGTGCTCATGATGTGCACCTCCAGTTTCGAAATAGACTGCACCATAATACCCCATCAACCGAGAATCGCTCAGGCCGCAAAGCCCATGCACTCGTTCTATAGAGTTGGGCAGAGGTTGAGCATGCCGAGACACTCAAAGTGTGGTAAGGTCGCAGTTCGTGACGAAAGGGGACGCGATGCCCAGCAACGATTACACCAGTCAAGCGGGTGGCGACTACCACGAGACGCTCGAATACCAGATGGCGTCGCCGATGGCACGTCGGCAGATAAACCGCTACAAGAAGGAATGCAACATATCAGACGAGCACATGTTCTTGCTCCTCTACAAGCGAGAGCTTGACGCGCTTCCCAAGGAGAAGCGCAACAGCGCGGACCTGCCCGGTAAGGCAATGCTTGCGATGGGTGGCCTTGCCTTGTGGAACGCGATGCTCATGGTGATGGATGGCCGCGCAGCCTCGAGTCCGTTCATCGTAGGCGTGTCTTTTGCCGCGTTCGTGATGGCCATCGTGATGTATGCGACGGGCATGCTCAACAGCTATCGGCGCGCACAAAGCAACATCCAGAAGAGGCTCAAGGAGATGCCCGAAGTCCCCGACATGGACGAGTGGTTCAGCGAGCATCCCGCTCAGCAGGACAAGAAGACCAAGAGGCGTCGTCGCAGGTAGCATGGGCCTAATGCCTGAGTAGCTTGACGACGGCGAAGCTCTTCCCGTCAGAGTCCGTGAGGTCGATGCCGTACCCGTCGTCCTCCTGGTGCAGCATCGCGACGATGGTGTCGCCAAGATGTGCGGAGACCTTATACTGCACCAGGATGCGACCGACCTCGAAGGACTCTTCGCGGGCGCGAACCACATCTTCTGCGATGGCGATGTACTGCACGTTATTGACGTGACCATTGGAGTCGATGAGACGCTCCGTGACCTCGAGCTCAAGTACTTGCTCGCCGTTCCCGGCGAGGCGCACCTTGCGTTGGGTTGTGGGTAGGTCAAGGGACGGTTCGTCGCTCAGGAAGATCGACTCGTCCTGGGGGATTCTGATGGCGCGTCCGGTGTGCGTGTCCACGAGGGCACATAGTGCCTCTGCTTTCACCAAGAGGTTGCCTTCGCCATCCTCGATGGTGTAGGAACGTCTGGCGAGGGTGCTCCTCATCTCGTTGCACCAGGTGCACATGCGTATGGCGTCGCAGAAGCAGGGGAGTTGCACGATCTGAATTTGCCAGGCGATGGCGAACCATGCGATTTCGTGCTCGCGCGCATAGGCGAGTCCGTGTCCAATGTGCTCGCAATGGAACATGGAGCAGTCTTGCAGATAGTTGATGGCCGCAGGAATGGTGAGTCGCGAGTTCTGGTCGCATTCGCTGTAGCGCACGGTGCTGGTGAATGAGTACATGAGGTCCCCGATTCGAAGGATTTGGCAGTTAGTGCGTGGCGCCCTTGGGCAATGCGGCAATCGCCGCATTGCGGTAACGCGGGTCTCCCGTCACCTCACGAATGACCTTGAGCTCGGGCGGGAAGTGCACGGGAGTCTCCTCGCTCGAGAGCTCAATCTCGGCGAGTGCCTGGTCACTCCAGCAGGGGAAGATGTCAATCTCGAAGTATTGGTTCTCGTAGGTGAGGCAGTAGCGGGTCTTGCAAATCTCGCGACGCTTGGGATCGGCTTGAACCAGCAGCATGTGATACTCGCCCTCGGTCAGGCGGCGCTGCGTTCGCAGCGCCGTATGTCCTTCCGAGATGCGCTTCTCGGTGAGGTAGTACATGCTGTTCTCCCCGCTGCCACGCCTGCGGATGCGAATCTCCTGGTCGGGATCGGAGCGCAGGTAGTGCTGTGATATCTCGACGCGCTCGCACGCATCGAGGCTCTCGAGCCACGCGAGGTTGGGGAACTCCACGAGATACTTTCGCTCAATCTCGTAGGGATGCAGTTCGCCCAGATAATAGGCGATCTCGCGAATGAGGCGTCGCATCTTCCCCTCGAAATCGGTTGAGTTGTCGATCACGCGGAAGTAGGGGTGTCCCGTCCACGCGGCGATGAACTTGTCGTCGAGGGCGGCGGCCTCATCGACCGACTCGTAGCGTGCGCCGTTGTTCTCGAGCGTGTAGAATTCTTCGGCGCCCTTTGCCGCGGTGATGAGGTGGAACACCGCATCGTAGCCATCGCGAAGCTCTGCCTCGTTGGTTCCCAGGTAATCCAAGACGCGCCCGAACTCGTCATCGCTCATGTATACCTTGTTGTCCATCTCGCCACGATCGCACACGATGATAATCTTTTCTTGAGGCATCGTGCGGGCGGCCTGCTCGAAGATCTGCTCCTTCTGCCGCTGCAGCGTCATCTGGCACTTCTGGTATTCCTCGTTGCTAGCGCAGGTCCATGGCGTGACGCCACCCGAAATGAGTGACGTTGCTGTCTCGGGGACGATGAGCACGGTGTAGCCGAGGTGCGAGAGGTCTCGCTGGATGCGGCTGAGCGCCGTGGTCTTTCCCCCACACGGACCACCGGTGATAACAATCTTGGATATGGACATGTCATAAACCTTTGCTTCCGTCTGCATTGGTACCATTGTAACGCTCAGAATCGTCTTTCGCCGATTTACACTGTATTATTAATTAGCAGTTGTTTACTCTCTTATCATGGCAAATCCGAATGAGAGGAGATGGTAACGATGGGCTTTCCTGAGGGCTTCCTTTGGGGCGGTGCGACGGCAGCGAATCAGTACGAGGGTGCATGGAACGTAGACGGCAAGGGCGCCAGCATTGACGACCACCTGCGCGGTGGCGACGGTATCCATGGCATTCCTCGCCAGATTGACGCCGTGATCGATCCCGACGCGCTGTATCCCAGCTGGGAGGCGACGGACTTCTATCACCACTACGAGGAGGACATCGCCCTCTTCGCCGAGATGGGCTGGAACGTGTTCCGCATGTCCATCAACTGGTCCCGTATCTTCGCCAACGGCGACGGCGAGCCGCTCGAGGCTGGCCTTGCGTTCTACGACAAGGTCTTTGACTGCTGCGCCAAGCACGGCATCCAGCCGCTCGTGACGCTGTCCCACTACGAGATTCCGTACAGCCTGGTTGAGCGCTTCAATGGCTGGGCGAGTCGGGAGCTCATCGACATCTTCTTCAACTATGCGAAGACCGTTATTGACCGCTATCACGATAAGGTCAAGTACTGGCTCACGTTCAACGAGAACAACCTTGGCTGGTCCGACATGGGCACCATGCTCTCCACGAGTATGCTCCAGGGCTTCACGGGAACCAACGACGAGATCAAGACCTCTGCGCAGGATCGCGTCAACGCGCTGCATTACCAGTTCGTAGCTGCCGCCAAGACCATCAAGTACGTCCACGAGAACTATCCCGACGTAAAGATGGGCAACATGGATTGCTTCATCCTGAGCTATCCCGCGACGTGCGATCCCGCTGACGTCCTGCTCAACCAGCAGAACATGCGCAAGTCCAACTGGTATGCCTCCGACGTGCAGGCGCGTGGCAAGTATCCGCGTTATGCCAAGGCGCTGTGGAAGGAGTGGGGCGCAGAGCCCGACATCCAGCCAGGCGATGAGGAGCTGCTGGCTGAGGGCAAGATCGACTTCTACAGCTTCTCCTACTACATGTCCAATACCGTGACCACGCACGAGGGCGCCGAGCAGACCGCCGGCAACATGAGCTTCGGCGGCAAGAACCCCTACCTCAAGGCGAGCGACTGGGGCTGGCAGATTGACTCCACTGGTCTGCGCATCGCCCTCAACGAGATCTACGATCGTTACGAGATTCCTCTGATGGTCGTCGAGAATGGCTTTGGTGCACTTGACGAGGTCGTTATCGAGGATGGCGTCGAGCGCATCCACGACCCGTATCGCATCGACTACCTGCGTGCGCACGTGGCCGACATGGGCAAGGCCATCGATGATGGCGTCGACCTCATCGGCTACACTTGGTGGGGCCCGATTGACGTCGTCTCCGCCGGCACGGGCGAGATGCGCAAGCGTTACGGCTTCATCTACGTTGACAAGCACGACGACGGTACCGGCGACCTGCATCGTGCCCGCAAGGATTCGTTCTTCTACTACCAGAAGGTCATCAAGTCCAACGGAGAAGATCTGGACTAGGCTTTCTGGCCTGAGGAAACGCTGAATCTTGGCCGTTGCATTCGGTGGTCGGCACGAATCTGGTGCGAATCGTGCAGCCGCGAATGCAGCGGCCCCTCCTATGCCCCTCACGTAGTACCCCTGCGTCACTTCGGGGATGACTGTGGCGATTTCCCGGAGAGTGCTTTCGGAATTGTCGTGATATGACCTTTAGCAAATGCACTCATCGAAAGGAGAATCATGACCTCTCATGAAGCCATCGACGTGCGCATATCTTGTCGCGCAGGCCTGCGTCGGCGCGACAAGAAGCCCGAAGCGCTCTACCAGGGTCCCACCACGATCGCTGAGGCACCCGCTTGGGTCCGCTCTGGTATCTGGAGCGTCATCAAGGGGCCCTCTGCGGTCAACCAGCAGCCGGTCGTCTTCGTGCAGGACGAGACGGGGCTGCGTGCCACCCTTCCCAACGTCAAGCGGGAGGTGGCCTATACCGACCTCGGCATCGCGAAGCTGCACTTCGAGCTAGGGGCAGCCGTGGAGGGCAAGCAGGGTACCTGGGAGTGGGGCACCGACGGAACGTTCGAAGCCAGGTGATGGCGAGCTCCGTCAACCTGCGCCATACGTGCGCACAAACTCGTCGATAGGCAGGGGCCTCGAGAACAGATAGCCTTGCAGGTAGTCCGCTCCTATGCCTGTGAGGCTCTTTGCCATTTCTTCCGTCTCCACACCCTCAGCCGTAATGGTGTAGCCCACGCTCTTCAGGCCGCTTACCGCTACTGGCAACAGGCCGCCCTTCCCGATGCTGTAGCTGCGTACGAGTGACATGTCTAGCTTGATGTTGGAGAAGGGGTAGTCGGAAAGGCGAACGAGGTTGGAGTAGCCCGTTCCATAGTCGTCGAGCGAGAACTTGAAGCCCATGCCGTGCAGCTGAAGGATCTGGTCCTTGATGAGGGAGTAATCGACGATGCTCTGCTCGGTGACCTCAAGGTGAATCAGGTCCGATGCGATGCCGTGTTGTTCGAGAATGAGGGCAAAGTGCTCCGCGATGTCTTGCTGCGCGCACTGGAGAGGGGAGAGGTTGATGTTGACCCAGTCCAACCCCATACGCTTCAGGTCATATGTGGCGATAAACGCGCATACCTTGTCGAACACCTGAATGCCGAGCTTGTTGATGAGCCCCGTTTGCTCGGCAATCGGGATGAACTGTGACGGAGGCACAATGTCGCCATCCTCGTCGCGAATGCGGGACAAGGCCTCGGCGCCAATCAGCTCATGCGAGGTTCCGAGCACGACGGGTTGCAGGAACACCTCGACCTCATGACGCTCGAGCACACGCTCAAGCGTGCGCATGATCATGACCTGCTCGTACACCTCGCCTATGCTCAGGGTGTCCTTGTTCGCGTTGTAAGTGGTCGTGTCGTTCTGTCCAGCGTGTTCGAGTGCGAGCGACATGGTGTTGATGATCTTGTCTGGTGAGTTGAGGCCCGACGTCTCGTCTCATGAGAAGCTGCGGGTTATGAGAAGCTGGCTGAGAAGCCGCAGCTGCCCGCCGCCGACGGCCCTCGTCTCCTTCTCATAACCCGTATGCCCCTACGCTAGGCTTGCCAAGCGAAAGGAGGCATTCAT
>JAFWIE010000039.1 GCA_017533825.1 Atopobiaceae bacterium | reverse complement strand
GCAGCTCCGTCGCGCCGGCTACGGATACCCAGACGACGAGTACTTCTTCCTCAAAATCTTCGACTCGAGCAGGCGCTACTCACCTGGCAGGGAAACGTTGGCGGCATAGCGGTCACCTACAGGTTTTAGGACTGAGCCATTTCTTTACCAGCATCGGAATGCCCAAGCGCTTGCGTGAGTTCGGGCTAACGGAAGACGACATCGAGCCGATGCTCGAGACGTTACGCCTCAACAAGGGAGAGACCTTCGGGGCGTTCACGCCACTCACCATCGAGGACGCGCGAGCCATCTACGAGTCGGCGCTTTAGACCGGGTGCCCACCGGTGGTTACCACCGGTGGGCAGCATCGTTCGTCTCGGACCTACTTAAGGGCGTCGGCAACCTCTTGCAGGTACTCGATGATGGGCAGACCCTGAGGACAAGCCGCCTCGCACTGCCCGCAACCGATGCAGTCGCTCGCATTGACACCTGCTTTCTCCGAGGCGCTTGCATAGCGACGCTTTGCCTCTGCCTCGTTCTCGAAGAGAAGTTTGCGATTCATGGCTTTGAAGAAGTCGGGGATGGGGATGCCCATGGGACAGCCGTCAGTGCAGTAGTGACACGCCGTGCACTTGTACTGATGCAGACCGACGAGCACCTCCTGCGCATGGGCAACGACCGCCTGTTCCTCCGCCGAGAGCGGCTGGAAGTCGCGCATGTAACTCACGTTGTCCCGCACCTGCTCAAGCGTGGACATGCCGCTCAGCACCGTGAGCACGCCTTCCATGGATGCGACATAACGGATTGCCCAGCTCGCATACGAGAGACCAGATCCATATGCGTCGAAGATCTCGCGCACCGCACGCGCAGGATTCGCCAACGAACCGCCTTTGACGGGCTCCATGACCGTAAAGGGCACGCCGTAAGCCTTCGCCACTTCGTAGTTCGCACGTGCCTGCACGCCCGCATCATCCATATCGGCGTAGTTTATCTGAAGTTGGATAAAGTCGATGTCGGGATACGTGGAGAGCAGGTGCTCGAGTCGCTCGGGGCCTGCGTGGAACGAGAAGCCCCATCGACGGATGACGCCTTCCTCCTTCAAGCCACGAATCCAGTCCCAGAGCCCATAGTCGTCATAGGTTTGCTGATTGTTGTCCTGAATCGCATGCAGCAGGTAGTAGTCGAGGTAATCGACGCCGAGGCGCTCCATGGAGGTCTGTAGCTGTGCTTTGGTCTGCTCTGCCGTCGGGTTACCCAACCAGGCATTCGCCTTCGTCGTGATGGTGAAGGCATCACGCGGATACCGCTCCACGAGCGCCTTGCGCGTGGCTACCTCGGAGTCGCCACCGTCGTAGACAAACGCGGTGTCGAAGTAAGTAAGCCCAGCGCCCATGAACTCGTCCACCATCTGGCTGATCTGGTCCATGTCCATGGAGCCATCCTCGAGCTTCGGTAGGCGCATCATACCGAAGCCCAGTTTGGGTGTGTCGTGCCCCAGATAGTCGTTTGCGTATGCCATACGACCCTCTCCCCTCGTCGACCAAACGGCAAGTCCACGCAGGACCAACCGCTGGATTTGCCTACTAGAGCTCAGTAACCCATGCGAAGTTGTCGCGATTTGCGCCAATCTCGAAGTGCAGCCGTACGATGCCGAGGTCTACGAGAGCGTTCGGGCCGCTCCCCGCGCTCAAGCGCACGACCGGTCTGCCGTCTGCAGACGTCTGGTCGAGAAGCTCGACGGTGAACTTCTGTTGGTTGACGGCCGTCGGCGCAAGCAGCGCCGCCTCCACTCCACGCTCGAACCATGCGGGAGGTTCCGTACCTTCGGGGACTTTGCTGACTTTTGCTGCCTCCTTTGACTTGTGGGGCACGCCTTGCGTCGCGCCATGCCCGAGTGCCACCACCAGCACCAGCTTGTCGCCCGGCCGCAACATCTTCTTGACAAGGCGCTTCTTGAACGTCAATGCCACCCAACACGAGTTGATGCCAAGTTGCTGGGCCAGCAGCACCACACGCTCACCGTAGTATCCGCCGCGCTCCTCCAAGCCATCCCCGGCCGGCCCCGCCACGATCAGGTAATTGCACACGTTGGAGAACTTGCCATAGTGCGCGAGCGTCGAGTCGAAAGCCCGCGGCTCGTCCCACGCAAGCTCCATGTGCAGATTGCCCTCTTCGTTACAGCGCTCGACCTCTGCCTGTAAGGCTGTGCGCGTCTGCGGATCAATAGGCTCATCGCTGAAAGCCCGCACCGAATGGCGTACTCTGATTGCCTCGTATGCGTCCATAATCTGCCTTTCGGCCTTGACCATCCTAACCAGTACTATTGTAATTGAAGCATACTTCGAGCATCATCGCTCGAGATGCCATATCGCGACGATGAATGGTCGAGTCCTGCCCCAATCTCTCAAGTTGCAACGTGGGCAGCTCCCGCGCCTGAGCATCATCCCAATGCAAGCTCCTCGTAACGGATTCCGTAGGCATCGTACATGTGCGCCTCGACCTCTTCGGGCGAGAGCACGAGACACGAACTCTTCCCATAGCGCTGATGATCGCGCGTAACGACGGCGTCGGCGCCAATCGCTCGTGCGGTCTGCTCTGCAAGGGACGCGTCGAACGCAACACCCGTCTCGCGCAATGCGGCGATGACCCGCTTTGCACTGATATCGCAGACGTGAACCACCTCCACGAGCGCGTTCAGACAGTGTTGCGCCTCGGATGAGCCCACCATGTCGGACACCACACATTGCACATCACATATCGCGCGTGCGCTCGCCCACAGCTCCACATCGCCGAACGATGCCATCACCAGGAGCCGCTGCATGCCGCGACCATGGCGCTCGTGTCGCAGAATGTGATCGATGAGAACGTCCGACTCAACCAAGAGCCTCATAGCGCCTCCTCCGCGACGCAGCCACCAAATCGCGTGCATACCATGCGTCTCCCACGCCAGCACGTTGGGTCACCGACCTTATGCTGCTTCGTTCGCACAAATCCGCAATCGCGCAACGACGTTGCTCATCGAGCGTACGTCGATCGCTGTCGCCTAATGCCGCGGGCAGATGACCACATGCTGCCACATAGTCGTAAGCTGTCCTGATAAGCTCCGACTGAGACGAGCCAATTTGGTTGAGCCTCGCCACGGCGCGCCGCTGCGTCTCGTCCGGTATGCGTGCGGACACCGTTGTCATCATGCTGGCCACTTCCCCTCTCAAGTACATGCTAGTCACACTATACACTATATGTAGATGGACGCGCTCAAAGGAGAAGACTATGACAGCTGATGACGAACGTTTCATGCGTCTAGCACTGGATGAGGCACGCGCAGCGGCAAGCGAGGGCGAGGTACCCTGCGGCGCAGTGGTCGTGTGCGACGGCGAGGTGGTGGCACGTGCGCACAACCGGCGCGAGACGGACGCCGACCCCAGCGCCCATGCGGAGTTCTCAGCACTCGTCGAGGCGTCGCGCACACTGGGACGTTGGCGGCTCACCGGCTGCACTGTTTACGTGACGCTCGAGCCCTGCCTCATGTGCGCGGGTCTCATGGTTAACGCCCGCATCGACCGCTGCGTGTACGGGGCATCGGATCCCAAGGGCGGCGCGCTCGGTACGCTCTACGACGTGAGTCACGACGAGCGCCTCAACCACGAGTTCGAGGTCACGTCGGGCGTGCTCGCCGACGAGTGTGCCGACGAGCTGCGCCGCTTCTTCCGCGCCAGAAGGAAGAAATGAGTGATAGGTGGCAAGAGGACGAATCATCTGTCACCCTTACCCCTTGTCACCCTTACCATTCGTCGACGAGCAGCGGGCCCTCCAGACCGTCAGCCGCACGGGTTGCCAGCTCGTCCGCGCGTTCGTTGAGCGCATGTCCCGCATGGCCTTTGACCCACACCCAACGCACCTCGTGTGGCTCCATGGCTGCAAGGAGGCGCTTCCAGAGCTCGGGGTTCTTCACCGGCTGCTTGCTCGCCGTCTTCCAGCCCTTGCGCTGCCAGCCGTCCACCCAGTGCTTGTTGAATGCGTTCACCACGTACTGCGAGTCCGAGTGCACCTCCACATCACACGGTCGCTTGAGCGCCTCAAGCGCGACAATGGCTCCCAGAAGCTCCATCCGGTTGTTGGTCGTGCGGCGGTATCCCGCGCACAGCTCGCGTCGATGCTCCACCCCGTCGGGCCCCACGTACAGTAGCACCGCGCCATACCCGCCCGGCCCCGGATTGCCACGAGAAGAGCCGTCGGTGTAGGCCACCACGTGCATGAGCCCGTTCGCATCTCCCGCCACGCTACTTCGCCTCCGCCCAGTTGCTACCCACCGAGACATCGGCCACGAGCGGCACGCGCAGCTCGCACACGCCCTCCATCGTCTCGCGCACCAGGGCTCTGAGCGCCTCCACCTCGCCCTCGGGCACCTCGAAGTCCAACTCGTCGTGAATCTGCAGCACGAGCTTGGAGGCGAGCCCCTCCTCGCGCAGGCGCTCTGCCACGCGGATCATCGCAATCTTTATGATGTCAGCCGCGGTGCCTTGCATGGGATGATTCATCGCAGTCCGCTCGCCGAACGCGCGCATCTGGAAGTTGCGAGAGTTGATGTCCTTGATGTGACGCTTGCGCCCATACATCGTGCTCACGTAACCGTTCTTCCGCGCGAACGCGACCTGCTCGTCCAAGAAGGCACGCACGCCGGGATACACCTCGAAGTAACGGTCAATCATCTCCTGTGCCTCTTTACGCCCAATCTTGAGCGACGTCGAGAGGCCATAGGCCTGCTGGCCATACACGATGCCAAAGTTGACGGCCTTGGCACGACTACGCAGCGCTGGCGTCACCTCTGCCACGGGCACGTCAAAGACGCGCGCCGCCGTTGCCGCATGGAAGTCCTCGCCCTCGTTGAAGGCGCGCACCAGATGCTCGTCTGCAGAGAGGTGCGCAAGCAGGCGCAACTCGATCTGCGAGTAGTCACAGGCGAGGAACACGCTGCCCTCGGGTACCGTAAAGGCCGTGCGCACACGATGGCCCAGCTCCGAACGCGTGGGGATGTTCTGCAGGTTGGGCTCAGAGCTCGAGAGACGCCCCGTCGCCGCCACCGTTTGGTTAAAGGTCGTATGAATGCGCCCATCACCGCGGATGTCGTTGGGCAAAGCATCCAAGTAGGTGGACTTTATCTTTGCCCGCTCGCGGTATTCGAGCACGTCCGCGACGATTCGATAGTCGCGCGCAAGGTCATCCAGAACCTTCGCGTTGGTGGAATAGTAACCACGGCGCGTCTTCTTGAGCCCTGCCGTGGGAAGCTTGAGTACGTCGAAGAGCACATGCGAGAGTTGCATCGGAGAATCGACATTGAACTCCTCCCCTGCCTCCTCGTAAATCGTTGCAACCATACGCGAAATCTCGGCCCCGAGTTCGGCGGACTGCTCGTGAAGCTTCTCGGCATCGGCCGCAAGTCCCGTGCGCTCCATCTGAGCAAGCACCGAGACCAACGGCATCTCCACATCGTCGAAGAGTGAGCGCGAACCATCCTCATCCAACTTGCTCAGAAGGATGGGACGCAGCAAGACCGCACAAGCCGCCTCGAGGGCCGCCTTCGGCAGCTCCTCAGTCGGTTCGGGCACGGTGGCGCCCGCAACGACGTTCGCAAGCTCACATACGTCGTAGGAGGTGCGGTCGGAGTCCAGCAGATAGTACGCAATCGCCGCATCGAAGATGCGCGTAGCGTCCAATTCATGCGCCTCGACGAGTGCAGGCTTTGACGAATCCAACGGGCACGCCTCATGTAGGACCGCCTTAACGTCAGGTGACGCCATACGTCCCTCACGCACGAGCAGGGCAATGGCCTGACGTGCAGCTTCACCCTCGATGCGCAGCAGTGCATCCTCCGTGGAAACCCACAGTACGAGGTCGTCCTTCTCGTCGGAGCCGAGGTCAAGGGCGAGCTGCGAGCGATTGTTGCCCGCAGCCTGGTTCTGAATCGCCACGCCGACCCACGTCGGTGAATCCAGCACGCCCACGAGTCCCGCAAGCGCCGCATCGCCCGTCACAGGCGCCGAGAGTTGCAGCGTCGGTACCTCGGCATTTGCGGACGATGCAGCCACGGCGCCGTCGCCACCGCCGAGTCGCGCAAGGCGCGTCCTCATGCCCGTGAAGCCAAGCGCACCAAAGGCATTAGCAACCTCCTGCGGGTCAAACGTCGGAAAGCGCGCGTCCGCGAAGTCGAAGTCGATTGGCGCATCAGTCCGAATGATGGCGACCTTCCGACTGAGCAGGGCATCGTCCACGTGGGCACGCAGGTTCTCGCCCATCTTGCCCTTGACCTCGTCGGCATGCGCAATGACCTCGTCAAGCGAGCCGTATTTGCAGATGAGGTCGGCAGCGCGCTTGGGACCGATACCCGGCACACCTGGGATGTTGTCGGACGTGTCGCCTTTGAGGCCATAGAAATCGGGTACCAGCTCCGGCGTGATGCCGTGGTAGAGGTCAGCCACGGTTTCTGGCGTCATGATCTGCACGTCGGAGACGCCCTTCTTTGTGCTCACGATGCGCACGTGCTCCGTAGAAAGCTGATACATATCGCGATCACCCGTAAAGAGGTACATGTCGTACCCTGCGTCCTCTCCGCGGCGGGCCAACGTGCCCAGAATGTCGTCGCCCTCCCAACCTTCGAGCTCCACCACGGGAACGTCGAGCGAGCGCAGCAGGTCCTTGACCATGGGAAACTGTTCACGCAGGTTGGGGTCCATGGGAGGACGTTGCGCCTTGTATTGCGGGAGCATGTCCATGCGCACCTGGGGCTTGCCCTTGTCGAACGCGCAGATGATCCCATCGGGTGCGAACGACTCGACGAGCTTGATGAGCATGTTGAAGAATCCAAAGAGCGCGTTGGTGGCACGACCGTCCGGCGCGCTCATGGGTTGACGGATGGCATGGAACGCGCGATGCATAAGCGAGTTGCCGTCAATGACCGCGATGGTGCGTCTCTCGTCTGCCATGGGTGACCTCCTTGGGTTGGGATAGCGCATCCCATTGTAGCGGGTTGAGCGTCCAACGGGAGTGCTACCTCAACTGCAGAAGGGAGGCCATGTCGTCAGGCGTACACGCTCAACCACATCAGAAGGGAGGCCATGTCGTCAGGCGCAAATGCCCAACCACGCCATATCCATAGTCCTTCGGAAGAGCCACCGCAATGTAGGCGTTTCGCAGGGGCGCCCTCCATGGGGTATGATTGTCCGCGAGAACAAAGGAGGACTTATGACCATACGCTTCGATACTGCCCGCTTCGCGGCGGCATATGGCACGGCGGAGCAACTGCCACCATCCACCACCCCTGAGGTAGCCTTTGCAGGGCGCTCGAACGTGGGTAAGTCCTCGCTCATCAACCGCCTATGCCAGCGCAAGGCTCTCGCTCGCACTTCAAGCCAGCCGGGCAAGACGGCAAACATCAACTTCTACGAGACAGATGGCATCTACCTCGTCGACCTCCCCGGTTATGGGTATGCCAAGGTATCGGGCAAGGAACGTCAGCGTTGGGCTGACCTCATCGCAGGATACTTCGACCAGGAGCGCAGCTTCAACCTGGTCGTTGCCCTCGTGGACATCCGCCACGACGCGCAGAAGCTCGACGTTCAGATGCTCGACTTCCTGCGCGAGGCAGAGCTGCCCTTCGTGATTGCACTCACCAAGGCAGATAAGCTCAGCCGCGCCAAGCAAGACCAACAAGCGTCGCGGCTCTCCAAGCAGTTCGGCATTCCGCGCACACAGATGGTCATCACCTCTGCAGAGAAGAACATCGGCATCGACGAGCTTCGTCATCGCATAGAGGAGGCCTGCGAATGAGCGTCATATACGACAAAGCAAGCATAGATGACGTCGACGAGCTCGTGCTGTTACGCACTGCCTACCTTACTGACGACTTTGGCGAGCTTTCTGACGACGACCGCGCCTCCGTCAAACGCGAGCTGCCCCCGTACCTTCAGAGGCACCTCGATCGAGACCTCAGCATCCACATCGCCTGGGACGAACGCATCGTCTCGTGTGCATGGCTCCTGCTCGTCGAGAAGCCACCCAGCCCGCGCTTCCCGCACGGGCGTACCGGGGTTCTCTTCAACGTGTACACAGCACCAGACCACCGGCACCAAGGACTCGCAAGTGGCGTCATGCAGCGCCTGCTTGACGAGGCGCGAGCCATGGAACTCGACGTCGTGGAACTCCATGCCACGGATGACGGCTATCCCCTCTACTGCAAGCTGGGATTCGCTGACGACAGTTCCACGCACAAGCCAATGCGCCTGGTGCTCAGATGAGCAGCAAGAAGCGCTCGGCCCGCGCTCGCCAACGCGAGGAGTTTCTCGCCAGCCTTGACGGCACGAGCATGGATGACGTGTTTTCCCATGAAGAGCGACGGCGCGACCGCATGGACGAGAGGCGTGAGGCAGCGTTGCGCCATAAGGCATGCGATTCCAAGCAACGTTATGGCAGTCGCGCGCAGGCGGAAGGCGCCATTGCCGCTTGCGCCGAGTACGGAATGACGGGGCTTCGCTGCTACCGCTGCACGTATTGCCATGGGTGGCACCTGACCTCGCACGCCACGACGGAGCAACGTTAGTCGAGCGCCTCGAGGGGTAGCGCAACCTGCCGATACCGCACGCCACAGCGGTCCAAGACCGCCCTGCTGATGGCACCGCCCACGGTGTCGTGGTACTTGTCGTCCAAGTACACGACCTCGCCGATTCCCGCCTGCACGAGCGTCTTGGCGCATTCCTGGCAGGGGAAGAGCGTCACGTACACCGTGGCGCCCGAGAGCTCCTTGAGGGAACCGCGATAGTTGAGGATGGCATTTGCCTCGGCATGAATCACGTAATTGTGCTTGTCGTTGAGAGGATCGTCCGAGTCGCCCCACGGGAACTCATCATCGGAGAGACCGTGTGGCGTGCCATTGTAGCCCACCGAGAGAATCCGATGATCAGTTCCTGCGATGCAGGCACCCACCTGAGTATTGGGATCCTTGCTCCGCAAGCTAGCAGCAACAGCGACGCGCATGAAGAATTCGTCCCACGAGATTACCTGTGACCGCTTTCCCGGCATCCGGGCCTCCTCTCATGCTGCGTGGGTCACGAGGAGACGCCCCGTGAGCAAGGGACGGCCCCCAGTGACCCACGCGCCACCGTCGCTATCTTCCTTCGCGCGAACGCTGCGTGGTTATCATGCGATTTATGGCGTTGACGTAGGCCTTCGCACTCGAGACGACGACGTCGTTATTTGCACCACGTCCCGTAAAGAGCATGCCGTCGTCGGACTTCACCCGTACGACCACCTCGCCAATGGCGTCGATACCGCGCGTGATGGCCTTGACCACATATTCCTCGAGGTCGCCGTGGACCGAGACCACCTGGTCGATTGCCTTGTACGAGGCGTCAATGGGACCAGTGCCGGTCGCCGAGACGATGTGGCGCACGCCATCCTCGTCCGTGATCGTCGCCACAGCCGTCGGTACAAGCGGGTCTCCGCACTGAATCTGCAGAGCATCAAGCGTGTAGATTGCCGCGACGTCACGCGAACGCTCCTCGAGCATAGACTCAAGGTCCTCGTCGTACACTTCCTTCTTTTGGTCGGCCATCTCCAGGAAGCGCTGGTACACGTCGTCAAACTCGCCACTCTCGAACGAGTACCCGAGCTCCGCGAGTCGATGCTGGAGCGCCGCATGGCCAGAGCGAGCCGAAAGCACGATCTCTGAACCGATGGCGCCCACCGAGCTCGGCTCGATGATCTGATAGGTTTCGGCCGACTTGAGGACACCATCCTGGTGAATGCCGGCACTGTGTGCGAAGGCGTTGGCTCCCACGATAGCCTTGTTTGCCTGAACGCTCATGCCAGTGATGCGACTCAGCAGACGGCTGCTACGCATCAGCTCGCGCGTGCGGACATCCGTATGGGCATCCAACGCCTCGCCATGCATCTTGATGGCCATGACGACCTCTTCCAAGGAGGCATTGCCTGCGCGCTCGCCCAAACCATTGATGGTGCACTCCACCTGCGTCGCACCGTTGCGCACGCCTGCCAGCACCAATGCCGTAGCGAGCCCCAAATCGTCGTGAGCGTGGACCGAGACGGTAACGTTCTCAATCCCCTTGACGTTGTCCATGATGCTCTTGATGCGGGCACCATACTCCTCCGGCAGGCTGTAGCCCGTCGTGTCGGGAATGTTGACCACAGTCGCCCCGGCATCGACGACTGCCTGCACGACGCGGAGCAGGAACTGCTGATCCGCACGGCCAGCGTCTTCGGCAAAGAACTCGACGTCATCCACGAAGCGCTTCGCATACTTGACGGCATGCACCGCCTGCTCAACGCACTCGTCTTCGCTAATCTGAAGCTTCTCGGCCATGTGTACGGCACTGACGCCCAGTCCCAGATGAATGCGCGGACGCTTCGCGTACTTGAGCGCCTCGGCAGCGAGGTCGATGTCCTTCTCGACGGCACGCGCAAACGCACACACGACGCAGTCATCGCCGGCAAGCTGGGCAATCTCTTGCACCGAACGGAAGTCGCCAGGACTCGACACGGGGAAGCCCGCCTCAATGACGTCCACACCCAGTCGAATGAGTTGACGGGCAACGATGAGCTTCTCCTCTGTATTCATGGAGGCACCAGGCGACTGCTCGCCATCTCGAAGCGTTGTGTCGAGAATCTGAATTTTGCGCGTCATAACAAGCCTTTCTTTGAGAGAACGGCACAAAGCCATTTGGTTTCCAGAAGAGTCTAGTGCATGTGAAGCACAAATACACGTGCCAGGCAAAAAGTGGGCCTCGTCACTACTGGCGCGCAGGCAAAGAATGGAGGCCCTTGGTAAGTCGAAGCAGGGCACCGCGCAGGAACGCGACACCGCCCATCCACTCTGCTCTGCAAGTGATGATCGCCTTACCCATATGCTGAACCTCCCGGATATCACTTTGCCACGTATTCTTTGCGTTGCCCATGCACAAGGGAAAGTCGAAACATGCTAGCAACGCCTGAGCGGCCATATGCGCCATCTCCTGCTATGCTGTAAGCGTCATAGATGAAGGGAGGACACATGGAACGGCAGAGTACGCTCATCAAGGACACCACACGCGAGCAGCGCATCCAGATCGTTGCCAAGGGCCTTGACTGGTGTGGCGACGGAAGTTGCGAGCAGTGCAGTGGTTGCAGCATGGGTGTCGGCAGCATCGATGCGATGTATGCACCCTACATCGATGGCAAACTCGAGCTCTTCGAGATCAACATGCTCCATGCGGCAACCAAATACACGCACGGATAAGACTCTTCACGAGTGAAAAGATGGCCCCGCACGGTTCACCATGCGGGGCCATCCTCATGAGGGGCGTGTTCTACGCGCGCAGACTACTCTGCGTCCTCTTCGGCAACCTCAGCCTCGGGCTCCTCGAGGGAGTTGACGACAACCTCGATGTTGAGGTCCTCGGCGGCAGACTTCATGGAGAGGGAGATGCGACGACGATCGAGGTCGATCTCCATGACCTTGACCTGCACGGTGTCGCCCACGGAGCAGACCTGCGACGGGGTGTCGACGTGCTTGCTGGCCATCTCGGAAATGTGCACGAGACCCTCGACGCCATCGCCCAGGTCCACGAAGGCACCGAACGAGACGAGCTTGGTCACGCTGCCCTCGACGATGACGCCCACAGGGTACTTCTTGACGAGGGTGCGCCAAGGATCCTCGGTGGTCTGCTTGAGGCCCAGCGAAATGCGCTCGCGGTTGAGGTCCACGTCGAGCACCTCGACCTCGACCTCCTGGCCGACCTTGACGACCTCGGAGGGGTGGTTGACGTGGTTCCAAGAAAGCTCGGAGATGTGCACCAGGCCGTCGATGCCGCCCAAGTCCACGAAGGCACCGAAGTCGACGATGGAGGAGACGGTACCCTTGAGACGCATACCCTTGCGGAGCTTGGAGAGGATCTCCTGGCGCTCGGCGCGGCGAGCCTCCTCGAGCACCACGCGACGGGAAAGAACGACGTTGTTGCGGTTGCGATCCATCTCGATGACGCGAGCCTCGATGCGCGTGCCCAGATAGGCAGTGAGGTCCTTGACGCGACGGAGGTCGACGAGCGACGCGGGCAGGAAGCCGCGCAGTCCGATGTCGAGAATGAGACCGCCCTTGACGACCTCGATGACCTCGCCTTCCACGTTCTCGCCAGACTGGAAGCGCTCCTCGACGCGATTCCATGCGCGCTCGTACTCGGCACGCTTCTTGGAGAGAATCAGGCGACCTTCTTTGTCTTCCTTCTGGAGAACGAGCGCCTCAATCTGGTCGCCGATGCCGACGATCTCGGACGGATCAACGTCCTTGCGGATGGAGAGCTCACGCGCGGGGATGACGCCCTCGGACTTGTAGCCAATGTCCAGAAGGACTTCGTCGTGCTCGATCTTGACGACGGTACCGGTGACAAGGTCGCCCTCGTCAAAGTCGGTGATGGTTCCGTCGATGAGCTGGTTCATCTCATCGTCGGACACGTCATCCAGGGAGAAGATGGACGAGTTCTGAATCTCACTCAAAGGTGGACCCCTTTCGAAAACGGGGCCCCGGTCGTCATGATCGCTGCCAACAGATAGTGGAAACCAACATGTACTCGGGGGCCGACAGATACATTGCATGACACCTATTGTCATGCATTCTTAAGATTACGTTTGTGGCGTGTCAAATGCAAGATGTTTTTTCTTCCCCACACTTGCTGGAAACCTCCACCGGGGAATCACTGGGGAATCACTGGGGGCAGCCCCGTGCAGACCCACGAATCCCGTCCCACCCCTCTGCAATGCTAGTCGCAGAGAGGAGAACCCATGGATACATCGCGCACCATCCTGCATGTGGACATGAACTGCTTCTATGCCTCGGTCGAGATGGCTGAACGGCCAGAGCTGCGCAACAAGCCCGTCATCGTAGGAGGTGATGAAGAGGCCCGCCATGGCATCGTGCTTACCGCCTCATACCCGGCGAAGGCTCGTGGCGTCAAGACCGCCATGGCACTTTGGGAAGCGCGCCGCGCCTGTCCCGAGGCCATCATCGTTCCCCCGCGCTACGGGCTCTACATCCGTTACAGCAAGCACGCGCGCCAACTGTACTACCAATACACTGATCTCGTGGAACCCTTTGGGCTTGACGAGGCTTGGCTCGACGTCTCGGAAACGGTGCGACGTACTGGACGAACAGGCCTCTCGCTGGCACACGAGATTGCCGAACGCATCTGGTGCGAGCTGGGCTGTACGGTCTCCATCGGCATCTCATGGAACAAGATCTTTGCCAAGTTCGGCTCTGACTACCGCAAGCCCGCTGCCATCACTGACGTCAACCAATCGAACGCGGAACAGATCGTGTGGCCCGCAAAGGTGCGTGACCTTCTCTACGTTGGCCCTGCCACCGAGCGCAAGTTGCATCGCATGGGCATACGCACCATCGGCCAGCTCGCGCGTGCGGACGACTACGCCCTTCGCAGAACGCTTGGCAAGATGGGACAGGTCGTGCAGGCCTTTGCGCGGGGACTCGATGACTCCCCCGTCCGACCGCTCGAACCTTCGTTGGGCGACATCGAACACGAGACCAAAGGCGTGGGGAACGGCATCACGACGCCCTTCGACGTCGAGGACGAGGCTTGTGCTCGACAGGTCATCTGGCTCATGGGCGAGTCGGTCGCACAACGCCTCAGGGCGCACGGATTTGCCGCTCGAACGATCAGCGCCTACGGGCGCGACTTCCAAACGCTCATCACTCGCTCACGCCAGACAACGCTTGCGAAACCCACGCAACTCACCTCCGAGATATGCTCAGCTGCTTCCGACCTCCTCTGTGCCGATTGGAACTTCGACCGAGGAGAAAAGCTTCGAGCCCTCGGCGTACGCGCCTCGGGCCTCGTTCCCGCTCCTCGCGAGGTACAACTTGACGTGTTTGGCAAGGAGTCGCGCAGGCAGCAACTCCTCGACCTCGACCGGACGATAGACGACCTGCGCCTACGCTTTGGGAACCATGCCGTGCGCAGGCTCTCCGAGCTCAATGATTCACGTTTGCAATCCCTCGATCCTGCTCGAGACAACATAGTGCATCCCGTATCGTACTTCGCCTAATCCACTTCGGCCAAGCAAAAGGTGGGGCAGGACCTTGAACGTCCTGCCCCTCCCACAAGACCTACTTCTACAGCACGCGCTAACCCTTCTTGACCTTTACGCGCACCGTCACGGTCTTGGTCTTCTCCTTGTAGTTGTTGGTCGCCGGGGCCTTCACCTTGACCCTCATGGTATAGGTACCCTTCTTGGTGCCCTTCGCAATCGTCACCGCTCCCGTCTTAGTGTTGAGCGTGAGATTGCTCTTGCCGCTGACTTTCTCGTACTTGGTGTTGTTGGCAGGATTCGTGACCGTAAGTGGAGTGACCGTCTCTGCGCCAGATGCCAGATCGCTCTCCCTGAAGTTCTGGGTCTTCGCCTTCACCTTAAGCTTGCTCGTAATCGGCTTCACCTCGATGGTGTACGTGGCGCTCGCAGTGCCCTTCTCGTACTTCGCGTTGCCTAGAGCAGTTGCCGTAATCTTTACGGTGTACTTCCCGCCTTGGGTATTTGCCGGGAGCGTGATGGCGCCCGTACTCTTGTTGATGGTGAAGTTCTTTGCGGTGGTATCACTGCTGCTGTTCGCGAATGTGACTGTACCTTGCGCTTTTGACTTCTTTACGTTCGCACCCGTCGATACCTTTGTCGTAGGCTTGTACTTCACCGACTTCACAGCCTTCTTTACCTTCAGGGTCAACGGATTCTTCGCCTTCTTTACCGTGAGCTTCATCGTCTTGCTTGCAGCCTCGAAGTTCGTGTTGGCATTCATGTATGCAGTGATAGTCGTGGTACCCGAACTCTTAAGAGTAATCTTGCCCGAGGAGTTAACCGAGGCAACGGAGGTGTTGCTCGACTTGTACTTGATTTTGTCGTCACCCTTGGTCTTCGTCGCATTGACACTGAAGGCGGCGTCTCCATACGTCTTCGTCACCGAGGTCGACGCGATGTTAATCACGGGTTTGTCCTTCTTGATGGTGAACTGTACGGACTTGGTGCCCACATAGTTGCCAAGGCCCGTGAGGGTGGCGGTGTACGTCCCCGCCTTGATGCAACCGCTCGGCCACTTGATGGTGTAGTCCTCGCCCTCCGTGAGGCCCTTGACCGTAATGCCATTTGCCTGGCTAGAGCCCGTATAGGTCTTCGCCGCAACGGTCGCCGTCTTGCTGGAGATCTGCGTTCCTTTAACAATCGAGAGAACGGTCTGACCATTCAGATTCTTTGTAGCAGCGTCGTAGGTGTACTTGATGGTCTTGCCGCCAGCATTGAAACTGAATCCGTCGGCATAGGATCCGGACTGATAGCACCGCATGAAGAGGAACGGGTTCTCTCCCTCTTTTGCAGGTTGTCCTATGGTCCCGTCATCACAGTTGGTAACGTCCACCACATAGCTCTTCGCGTTGTTCAGCCTGACCACATTCCACATGTGGGCACCCGCACCAGTGCCGCCATGCATCGTA
The DNA here is from genome assembly GCA_017533825.1 of Atopobiaceae bacterium. GTDB lineage: Bacteria > Actinomycetota > Coriobacteriia > Coriobacteriales > Atopobiaceae > RUG440. The sequence goes on along the minus strand of JAFWIE010000039.1, from coordinate 12,721 downwards.
CCCGTGACCGTCAAGCACTCGACGCCCGGCTTGTTTGCATAGTCGCAGAGATACTTGAATGCCTTTGCATAGCCCTCGCAGAGAACCTTGGTGCTGGTATTGCCGTCAAACACGTTGACAAGCTGCCATGGATTACCGTATGCGGAGTTCCTCGGCGTGGCAAAGTCGTAGTCGACCCATTTGCAAATCTCGTCGCTAAAGCTCTTGAGCATCTGCATGGTACCTTCGTCTTTATGCTTGCTGGCAATTGACTGCGCATTCTGGAGCGCCGTTTTGGCCGCCGCGAGCGAACCGCTCTTCACGTGGGTATCGTCGCCATCTTGATAGCTGTTTGCAACATGCAGGGTAAACGTCATAGGGTCTGTAAGCTCAAGCTTCGGGCCTTCGATGACGTGGCAGCCAAACGCCTGATAGACATTTCTTGCGCCATACCAGTACAAATCGTACGGACAATCTGCTATCAAGGCACTTATGAGCTTGTCTTTGTCGATGCCCAGCTTGTTGAGCGCGGCTTTGTAGGCGTTGTTGATATTGGTGTTGGTCGAGAAGTTGCTGACGCCCAGCTGAGACGCTGTCCAAGAATGAGGGGTGCCGAGCATATCGAGATCGATGGTGAATACGGTGTCCGACCGGGTACCGGCAGCAACCTTTTTGATTTCAGTCTTAAGGTATTCGTAAACCTTTCCCATATTCCCCGTGAAGTTGCTTGATGCACTCTGTGTTCTCAGTCCTACATGCGAGCCTGGTAACGACTCGTCAATGAGCTCTTGGAGGTATCCATTGACGAGCTGCTCATTCGTAAGGCCATATGGGGACTCCGAGGTACCACTGACGGCAGACCCGCTTATGGAAGTCTTCAAGGGCTCCGATGCCTCCAGCGCCGCCTCTGACTGTGTTGCGAGCGCCACCGACTCATTCGTGACAACTTCGGGGGCTTCCACTTCCTCGACTTTCACCAGTTCCGAAAGCGGCTCCTCGTTAGATATCCCCATCACAGGGGCCTCATTGCCCTCATCGATTACGCCCTGTCCGTATCCACCCGACATGGGCTCAATGATGGGCTCTTCACCATCACCATCATCCTCATCAACCTCATTCACGATTGGGTTGGAGCTGGTATCGTCCAAGACCGTAATACCCAAAACGTCCTGCTGGTCATCAGAGTTCTGCTGGTCATCCGAGGAGACTTCCACCACACTTTGATCCACCGATGGTTGCTCCTCTACCACGGCGGCTAGGGCAGGCGCAGGCACACCACCCCACACAAGGAGCCACGAAAGGCCGAGCGAAAGCGCCGTTCGCGCAACGTTAGTTCTACTCTTCTGGTTCTTCATGATGCGCCCCCAACCTATAGGAGGAATAATTACAGAGTAAGCCCAAAACTATTATACAAATCGCTCGTGCAGATAACATGGAGAAATTCTGGAGATAACAAAATACGCTTGCATTTCATAAATCAGTCAGTTTTTTCTCAGATTCCAAGCGTAACTCCAATGCGACCTGCGTCGCCTTGGAAACACGGGCTCGCTCGTCCGCACGCACGCCCACTACCCATACCACCTTACCACGTGGATCTGTCCGAATCACCGGCACTCCCACCCTATCTGCTGCCGGTATCTTTGCGTCGTTGAGCAGGTCAGAGAGCAACTTGGACTGCCCATGCATACCCAAAGGACACATGACCTCTCCCTGCGTGGGTGGGGCAACCCAGAGCCTGCCTCCAGAGGTCGGGTCAATGCCACAGGCCCTCGCATCCAAGAGTACCGAGGCGCCCGCCCACTCGTTCCCATGTGCCCGTGCGATGGCCACGGGATCGTCGCTTGATGCAAACGCGCTCAGACGGGTCTGCAGGACACGCTCGTCATCAATTCGTGCCACACCGGGAACCTCGAGCCAGAACCCCTCGAAGGCCCCGTCCAGCCCATGCGCACGTATGAACAGCAGACCATACTCCACGCGAGCATCCACCGCCAGCGGCAGCGCAACAGATCCACGACCAGCAGCCACGAGCCGAAGCACCGACTCCACATGACGGGCCTCAAGCCGAGCAGCCGGGCACACCTGCAGAATTGCCTGGCGCACGATACGCCGCGCAATAACGACATCAGCGGCTGCAAGACGCTCTGCATCCAAGGCGCACATGCCATCCGCGCTGCGTCGCAGAAGCTCTCGCAGCGCACGAGATGCCTGAGCGTGCAGGTAGGCATCCTCATCCGAGAGGATGTCGCAGGTCGTCGAGAGCGAAGCCGTCACGCGGGGGTTCCTCGCCTCGACCACCGGCATGACCTCGTGACGCACAAACGCACGGAGATAGCGCGTGTCGTCATTGGTCGCATCCTCACGCCAAACGATGCCCCGCATGCGCAACATCTCGCAGAGCTCCCGGTGCGTGCGATCGAGCAGCGGGCGTACGATGCGATTCCTCCTACGTGGAATGGAACTCAACCCAGCAGGACCCGTACCCCTGATTGCGTTCATAAAAAACGTCTCCGCGCGATCATTGGCTGTATGCGCAGTGAGAATGCGCGCAGCGGAACGCGGAACCCCCGCCTGCTCGCTGAGCGTGTTCGTCAGACGTACGGCCTCGGCGTAGCGCACCTCCCTGCCGACGTTCTCAACGTTGCCGTCCGTGCCATCAGCACTGGCAAGCACCGCGACGTCTACGCGGCGTATGGTGCAGGGAATGCCGTAGCGCCGCGCAAGTTCGCGTACGAACTCCTCGTCCTCCTCGGCATCGAGGCCGCGTAGCTGGTGGTTTACATGAAGGACATGCAGCCGCTCGCGAGCGATGCGCGCCTTGCCACGACCGTCGTCTATGTCGAGGGCAGACGTCGCCGCCAGCACGAGCAGGGCTGTGGAATCGGCTCCTCCAGAAACCATGAGGACGACCGGTGAACGCAGCTCATCTTGAGGCACCCCCGACGGACGCTCGAAGCGACGCTCATCAGTGGCATATCTGCGACCGACGCTTGGCATGCAAACCTCCCTCTGCACGTCGGCGGGAGAACTCCCCTCCCACCTCGCAACAGCATAGCACCGAGCCAGGGCAAACCTGTCCGACGCATGCGCTACCATAGCAGGCTGTCGGAAGGAATCATATGACACCACACATTCATCTGCACGTACTTGCAAGCGGCTCGAAGGGAAATGCCGCCGTCGTGGAGGGACCAACGGGATCGGTGCTGGTCGACTGCGGGATCTCGCGCAAACGCCTCCTCGAGCGCGCAAGAGAGACTGGCTGCGACCTGACGCGCATCGAAGCGATACTCGTTACCCACGAGCACTCGGACCATACCTCAGGACTTCCTGTCGTCTTCAGGTATTTTGGCGTGCCGCTCGTTGCGACGGCAGGGACGGCTACAGGTCGCACCAGTCTTGCTGACCTCCCGTTTACGCTCGTCGACCATGACGCCACCTTGAATTTTGGTGGCATGCACATACGAGCCTTCCCCACGTCGCACGACGTCAATGACCCCATGTGCTTCAGGTTCGAGGTCCGTGACGAGAGTGGCCCTGACGACGAGCTTCTCGACGCCGTCGCATGGGCCACCGACACGGGTTATCTCACGGACGAGGCGCTCGACGCCCTCTACGGATGTCGCATTTTGGGCATCGAGGCAAATCACGACCCACGCATGCTTGCGACCGGACGCTATCCGTCATGGCTCAAGGCGCGCGTCGCAAGCGAGAGGGGCCACCTCTCCAACGCGCAGGCAGCCGAGGCACTCCCCACGCTCATCACGCATCACACGGAGACCGTCGTGGCAATGCACCTCTCTGAGGAGAACAACCGCCCCAGCATCGTCATACGCACGCTTGCCGAGGCCATGGGCGCTCAGCCCGTCAACAGCACCTATACCGAAGCACGCACCTCCGATGGGCTTTTGAGCATCTGCGCCGCAGCACAGCATCACGCCCTTTCCATCTGGTAAGGCGGGACAGGGACCATGAGGGGATACACCTCCTGCAGCGAGCTCCCAATGACTTCAAGCTCAGCGTGGCAGGATCCCCATCCCCACTCAAAAGAGGAGCGGCCCCACTATGGGGACCGCTCCACTTTCCTCTGCAGATTGAACTAATCGTTAGTCGATGGAAATCTTCGTAACGTTAGCCTTCTCGGCCTGTTTGGGCACATGGACCGTAAGGACACCATCCTCAAGCTTTGCGGAGAGCCCTTCAACGGCCGCATCCTTCAGATACACACCACGCGTCGCGCTCCACTCGCGGGTCTCCTTGTGGAGGTAGTTCTTGCCCTTCTGCTCCTCGGTCTCCTTCTTGTCGACCGAGATGGAGAGCCTCCCCTCGTTGAGCTCGACATCGATCTCGTCGCGGTTCACGCCTGCGAGCTGTGCGCTCACCACGTAGGCGTCGCCAGCATCCTCAACGTCCATCTTGAAGTCAGCGTCGGTCGAGGTAGATACCAGCGGCGAACCGAAGAAGTCATCGAAGAAGTCATCAAACGGGAAGGAACGACGAAGCCCGTGACCATAACGATTGTAGGGAACCATGCTTGACATACTAATCACTCCTCTGACGTCTGGGTCCTGTGGACCCTGTTGCTGAACACCCTTCTTATTCCCCGGATATCCAACCCTAAACAGAAGATGCGAAGGTTTTCTTAGCTTCATATACTCATCATATCTAAGTGCATTTGACTTAGATATGTACTTGAAAAAGAATTGCAGAATCTCTCGCATGGCATGAAGATTCCCGCTTCTTGCAATTGACCTTTATAGAATGGCACGCGGAGGGTATGATAATTGAACGGCTTTGACCACCCAGCTCGGAGGAGTCCTCATGGACGACAACGACATTCACTATAGCTCGGAAGACGCGCCCGCACGTAAGCCTTACGTGCCAAAGGTACGCCCTCGCATAACACAGGAAGCCATCAACGACCTTGAGGAGGACGAGTCCTTCTCTGCTGGATTCACGCACGACTCCAACGTCACCGTAGGGAGTCGCAACCCCCTCTCGGCCCGAGCCTACAACCGTTCTCGCGGCGGCATTGCCCAACTGCAGCGCGACCTTCACTATGGCCAGTACCTCGAGATTCCGAAGGGCAGAAGGCAAATCTTCTCGTCACGCGAACGTTCAGCGGCCATTCGATCCCGCGCCGCCATTGCCATCATCACGATTGTGCTCGTGGTGATAGCCATACTTGCATGGCAGCTCATCATCTCATCGGCACAATAGGCGCGTTACGCCCACGGGTCCTCTTCAAAGAGCGGCTCAGGGCGTGCCGGCCTATCTGAGTAGGGATCGTACCCATCATCATCCTCGTTCTGTGCCCTCAGAAACTCCGGGTCTACCTCGGCAAGTACAGTCTTGCGTGGGTTTTGCTGGCGCAGCGCGTCTCGATCGTCCTTCTTCATGGGCTCCTCCTACTCGGCATACTCGTCAACGTACGCCACGAAGTCACAGATCTTCGTCCCGCCGCTCACCAGATCCTCCGAGTTGAAGAAGTGCTTGGGGACACACGTCACCACAATCCTGCTTGCCTCGGCTGCATTGGGAGTCGAGTTTGCCAGCAGCACCGTCCACACGCGATCCCCCGACTCACCGTAGCAGCAATAGACCGAGTGTCCAGCCCGCTCCACGTCTGGTGGCAACGTAATGCTCTTGTCTGTGCAGGAGCCAAGCATGCCGTCGAGTCCGCAGAGCTCCATGACGGAGCGTGCCGTCTCCTCGTTTATCGGGGCGCTCTGTAGGCCGAGGAGCGCGAGACCCTTCGAGGTCGTCTTCGTCGGATCCAGCTCGTCGTCTTCGTCGGCATCACTTTGTGCCTGCGACACTTGTGCCGAGGCTGCCTCCGCGACGGGCTCGCGGTTGACCTCGACGACGAGTCGCACGCCGTCCACCCGCGTGGTCGGCCCGATTGCGTCTGCCGCAACACCCTTCGCGGCATCCGCAACGTGCGTCCATGGCTCAGCAAGAAACGCAATATGCGCGTCGTTAGGGCTCTCGAAGCGTGCGATGGCGTGGTTGCCCTCGGCCTTCGCGCTCGCCTTGAGCGCGTAGCCTTCACTCGTCAAAAACGGCTGGGCTTCCGGTAAAGTCACATCAAAGTAGTCTTCGACACGGACCGGATTGATCAGCGCCTCCCCCATCACCAAAGTGATTTCCTCGTCACCCTCCACACGTTCGCCAATGGCTGGCTCAGTACGAATTACCTTGAGGCGATCGTCTGCCGTACCGCGCTCGTAAGTGACCTTGACAGGAAGCTCCGCCCGCTCGAACGCCTCAAGGGCATGCTTCTCGTCCATGTCGGTAACGTCGGGCACGCGAGGCAGCTGCGAGACGACAAGGAGTATCTCCTCCGTACTGATGAACACCGAGCCCGCAGCAGGTCTCACCTCCTGCACGATGCCCTCTTCCCCTTCTCGCGTTACCTTCGGCTCTACTCGCACGTTATTGGCGCCAGCCTTCCGAAGCTCCTCGGTGGCCTCCTCCTGTGTGCTGCCAACGACATCGGGCATGATGCGGCTCGTACCGATGAGAAGCGAAATCGTCGATCCCTCTTCCAGTCGCGTGCCTGCCTCAGGGCTGAACTCGACCACGCGCCCCTCCAGGAGGTCCGCCGGCGCAGTCTCGATCTTTGTGTCGAAGCCCTTCTCTTCAAGCAACTGCACCGCGCGCGCCTGAGTGAGGCCTTCGACATTGGGAACGGACTTGCCGCCCCAGAGCTCCAAGGCGTAGGTGACGGCAACGCTGGTGACCACGACGAGGATGAGCACGAGAATCACGCCGGTCCTCACGTGCGCGCGGCGGCGCGCAACGCGTTCCTCCTTTGTGCGGGCATCACGCGATGCTTGTTGCGCACGACGTGCGTTGCGTGAGCGACGATCGTCCCCCTCATACTCCGTCATTCCGACGAGGGAGTCTTCTTTGAGCGTATGCAACCGCCACGAGGCGACATTGTACCCTTCCCGACTCGACGACCCATCACCCAAGTCCGGGTCGTCCGCGAGCACCTGAGGCACGAACCCCTCCTCGGGATTCTTCGGATCGGCCTTGGATTCGATTTCGTCTATGGGAATAAGTTCGCTCACCGCACACACCTCCAATGGAGAGAGTGTAGCGCAAACGATGGTTTTGGTCATGGCGCGCACAAAAGGGGCTGCCCCCAGCATGCACGAGCACACTAGAGGCAGTCCCTTATGTACAGAAGCCCTTGGATTTAGTCCTCGATGATGCTTTCCACATACGGGCAGGTATCGCGCATGGCGACGAGGCGATCGTCGGGTCCCACATCCACGAGTACGGTGTCGCCCTCGCCGACCTCACCAGAGATGATGAGGTTGGCAACGTTGTCGACCACTTGGCGCTGGATGAGGCGCTTGAGCGGTCGCGCACCATACACCGGGTCGAGGCCGTCAAACGCAAGCGATTGCACGGCAGCGGGCGTCAGCACGAGGGTGATGCGCTCCTTCTCCAAGCGAGCACGCACGTCTGCGAGCTGGATGTCCACAATGCGCTCGATGTCTCCCAACCCGAGCGCGTGGAATACCACCACGTCGTCGATGCGGTTGAGAAACTCGGGTTTGAAGGTCTGGCGCAGAGCGTCGTTAACCTGCCGTTGCACCTCGTCCGGGTCCGTCGTCGCGTTCGCGGCTGCGATGAACTGCGAGCCGACGTTGCTCGTCATGATGACGATGGTGTTCTTGAAGCTCACCACGCGGCCCTGTCCGTCGGTCAGACGCCCGTCGTCGAGCAGCTGCAGGAGCACGTTGAACACGTCCGGATGCGCCTTCTCCATCTCGTCGAGCAGAATGACGCTGTAAGGACGGCGACGTACCGCCTCGGTGAGCTGGCCACCCTCGTCGTAGCCCACGTATCCCGGAGGGGCGCCGATTAGGCGCGCGACGGCATGCTTCTCCATGTACTCAGACATGTCGATGCGCACGAGGGCACGCTCGTCGTCGAAGAGGCTCTCGGCCAAGGCCTTGGCAAGCTCCGTCTTTCCCACACCCGTCGGGCCAAGGAAGAAGAAGCTGCCGATGGGACGGTTCGGGTCGCTGAGGCCCGCACGGCTCCTGCGCACGGCAGCCGCCACGGCATTCACCGCATCATCCTGACCGACGACACGCTTGTGCAGCTCATCCTCCAGATGGCGCAGCTTGTCCATCTCGCCCTGCATCATCTTCGACACCGGCACGCCCGTCCAGCTGCTCACGACCTCGGCGATTTCGTCCGTGGTCACCTCCTCGTTGAGGAGTTTGCCAGCTGCCTGGCGCTGCTCGAGCGAGGTTTCGGCCTCGTCGTACTGGCGTTGGAGGTTCGGAATCGTGGAGTAGCGCAACTCGGAAGCGTGCACGAGGTCACCATCGCGGACGGCGCGCTCGGATTCGGCGTTGGCCTCCTCGATCTGTGCCTTGAGCTCCTGCACACGGTCGATGGCGCCCTTCTCGTTCTCCCAGTTCGCCTTCATACCGACAAGCTTCTCCTGCGTGGCGGCAATGTCCTTGCGCAGGGTCTCGAGGCGCTCCTTCGACGCATCGTCATCCTCCTTCATGAGAGCCTGCTCCTCGATCTGCATCTGTGTAAGCTTGCGGTCGACGGCATCGATCTCGGACGGCATGGAATCGAGTTCCATGCGCAGACGGCTGGCCGCTTCGTCGACGAGGTCGATGGCCTTGTCGGGCAGGAATCGCTCGGAGATGTAACGATCGGAGAGGTCGACGGCGGAGACAAGCGCCGCGTCGGTAATGCGTACGCGATGGTGCTGCTCGTATTTCTCCTTGAGTCCACGTAGGATGGAGACGGTGTCCTCCACAGTAGGTTCGGCTACGAAGACCGTCTGGAAACGCCGTGCGAGGGCCTGGTCCTTTTCGATGTACTTGCGATACTCATCAAGCGTCGTCGCACCAATGGCATGCAGCTCTCCGCGCGCCAAGGCTGGCTTGAGGATGTTCCCCGCATCCATGGAGCCCTCGGTCGCGCCTGCACCGACGATGGTGTGCAGCTCGTCAATGAAGAGGACGACCTGTCCGTTGGCCTTGCTCACCTCCTTGAGCACGCTCTTGAGACGGTCCTCGAACTCACCGCGATACTTGGCGCCTGCAACGAGTGCGCTCATGTCGAGCTCGACGATGTCCTTGTCGCGCAGGGTGGAGGGTACGTCGCCAGCGACGATGCGCTCGGCAAGGCCCTCGACGATGGCCGTCTTGCCCACACCCGGCTCACCGATGAGCACAGGGTTGTTCTTCGTACGGCGACTGAGCACCTGAATGGTGCGGCGAATCTCCTCCACACGGCCGATGACCGGATCGAGCTTGCCCTGGCGTGCCAAATCGGTGACGTTGCGGCCATACTGCTCGAGGGCCTTGAACTGCGTCTTTGCATCCTGCGAGGTAACGCGATCGTCACCACGAAGCTCCTCGTACACCTGACGCACACGCTTGCCCGTAACGCCCATGGACTTGAGTATGGTGCCCGCCTGATCCTTCCCGTCAGCAAGCGCGCACAGCAGGTGCTCGCTCGTCACGTATGCATCACCAAGATCTGCCGCGAGCTTCTCGGCCGCATTCATCATGCGCATCATGTCGTTGGTCATGCCTACCTGAGCGTTGCCCCCACTCACCTTGGGAGAGCGGGCAATCGCCTGATCGACCTCGTTGGCAATGCGGCGGGGATCCGCACCGACGCGCTCGATGAGCGCACTGATGTTGCGCTCGCCCGACTCGAGCAGCGCCTTGAGCATGTGGATGTTGTCGACGGCAGCTGCCTCCGCGTCTGCGGAGATGCCCATCGCCGCCTGCAGCGCTTCGGCTGCCGAGACAGAGAGCTTGTCCATTCGCATAGGTAGTACCTCCTGTTCATGTCTGTTTTTACAAGACGAGTATTCCCCATTAAGTGGAGGTATATACGAAAATCTAAGTCTCCACATATTAGATTTGACGCTTTCGGCGGAACGTCCGCAGGAGAGCGTCCCCAAGCGACACCACCAACCGAGGACCATCCTCATGGAAAAACGTCCCCTGGAGGACGATTCTCCAGGGGACATCGATTACTCCGTCCTCGTTCCCTTGGCGAGAAGACCACGCAGCACCTGTTCGGGTCCCGCACCGTCGTAGCGTGCAAGGGCCGTGATGCGCTCACGCATGCGAAACTCGTGCACTTCGTCCTCGAGCTCGCGCACACGGGCGCGCAGCTCGTCCACAAGGCTCTCGTACTCCAACTGCCGCTCCCGCATGTCGAGGATGCGCACCACACCAGCAAGGTTGATGCCCTCATCGGTGAGCTTGCTGATGAGGTTGAGACGCTCGATGTCTGCCTGCGAATACAGACGCGTGTTGCCGCGCGACCTCCCCGGGTTCACGAGGCCCTTTTGCTCGTAGACCCGCAGCGTCTGCGGATGCATGCCCGTCAGCTCTGCGGCGACGCTGATCATGTACAGAGGCTTGTTGCGAACCTCCGCATCGCTACCGTGCATTGCCGCTCACGTCCCCTCCGTACCCATAGGTGCGCTTGTCGGCCATGCGCAGACGCTCGAGAGCCACCTTCTCCTCGGAAGAGAGGTTCGTAGGCACCTGCACGCTTATCGTGACGTACAGAGCGCCCGTCTCGGAGCGCTTGCGCACATCTGGCGCGCCCTCACCCCGGAAGCGGAACGTCTTTCCGTCCTGCGTGCCCGCGGGGACCTTGAGACGCAGCTTCTTGCCCTTGGGCGTCGGAACGTCCACGGAAGCACCCAACGCTGCATCGTACATGGATATGGGAAGCTCCATGCGTACGTCGGCACCGTCGCGCTTGAACACCTCGTCATCGAGCACCTTTGTAGTGACTACCAAGTCACCGCGCTCGCCTCCGTTGGTACCGTACTCGCCATAGCCGCGATGTCGTAGCTTGCCACCGTCCACAGCACCCGCCGGAATCTTGACGGTGATGGATTGGCTCTCGCCCGTCGAGGGTATGCGGTACGTCACCTTGCGCGTCGCACCGTTGAACGCGTCGAAGAACGGCAGCTCGATAGTGGTGTTAAGGTCGCTTCCTCGCGTGGGACGCGTTTGCTGTGCACCAGTCGGCCCACCGCCAAAGATGGACGAGAAGACGTCACCGAACGGATTGTCGCCACCAGAGGTCCCTCCAAAGATGTCGGAGAACTGCGAGAAGTCGACGTTGGTGGCGTAGCGGCCTCGACCGCCTGACCCACCGAAATCGGCCCCCGGTATGCCGCCAAACAACAGCATCTGGTCATACTCGCGCTTCTTCTTCTCGTCGGAGAGCGTCGTGTAGGCCTCGCTGACCTCCTTGAACTTCGCCTCGTCACCGCCCGCGTCTGGGTGGTATTGCGCGGCAAGCTTGCGGAATGCCTTCTTTATCTCATCTTGGGTGGCGTCGCGCTTAACCCCCAACACGTCGTAATAGTTCTTTCCTGGCATTGTGGCTTCGCCCCCTTCTACTATTTGACCCTACCTTGCGCAAGGGGGACACACCTCTGCGAGGTATGTCCCCCTTGCCTTCGGACAACCTTCGCGCCTCAACACTTAGGCGTCCTGTGCACTCTCCTCGTCAGCAGCCTCGACCGGACGCTTCGGTCCGCCGAAGGTGACGGTAACCATAGCAGGACGAATGACCTTGCCAGCCAAGCGATACCCGCGTTGGTAGACCTGGGCGACCGTCTCGTCGTAGACGTCGGGATTCTCCTCGCGCCCAACCGCCTGATGTGACAGCGGCTCGAACGGCTCTCCCGCCGGATCGATAACCTCGACACCATCCTTGGCAAGCACGCCCACCATCTTGTCGTGAACTTGGCTCACGCCGTCCACGAACTGGCTGAACTGCTCGGAGTCGGTCCCCGTCTGACGGGCATGGTCAACCGCACGCTCCATGTCGTCAAGCACGGGCAGCAGGCCCATGACGAGCTTCTCGGCAGCGCGCTGGCGCTCGACCTCACGCTCCTGCGCCATGCGGCGACGGAAGTTCTCCCAGTCCGCTTGCAGGCGTGCCAAGCGATCAACCGCATCCTGGGCTTCCTTCTTGGCAGCGTCTACCTGCGTGGTCGCCTCGTCCAAGCGCTCGTAGAGCTCATCGCGCTCTGCCTTGGCCTTGGCAAGCTCATCGTCTTCTTGCGCGGCAAGCTCCTCCTCGGCAGCCTGCTCCCCTGCACGAATCGCGGCCTCGACCATGGCCTCCTCGTCGAGCTCGGGCTCGGACGACGTGTCGTCGATTGGTACCTTCATGTCGTCCTCACCCGTCTCGTCGTTGTTGCGAATAACGTTCTTTAAGGACATGTCACGTCGCCTACTCGTCCACTACCTCGTAGTCGGCATCCACCACGTCGTCGCCACCGGGCTGAGCACCCGCAGCGCCCTGGCCGGAAGTAGCCGCCTGCTGGTCGGAGTACACGATCTCGGCAAGCTTGTAACCAGCCTGCTGGAGACGCTCGCTCGCGGCCTTGATGGCCTCGACGTCAGTCCCCTCGAGGGCCTTCTTGGCATCTGCCAGGGCAGACTCGACCTCGGACTTGGTCGCTGCAGGCACCTTGTCGCCCAGCTCGTTGAGCGTCTGCTCGGTGCTGTAGGCCAAGCTGTCGGTCTGGTTGCGAACCTCGATCTCGTCCTTCTTTGCCTTGTCCTCCTCGGCGTGAGACTCGGCGTCGCGCACCATGCGGTCGACTTCCTCGTCGGAAAGCGCCGTGGAACCCGAGATGGTGATCTGCTGCTGCTTGCCAGTACCCTTGTCGCGTGCGGTGACCTTGACGATGCCGTTGGCGTCG
>JAFWIE010000116.1 GCA_017533825.1 Atopobiaceae bacterium | reverse complement strand
GCACCCCGCGGACGCCCTTGTCATTAAACTGGTGGTTTAATGACGGGTTTGTCTTGCCTGCGACAGAACGTTGAACGCCATGCTCGCGTCTTGCGGATCGTCGAGAGCGGCGCCTTCGTCGGGCGCGAGCTCGCGGACGCGACCCAAACGGTCGTGCCTACTTGAACGGGTGCTCGCGCACGTAATCGCCCACGGAACCGCCGGTAAGGCTTTTCCACACCTCGTCGATGCTGTTGCCAAGTTTCTCTGATTCTGTGCCGTCAAGGCTGTTGACTTTGTCAACCAGACCAGCGGCGATGCCTTTGTTGGTGTACATAGTGAGGACGTAGGTGTCGTCCTTGGGTCCCACGATTACGAGGTACTCCTTCATGGACGGACCGTGCACGACGGCATAGACCTGCGTGTCTTCGCGCACTACAACGTCGTCCGTGGAGCACTTGTTCAAGCCGGTGAACGCGTCACGGACGTTCTTGTAGCCGTACGCTATGCGGATATACGCGATTTTCGCGTCCCCGCCGCCCTTCTCCAGCTTCTTGAGGGCCTTGGTGTCGAGCGGCTTGAGGTTTGCGTCGAGTGCGCAGAGCTGGTTGCCCTTGTCGCTGACGTAGGTGCCCTCCTTCGTGTCGTAGGCGTAGCCGAGCGACTCGACGGACTGCACGAGCTCCGCGCCGGTAAGCTCGCTGAGGGCGTAGGAGGTGAGGCTGCCGTTGTCGTCGACGCACTTCTCGGTGAGGGCGGCGGGCGCCTTGGACTTGTCCTTCTTGCCCGTTGCGTCGCCTTTCTTCCCCTCGTTCTTCGACTTGGCCGATGTCGCGGCCTGCTGCAGGGAGCCGCTCGGTCCCGAGCTCGGCGATAAGGCCGACGCGACGTGCGTGCTGCCCGAGACGATGAGCGCGGCTGCCATGGCGAGTGTCGCGAACCGTGCGACGCGATGGCGTCCGGGGCGGTGGCGTCCGACGTATGATGATGCGTTTTCGGTCAGTTCGTTTCCGTGGTGCGAGCAAATCATGGCAATCCCTTTCCGTGGCGTGTGGCGTGTCCAAACCGTCGCCAATATTCTAGCGAGTTTTCGCAGCGCCGGTCCCGCCGATGCGCGCCGGGGCGGACGAACGAAGCAGGCGTGTGAGGCTCCGCGCACCGACGGTGTCCAGTTACGGGCGAGGGCGGATAGTGATGCCACGCGCAGGGATAATATCCTGTGTACAATGGTTGAGCGTTTTTCCAGCTTTTGAGCTGTTTAGGCAAGTTGTGTACACTAAATAACAGCTAGCATACATTAGTCGCTGCTCGTATTCCCGCAACATGCGTCACTCCGCGTTCGAATGATCATGGCGTGCGCAAAGCTGCGCGACATGGTAGTCGGCGCGTCGCACGGGGCCGTCAAAACGACGAGCAATCATTCGCCGGTCCCTGTGAGCCGACGAGGCAGGCGACACGACATGCAGTCGTGCCAGAAGGCTTGCCACTATGGAAAACTCTGCTAGTAGAACGTTCTTCTAATAACTGGACCAATGATTCCACCTCCGCCAGAATGGTAGCGGAGGTGGTCGAAATGGCGAAGGCTACGAGGCTGGACATCGGCGAGGCGGACAGGAGACGGCTGGAGTCGCTTGCGAGAAGCAGGTCGACGAGCGCCGGGATGTCGAGGCGGGCGAGGATCCTCCTCGGAAGGGCCGACGGGAACAG
>JAFWIE010000038.1 GCA_017533825.1 Atopobiaceae bacterium | reverse complement strand
CGTTCTGCGCCCGACAACCATCTATGCGGGGGCGCTGGTGCGTGCGCTGCGTTCGGGCGCGCCGATTCATGCGATGGCGCATATCACGGGGGGAGGCATCACCGAGAATCTCAACCGGGCGTTGCCTTCTCATCTGGACGCGGAAGTGTATCGTGGCGGCGAGGACGGTCCCGCCTGGCACGTGCCGCCCGTCATCGACTACATGGTGAATGCGGCGGGGTTGACCCAGGACGAGGCGTACAAGACCTTCAACATGGGCGTGGGCATGAGTGTGATCTGTGCTTCCGAGGATGTGGAGGCCGTGCGCACGATGCTGCGCGCGGAAGGGCTTGAGACCTTCCGTATGGGCTCGATCGTCGCGGGTTCCGGTAACGTCGTGTATCGCTGAGTGCAACAGAGGTGAGTATGGGCATCAAGCTGGGCGTTCTTCTTTCTGGGTCAGGCACCAACCTGCAGGCGATCATCGATCGTATCGCCGAGGGAACGCTTGACGCCTCCATCGAACTGGTCGTCTCTTCTCGTCAGGACGCCTACGGGCTCAAGCGCGCAGAAAAGGCCGGTCTCCAGACGTTGACGCTTTCCAAAGAGATGTATGCCGACCCGCTCGTGGCCGACGAGGTCATCGCTTCGGCGCTGAGGCAGCGCGACGTGGACTACGTCATCATGGCGGGCTACATGCGTATGGTACATGAGCCGATTCTGGCGGCCTTTCCCAATCGCGTGGTCAACCTGCATCCGGCGTTGCTGCCGAGCTTCAAGGGAGCGCATGCCATCCGGGATGCCTTTGACTACGGGGTAAAGGTGACGGGCGTCACCGTGCACTTCGCCGATGACAAGTACGACTGCGGGCCCATCATCGCCCAGCAGGCGCTTGTGGTCGAGGAGGGATGGACGGTCGATGAGCTTGAGGAACACATCCACGCCATAGAGCACGAGCTCTATCCCAACACCATACAACTGATCGCGGAGGGACGCGTGATCGTACGCGAGAATGGTACCGTGGCGGTTTCGTAGCGCACGTGACAGGCGATGTGTTGCGGGATTCCTTGGAAAGGTATATATATATTCATCCATGAATGCCTATCGAGCTTGTGCCAGACGCTTTACGTGGTGGCATGAGCAGGAAGTCATATTAATATAAGGCATGGACACAACGATATCCTTCAACAATCGGGGGTTACAGTGGGTAAGGTTCGGCGCGGACGCCTACTGGCGGTAATTGTCTCTATAAGCATGATGCTCTCGCTCGTACCTGAGCCGGCGATGAAGGAAGCGCTCGCCGAGCTTCGGGAGGGTACGAGTGAGCAGGCCGAGATGACGGCCCAAGAGGACGGACGGGAATCCGAAGGGGAGCCTGCGCCCGAGGGCTCGACGGAGGCGCCTGACGTCCCAGAGGGCGAGTCAACGAATGACGGGGAGCCGTCGCCGGCGCCTGACGAGTCATCGGGGTCGGAGGAGACGCCTTCCTCCGAGGGGCAGGCTGACGCTCAGGAGGCGCCCGAGGAAGGCGAACAGCCTACGAGTGGCAAGTCCGCCACGGCAGATGAGGAATCCGAGCCGGGCGAGTTGGGCGAGCAGTCCGAGGAGGGCGATTCGTCCGAACAGAACGGAGGGGCGGACACGCGCGAGCCAGATTCGGACGCCAGCAACGAAGAGACAACCTCCCAGAAGCCTGAAGCCGATGGCGAGAAGGATGCCGCCGACGAGAAGTCGGACGAGGACGAGAAGTCGGACGAGGAGCAAAAGAAAGAGTCCGCGGACGAGAAAGACCGCGAGGAAGAGCCTGCTGCCGATTCCATGCCGGCCTTCTCGCAGTCTGCCGAGATTGAAGGCGTGCGCGTCGTGGTCAAGGCACCGGAGGGAACCTTTCCGGCCGACGTCTCGCTCTCGGTGAGCGTGCCCTCGGCCGAAGAGCAGGAACAGGCGAACGCGGTCGTGGATGACGCTCGTCCCGAGGACCGCAACGTTGCCGCTACCTATATATATGACATCAAGGTCTTGGGCCCGGACGGCGCGGAAGCGAAGCCGGCGGAGGGCCATGACGTGCAGGTGTCCTTCGAGCTCGTGCAGGCATCGGCCCCCATCGCACAGACCGACGTCTATCACCTCACGGAGGAGGAGGGGTCTGACAAGCTGGTGGCGCAGGAGCTCGAGGCGGACGTGAACGAAGAGCAGCAGCTCGTCTCGGTGACGACGGACGGCTTCTCGGTTTACGTGGTGCAGTTCACCTATGGCGACCTGCACTACCAGATGCCCTTTGGCTCGGCCGTCTCGCTCACGAGCATCCTTTCGGCCGTGGGTCTTGGCGAGAAGGGCGCGGTGACGAAGGCCTCCATCGACCAAGCTGACGAAAGCCAGCTCCTCTTTCAGGTGCAGAACATGGGTGGCACGTGGTTCGTGGTATCCGCATCGGAGGCACCGAGCGATCCGAACGCGAAGGGAACTCTCCTCGTGAACTTCGGGGGCCTGGAATTCGGAGTTCAACTCTCACTGGCGAGCACGGGCGTCGTCAAGGTACACAAGGAGTGGGTCGACGACGAGGGGTATCCCATGGAGGCGCCGGAAGACCAGCCTTCCGTGACCATCAACTACACGGTGACCAATCCGCCCGCGGAGGAGGACGACGGAGCGCCTGCCCCCGTGGGTGACGGAGGGGGCGCGGCACCCGCCAGCGGCTACATATCGTCGGGCACGCTTACGCTCAATGCGGAGAACGGTTGGACGCAACCCGTCGTCGTGCCGCAGCCCTTCTCGGGCACCATTACGCTGAGCGAGGACACCATCGTGGGCTTCAAGCCGAAGGAGTGGGTCTTCAACAACGACAACCACTACGCGCTGCCCTTTGACGGCACCACGGCGACGCTCGACCTCTCGAAGCTCTATGACGAGAAGGGCGCCTTCGACACGGCCAACATCAACGCGCTCATCGACAAAGGCACCGCCCAGATTACGGTGGCCAACGAGTCGACCTCGAAGGGCGTCGACTATGTGAACCGTTGGTGGGATGGAAGTGAGGTCCAGGAGCAGACCCTGCGCATCTTTGACGCGGGCGGCACGCTTCACAGCATGGCCGATTTGGTCAAGAACGGCTGGGACGGCACCCTGCAGGATGGCCACTGGTATTACGTCGACCAGGAGCACCTTGCCGTCGAGAGCCGCATGAAGGTGCAGGGCACGGCGCACCTGATCCTTTGCAACGGGAACCGTCTGAACGCCTTCGGTGGCATATCGGTACCAGACGGCGCGACGCTCAACATATATAGTCAAGAGGGCGATGACGGCGAGCTGTACGTTGCCCGTGTGCCCCAGGGGTGCGCCGGCATCGGCGGCGATGACGGCGTGAGGGCGGGTGCAATCGTCTGCCATGGCGGCGAACTGGATCTGACGGGCGGGCCGTGGGGAGCAGGCCTCGGCGGCGGTGGCACGAGCGGCTCCAGCTTCGAGCGCATCGACATCCTTGGCGGCAAGGTCGATGCGAAGGGCGGCGCCCGGGCGGCCGGCATCGGTGGCGGTGCCGAGAACCGCTCGCTCGGAACCATCAACATCTATGCGGGAGACGTGACGGGCGCAGGTGGACTCGAGGCCGGACCGAGGGCGTCCGGAGCCGGCATCGGCGGCGGGTATTCGAGCGCGCCGAAGGAGATCAACATCTACGGCGGCACCGTCAAGGCACATGGCGCCAACTATGCGGCCGGTCTAGGCGTCGGCTCCAAGGGGAACGGTGGCGACATGGCCGTGACCATCAACGGCGGCTCCCTTGAGGCGCGCGGCGGCGAGGGTGGCGCGGGCATCGGCGGCGGCTATGAGACGGGCAACGGCGTCGTGTACATCAACGACGGAGACATCCAGGCCTATGGCGGCGTGCTGGCAGCTGGCATCGGCAGTGGCGCTGACGTCTCGAATCCGCACTTTGGCGGCAAGGTGGTCGTCCGGTATGGTACCGTGCGCGCGACGGGCGGTGCGGCCGGCGCTGGCATCGGTGGCGGCACGGACTGCAACGGCGCCGAGCTGATCGTCGAGGGCGGCGAGGTGATTGCGCGCGGCGGTGATCGTGCGGCCGGCATCGGCGGAGGTGGCGATGGCCCCGACGTGGGCTACAGCGGCGGTACCGGCAGCACGACGGAGATAAAGGGCGGTAGCGTCACCGCCTATGGCGGAAGGTGGGGCGCCGGCATCGGCGGCGGCGAGGGATCCGCGTGGAACGGCGATCCCATGGGCGGCACCACCACGATTACGGGCGGCAACGTAAACGCGACGGGCGGCGAAGGCGGCGCCGGCATCGGCGGCGGCTACAAGGGCAACGGCGGTTCCGTCAGCATTTCTGCTGGCTTCACATACGCAAAGGGCGGCGAAGATGGTGCCGGCATCGGCGGCGGTGATCGGGGATCGGGCGGCACCGTCACCATCAACGGCGGAAACGTCGATGCGGTGGGCACGGGTTGTGCTGCCGGCATAGGCGGCGGAAACATGAACAGCGGCGCAGACGTTACCGTGACGGGCGGTAGGGTCCAGGCCAACGCGGGAGAAGCCAAAGTTCGCGCCATCGGCAAGGGTGACTACGGCTGGAGCTTCGACAGCAATGGCGACCTCCGCCTCGGCGACGACATCGGCGTAGCGTACGGTTCGCGCGAATACATCGAGGAGGGCATATCGTCCTTCGACAAGCGCGTTGACGACTGTCGCGACCACACATACGTCCTGCTGCAGAGCATTGCCAACTCCATCGAGATCGACAAGCACTGGGACGACAAGATGGCGAAGCATCCTGATGCGGTGAAGATTCGCTACGCCTTCTTTGATGCCGCGACGGAGAATTGCGTCAGCAACGGCACGGTCACGTTGTCCAAAGACGAGTATCGCGCACGCCTGTACCTGCCCCAGAACTTCTCTGGTCGCGTCGAGCTCTACGAAGATGCGGCCGCGGGCTATCGCGCGACTCAGTGGGAGGCCCGTAAGCCGCCCATTCCGTCCGAGGCGGTAGAAACGGTGCTCGACACGTACGCCAACGAGCGCGCGGATGACGAGCCCTTCACGCTCAAGATCAACCTGACGACGCGGCTCGACTATGCGGACCTCATCAAGAAGGGCCAATTCATCCTGCGCGTGACCAACGAGCCGTATCGTCCCCTCTTCGTGCAGAAGACCTGGCCGGAGGGGACGACGCAGCCGGAGGAGTTGGAGATTGAGTACAAGCTCGAGCTCGGCGGACAATCGACGGCGAATCCGCGCGAGGGAAAGCTCAAGCTTCGGAAGTCGGAGGACTGGAGGGGCGTCATCAACCTGGGCGTCAAGGACGTCGAGGGCGTGGACAGGTACTCCTACATCAGGCTGAACGAGACGATCGTGCCCACAGGCTTCCTGCCCGAGAACTGGCAACTCGGATTGGGGACGACGGACCCGAACTTCGCGTATGACCTGCCGGTAGACAGCATGGAGGAGCGCCTGCTCGCGCGCCTCGACCTCACCGAGGAGACCTCGCAGCTCGACACCACGCAGCGCCAGAAGGTCTGGAAGGCAGTGGACGAGCATCAGGCCACCGTTACGTTGCTCAACTGCGAGGTGAGGACCTTCACGGTGGCGACGCGCTGGGTCAAGGGCGACGAGGGAATCCAACATCCGTCGTCGGTCAAGGCGCAACTCCAGCATCGCACGACGGACGAGAACGGCAAGGTCGTCTGGAAGGAACTCGAGACCATCACCCTCAAGCCAGACGAGGGCGGGGAAGGCGAACAAGGCGAGGTCGAGGAGTGGACGGGAACCTTTGCCCCCGTGCGTGCGACTGACGCCCTGACGAACTACCGCATCCGTGAGCTGGACAAGGACGGAAAGGTCGTGTATCGGCGGGGCGACGAGGGCGTATCCGGCGATGGCAAGCAGGCCGGTACGGCGACCTTCGAGGTCGGCGAGGGAGATTCGAAGAAGTCGACGACGTACAAGGCGAGTTACGAATTTGCCAAGGAGACGCCCGATCAAGAAACCCCCACCACCGCGACGGTCATCACCAACCTTCCCACCAAGGTCTATGCCGCACAGAAGTCGTGGGAGCTGGGCAAGCACACGGAGGAGCATCCGGACGAGGTCCAAGTGGTGCTGCAGCGGCAGGTAAGCTCACAGGGGGAGGGCTCCGAAGGCGACGACCCCAGCGAGGCGATGACCTGGGAAACCGTGGAGACCATAAAGCTCAACGAGAAGAACGGCTGGAAGGCCAAGTTCAAGCCCGTTCCCGTAAAGGAGGTCGTGCCAGACGAGTCGGGGAAGGACACCTACAAGGACATCACGTATCGCATCCGCGAGCTGGGCAAGGACGGCAAGGTCGTGTGGGCGGCGGACGACGCCGACGCCCCCAAGCCGGCCGCGTCTGGTGAGGAAGGCTCCGGCGAGCAGGATGTCGAGGAACAGAAGTCCTACCGTCCCATCGCCACCTTTGACGTGACGACCGGCGAGGGCGACGAGGCGAAGTCCCACGAGGCGGCCTACTTCGTTGGCTACGCCTTCGCGAAGCAGCAGGCCGCCGAGGGAGAGGAGCCGAAGGAGGACCCGACGACCACGGTGATCACCAATACCCTCGGTGTGCTCCATAAGGTCGAGAAGACGTGGGACATCGACCTCGCAGGCAAGGATCGCCCCGCAAAGATCAAGGTTCGTCTGCAGCGCCGCGATGACTCCTACAAGCCCAATGCGGAGGACGAGGATAAGAAGGGTGAGAAGTGGGACGACGTCCAGACCATCGAGCTGAGTGCGGATGGCGACTGGAAGGGCTCGTTCGACGTGGTGGAGCTCTTCAAGCCCAAGGCGGAAGGCACGGGCGACCAAGGCGAAGGACAGGATGGCGGCGAGGAGGAAGGCCCGCAGGAGTACACCTACCGCATCCGCGAGCTCGACAAGGACGACAAGATCGCCTACAACAAGGGCGACAAGGACGACGTCGACTTCATTGAGAACCTCAAGAACAAGGTGACCGATTGGGATGCCCTCTGGCAGCTCGACTGGACCACCGAGGCTTGGCAGAAGTACCTCGACGACAAGAGCGTCTCGCCTCAGGTGCCCACCGTCGTCTACGAGGTGGAGGAGAGCGCGGCCGGTGCCGTGAGCACGCAGGCTGAGGGAGAGGCCCAGCCACGGGCAAAGACGCACCAGACCAAATACCTCGTCACCTACCAAGTGGACGGGAGCACGACCAAGATCACGAACCTCGCGGTGATGGACGTCTCCATCTACAAGCGCTGGCTCATGTTTGGCGAGGCAAAGAAGCCTGAGAGCGTGTGGCTCATGCTGATGGGTCGCGTGAAGCAGCAGCAAGGCGGTTCGCAGGCCGGTGGCGCTGCGGGAGGTGCCTCGTCGGATGCCACCAACAAGGTGCCGTATCTGCCGGTCTACAACGCCCTCTACGGCAACGTCCTGAAGGCATCCGGCGTCGCCGAGATCGCGGGCATCAAGAGCTCACTCAACGGGGTAGGGATCAAGGATGAGACCATCAACAACAACGTCAAGCTCAACCTCGCGCTCGCCAAGGCGAAGGACAACCCCGATAACGCCCTCACGGCATGGCGCGTGCAGTTCGGCGTGCGCAAATACGAGGCCACCACGAAGCTAGAGATGGAGTACCTTGGCGCCGAGATGGTCACCGGCCTCATCAAGATTGGCACCGACTCCATCACGGGCTTCTCGTGGCCGGCGATGCTGCAGCCCTTCTCGCCGCGCTACCTCTCGGTGTTTGGCAAGGCGTACAACATCTTCCGCGGCTACGAGCTCACCTCCAACGTCATCAACACGTGGCTCAGCCTCGACGGCGACATCGCCGACGGCATCGGCGGCACCAAGTATTGGAAGGACAACGACAACGCGGACGGCAAGCGCCCGTCCGAGGTGAAGCTGCACATCTACTACAAGGACGACCAAGGCAACAAGACTGAGGTCACCGGATCGCCCGTCACCATAAAGGCCGAGAACAACTGGGTCTGGAGCCTCGGGTTCAAGAAGGATGACCCCGCCATTGGCAAGGAGTACATCCTCGAGGAGGAGGTGCCCGAGGGCTACACCTCCTCGGTGAGTGGCCTCGACATCACGAACACGCGCGAGTCCAGCGCGCCACAGACCGTTACCGTGTCGGGCGGCAAGACGTGGAAGGACGTACGCAACCTCGACCGCACGCGCCCGGGCAGCATCATCGTGCGCCTGTACGCCAACGGGGTCGAGAAGGACCACCAGAAGGTGACGGCTGCCAATGGCTGGAAGTGGACCTTCTCGAACCTGCCCAAGAACGACGCAAGCGGCGACATCACCTATACCGTTGACGAGGACCAGGTGCTCGATTACGAGAAGAGCGTCTCTGGCTACGACATCACCAACGTGCATACGCCCGCGAGCGTAGAACCCGACACCACGATGGTGCAGGTCACCAAGAAGTGGAACGATGCGGACAACCGCGACGGCAAGCGGCCCGAGTCGGTGTCGGTGAAGCTCCTCGCCAACGGGGCCGAGACGGGCCGTACGCTGACGCTCAACGCACGCAACTCCTGGACCGTCGCGTTTACCAATCTGGCAATCAACGACGCGGGCGGCGCGCCCATCACCTACAGCGTCGCGGAGGTCTCCGTCGACGGCTACACGTCCACGGTCTCTGGCGATGCGGAGAAGGGCTTCACCATCACCAACACGCGTTCCTCGGCCGTCAGGGACGTGAAGGTGACGAAGGTATGGGAAGACGACAACAACACCGACGGCAAGCGCCCGGAATCCGTGACGGTTCGCCTGATGAACGGAAGCGAGGAAGTCGCGTCCAAGGAGATCGAGGATACCGCGGGGAACTCGCAGGAACTGACCTTCGCGGGCGTGCCTAAGTACGCGAACGGGCAGGAGGTTGCCTACACCGTCAAGGAGGACGCGGTCGCGGGCTATACGACCAACGTCGAGGGTAACGCTGCGGACGGCTTTATCATTACCAATACGCATAAGCGCGAGAAGGTCGCGGTGCAGATCACGAAGGAGTGGGACGACGCGGACAACCAGGACGGCGTACGTCCTCAGTCCGTGAACGTCAACCTTCTTGCCGACGGGTCGCAGGCGACGGATTACGACGGAAACGCAATCGATTACATAAGGCTCGAGGCAAGCGGCGGCTGGACGAGCACGGTGGACAACCTTCCCAAATACAAGAGCGGCCACGAGATTGTCTACTCCGTACGGGAGGTCAGCGCGATCGAAGGCTACAACGAGGTCGCGGGGTACCCGCTCGTCTCGGGCAATGCTGCCGAGGGCCTCACCATCACCAACAAGCGCGTGCCCCAGACCGTGAAGGTCAACGTGACGAAGACGTGGAACGACGCCGGGCACGAGAGCGAGCGGCCCGCGTCCGTCACCGTACGCATCAAGGGTGGCAACGTGGAGAAGTCGCTGAAGCTCAGGGCGAGCGACGGTTGGAAGGGCACCTTTACCGGCCTGCCAAAGAACCAGAACGGACAGGCGATCGAATACTCCCTCACCGAGGACGCGCTTGACGGCTATACGCCCAGCGTCTCGGGCAACGCCGCTGACGGCTTCACCGTCACCAACACCCGCAATCCCGGCAAGACGAGCGTGAGCGTCACGAAGGTGTGGGAGGACGGCGGCAACCGTGACGGGAAGCGCCCGACGTCGATTCAGATGCAGCTCTACGCCAACGGTCAAGCGACTGGCAACCCCGTGAGGATCGGCCTGTCGTCGGGCTGGACGCACACCTTCACTGACCTCGAGCAGCAGGCGAACGGTACCGACATCACCTACACGGTGAAGGAGGTGGCGACGCCCGACGGCTACGAGGAGCCGACCGTCACCGGCGACGCGAAGGCTGGCTTCACCATTACCAACAAACGGCAGACCGAGAAGACCACCGTCAGGGTGCGGAAGGTCTGGGACGACGACAAGAACCGCGACGGCGTGAGGCCTGCCTCCATCGTGGTGAAGCTCATGAACGGCTCGCAGGAAGTGGCGCGCAAGGTGGTGGACGACACCACGGCCGACGACCAGGAGTGGGAGTTCAAGGACGTCCCCAAGAACCAGGACGGCAAGCCCATTTCCTACACCGTCGCCGAGGACGCGGTCAGCGGCTATACGACCAAGGTGGAGGGTGATGCCACGAACGGCTTCACCATCACCAACCGCCACGAGCCCGCGACCATACCCTTCCGCGGAACGAAGATCTGGGACGACGACAACAACCGTGATGGCATACGACCCAAGTCGATCACCGTGCACGTGAAGCGCGAGGGATCGGATGCAGATGTCATGACCAAGACGATCGAGGCGGCGGAAGACGGCTCCTGGTCGTGGGAGTTTGACGGCTTGTATCGCTATGCGAATGGCCAAGAGGTTACCTACACCCTCACCGAGGACCCGATCGACTCGTACGAGACGGCGGTCGGCGGAACCGCAGCGGCGGGCTTCACCATTACGAACCGACACAACCCCAGCAAGATCGACGTGAGCGTCCGGAAGGTCTGGGAGGACGCGGACGATCAGGACGGCAAGCGCCCGGACTCCGTCACCGTCTGGCTTGTGGCCAA
Organism: Atopobiaceae bacterium; assembly: GCA_017533825.1. Lineage (GTDB taxonomy): Bacteria > Actinomycetota > Coriobacteriia > Coriobacteriales > Atopobiaceae > RUG440. The sequence continues at coordinate 69,759 of JAFWIE010000038.1, read as the reverse complement.
CGGCAAGACGACCGACGTCAAGCTGGATCTCTCCCAGAACAACGACTGGAAGGGCACCTTCTCGCAGCTCGTGGCAAACCAAGACGGGAAGCCCATCACCTACACCGTCACCGAGGATGCCGTCGACGGCTACAAGGCCGAAGTTACCGGCAGCGCGAAGGATGACTTCACCATCACCAACGTGCATGAGCCGGAGACCACGACCATCGAGGGCGCCAAGACTTGGGTCGATTCGAATGACTACGCGGCCCTGCGCCCAAAGACCATCACCGTGCGCTTGCGGGCCGACGGGAAGGAGCTCGCCAAGCGGGTGGTGAGCGCGCGGGACGAGTGGGCATGGAAGTTCGAGGGCCTGCCCGTGTACCAGAAGGGCAGCAAGGTCACATATACGGTGACCGAGGACGCCATCGACAACTATGCGCCGACCTACCGGGGGGCCAACGTGCGAAACACCCTGGATAGGGGAAAGACACACGTGGACGTCGCCAGGGCGTGGGAGGACGCCCAGAATCAGGACGGCATTCGCCCCGACTTCGTCAAAGTCGTGCTCAGGGCAAACGGGGAGCCGGTTGCCGGCGAGAAGGGCTTCGTCATCCTGAGCAGCTACGATGACGACGCGTACTCCTTCACGGGCCTGCCCAAGCAGGACGCCGAGGGCAAGGACATCGCCTACACCGTGGAAGAGGAACGCACGGACGTGCTCACGGGGACCGACGGCCCCGGCACCTACGCGATCGATACCACCGGCGATGCGACGACCGGCTTCGTCATCACCAACACCCACACGCCCGAGACCGTGACGGTGGAGGGAGGCAAGACTTGGGTGGACGGTAGCAACGATCACCTGCTGCGGCCAGCCTCCATAACCGTGCGCCTGCTCGCCGATGGCATCGAGCAACAGTCGAAGGTCGTCTCGGGCGATGCCGCGACGGACGAGGGCTGGAACTGGAAGTTCGAGGGCCTGTCCAAGTATGACGCCGGCAGGGAGATTGCCTACGACGTCGCGGAGGACGCCGTCGAGAACTACACCACCACGTTGAGTGGCTATGACGTAACCAACACCTACAACCCCGGCAAGGTAAGCATTCGTGTCCAGCGCGTCTGGGACGACCGGGGCAACTATGACCAGATCCGACCGAATTACGTGACGATTCGACTTCTGGCGAATGGCGAGGAGCTCAATGGCGAGAAGTACTTCTTTGTGTTGAGCGACTACGAGAACGATGCGTACGTCTTCGCGAATCTGCCCGAGAAGGACAAGTACGGCCAGAAGATCACGTACACCGTGCAGGAGGTCCACACTGACATCTTGAGCGGCGAGGACACTGCGAAGACGTATGCGGTAGACATCCTGGGCAGTGCCGAGACCGGATTCATCGTCAAGAACACGCACACGCCCGAGGTCGTGACGATTGAGGGCAAGAAGGTTTGGGACGACCTCGGGTATGAGGCGGAGCGTCCCGCGTCGATCACCGTGCGACTGCTTGCCGATGGCGTGGAAGTCGCTCAGAAGCCTGTGAGCGCAGCGGACGGCTGGTGCTTCCAGTTCGAGGAGTATGGCAAGTACGCCGGCGAAACGCAGATTGCCTATACCGTCACCGAGGATGCGGTCGCGGGCTACATGAGTGCCGTCGAGGGCAAAGCGGAGACGGGTTACGTCATCACGAACACACGCGAGGTCAACCCGGACCCCGACCCGGACCCCGACCCGGAGACCACGTCCGTGACCGTCACCAAGGCTTGGGACGACTCCGACGACGCCGACGGGATCCGCCCCGCGTCCGTCACCGTGAGCCTGCTCGCCGACGGCGAGGAGGTCGCCTCGGCAGAGCTCAGCGCCGAGGGCGGCTGGGCCCACACGTGGGAGGGCCTGCCGAAGGTGGGCGAGTCCGGCGAGGAGGTCGCCTACACCGTCGCCGAGGACGACGTGCCGGACGGCTACGAGGCGAGCGTGTCGGGCGAGGCCGAGGGCGGCTTTACCGTCACGAACACGCACGTCGTGAATCCCGACCCAGATCCTGATCCCGATCCCGACCCCGATCCCACGCAAGCGCCCTACACCGTGCAGTTCTTCTACGAGAAGGCGGGCGCTTACGCCGAGAAGCCCGATGCCGCCAGCAGGCGCACGACAGCGATCGGCGCGACCGTCAGCGTCACGGATGAGGATAAGACGCCTCAGCAGGAGCGATACGTTCTTGACGAGCGTGCCACGGACGCGTTCTCTGGCGTCGTGGCGCAGGATGGGTCGTTGCTGCTCAAGGTCTTCTTCCGTCAGGTGTTTGTTATCGTGTACGATCCCAACGGAGGAACGATCAACGGAAGGAAGGACAAGGTCACCGAGGAGCACTTCTACGGAGACGAGATCACCATCATCGCTGCTCCGACGCTCCTGGGAAGCACCTTTACGTACTGGAAGGGCTCGGAGTACCACCCCGGCGACAAGTACACGGTGACGGAGGACCATACCTTCGTGGCGCAGTGGACTCGCAACGGCATTCCGCCCGCGCGATCGACGACCACTACGACGGTGACGAGGCGTACGGAAATACCGCGCACCGCAGATCCCACGGTCGCGTCGTGGGCCCTGCTGATTCCCGCGATGGCATGCGTCGTCGAAGGCGTGCGTCGCCGTCGCCGATAGCACAAAGCGGGACACTCTCCCCGAGAGAGTGCCCCGCTCTTTTTACGTTAGCGAGACAAATGAACGACCGTCTCGACGTGCTTCGTGTGGGGAAAGAGGTCCACGGGAATGATGCGGCGCACGGCATATCCTCCCTCACGCAAGGTGGCAAGGTCGCGCACCTGAGTCGCGGGGTTGCACGAGACGTACACCACCTGCTTCGGTGCGAGGCTGACGACGCCGGCGAGAAACTCGGGCGTCGAGCCGGCCCGCGGAGGGTCGAGCACGACGGCGTCGACGGCGGAGCGCTGCTGCGAGGCCATCCATTCGGTGGCATCCGAGCACACGAATCGACACTTCTCGGATACGTCGTTGGCGCGGGCGTTGCGCCGTGCGCAACCCACGGCGTTGCTCACGAGCTCGACGCCAATCACCTGCAGCGAGCAATTCTCTCGTTCGGCCGCCTTTGCCGCGCAGATGCCGATGGTGCCCGTGCCGCAGTAGGCGTCGAGGAGAGTCTCGGGATTGCCTGCCTCGTCCTTGTCGATTCCCTCGATTGCGAGCCGGTACAGGACCTCGGTCTGGGCGGGGTTGGTCTGATAGAAGCTCGTGGGACCGATTTCGAATGTACAGCCGAGCAGCTTGTCGTGCATGACGCCGGGGCCGAAGAGCGTGCGGTTGCGTGTGCCGAGAATCGCGTTCGTGCGTCGGTCGTTGACGTTCTGCACGATGACGGTGAGCTCGGGGTGAAGCCTGCGCAGACGTTGCACGAATCGCTCTGCATGGGGGAGGGTCGTCCCGTTGGTCACTATGGTGAGCAGCACATCATGCGTCGCATAGCCCATGCGCACGACGGCATGGCGCAGCACGCCGCGGCCGCGGTCCTCCGCATAGGCAGGGATGTGAAGCTCGTCCGCCACGCGGGCGACATCGCAGAGAATGCGTCGGGCTCCCTTTGCTTCGACGAGGCACTCTTTGCAGTAGACGATACGATGCGTGCCCCGCTCGTAGAAGCCGCAGCGCATCCTGCCACCCGTTGCACGCGAACCAGGCGCGAAGGGTGTCGCCGCCTTGTGGCGATAGGCGAGCGACACGTCCATGCCGCGTATGGGGTCAACGGCGAGAGCGTCTTGGGCACAGACTTCGCGGAAGAGTTCTTTCATCGCCTGTTGCTTGCGCTTGAGCTGCAAGTCGTATGGTACCGCGAGCAGCTCGCAGCCACCGCAGCGCTTGGCGATCGGGCATGTGTACGTCTTGTATCCCATGCCCCTAAGTGTAGCGCAAGTGATCGAAAGGGGAGTGTCCCCGCGATCGAAAGGGAAGACGCCCCTTCGATCACGCCTTCGTCGCGCGGGCGTGGAGGTCATGTGGACGTGAGACCACGCGGCTCCGTTAACATATTATTCACCAGAACAACGACATGCCAAAGGAAGGAACGCAACCATGAGCAACAACGACCCCACGATTCGCCGACAGAACCCCCGCACGCGCCGACCCCAGATGGCGGTCGATGACAGGCGTGGATCCTCCACCACGAAGGGCGTCGTCATCGGCGTCGTGGCCACGCTGGCCATCGTCGCGGCGGTCGCCTTCGGAAGCGGCTTGGTCGGTCGTCTCTTCAACAGGTCCGCCGCGGCACCCCAGCAGCAGACGACGGCCCAGACCACGACGCAGTCCACGTCGCAGGCGCCCGCAGCCCCTGAGGCTCAGGCCGAGGAGCCGATGCTCAGCGAGCAGGAGGCCATCAACTGCGCCGTGGCCGAGGCTGCCGACAACAACAACGTCCGCAACGCATGGGCGGAGCTCAAGGTCGGCGGCGACGCGCCGCACTACGTGGTCCAGTTCGACTTCGACGACGCGCACTACACCGTGACGGTCGATGCGTACAGCGGAGACGTGTGGGACGTGCAGGACTCGTATTCCGGCGAGCAGGCGTCGGAGGAGGAAGAGGTCCAGCCGGTCGATGAGGGCGCAGACGCCGAGGCCTGGGCAGACGAGGACGTCGAATAACCCGAGGTGACGCCTTTCTCGCAGCAAGAAGGGCATCGGAGCGGTGCCACGGCAGCAACGGACGGCCGTGGCGCAACGCGTTGCACCGCTCCCCGATATGTGGTTCCGCGCGCAAGTCAACACGTGTATGCTGAACTCTATGTGCGAATGACCTTGAGCAGAGGAGGTTCATATGGCAAAGGAACAGCAGGTCAAAAACGTGGTTCTAGTTGGCCAAGGCGGCGTGGGAAAGACCATGCTCGCCGAGGCCATGCTTCATCTGTCCGGCAAGACCTCTCGTCTGGGGGGGCACGCCGGTACCAAGCCCACCCTCGACTACGATGCGCAGGAGAGCGCGCGCGGTTTCTCCATCTCGACGACCATGGCGCCGATCGAGTGGAATGGCACCCGCATCAATGTCCTAGACGCACCGTGCTATCCTGACTTCGTGGGCGATGCATATACGGCAATGAGCGCGGCCGAGACGGCCCTCTTCGTCGTGGATGCCAATGACGGTCCGCAGACCACCACCACGCGTCTGTGGTATGCCGCCGAGGATCTTTCGCTGGCCCGCGCCGTCTTCATCAACCGCCTCGACAAGCCCGAGGCCGACTTCGATACCGCTCTTGACCTTTGCAAGGAGCGCTTCGGCAACAACGTCGGTGCCGTCACCATTCCCATGGGCACTGCGGCCGACTTCAAGGGCGTCATTGACGTCGTGCACATGAAGGCTCGTCACCTCGAGAAGGGCAAGGTCGTCGAGGAAGAGATTCCTGCCGAGTATGCCGACGCCGCCGAGGAAGCGCACGAGACCCTTATCGACCTCGTGGCCGAGGCTGACGACGAAGTGATGATGGCATACCTCGAGGGCGAGGAAGTCACGCAGGAAGACATCGAGAACTGCCTCTCCACTGCTATTCGCGAGCGCATCTTCGTCCCCGTCTTTGCCGGCGCTGCCGTCAAGGAGGAGGGCATCATCTCGTTCCTCAACGCCGTCGTCGCTTGGTTCCCCACCATGGCCGACTTCGGACGCATCCCGCTGATCAACGGCGAGAAGCTCGACATCGACCCGGACGACGATCGCCCCGTGGCGTTCGTGTTCAAGAGCCTCAACGATCCTCAGAACGGCAAGCTCTCCTTCATCAAGGTCCTTTCTGGCACCATCACGCCGGGTGCCGAGCTCACCAACGCACGCACTCGCAAGTCCGAGCGTCTCGGCCACCTGTATGTGATGACCGGCCGTGAGACGGCCGACGTCAAGTCCGCAGCCGCTGGCGACATCGTCGTCGTGCCGAAGCTCGACGCGCTCACGGGCGATACGCTCTCCGTCACGGGCAAGGTCGAGGCCGCCGCGTTCCGCTTCCCCAACAGCCTGTATCGCATCGCCATCGAGCCGGATCAGCGCGGTACCGAGGGCAAGCTGTACGCCTTCCTCGAGCGCAGCTCCGACGCCGATCCCACCCTCAAGGTCGAGCGCGACGAGGAGACCGGTCAGACGGTCATCTCCGCCATTGGTGAGGCGCAGGTCAGCGTCCTGCTCGAGCGCCTGGAGGACCGTACCGGCGTTACTGCTCACACCGTCAAGCTGCGCATTCCGTATCGCGAGACCATCCGTCGCACCTCCACCGGCCATGGTCGCCACAAGAAGCAGACCGGTGGCTCCGGCCAGTTCGCCGACTGCCGCCTGCGCATCGAGCCGAATCCGGGCGAGGGCTACGAGTTCCTCGACGAAGTCGTGGGCGGTGCCATCCCGCGCGGCTTCATCCCTGCCATCGACAAGGGCGTGCAGGAGACCATGCGCGGTGGCGTGCTTGCTGGCTATCCCGTCATCGACGTGAAGGTCGCTGTGTACGACGGTCAGTTCCACCCCGTTGACTCCAACGAGATGGCCTTCAAGACGGCTGCGCGTCTGGGCTTCCAGGATGCCATCAAGGGTGCCGACGCCGTGCTGCTCGAGCCCATGGCCCACATGAAGATTACCGTGCCCGAGAGCTACGCGGGTGCCGTGATGGGCGATATCTCGGCGAGCCGCGGCCGCGTCGAGGGCATGGCTGCCGCTGGTGCCGGCGAGACCTGCGTTGAGGCCACCGTGCCGTACGCTGAGGTCACCGACTATGCGACGCGTCTGCGCTCCCTCACGCGCGGTACCGGCGAGTTCGAGCTCGAGGTCAGCGGCTACGAGCAGGTGCCGCACGACGTGCAGCAGCGTCTGGCGCAGGAGTACCAGGATCGTCGCGCATCCGGCGAGCGCTAAGTCAACAGTTAGGGCGAGTTCGTAGGTTCGTGCCGACCGGCGCGTACCGCCGAACTTGTTTCGCCGAACATTCGGAGCGTCCCTGAGCCCATCGGCCGGGGGCGCTCTCCTTTTATGTGACAAGTCGCCTGTTTCCGCCCGCCTTACCCTCAGTACCCGCTCCGACGTCCGTTCCGGCCTTTCTGCCCGCCTTACCCCGCCCTTTTCCTCATAGCGCCCCTGCAGGGCAATAACGATTGAGGATGTACAATTCGGGTCATTCTGGGAGGGGGACTATGTACAATCTGACCCGGCAATTGTACATAGTCCCCCTCTGTGGATGATCGAAATTGCACATCCTCAGAAGTGATGGGCTTGAAGCGGCGATTCTCTCAAAAGTTCCCGCAGAGGTAATGAGCCTGGGACAGTGATTTTCTCTTACGTAATGATCTGGTCATTGGCTGCATTGAGCTTGCCAGGCGACTACTGCGACGATATGTGGCCCAGTACGGGCCTACCCAACGCGGACCTAGCCAGCACTGTCCTATCCAGCACGGGCCTTCCCAGCGTGGGACTGTCCAGCACAGTCCTATCCAGCACGGGCCTACCCAACGCATGCCTACCCAGCACGGTCCTGCCCAACGTGGGTCAAACATTTGTAGAAAACCGCTTCTGTATATAAATATCGAAATAGTATGGCCTAAAGACATAATACTGACGCTTAGGGCAGAATAACTACCGTTTACCGTGAATGACTGTGCGAGATGGGAGGTGCTAATGTGAAGAGAGAGTTATTTCATAGATATTCCTACCTGCGAAAGGCTGTTTTTCGCTCAATTGGTGAGTAATATCCGGGAAATTACTGTCACCTTGGCCAAGAAGGTCACAATTATGGGCATGTCGCCAAGGTAGTCTAGCTTCATGAACATTTTTCTTGACGATAGATACTCATTGATGCTGCTGCGAGCAGCCGCAGGCAAGTCGAATGGCCTGGCGCTAGAGTCATGTGATTACATGCAACCGGAAGCGCTCTCGCTCAGATACTTTCGGCAGGATCGATTGGGCATCTCCAAGCTCTTGGGTTACATGTATGTGCGTGATGAGGACAAATTGGGCATCGTGGTACCTTGTGCGAAGAATCGCATTCGATCGCAACGCGTGGATTGTAGGGTGTTGACGCGCCCGAGGGGTGCAAAGCCATTTCTACGGCTCACCTCCCAAGACAAGGAGAACCCGAGTCGGCTGGTGCCGGAATCCACTGGGGTATATGTGATGAGCGCAACGAACGTGGTGCTGGGGATGGCCGGTCGACTCTCCAAGCTTGTGCGTACAGACAAGATGACGCATACGAAGGCAAAGCTCATGCTGCTCAAGCTATGCCTTGAATTATGTGGTACCTACACGCATGATCCGCTCAATCCACATACCGGTAAGGTCTTCTATAGGACAATGCCGTGGCTGGACGTAAAGACGCTCGTCAACGAGTTGGAAAAAGATGGGCGCGAAGCGGGACTGGCGCTCGCGAGGGAAGTTGCTTCGATGGCGTATGACAACTCCGGATCGCCGCAAGAGTCGCTCATGGGACCCGCCCTCTTCTTTCCGGACTTGTATGGTGGGCTGCAGCTGACGGAGTTCTCGGCCAACGAATCTCTGGCACTTACACCTGACGAGCGACAAGCGATTGGCGGGCGAACGATTACTCCGGACTTCACGATGGGGAAGTATCGATCGGTGGTCGAATATGTGGGCGAGATACACAACGAGGGGGAGAATCCCCAGATTGATCACGTGCGATCACTCGATTATCAGACGCTTGGTTACCGTGAGTTCAGATTGAACTATGACGATGTGAGGACAAGGTCGGCGTTTATGAAGAGTGCGGCACGAATTGTCCATGTCATCGCACAGCATGAGGGGCCGTCCTTTACCAAGCGATTTGTGCGCCTTGGTAGCAGTAAAGAATTCATCAACCGTCAGCGCACGTTGTTTGAGGTGTTTAGACCTTGGCTGAGGTGACCGTCCGTAGAGAAACGCATCGCTTGCGGCGGAAAGTCGACGCCGTGATGTCACATACCGACATATGACATTTGAGGATGTACAATTCGGGTCATTCTGAGAGGGGGACTATGTACAATCTGACCCGGCAATTGTACATAGTCCCCCTCTGTGGATGATCGAAATTGTACATCCTCAGAAGTGATGGTCGAAGTGGTAGCCGCGGATACGTGGCAAGACGGGAGGGTCGTGACGCTGGGGCGCCGTTGCAGGTATGTTGGCAGATTGATGGGCGCAAAAGGTCGCGACAAGGCTGCTGCGCTCGTTCGGGAAAAGTCGCCGTTGCAGGTATGTTGGCAGATTAATAGGCGCAAAAGGGGCTATGGACAGGTCTAGACGTCGTGGGTAGAATGACACCAATTGCGTGTTGGCCTGTGATTCTCGCTGGTTGGCACGTATAGTTTCCTACGAGAGGAGAGGTAGCATGGCCGTCGATTTCGAGAATTCTCAAACAAAGAAGAACCTCGAGGCTGCCTTCGCCGGTGAGTCTCAGGCAACCAACAAGTACGCTTACTACGCAAGCCGGGCAAAGAAGGATGGCTTTGTCCAGATCTCTCAGATTTTTGCTGAGACCTCGGGCAATGAGCGTGAGCACGCCAAGATGTGGTTCAAGTATCTGCACGATGGTGCTGTGCCCGAGACGCTGACCAACCTCAAGGATGCTGCTGCGGGCGAGAACGAAGAGTGGACCTGCATGTATCCCGAGTTCGCGAAGGTCGCCGACGAGGAGGGCTTCAAGGAGATTGCCGCGAAGTTCCGTCTGGTTGCCAACATCGAGAAGGCCCACGAGGAGCGCTATCTTAAGCTCGTCGAGCGCGTGGAAAAGGGCGAGGTCTTCGAGCGCGAAGGCGTTAAGGTGTGGAAGTGCCTCAACTGCGGTCACCTGCATGTGGGGCCGAAGGCTCCCAAGGTGTGCCCGGCCTGCAACCATCCGCAATCCTATTTTGAGGAGCAGGTCATCAACTACTAGAGTGCAGTTAGTGCTATCATAGTTCAAGCGGGCCGTTAGCTCAGTAGGCAGAGCAGGGGACTTTTAATCCCAAGGTCCAGGGTTCGAGACCCTGACGGCCCACCACGTAAATCAGCAGGTCAACCACGGTGTTTGGTTGACCTGCATTGTTTATTGCAAGAGTGTACCTGTTTGCCAAAGCAAAGGAACACGCCCCGGCCGCGCAGGTGAAGCGCGCGGCCGGGGAGCCCTGGGACGTGATGGTCGTGGAACCCTGGGAGTCTAGTCGTGGAGTCGGCGCTGGTCGGGGCCAGGGTTCAGGGTAAAGCTCCCGGCGTCCTCCATCTGCTGTAGGCGCGCTTCGCCTTCCTCGGCGATGATGCGGAACTCCTCGATGGTCTGGTGCATCTGTGGCAGGGCCTTGAGCTTGTAATCGGTGATGTCGTCGAGAGCTGCAAGCGTGTCTTGGAAGGCGGCCTTGAGCGTCTCGGGCGAGATGGCAGCATCGGTTGCCTGCTTCTGAATGGCCACGCCCTGTTCGCGAAGCATGCGCGAGGTCGCGTTGATCATGTCGTTGGTGGCTGCATTGAGTGCCTGCACCTTCTCGAGTACGATGCGCTGGTTGTAGAGGGCGCCTGCGACGGTGACGGCCGTGCGCAGTGCCGCCACGGTGACATGCTCGGCGCGATCAACGGCGCGAATGAGCTCGAGGTTGTTCTTGCGGATGACCTCCATGGCGACGATGCCCTGCTGGTTGACCACGAGCAGCTGCTGGAAGTCCATGATCTTCTGGCGCAGGGGGAAGATAACCTCCTCCTCCAAGAAACGAATCCTGTCCTCGTCACCGCCCTGGGCGCGGTAGCGCTCCACCGCGTCGGTCAGGTACGCATCGAGGTCGGTTGCCATTGCCACGCGCTGGTTGAGCTGCTTAGTGAGCTCGCGCATGGAGCCTGCCTCGAGCTCGAGGGTCACGTTGTCCTTGCGCAGGGTGTCGCGGCCCTTGTCCAGAGACTTTACGATCTCTGCAATCTCGGCGTCGGCCGTCTTGTAGCGATCGAAGTAACGTCGCACAGGATTGAAGAGCTTGCCCATAGCGCCGCGCTTCATGAAGTCGATGCCCGAAGGATCAAGGTCGCGCATCTTGATGGCGAGATCCTCAAGGCCTCTTGCGACGTCGCCCGACTCGCTGCCCGAGCGCGAGAGTTCGGCCATCCGCTTGGCGAGGATGTCGTTCTTTGCGGATGACTTGTGCACGAGGTCGGAACCGAGCTCCTCGACGGCGTGCGTGATCTCTCGGCGGCTCTGCACCGAGTCGAGGTCAACGCTCAGAATCTCCTCGCCCTTCTTTTGGGCGGTGCTATCGATGAGCTGCGCTCGGTCCTCGGGGACCGCAAGCTCCTGCTCTACCTTGGCCTTTACTTCCTCGGGTTCGGGAATCTCGAGGTCAAACGACATGGTTGCCTTCCTTTCTGTGCGAGTGTCACGTGCTGGCTCTCGTCGACGTACATGAATCGACGGACGCGCGTGGCTAAACCATCCTACATGTTAGCGTTAAACAGGTTCTTGAGTTGATACGTAACGTCATCGTTCGTTGCGTCGATACTTGCCGCCTCGTTGATGCTGCTGATCTGCTGCAGCTTCGCGATGTTTGCATTGTAACCGATGGTGTAGACGGGAATGCGCAACCCGCCGATGACGGCCTTCATATCCTCGAAGGAGACCATCTCGGCGTTCGCCTCCCCGTCGGAGAGCAGGAAGATCATGGGCTTGGCATCCGGCAGGTCGGCAATGGCCTTCTCGACGAGGTCGGCAGCGACGATGATGCCGTCGTTCGTTGCGGTGCCTCCCGCGGCGCGCAAACTCTCGACTGCGCCCTTGAAGTATGCCTGCTGGTTGAGGTCGAACTGTGCAACGGGAAGCTCGATGGTCACGTAGTCGGAGTACGAGACGAGACCAACGTAGTTGTCCGAGTTGATGTAGCGCATGCTGTTGATGAGTGACGACTGCAGCTCGTTGAGCGGGGCGCCGCTCATCGACCCCGAGACGTCAGCCACAAAGACGGCGACGACGGTGCGGCCAGTGTCCTTGTTCTTCTTGTACAGGTTCTGCGCGGCAACGAGCGTCTCGCCTGTAGTCGGCGGCAGCTCGCTGACGTAGTCATCCTTGCCGTTGAATCCGTAGCGCTTGGCAAGATCGGCCCCGTTGGTTTCGCAATACTGGGCAAAGAGCTCGAGGACTTGGCGCTCGTCGGCGCTTGCTGCAGGGCAGGCGACCAGCGGGTTGTCGTGACGGTAGCCAAAGGGCGTGAAGACGTAGTTCGCCGAGAGAGACGGGTCGTTCTGGTAGAGCTGCCATTCGAGCACGAAGCCATCCAGCGAGCCGCGCTCTGCTGCATCGCGCATCTGGACGGTGGTGAGGGCGACGAAGGGCACGTTGGACTGGAACTTAAGGAATCCCTCGGTTGCCGTCTCGGAAAGGGGGTTGTTGCGGTCGTAGCGCAGCAGGCATGATATGAGGAAGTTCAGACCGGTACTGCTGGTGAAGGGGTTGGTATAGCCCATGGTGAGCTCGCCCGCTCCGACGGCCTCCGTGATGGACTTGAGGTCGACGGTGCCGTACTTCTCGAGTACGGCATCATAGTGTTCCTGATCGAGCAGGATGCCTGCGACGTTGCCCACCATCTTCTCGCGCACGACGTCGGTCTTTACGCCGCGTGCCGAGAGCAGGTCGACGAACAGCATGTTGGAGGGCGTGTAGCCGTCAGGAGACTCCTTCCCGGTGGCGATGTAGTCAACGGCAAGGCCGCTGCTCATGCTGCGCAGCTGAATGCTCGCCGGTTTGCCATCGACTTCTGCGCCGGAGGTGTTGAAGGCCTCGGCCATCTCGCGCATCCATCCGTCGGTCCCTTGGCCCGCCTTCTCGGGAGAGGACCAGATTTCCGCGTAGAGGTCCGTGGTTGCCTTGACCGCCACGTCGTTTTTGTCGAGGTCAGGAAGTTCTTCGGCGTCCAAGTTGTCCTCTGTGTACTCGATGGATGACTTGGTCGGCGTCGAGGTGGTGGGGTCAATTCTGCTCACCATTTCGGCCAGATTCGCCTGTGCGGTCTCGGTGCTGATGGTGCGCTCGGTCTTTCCAGTATTGCGTGTAAGGAAGAGTATGCCAAACACAAGTGCGCTGATCACTATGAGGCCCACGACTAGTCCGGTGATGATACGCTTCTTTCCCATTGCTTCCTCCTCGTCGATGGGATGAACCAACCGTAGTTGATGGTCTAACCGTAGTACTTGGTCTCCTCGATGAGCCTTGTGAGCTCGTCGATGGTTCCCTCGTTGCTCTCGAGCGTGCTGCCGGCGTTGAGCTTGCTCAGCTCAAGTTCAAGTTTGCCCAGCTCAAGGAGCATGCGCTCGTTCGCAGCGATTATCTCGCGCATGTGGGCGAGCGACTGTTCGTATACCGCGACCTGTTGCCGCTGCAGCTCGTTGTCCCTGCGTCGCAGGTCTGCCAGATCCTTGGCGTATCCCTCGCGGTCGAAGGTCTGGACGTTGTTTGCGACGAGCGCCGCGTTGCGAATGATGGTGTGGTGTGCCTGGTCAACCAGCCCCGCGAATCGATCCCACGTGATGCTGCCCTCGCTGAATTGCTGACCAATGTACTTCTGAAGGCGCCGCCGCTTGCGGTCTGAGCTCTGCACTTGCTCGATGACGTCGGCTGCGATGCCACCGACGTAAGGGGTCTCCACATAGTCGCGCAGGACGGGGATGACCTCGTCCTCGTCCACGACCTCGGCGGGGGCAAGCAGGTGCTCGTCCGGGTCCTTGAGAGCAAGGTAGGTACCTGCGCCGAAGGTGCCCGCGAGCGCGATGGCACCTATGATGCTGAGGCCTGCGCGCAGCAGCGAGTAGTCGGTGGGGCGCAGGGCAAGTCCCCATGGCGCATAAAGGAGCACCACGGCAACCGCTATGGCGATGTAGAGAGCAAAGAGACGCAGATAACGCTTCACATTGAGCCAATCGACGAGATTTTTCACTATGCGATTATACTTCCCAAATGCTTGCAAGAACATACCGAACCGCCGACGGGATGGGTGCTGGTATCCGACCGTCCCGCCGCTTTCGTGCCCAGCCTCCCGCCTCCCGTCGCAATCCGCGCGTCATCCACATTACCGCGTCCACGTCACTCACGTCATCCACGTTACCTCGCCCACGTTACCCGTAGGTTTTGGCGAACGGATAAAGTAGTTCTCTATAGTGTGTCCGTCTCATTCACGTTACCCGCAGGTTTCGGGGCAGTGCTTCTTTTGGCTTACGACGCGCCATCGTAGCGAATACGCTAGAATCGACGCACCATGCACACAATAAGAAAGGCAGAGACATGGCAGAGAAAGAAAAGGTGGTCCTCGCATACTCGGGAGGCCTCGACACGTCCGTTATCGTCAAGTGGCTCCAGGTGGAGCGCAACATGGACGTCATTGCCATCTGTGGCAACGTGGGCCAGGACGAGAGGGACCTTGGTTGGATTAAGCAGAAGGCCCTGGACATGGGTGCCATCGCCTCTGAGGCCATCGACATGCGCGAAGAGTACGCGCAGACGATCCTCTCCAAGGCGATTTGGGCGAACGGCAAGTATGAGGGCATCTATCCGCTGCTCAGCGCCTTGAGCCGCCCCCTGATCTCCAAGCACTTGGTGGACGTGGCCCATCAGTATGGCGCGAAGTACGTGGCGCATGGCTGCACAGGCAAGGGCAACGACCAGGTACGCTTCGAGACCTGCATCCGTGCGCTCGACCCGGAGCTCAAGATTATCGCGCCCGTTCGTGAGTGGGACCTCACCACGCGCGATTCCGAGATGGCATGGGCAGAGGCCCACGGCGTGCCCGTACCCACCACCAAGAAGAAGCCCTACTCCATCGACGACAACCTGTGGGGTCGCGCCATCGAGTGCGGTGTGCTCGAGAACACATGGAACACGCCTCCAGCGGACATCTGGACGATGACGAACAATCCCGAGGACTGCCCGAACGAGCCCGAGACCGTAGTCATCGGCTTTGAGGCCGGCATTCCCGTCTCGCTGAACGGCGAGCGCATGCCGCTTCTCGACCTCATCATCTCCGCGAACGAGATTGCCGGTCGTAACGGCTACGGCCGCATTGACATGATCGAGGACCGCGTCGTGGGCATCAAGAGCCGCGAATGCTACGAGTGCCCGGCAGCGCTGCTTCTCATCGAAGCGCACAACGCTCTCGAGCGCCTGTGCCTCGACGCCGAGACGCTCAAGCAGAAGGCAAAGCTTGACACCGAGTGGGCCTCCACGGTGTATCGCGGCCTATGGTACAGCCAGAGCCGGTGCGCCATCGATGCCTACAACGCCTACACGCAGAAGTTCGTGAGCGGCGAGGTGCGCATCAAGCTCTGCAAGGGCGGCATCTTCGTCGACGGCCTGCGCTCCGACTACGCGCTGTACGACTACAACCTCGCGACGTACGACGAGGGAGATACCTTCGACCAGTCCTTCGCCGAGGGCTTCATCGTGCTCCATGGCCTGCAGAGCAAGACATGGAGTCGTGTGCAGGGACCTGGTTCGGGTCTGCAGACGGTCGAGTAGGCGCCTGCGGCCAATAAGCGAACCGTGCGGACGGCAAAAAGGTACCAGGTACCTTTTTGCCGTCATTTAGTAGAATAGCCGCGTACCCGAAGTGAGGAGCAGGGCATGGCATTGTGGGGCGGAAGGTTCGAGGGTGGCGTCGATGCGTTCACCCAGGAGTTTGGGGCATCGCTCGAGGTTGACAAAAACATGGCGCAGCAGGACATTCGCGGGTCGATTGCTCACGCGACGATGCTCGCAGAGAAGGGCATCATAAGCGATGCTGACCGCAAGGCCATCGTCGAGGGCTTGCAGCAGATAGCGTGCGAGGTCGAGGACGGCACGTTTGCTTGGGACATCAATGACGAAGACGTACACATGGCCATCGAGCGCGTGCTTACCGAGCGCATCGGCGCAGCGGGTGGGCGCCTCCATACGGGACGGTCGCGCAACGACCAAGTTGCCACTGACATCCGCCTGCTCGCCAAGGACCTCTGCGCCGAGCTGCTCGAGGGCAACCGTGAGCTGCGTCGCGTGCTTGCAGACGTTGCGGAAGAGAATCTCGACGTCGTGATGCCGGGCTATACGCATTTGCAGCATGCCCAGCCGGTGCTCTTCTCGCACCACATGCTGGCGTACTTCTGGATGTTCACACGCGACGCGACGCGTCTGCGGGCGGCGCTCGTAGCAGCTGACGCCAACCCGCTCGGTGCCGCGGCACTTGCTGGAACGACGTACCCGCTCGACCGCGCTCGCACAACGGAGTTGCTGGGGTTTGCGCGAGCGATTCCTAACTCCCTCGACGCCGTGAGCGACCGCGACTACCTGCTTGACCTCGAATACGCGTGTGCCGTGAGCATGATGCACCTCTCGCGCCTGTGCGAGGAGATTGTCCTATGGAGCAGCTCCGAGTTCGGGTTCATCACACTCAGCGATTCGTACTCGACGGGTAGTTCCATCATGCCGCAAAAGAAGAACCCGGATTTCGCCGAGCTCACACGTGGCAAGACGGGCCGCGTGTACGGCGACCTCATGGCGCTGCTTACCACCTGCAAGTCGCTGCCCCTCGCGTACAACAAGGATTTACAGGAGTGCAAGGAGGGCCCGCTTGACGCGGCGCGCACGCTTGGAGATTGCATGGCCATTATGGCGGGCATGCTCCAGACCATGAGGGTTAACGAGGGCCGCATGCTTGCTGAGGCGGGGACGGGATTCTCGGCGGCGACCGACGTGGCGGATTATCTGGCCAAGCGCGGCATGCCCTTCCGTGAGGCCCATGCCGTGGTGGGAAAGCTCGTGCTGGATTGCGAGCGTCGCGGTTGCGGTCTGGAGGACCTGAGTCTGGCGGAGCTGCGCGAGGCAAGCGACCTCTTTGATGAGGACGTGATGGGAACGCTCGATCCAGCTGCCATCGCCCGCGCGCGCACGACCTATGGTGGCACGGGCAATGATGCCGTCGCCGCGCAGCTCGCAGAGGCGCGCGCAGCGCTCGCCACGGCATAAATCAGAAGCATCATACGAAGGGAACGCACATGATCGATCGATACACACGTCCCGAGATGGGACACATATTCTCGCTGGAGAACAAGTACGCCATCTGGCAGGAGATTGAGGTCCTCGCCTGCGAGGCTCATGCGGAGATGGGTCGCATTGGCATCACGCCCGAGGAGGCGACGTGGATTCGCGAGCATGCCTCCTTCAACGTTGACGAGGTCGATGCCATTGAGGCAGTCACCAATCACGATGTGATTGCGTTTCTTACCAACATGGGCAGCTATGTGGATGCCGACGTACCCGAAGGTGCGCCGAAGCCCAGCCGTTGGGTCCACTACGGCATGACAAGCTCCGACCTCGGCGACACGGCACTGTGCTACCAACTCGCGCAGGCGACGGACCTCATCATCGAGGACGTGCGCGAGCTGGGCGAGATTTGCCGTCGGCGCGCGTTCGAGGAGCGCGACACGCTCTGCGTGGGGCGTACTCATGGCATCCATGCGGAACCCATGACGTTTGGCATGAAGTTCGGCAGCTGGGCGTGGGAGCTGCGGCGCGACCTGGATCGCTTGCTCGACGCGCGCAAGCAGGTTGCCGTAGGTGCCATCAGCGGAGCGGTGGGAACCTATTCCTCGATCGACCCCTTCATCGAGAAGTACGTCTGCGAGCACATGGGGCTCTCCGGCGACCCGTTGTCCACGCAGGTCGTGAGTCGCGACCACCATGCCTACCTTGCAGGCGTGCTCGCGACAACGGCGGCGACGTGCGAGCGCCTTGCGCTCGAGGTGCGCAATCACCAGAAGACCGATACGCTCGAGGCCGAGGAGCCGTTCCGACGTGGGCAGAAGGGTAGCTCGGCCATGCCGCACAAGCGCAACCCCATCACGGTCGAGAAGGTCTGTGGTCTCTCGCGCGTGGTGAAGGCCAACGCACAGGTTGCCTTCGACAACGTGGCTCTGTGGCATGAGCGCGACATCAGCCACAGCTCAAACGAGCGCGTCGCACTCGCGGACAGCTTCATTGCACTCGACCACATGCTGCGCTGCCTCATTCGCATCATTGACGGACTCGTTCTCTACCCCGCGCGTATGGAAGCTAACCTCAACAGCACGCGTGGGCTCATCTTCTCGAGCAAGGTACTCCTCGCGCTGGTCGACAAGGGACTCTCGCGCGAGGACGCGTACAAGATCGTGCAGCGAAACTCCATGGCAGTGTGGGATGACGTCCAGCAGGCCCGTGCGGGAGCGACGCTGCGCGAGCGCTTGGATGAGGATGCGGATTGCTGCCTGAGCCCCGCAGAGCTCGACCAGATCTTTGACCCGCGCGCATTCCTCGAGCGCATCGACGTGGTGTTCGACCGCTTGGAAGAGCTGAGTTTTGGGAAGACTAGCGACTAACGAATAAGTTTCACACACAGAAGTGATTCGGAGGTATGCATGTACGCTCTTGACTTTACGCCGCGGCGCGTGTGCCCGCGCAACATCCACGTCGAGGTCTCCGACGACGGCAACACCGTAGGCAACGTCGTGTTTGACGGCGGTTGCAACGGCAACGGAAAGGCGGTTGCCAAGCTCGTGGCGGGAAGGCCAGTCGACGAGGTCGTGGCACTGCTCGCTGGGAACAACTGCAACAATCGCGGAACGTCGTGCGCAGACCAGCTGACCATTGCCCTGCGCAAAGCTCAGGAGAAGGCACGTGCGATTGCCTAGCATGCGGTTGCCGAGCATCTCTCGACGTGGTTTTCTGCGCGCGACAGGCATTGCCACGGTTGCGGGCACGGCGATTGGCGTGTTGCCCGGGTGTACCAATCCCGAGCAACATGTGGTACCGGAACCGATGGTCGTCGACGAGGATGCGGCCATCAACATCATAGAGGAGTACGAAGAGGACGAGCTGGAGCTGCAGGACCTGGCAGAGTGGAGCCTTCCGCTTGACAGCGTGCTTCACGAGGCGACGAGCACATGGATACCTGTAACTCAGGCGGGGTCATCGGCATTTCCCATGGTCAAGGGATGTGCGTTCTCGTCGGAGGACGGGACGCTCTCCGAGGTCGTTCCCGACGTCATGGGAGACAGCCACACGGTCGTGATCTATGATGTGCGCTGCTCCGATGAGGTGTATGCGTGGATTGAGCTCGACTACCTCACGCATGAATGGTCGCTCTATGCCGCACGCTTTTCCAGCACGGAGGGGAAGCTCGACGGAACGGCCACCACGCTGTGGCAGGCAGACGCCGACTACGACCCACCAGGGTTTACCTGTGTGGGCAATTCGGTGTTGTGGCAGGTCATGCCGTCGCTCTCGGGCGACAAGACTAAGGAATCCTCGTATTGCTATCTCTGGAAGCTCGGGGACGCCAATGCCCAGGCAGTCGTCGAGTCACCCGGACGCTTTGCGACGGAGCCGAGCATATCGGACGATGTGGTGGTGCTCGCCCCGCGCGTGCGTGCTGACGAGGGCGTGTTCTACGGGGTGACTGCCTATTCGCTTGGCGATGATCTCAACACCATAGTCGACCAGCTCGTCCTGCCACGATCCGTTCGTCCCTTCTATGCCACGTACGTCGGCAACCGCTTTGCGGTTTCGATAGAGGCGAACTACAGCTCGGGAGGTCTCTTTGGGCTCATGGGTACCTATCTGGGTCCGAGCGAGGGACCCTTCGTACGCCTCGCGCGCGAACCGAGCGCGAACGTCGCAGCAAAGGACGATGTGTTCATTATCAAGAGCCGCGCCTCGTACTTCGTGGTGAACTTGCGCAAGTCCACGTATGCGATTCTTACGGCGGCCAATCGCTGCGTCGATTACGGGGAGTTCCCGGCACGCGTGGGGCAGACGCGGGACTTCCTGACGTTTGCGACGGTCAAGGACGAGGCGTCTGGGTATCCAACAGCGGTGACGGTTCGTTCGTTTGCGCTGTAGTAAGGTAAAACTACCTATGGTTTCGCCGTGCTTGCGCTACACTCATATATAAGGGGCAACACGTTCGACAACGGCGAATCGAAGTAAGGAGACGGAACATGGCCGCAGACGAAAAACGGATTCTTTTGGTGGAAGACGAGAAGGCGATTCGTGACGCAGTCGCCGCATACCTTGAGCGCGAGAACTACATCGTAAGGGGCGTAGGCGATGGCCAGAGCGCCGTTGAGGAGTTCGAGAAGCATTCCTTCGACCTGGTAATCCTTGACCTCATGCTTCCCAAGCTCTCGGGCGAGCGCGTGTGCCGTGCCATCCGCGAGACCTCGAACGTTCCCATCATCATGCTGACGGCCAAGGGTGAGGTCGAGGACCGCATCATTGGCCTGGAGCTTGGTGCAGACGACTACCTCATCAAGCCCTTCTCGCCGCGTGAGCTCGTTGCGCGCGTGCGCGCCCTGCTGCGTCGTGCTCACACCGAGAGCGAGCCCCAGCTTGAGGTGCTGGACTTCGGCGATCTGGTGATTGACATCTCTGGTCATAAGGTGACCATCGGCGACCGCGAGATTGACCTGACGGCATCTGAGTTCAAGCTGCTCACCACGCTTGCGCGCTTCCCGGGACGTGTGTACACGCGTATGGAGCTGGTCGAGAAGGTCTTGGGGTACGACTTCGAGGGCTACGAGCGCACGATTGACTCCCACGTGAAGAACCTCCGCGCCAAGCTGGGCGATGACCCGCGCAACCCGCGCTGGCTCTACACCGTGCATGGCGTCGGGTACCGGTTCGAGTCGCCAGACAAATCGGGCGACAAGGCTAAGGCGCGCGCCCGCAAGTAGTCAAGTCTGCCAAAGCACATGGCCCATGCGCAGCGCGAGGCGTCCGCTGACTCGAACGTCTCTTCGTACAACACTATAAAGCGGCAACCGAGAAGCGCCATGCGCTACAGTACGCTCATGACGCTCTCGTTTGCACTTACGGCCGTCATGACGGCTCTGGTGCTCTCTATGGTCCTTGCCGTGGTGTGGGAAGGTCAGTTCCAGCTGTACACACGCCAGAACATGCAGCGCATGGTGCAGTACATGGCCGACAGCCTCGGTCAGCAATACGATGCCGAAGGCGCGTGGAGTGATGAGCTGCTCGACTACGTGGATGAGTCCTCCGAGTCCATGCCCGAGGTGGGCATGCGACTGGTGAATGCCGAAGGCATGGTGCTGTACGACGATACCGTTGGCGGCATCGTGGCAACGGTTGGTGTGCGCCGCGAGGACATACGGCACGAGTCCGCGCGTCCTGCGCCGGGGGAAGGCGCAGAGTTGGGCGTCTCGGCAGAGGTGGTGTCTCAGAGCAAGCGGGTAGTGGTGGGTACCATAACGTACTGGCCGGCTGGTTCCGACCTGCTGCTCACCAAGACTGACTCGACCTTCCGCACCAATTCGTATGCTGCCATCGTCATGGCGGCCAGTCTGGCGGTGGTGTTTGCCTGTGCGATTGGCTACCTCGTCGCGCGGGCGCTTACCAAGCCCATCAAGCGCATAACGACGACGGCGGCACAGATCCGCAACGGCGACCTCACTGCCCGTACAGGGCTTTCGGGCACGGACGAGATGGGTCGTCTCGGCGAGACGTTCGACGACATGGCATCATCCCTGGAGCGCGACATCAAGCTCGAGCATCGCCTCACGAGCGATGTGGCCCATGAGCTGCGCACGCCGCTCATGGCCATGCAGGCCACGGTCGAGGCCATGCAGGACGGCGTGATGCCAGCGAACCAAGACAACTTGGCGACGGTGGCCGTGGAAGTGCGGCGCCTCTCGCGCCTTGTCGACGCAATGCTGCGCCTGTCACGTATGGAGAATGGCAAGATTCCCATTCACTTCGAGAAGTGCGACGTCGTTGCCCTTGCCAGTGACCTCGTGACCATGCAGGTGCAGCTGTTCCAAGACAACGCTCTCGAACTGACCTTCGTCAACGACACGGGGCATCGCAAGTTCATGGCAGAGATCGACCCCGATCTCGTGCGCGAGGCCATGGTCAACCTTCTGAGCAATGCCATGCGTTACACGTCGGAAGGGGGCAGCGTGGTGGTGCGCGTCGCACGCGACCGGCGCAACGTGCTTCTCTCGGTGAGCGATACGGGCATGGGCATCGCCAAGGAGGACATCCCGCGCGTCTTCAGCCGCTTCTGGCGATCGGATGCGAGCCGCGAGCGCGAGGCGGGAGGACTTGGTGTAGGCCTTTCCCTGACGAAGGAGATCGTCGACCGGCACAACGGCACGATTGCCGTGGACTCCGAGGAGGGTGTTGGCACGACGTTCACCCTGCACCTCCCCATTGTGCATCGCAAGGGATAAAGAACGCCACAAGGCTCCACGTACAAGTGCATAACTCTGCTACAATGGCAGCTCATATGTCTTCAGCACTGGGAGGTAACATGGCTTCGATGGAGCTTCGCCCCGACAGCCAAGGCAAGGTACGCGACATATATGACTGTGGCGATGCGCTGCTGATGGTAGCGAGCGATCGCGTGAGTGCGTACGACTTTGTCTTGCCTGACGAGATTCCCTATAAGGGCGAGATTCTTACTCGTATTTCTGCGTTCTGGTTTGAGCGCTTCGCAGACCTCATTCCTAATCATCTGCTCTCGATGGACCCGGATGACTATCCCGAGCGTTTCGCACCGTATCGTGACTATCTCACCGGCCGTTCCATGCTCGTTCGCAAGGCACAGACGGTGCCCATCGAAGCCATCGTGCGCGGATACCTCACCGGTTCGGGCAAGAAGACCTACGACGAGAACGGAACCGTGTGCGGAATCACCCTGCCTGCCGGTCTTGTCGAGGCGAGCCAGATTCCCGAACCGATATTCACACCTTCGACGAAGGCGGAGCTTGGCGAGCATGACGAGAACATCTCGTTCGAGCGGTGCGCCCAGATCGTAGGGGACGACGTTGCCGCCCAGCTTAGGGACGCGTCGCTTGAGATTTACACCGCTGCTGCCGAGTATGCACGTACCCGTGG
Source organism: Atopobiaceae bacterium (assembly GCA_017533825.1). Lineage (GTDB taxonomy): Bacteria > Actinomycetota > Coriobacteriia > Coriobacteriales > Atopobiaceae > RUG440. Next base: position 46,905 of record JAFWIE010000038.1, on the reverse strand, counting down.
CATCATCATTGCCGACACCAAGTTCGAGTTCGGCTTCATCGACGGTCGTCTCTCGCTCATCGATGAGTGCCTCACGCCCGACTCAAGCCGCTTCTGGCCTGCGGAGGGGTATGTGCCCGGCGCGGTGCAGCCAAGTTACGACAAGCAGTTCGTGCGCGATTGGCTCCGCGCGAACTGGGACATGACTGGTGAGCCGCCGCACCTTCCCACGGAGGTCATAGAAGGCACTTCCGAGCGTTACAAAGAGGCGTTCCAGATCATTACCGGTACCGAGTTCGTGCCAGCTAAGGAGCAGTAGCAATGTCGCTAAAGGATACGATTCGAGGCGCTCGTGACGAGGCCGCGGCGAGCGGAAACCCCTTCGAGCGTTCGAAGGCCACCGCTGAGGACGAAGCTCCACAGGAAGCCACACGCACCAAGCGCGGTACGGCACGTCGCTCGGCCGCGAGCGCCAAGCCCTCGCGTGAGGCAGCTGCCGGCGTGCGCGTGGTGAGCTCGAGTGGAAAGACCACCAAAGGCACTGCCCAGATGACCAAGGAAGAGCGGAAGCAAGAGCGCAAGAAGGAGCGCGAGAAGGAAGACCAGCGCTACTCGCTCACGCAGGCGTACTTGGAAGAGGACGAGGAGTACAAGAAGGCGCGCAAGAATTGGTGGATCTTCCTGGGCGTCGGCATGGGACTCATCGTGGTGGCCTTCACGTTGTATGGCCTCGTCAACCAGCAAGGGCCGAATGCCAGTCCCGTCATGGCGTTCTGTGCCATGGGATCCATGGTCTGCGCCTACGTTGCCGTTATCGGTGGCCTCATCTACGATTGGGTGAAGATTCGCCCCCTGCGCAGGAAGATTGACGAGCGCGTCTCCTCCATGTCCGACAAGCGCGTGAGGACCGTCCTCAACCAGAAGGCGCGCGAGCAGGCTGAGGAGGAGCGCCGCAAGCAGAACCGCAAGTAGCCGCGTCCTGCCGCCTAAACCGCCACAAAGGTATCATCACCTCATGACGGGTTTCGTGCTACAATGGCTCAGCACGCCTCCGTAGCTCAGGGGATAGAGCACCGCTCTCCTAAAGCGGGTGTCGGCCGTTCGAATCGGCCCGGGGGCACCAGATTTTCCAGCCCAGAGGCTTGTTTGTCTCTGGGCTGTTTTATTGTGTCATGCCAAGGGATATGTTTGGGGCAAGGGGACGGTCCCCGAGAGTCTCACAAGCCGTCCCGAATGAGCAGCCGCTTGATTACAAAGAGCTGTTACGATAACTGCCGACGGTCGCGTACGGCGAAGGGATGGATGCGGTGGGCATTTTTCGGTGGCGTGGGGTGATGTCGTGGAATAGCCCAAGGCAGCGCACGATGGCCGTCGTGCTGCTGGTGATTCTTGCCATTTCTCTCAATTTCTTGCAGCTGGGATTCGTTCCGATTGATCGGACGGGGACCTTCGACGTATATGCCATCCTGCTTCTTGCGCCGCCCTCCCTTGCCGCATTGCTTCTTGGCACGATTGCTGGCTTTGTGTTGGGGGTGGTTACGGGGGTGGTGCTGTGCATCCACTCAATCGTGATGCCGCTTGACTTCCAGGAGCTGAAGCTTGTCACGCCGATTACCTCGGTGGGCATGTTTAGTGCGTATGGCCTCATCATCGGCGTGCTGTTTGCGTTGCTGCTGCCTCGCATGCGCTCGTGCGTGAGCATCGTCTTGTCGTGCTTTTTTGTCGCGCTTGCGGGCAGCGTGACGCTCGAGCTCGTCAGCTTCTATGACCCCACAGGAATCGAGACGCTGTTACAGGTTGTCGTCGACACTGCCATCACGGCTATACCCTGTCTCTTTGCCCGCAAACTAACGCAGGTGGTGCGGGAGAGGTTGGATGACATCGGTGTGCGCGAGGCATTCAGGATGACGATCTTCGTCGTTGTGCTACTGGCCTTCTTGATAACGATCACCATAAGCTACGTAACGGTTACTTTGGGGGAGCTGGAGAGTGCAAACGCCGCCATCAAGAGCGAAGTTAACTACATCTGCCTGCAACTTGAGTCCACGAAGCAGCGTGCCGCTGCCTTCGAGAAAATCGGGGCGGCAACTGGCCACAGCTTGGACGAGGTGAAGACGCTGGCGCCAGATGCCTATGAAATACTGGATGACTCGGTGGGCTCCGTCCTCGAAGGCTACACGATGGAGCAGACGGGTACGGTGGCGATTATTGACGATGGATGCATCATCGTGACGGATGATTCGCGACTTCCGGCGGGAAGCGATGTGCATGAGCTGCTGGGTGACGAGATCTGGAAAGCAATCGAGCAAAGCGTTCAAAGCGGAGAAGTGCAGCGCATTATATATAGTGGGGTTCTGACGTCTGGGGACGATGCCGGCGGGTACGACAACACCATGCAGTTGGGCTATCTTCTCGCGGGTCAACAGGGCGACCACATCGTCATGATTATCGAGCCATCAAGCATGGTGTTTAGGGACCGGCTTGGCGTCATGGGACGCGAAACCGTAATCACGTTCATCCTACTCAGCGTTGTCTTCGTTGTCGTGACGCGTCTGTTGAGCACCATGGTTGCACGCCGCATAGACCAGACGAACGAGGCGTTGGCGTGCATTACGTCAGGGGATTTGGACGTGCGGTGCGAGGTTGCAGGCACACGTGAGTTCAAGTCTCTCTCGGAGGGCATCAACAAGACGGTGGATGCACTCAAGCGGCTCATTGCCGAGGCAGAACACCGCATAGAGGCAGACCTTGCGACGGGCCGGGCTATTCAGGAGGGATCGTTGCCGAAGCAGTACCCGGCCTTTCCCGACGTGGAGGCGCTTGACCTCTTCGCCTCAATGGACGCCGCCAAGGAAGTGGGCGGCGACTTCTACGACTTCTTCTCCATAGATGCCAATACCGTTGCCTTCCTCGTTGCCGATGTCAGTGGGAAGGGCATACCAGGAGCACTTTTCATGATGGCAGCCAAAGCGGAGATTCAGAGTTGCCTTTCTTCGGGAATGGGCATGGATGATGCCCTGACCTCTGCAAACAAGTATCTGTGTACGCATAACGATGCCGGCATGTTTGTGACGGTGTGGGCGGCAGTTCTAGACTGGCATACGGGACAACTCACGTACGTTAACGCCGGTCATAACTATCCGCTGCTACGGCATGGTCGTGGCGGCTCATGGGAGTGGCTCAAGGAGAGGAGCGGCCCGTTCATGGGTGGCTTCGATATGGCGACGTACCGACCCAAGAGTCTTGTGCTAGAGCCCGGCGACGAGCTCCTGCTCTACACCGATGGTGTCAACGAAGCCTTTAGCGTGGACGACGAGGAGTATGGCAACCAACGGCTTGAACGGTTCCTCTCGGAGCATATCGATGAACGTCCCCACGAAGTTGTGCAGGGGCTACGGAAAGACGTTGCGGCTTGGGCCGAAGGGGCCCAGCAATCTGATGACATTACCATTCTCGCGTTGGAATATAAGGGGTGGGACGATGCGCCGCAAATCCTTGAACAACTTCCCGCCTAAACAAGTGCGCTGCATATACGATTGGGATAAATGGTGATCACAATGCGAAATGAGAACGTGAACATCATGCGAGTACGAAAGGGAGGGCTGGTCCTCTTGCCCTGTGCGCTTGTTGCCATGCTGGTCATGGCCATCGCTGCGCCGTCCGTTACTTGGGCGGAGGGGAAAGACGCGCAGACCGACACCTCGAGTGATGCGGCGTCCACGGAGTTCACTTCTGTAGATCAGCTCTACGACAAGAAGCTCGCCATGATCAATGGCTCCTCGTTCGACACCATACTCTTGCATAGCTACGACGAGATACACCAAGATAACTTCCTGTACTACAACAGCAACGCCGAGTCGATAGCTGCCGTGAAGGCACGCAAGGCAGATGCCATGATTACGGACCTGCCGGTGGCACAGCTCGCCGTGAGCAGGAATGATGGCATCGGCATTATGCCCGAACGGCTGGTCGAGGATCACTACGCGGTCGTCCTCGCGAAGGGAAGTCCCTACACCGAGCTCATCAACGAGCGCATCCGGGCGTATCGCGAGGACGGTACACTCGAGGCGCTCTACAAGAAGTGGACGGGTGCGGACGAATCCGCGAAGACTATGCCGAAGCAGGATTGGGAGGCCGCAAAAGGGACTCTCACCGTCGCTGCGAGCGCAGACTCTGAGCCCATGGCGTACCAAGTGGGCTCGAAAGTCTGTGGGATGGGCGTGGAAATGCTCTATCTCGTTGCCCGTGACCTCGGGTATGGGATTACGGTCCGCTCGATGGCGCCCGTCTCGCTCATCAATGAGGTCCAGTCGGGAAAGGCGGACATCGCGACGTCGTGTTTCTCCATCACGGAAGAGCGCAAGAAGATGGTGGACATGACTGAGGCGTTCTACGACGGCGGCATCGTGGCAGTCACGCGCACGAATGCCGTCGCTGCCGCGGGGGAAGGCGAGGACTTCTTCACCGGACTTGCCAAGAGCTTCGAGCGCACCTTCATAACCGAGAACCGTTGGCAGCTTATCCTCTCGGGACTTGGCGTCACGCTCATCATCTCGGTCGTCTCGGGTGCCTTGGGACTTGCCCTTGGGTTCCTCTTCGTGATGCTTCGCCGCAAGAAGGAGGGTGGCGTCGCCGAGAAGGTCATCAGTGCGTTGGAAGGGCTGCTGGGTGGACTGCCGGTGGTTGTGGTGCTCATGGTCTTCTACTATGTGGTGTTCGGCGCAATTGACGTTCCGGGCATGGTGGTGGCCATGCTCGTCTTTACCCTGTTGTTTGGTACCACGTCGGGATCCATCATGTGGAATGCCATCCGTGCCATCGACATTGGGCAGACCGAGGCCGGTCGCGCCCTTGGCTTCGGCGATCGCGATACGTTCTTCCTCGTGGTGTTGCCACAGGCCGCGCGTCAGTTCGCGCCACTCTTGCGCAGCCAGTTCGTGAGCCTCATAAAGGACACCTCGGTTGTGGGCTACATTGCGGTGCAGGACCTTACGCGCGTCGGCGACCTCATTCGTGCCCGCACTATGGAGGCGTTCTTCCCTCTCATCGCCACGGCCATCATTTACTTCGTCATATGTCGTCTGTTCACGTGGCTGCTTGGCATGTGGATCAAGAAGCTGGAGCCTAAGGAAGGCCCACGAACCATTGAGGGGGTCGAGCTGTAATGAGCCTCATCGAAGTCAAACATCTGCGCAAGGAATACCCCAACATCACGCCGCTCAAGGACGTGAACGCTTACGTGGACCGAGGCGAGGTCATTTCCATCATTGGTCCGTCGGGAACAGGCAAGTCAACGTTCCTCCGCTGCCTCAACCGACTCGAGACTCCCACGAGCGGCCAGATTCTGGTCGACGGACAAGACATGTGCGCGCCCGACGTGAATCTGGACCTCATGCGTCGCAAGATGGGCATGGTGTTCCAAAGCTTCAATCTGTTCGACCACCTGCTCGTTGCCGAGAACATTATGCTCGGACCCACGCGGCTTCTGGGAATGGGAAAGCAGGAGGCGTACGAACTGTCACTCAAGCTTCTCAAGCAGGTCGGCCTCAAGGACAAGGCGCTCAATTACCCACGCGAGCTCTCTGGTGGACAAAAGCAGCGCGTGGCGATAGCCCGTGGACTTGCGATGAGTCCGGATATTCTGCTCTTCGACGAGCCTACGAGCGCTCTCGACCCCACGATGGTGTCGGAGGTCCTCTCGGTCATGAAGAACCTCGCCGAGCGGGGACTCACCATGCTAGTGGTCACCCACGAGATGCGCTTTGCGCGCGACGCAAGCACGCGCGTCTTCTACATGGACCGTGGAGAGCTCTGGGAGGCTGGGCCGCCAGAGCAAATCTTTGAACATCCATTGCGGCAGGAGACATATGACTTCATCTTCCGGGTGCGTAGCTGGAAGTGGGAGATACACGACGTGGATTTTGACTACCACGCTATGATGGCATCGCTCGAGGGCTTCTGCTTGCGGCAGTTCCTTGCGCGTCGTGTCACCAACGCATGTCAGGTTGTGGTAGAGGAGGTCGTCTCGCAATACCTCGTGCCCATCGCACAAGAGAGAGGCATCGTGGATCCCAATGTCGAGCTCACACTTTCCATCGGCGAGGGTGGTGAGCGTGCCTCTCTCAAGCTTGACTTCCGCACGCTCGTGAACGCCGGCATGACCATGGAAGATGTGAAGACACGTGCGGATGCGCTGTCGAAAGGGCTGTTATTCGGCTTTACCGAGGAGCCGGAGATGATCGAACCAGGTGTGTTGGTCTGTACGGTTGGATAAGGACGTCGAGGGGCGGGCCACTTGTCATGCGATAAGTGGCCCGCCTCCTCGCCATCACTGGTAAATCGGATGTCCGTTAGTGTGCTATTATCAGGACATTAGTGATTAATTCTAGAAAGCGATGGCGAGGCGTGAGACGAATCAAGCGGGTAATGGCCATTTTCTTCTCGTTCGTGCTTGTCCTCGGAATGTGTGGATGCTCGGCGTTTGGGGCACCGGCGACTACGGAAGAACTGCTCGTGCGCTATGTGGCCAACGAGAATGTTGACAACTTCAGCGCCAGGGTGGATGTGGGCTTAAACGTCAACACGTTGGGGATGCGTGCGATTATCCCCATTACCGCGAGCCTGCGTACGGCGGACAACACGGCGCATGGAACGATACAGGTGGGTCTCTCGTCACTCGACACGCGCGACTACGAGATCGAATTCTATGCCGAGCTTCTCGACGATGTGCTGAACTACTACATTGGCACGCCTCAGGGAGAGCAGACCACATGGAAGCTGTGGACCGTCGACATGACATCGAAGATCGACATCTTCACCATTACCGACCTACTTTCTGCATCCGAGCTTACCCTCATTTCGAAGGATGCCGATTCGCTGGTGCGCTACGAGCTTTCTGTGCCCGCAGAGAAGATCCTGCAGACGGTCTTCGACGTGACGGCCGGGTCTGCGGAGGTCGGTGGCATGGACGAGCAAGGCATGCTCGATGCGGTCGCCAGCGACAAAGTGCGCACTGGCTTCACCGAGGAATGCCTCATGCGGTCGCTGGATACGGCGGTTCTGCTTACGTTCAAGAGTGCGGAGACCAACAACGTCGAGGTGCGGACGGGCATCGACATCTCTTCGACGCTCGACGACTATGGCAAGGTCGAGCCAGCGGACGTTGCCATACCCGACGAGGTGCGCGATGCGGCTGTACCTACTGATGAGCCCATCGATGTGATTGAGGTTATTGGCGCCGACAGCCCCCTTGCAGGAGCCGTCAAAAAATGAGACAGAGGATGTCGTTGGCTGTTGAAACAAGGTGATATCGCTTGAAAACATCAGTTGCCATATTCAAGCGCGATTTGCTCAGGTTGCTTCGTAATCCTATCGCGCTTGCCATCGCTCTCGGCGTGAGCATCGTGCCATGCCTGTATGCGTGGCTCAATATCGCATCGAACTGGGATCCATATGCAAACACGAGCACCATGCCGGTCGCCGTCGTGAGCGAGGACAAGCCGGTCGAGATGAGCGATATGGGCGAGATTTGCGTCGGCGACATGATGATCGAGAAGCTTGCGGAGAATGACAAGATAGGCTGGACGTTCCCAGAAACCGAGGAGGAGGCGCTCGACAAGGTCAAGACGGGCACGTATTATGCCACCATCGTGATTCCCGAGGACTTTACGTCGAGTCTCACGGGTGTCTTGGACGGCAAAACAAGCAAGGCACACCTCAAGTACTACGTCAACGAAAAGGCCAATGCCATTGCTCCCAAGGTGACCGATACGGGGGCGTCTACCGTGGAGACCACCATCGACGAGCAATTCGTTGCCGTTGCGGGTGAGGTGATAGCCACAAAGCTCGGTGGTCTTGCAGACAAGCTGACCAAGGGCGTCGACAAGGCGGCAGACAATGTTGCCTCCTCACTTGCGGAGGCTCGCACTGCGCTCGAGAAAGTGGACGGCAAACTCGACGGTCTCTCGGAGAGCCTTCTGGGGGCGCAGACGTCGCTCACGGATGCGGCAAACCGTCTCGGGGGTTTGCAGGGTAGGGGTACCGAGGCGGCCAACTCCATCAATGACGCGCTCGCCAACTTTGACCAGACGCGCGCCAATGCGAGCAACCTCATGTTTGACATCTCGAACACCTTGGGTGCTGGTGCATCCACCATATCGTCTCTCTCGTCCCAGGCAAGCTACGACGTCTCGTTGCTTGCTGGCGACATTGCGTATGCGAAGGCACAGGTCGATGGTGCAATCGGGCAATTGGAGAGCGACCTTACGGACAACGAGGCCCTGACTACCAAGGTGTCTGAGTCGCTCGCCGTGGTGCAGAGCCTGGACCCCCAAGACGATGCGGGTGCGGCAGAGGCCAAGACGCTCCTGGAGCAGCAGCTCAGCGACGAGCAAAGCGTCCTCGTCAATCTCTCTTCCTCGCAAACCGCCAAAATCGATGAGCTGAGGAGTATAGGGGCCAGGCTGGATGGTGCCGCCGAAGAAGTGAGAGGTCTCTCCCGCGGCGTGGACAGCAGGGTGCAGAACGCGCTGACTTCGCTGCAGAATGCACAGACAGAGGCCGTGGGCAACGACCTCAACGAGGTGAACGCGGCGCTTGACTCGTTCGTCGGAGTGGCAAGGCAGTTGGAGGCGGCCGCACGGCTGGTCGACCCAACGGTGGAGCAGACGGTGAACGTGGCGAATCAGCTTGCGGAGACGCTCGGTCAGACCAACGATGCGGTTGCCTCTACCCGCACGTCACTCGGAGAGCTCATCGGCTCGGTCGACAGCCTCATGCAGGAGTTGGAAGTAATACGCGCCTCGGACACATGGGCGCTCCTCAAGGTGATGGCTTCCACCAATCCCGCGGGCGTGAAGGAATTCCTCTCGGCGCCCGTCACGGTGAGCGAGAACCGTCTGTATCCCGTAGATAACTACGGTAGTGGCGTTGCTCCGTTCTTCACAAGCGTCGCCCTTTGGGTGGGAGGCATCGCACTCGTTGCCGTCTTCAAGCTCGAGGTGGACGAGGAAGAGGTCGGCCGCGTGCGTCCATGGCAGGCTTACTTTGGTCGTTGGATGCTCTTCGTCTTGCTTGGTACGCTCTGCGCAATCGTTTGCTGCACGGGAGATCTGCTTCTGGGCATCCAGTGCGAGTATCCCGTCGCGTTCTTCTTGAGCGCCATCGTGGCCGCGTTTGCCTTCGTCAACGTGATCTATTCGCTCTCGGTGGCCTTCAAGCATCTGGGCAAGGCCCTTGCCTTCCTGCTCATCATCCTGCAGGTACCGGGTTCTGCCGGCATGTATCCCATCGAGATGATGCCGCCGTTCTTCCAGGCCATTGGTCCCTGGCTTCCCTTCACGTACTCGAACAACGCCATGCGTGAGGCCATCGCGGGCTTCTATGACGGCAACTTGGTCTACAACCTGCTGATGCTGCTCTTGTTTGTGGTGCCCTCCATTCTGGTGGGTGTGACTGCGCGGAGCCATTTGGTGAACATCAACGCGCTCTTTGATCGCCGTCTGCGTGAGACCGACCACCTCATGGTGAGCGAGCCCGTGGCCATAGAAGACGACCGCTTCCGCCTCGCGACGCTGGTCAAGGCTATGCGCGATCCGAAGGAGTACCGCGAGGTATTCGACGAGCGAAGCGCGTCCTTCGAGGCCTCCTACACCAAGCTTGTGGCCCGTGGCGTCGTGGCCCTCTTTGTCGTACCGTTGACCCTCTTTGTGCTGGCCCTCGCGCTGGACACCAAGCTGCCGTTCATCGGAGGCTTGGTAGTGGCGCTTGCGGTGATCTACAGCTATCTCATTGTGGTGGAGTACTTCCACGACCGCATCGTGCGCAAGCGGGCGCTCACCGACCTCTCGAGCGAGGAGCTCGACGAGGCCCTTACCAATACGCTGCGCGACGAGCTCATGCCCTATGCCCCCATCGATGCCATCATCGAGCGGCGTAACCGTCGCCGAGAGAAGAGCATCATCGGCAAGGTGCACAAGCGCGTGGCGGAGCGACGCGATCAGGCGGAGGCGCTCGACGAAACCGATGCGGATGCTTCGAAGGGGGGCGATGAGTAATGAAGAAGATACTTGCGATCCTCAAGCGCGACATGCAGCATGTGCGCGGCAACGCCATCGCACTACTCGTCATCATGGGTTTAGCCATCATGCCCTCGTTCTATGCGTGGTTCAACATCGCGGGCGGCTGGGATCCCTACGGCAACTCTGGCCAGATCAAGGTTGCCCTCGCCAACTCTGACGAGGGAGTCAAGGGAAGCATCATCCCCTTCCGCGTGAACGTGGGCGAGCGCGTGGTGACCTCGCTTACCGGGAGCGAGAAGATCGGGTACGTCATCACCGACGAAGACGATGCTGTTGATGGCGTGCGTTCGGGCGAGTACTACGCCGCCGTGGTTATCCCCAAGAACTTCTCGACCAACCTCCTGAGCGTGCTCACCAAGAACCCCAAGCACCCACAGCTTGACTACTACGTCAACGAAAAGCGCAACGCCATTGCCTCGATTGTGACGGGCAAGGCGTCGGGTTCCGTGCAGACCATGGTCGACGAGGGGTTCACCAAGGCGATCACCGATGTCGCGATCGAGCTCTTCGACGAGGTTTCGAGCATGCGGGACAACGAGGACGTGGCTGCCGTGGGATCCAATCTGAGTGGCGCCCTCGACAGTACGCTCTCTGCCCTCGAGCGCTCCTCGTCCGACATTGCGGCTTACAAAGAGGTCGTTGCCTCGATTCGCGGCGTCATGAACTCTTCGGCGTCGATACTGGGCAACAACTCCGAGTCGCTCAACGTTGCTGGCTCCCTGGCAGATGCGGCCAATGGCGTGCGCACGCTTGATGCGGTCGCCGCACGCGCCAAGGACGCGGCCAACTCTGCGATCGATGCGGGAAAGAACTCCGTGGATGACGTGAGGCAGGCACTCGATGACGCGTTTGCGGTGGCGGGGGACAAGACCGACCAGCTCGCTGATGCCCTCACGAGGGCCAACGACGCCGCGAGGTCCCGCCGGGACGAACTGGTGGCCTTCCGCGACAAGCTCGCGAACCTCAGTGGACAAGTCTTGACGCGCCAGGCGAGCTTCGGCGACCTCTCGGCGGTGCTCAAGGTGGAGGCCGATATCTCCGACCTCATCGAACGAGTGGACAATGCCACCGATTATCTCAACGAGCTGATAAGCGCAGTGGAACGGACCGTGGCAGATGTCCAAACCACCAAGTCCAATGCGGAATCGTCCCGCGCGCAGTTGGTAGGCCTTGCCACCAACGCGGAAGACGCCATCGAGGGCATGCGCGCGAGCTTTGAGGACAGGCTCAGCGGGTCGCTCGATGGTCTCGCGGCCACTATCGATGACGCCGCAGTCAAGTCAGCGGAGATTTCCGATGCCTTGCGGTCGGAATCCGACAAGCTTTCCTCCTCCATCACCGAGGCGAGCAACAACCTCCAGGATCTGGAAGACGCGCTCGGGAATGCGTCGACGAAGATCGGTGAGGTCGCGGACAAGCTCAAGGGCTTGCGCGAGAAGCTTACCGAGGCGCTCTCGTCGGGGAACATGGACCTCGTACGCACCATCATGGGTGGCGACACGGCATCGCTCGTGAACTTCCTCGCTACGCCGGTGCAACTCGACCGCGAGGCGTTCTTCCCGGTCGAGAACAACGGCTCCGCCATGACACCGTTCTACACGACCATGGCGTTGTGGGTCGGCGGTACGCTCATGGGTCTCATCGTCTACGTTGGCATATCCAAGAAGGCAGAGGAGGAAATTGGTGCAGCACCGCGTCACGCCTACCTAGGTCGTCTTGCGTTCTTCCTGTGCGTTGGCGCCTTGCAGGCCACCATCCTGCTCCTGGGCGACCTGTTCTTCCTGCGCGTTCAGTGCGAGAACCCGCTGCTCTTCATGCTTACCGGCTGGCTTGCGTCCACCGTGTTCATCAACATCATCTACTCGTTGGCGACGTCGTTCGGTGACGTGGGCAAGGCCATCGCCGTCTTCATCATGGTGTTGCAGGTGGCGGGATCCGGTGGGACCTTCCCCGTCCAGATGCTGCCGCCCATCTTCCAGATGGCATATCCGTACCTGCCCTTCGTCCATTCCGAGAACGCCTTCCGCTCCGCCATGTTTGGCGTGTACGGCAACGACTGGGCCACGGAGATGGGGATTCTTGCTGCATTCCTCATTCCAGCGCTCATTTTGGGCCTTGTGCTTCGCAAGCCGTTCGTTCCCGTGAACGAATGGATAGAAGAGAAGATGGAAGAGACCAAGCTCATGTAAGGCCTTGTTGGGCATGCGGTGAAGGTCCATGGAACAGGGGACGTGTTTTTCGTTCCAGGCAGGAACAGGGGACGTGTTTTTCGTTCGGATGGAAGGGGCTCTTCAAGAACGCAAGTCTGACAGCCGAGGTGGTCGCCGGCACCTACATGACCGGCATCCTTCCCATCAAGAAGTACGCCCACCAGAGCGCTGTGTCGGACTTCCGCGAGTACACGATGGTGGATTCTGCGCAGTACGCACCCTACGTGGGCTTCGACGAAGCGGAGGTTGAGGCCCTCTGCGCTGAACACGGGCTCGACGTGTCCGAAGTGCGGCGCTGGTGCGACGGTGTGCCGATCCTCGTTATCACCGTGACCTACGACGTCAAGACCAAGGTTTGTGACAGCGGTAATACATCGTTCATCGTATTATTTAGTGCAGGTGTTCCGTCTGAGCTTTGCGTAGACGGCGTGGCTGGTGAGGGGGAGTTCAGTGAACGCAGGGGATTTCGTGGTCGTAGCGGTTTTGGTCGCGTTGATTGCGCTTGCAATCTGCCTTATGCGTCGCCCACGTGGCTGTGACGACTGCGCATCCTGTCCCTATGCGAAGGGATGCACCAAGCGCTGACCTCCTATGTGCAATGCTTGCATTCTCTGATTGTGCCCGCAGGGGTCGTCCCCTGCGGGCATCGCTCCTAATTGGAGTCGGTTGACGAGATCGATCCGTCCGTGTTGTCGGTGGAACTGCTGCTGTTCGAGGTATCGGTGCTGCTCGAGCTGTCATCACCGCTTTGGGACTGGCCGTCGCTGCCGTCGGTGGATTGGCCGCCACTGTCGCCGCTGTCCCCGCTCGACGAATCGTCCGAAGAGCTGCTGCCGCTGTTGTCGCCGGAGCTGCCACTGCCACTGCCACTGCCACTGTCGTCGGTCGAGGATGAGGACGAGGACGATGAGGACGAAGAGGAGGACGAGCTTGAAGTCTCGGGACCTGCGGAGATGCCTAGCTGGACCGTAGTGCCTCGTGCTGCCGTACCGCTGACGGACTGCCACACCACATTGCCCATCGAGACCTCGTTGGAGTAGACGTAGGTAGTGGCGACACCGAACCCGGCATCCATCAAATCGCTTGAGGCGGCGTACTCCGACTTGCCGACCACGTAGGGTACGCTTCGCTGGGTCGTGCCGCTCGAGACGGTGATGACGATGGTCGTGCCACGCTTGGCCTTTCCTGTCTCGGACTGGTTCATGACGATACCCGCATCATAGACGGTGCTTTCCTCCATGGCGACTTCCCAGGTGAATCCGGCGTTCTGGAGGGCCTCAGCAGCTTCCGTCTGTGACATCTCGATGACGTAGGGTACCTGCACCTCTTCGGCACCCTTGCTCAAGCGGTACACAACAGTGTCGCCAGCCTTGACCGATGAGTTTGGTACTGGGTCCTGGGTGACCACGCGGTCTACCTCGACGTTGTCGGAGAAGACAGGGTCGCCTGCTTTGGCAATGAGGCCGACCTGTGCCAAGGCCCCCTCGGCATCCGCGGCGGTCATATTGGTGAGTTCGGGAACCGTGACCGTCTGTGCAGGCTCCGCACCCTTCGAGATGACGAGGTCGATGTTGGAGCCATCCCGGGCGGTATTGCCTGCGTCGGGGTTTTGGTCGATGACTATGCCAGCCTCGAACTCGCTGCTGAAGTCCTCCTTGATGGTGCCCACTCTGAACTCCGAGGAATTCTCGATCTGTTGCACGGCTTCGTCACGGGTAAGGCCCTCGTATTTGGGGACGACGTGACTGGCGTGCCGGCGTGCGAGGAGCAGGAATCCGACGGCCATTGCCGCAATGACGAGCAACGTGACCACGATGCCGATGAGTACGTTGCGACGATGCTTGCGGTCAAGCTCCGCCTCGGTGGCACTTCGCGTGCGATAGTGCCCCGTGGTCTCGCCCGCGAGGTGCCCCGTGCCTTGGCGACCTGTATTCTGTCGACGGAAGCCGCCCGTAGAACCGGTCTGTGTGCGTCCGTTCCTGCCGGTGCGGTTCAACCGATTGGTTTCTGCGATGGCAACGACGGAGGTTGCTTCGTTTACAGCCTGCAGACGGCCGGACAGATAATCACGCAGGACGTTATAGAGCTCATCTGCGGTTTGGAAGCGGTCCTCCGGTCGCTTCTGCATGCACTTGAGGATGATGCCCTCGAGTGCGGGGTCCACGCGCGCGTTGATTTGGCTGGGTGGCATGGGAGGTTCGTTGACCTGCTTGAGGGCGACCGAGATGGCGTCGTCACCGTCGAAGGGTACTTGTCCCGTTGCCGCCTCGTACATGACGATGCCCAGCGAATAGATGTCGGTGGTGGGGCCGAGGTCGCGGCCCTGCGTCTGCTCGGGACTCACGTAGTGAGCGGTGCCAAGCACGGAGTTGTCGGTGGTCAGATGACTGTTCTTTGCGCGCGCGATACCGAAGTCCATCACCTTGATGTTGCCGTCAGGCTGCACCATGATGTTCTGCGGTTTGATGTCGCGGTGGATGATGTCGTGTGCGTGTGCCACCGAGAGGGCCTTGGCGATCTGTGAGCCGATTTGCGCAACTTTGCGACAGTCGAGTGCCCCGTGCTTGCGGATGCCGCTCTTCAGGTCGGTGCCGCGCAGGTATTCCATGATGATGTAGTAGGTGTCGCCATCGCGGCCCCAGTCATAAACGCTCACGATGTAGGGGCTTTGCAAGGCCGCAGCGGCCTGCGCCTCCTGCTTGAAGCGTGCGGCAAACGACTCGTCGTTAGCGTATTGGGGGAGCATGGTCTTGATGGCGACCGGACGCCCCAGCACTTCGTCAAGCCCGCGGTAGACGATGGCCATTCCACCGGTGCCTATCTTGTCTTGGACCGTATAGCGGCCCCCCATTGCCCTGTTTGCCATCTGTGCTCCCATCCTCAGAGCCTCTCGATCACGCCAATCTCTGGAATACGGTGCCTGTGCGCCGTTATAGTCTCGTCTTGTCATAGGGCCGCTCCATATGCCTGCACGTTGAGGCACTGAGAAAGCACCCCACCTGCGATGGTCGCTGCTACGCCGCGTACGTCCTCACCCTGACCTTCGATGCAAACCGAAATGGCAAGCGTGGGATTGTCGTATGGCGCATACCCGATGAACAGCGAATTGATTGAATCGGTACCCACCTGCGCGGTGCCCGTCTTTCCCGCCACGAGGTAACCCTCGACTTGGGCATCCAGGCCCGTGCCGTTGGTCACGACGCCGAGCATTGCCTCGCCTGTCTGCGCAGCCGCATCCTCGCTGATCGCTCGCCCCAGCTCCTGAGGGGAGGTGGTGTAGACGGTCGTTCCCTCGGGTGAGAGCACGTGGTCCACCACGTAGGGGTTCATGACCGTCCCATGGTTCGCGATGGTTGCGGCGACCACGGCATTCTGCATGACGGTGGTCTGCGGACCGGAGGGGCTCGGGTGCTCGCCGACCGGCTGACCGCAGGCCGACCACGCGGTCTCCCATTCCGTCATCTCGCCGGGTGTGGGCATGAGCGACGGCTGGCAGAAGAAGTCGATGCCGAGCTTGGAGTCGTAACCGAAGGCATTCGAGTAACGCACGAGCGTCTCCGGGCCCATCTGCCTGCCGAGCTGCCCAAACACCGTGTTGGCGGAGAGGGCGAGGGAGTCGCGCAGGGAGAGCGTGCCGTATTCGCCGCCATGGTCGTTGGAGACAGTCTGGCCACCGATGTCGATGCTCGCATGTGCCTCATAGGGCGTGTCGAGGGTGGCGATGCCCGCGTCAAGCGCGGCGGCGATGGTCACCACCTTGAAGGTCGAGCCCGGCGTGTAGAGCTGCGTGGTGCGATCCACGAGTGGGCTCGCCCCATCGTCGGCAGACTCGATGACGTCTGCAATGCCATCCATGTAATACGTCGGGTTAGATGCCTTGGCCAGTACGGCGCCGGAGCGGGGATCAAGGACCACAATGGCGCCCTGGTGACCCTCGAGCGCGGTCTCGGCCGCACGCTGCATCTGGAAGTTGAGCGTGAGCACGACCGAGGCGCCCGGTGTTGCCTTCCCGGCGAGCGAATCCAAGGCACTCCGCCAGTTGGAGAAGTTGTCCTTGCCGCGTAGAGTGTCGTTCATGCTGGACTCGATGCCCGTCGCGCCGTAGCGCTCGGAGAGATAGCCAACGGTGTGGGCGGCCACGTTGCCGTTCGGGTACACGCGGCTGTACGTGCCGTCCTCGTTCTGCACGCTCTCGGCAAGGGTCTGTCCGTCAGAGGTGATGATCGCGCCGCGCTGTACGCGGTAGCTCTTGGCGATGGTGTGGTTGTTGTTGGGCATCTGCTTGTACGTCTGTGCCTGCACGACCTGCACATAGGTGAGGTTGGTGATGAGCGCGGCAAACAGAATCGTGAACATAGTGATCAGTGCGGTGAGGCGGTTGCCCAGCGCAACGCGTCCAAGCACGCCTGATTCTGGCGTGTCGAGGCCAAAGCGTCCGCGTACGTTTCCGCCATGGGCGACGGCTGCGACCTTCTGCGCCTCAGTGTTGTCCGCACCGTTCTGTGCGAGGAACGCGCTTGTGGAGGAGCTCGAGATGAGCGACTCGCGGCCTGTGGCCTCGTCGCCGGTGCGCAGCAGGAGTCCGACCACGATGAAGCTCGCCAACAGGGAGCTGCCACCTTGGCTCATGAAGGGGAGCGTCACGCCCGTGAGGGGCAGGAAGCGCGTGCAGCCACCCACGATGAGGAATGCCTGAAAGGCGATGGAGGTGGTGAGGCCCACGGCGGTGAAAGCCGACATGTCGGACTTGGCACGCGCGGCGGTTGCGAAGCCGCGAACCGCAAACACCATGTACAGCAGCAGGATGGCCGCTCCGCCCAGAAGGCCCATCTCCTCGCCGATGGCCGAGAAGATGAAGTCGGACTCAACCACGGGAATCAGGCGGGGCATGCCCCTGCCGATGCCCGTACCCATGAGGTCGCCGTCGGCGAGCGAGTAGAGCGACTGGATGATCTGATAGCCACCGTCGGGATTGGCGAAGGGGTCAATCCAGATCTGAATGCGGTTGCGCACATGGCTAAATGCCTGGTAACAGAAGACGCCGCCTACGAGCAGCAGGATGAGGGCAAAGAGCACGTAGCTCACCCTGCCGGTCGCGACGTAGACCATCACGACCAGGAAGGTAAAGAAGAGCACGGCGCTGCCGAGGTCGCGCTCGAAGATAACGACGAGCAGACTGATGCCCCACATGATCAGTACGGGCCTAAGCATCTTGGGCTCGGGCAGTGCGATAGGGCCGATGCTCTTCGTCGATGCCGACATCAGCTCGCGGTTCTCGGAGAGGTACGAAGCGAGGAACAAGATGATGAGCACCTTGGCTATCTCGCCCGGCTGGAACGAGAACGGCCCGAAGGTGAGCCACAACTTGGAGCCGCCCTGCTCGGTGCCTATGATCATGGGGAGAACGAGCAGTACGATGCCGGCGATGCCGAGCGTGTATTTGTACTCGGAGAGGGCATCGAGGTTGCGTACGAAGACAAGCGTGGCGACCATCGCCGCGACAGAGAGAAAGAGCCAGAGGACCTGGTTCACCGCAAGGTCGGGACGTAGGCGCATCACAAAGGTGATGCCGATGCCGGCAAGCACGAAGGTGACAGGCAAGATGACGGAATCGGCTCCCGGAGCGAGGAAGCGGATGGCAACATGTGCGGCCGCGAACGCCACAAAGAGGCCGATGGGCACGGCAAATGCCTGGACGGTGAGGTCCACGTCGGAGTTTGCCGTGTACAGATACATGGCGTAAAGCAGAAGTACGGGTAGGGCGCCGGCGCAAAGGAGCAGGAGCTCGGTGGTGCGACGCGACATGGAGCCACTAGCAAGGGAGCTGCCGTGCACGTTACTCACCGTCCTTTCCTGGTGCGGTTGCGCTTGCTTCTGCCTTTGCCGCCTCGGTTGCCTCGTCGGCCGCCTGTTGGCCGGTGGCCGCTGCCTCGGCGGGGATGGCGTCACCCGATTCGGCGGCAGCGTTGGCGGGGTCGCCCATGCCTTGGGTTACGCCAGAGGATCCCTTTGCCGCCTCGGCGGTCTTTGCGGCACGCGTCTTGTCGGTGTCGATCTGGTCGCGGTACCGTTCCACGGTGTCGCATCCCTCAGACTCGCTTGCCACGCTGATGCCCTCGTCAAGCTGCTGCTGAATGGTGACCGGCAGATCGTCGATCTTTACCGAGCTGCTTTCCACGAGCTCGTAGAGGGGGATGCCGAGCACCTCGTCATTAATACCCCTAAAGACACCCACCGTCCCGTCGTTGTTGCCGACGTACCAAGAGTTCTTTGCAAGGATAACCATCGCCACACTTGCGAGAATAATGGCAACGAATGCGCCGATAATCCACGTGAGTATGGAGCGCGTGCGCAGATTGCGGTGCATCTGGGCAAGCCCGTCCTCAACCACGTCCACGACTACGACCGTCACGTTGTCGTGTCCGCCGGCGGTTAGCGCCGCAGAGACGAGCGTGTCCGCAGCAGCCTGTGGCGTGACGGACGATACCGCGAGCTCCTCGATCTGCTTGTCGGGCACCATGCTCGACAAGCCGTCCGAGCACAGGATGACGCGGTCGCCGATGGAGACGTCCAACGTGAAGTGATCGGCGTACATGTCGGGATCGGAGCCGAGTGCGCGGGTGATGATGGAGCGGGAGGGATGAACGCGCGCCTCATCTGCGGTAATCTCTCCCGCATCGACGAGTTCCTCCACGTAGCTGTGGTCATGCGTTATGCGTACGAGGGTGCCCCCGTGAAGTAGGTACACGCGCGAGTCGCCGACATGTGCTACAGACATGAGGTTGTTCTCTATCACCACGCATGTGGCGGTGCAGCCCATGCCAGGCTTGCCCTTGCCTGTGAGAGAACCCTCCAGCACGGCATCGTTTGCCGCCTCGACCGCGGCACCCAGCAGAATCTCGTCGGCATGCTCAGGCGCACGCTCGGCGATGGTTTCCACGGCTATGTGGCTGGCGACCTCGCCTGCGGCATGGCCGCCCATGCCGTCGCACACTACGAAGAGTGGCGCCTTGACGAAGAACGCGTCCTCGTTGTGGCCACGGACGAGGCCCACGTCGGAGCGGGCGCCCCACGAGAGATTGTTGGTCGAGCCGGTCGACGTATCTGAGCCAAGTCGATTGTCGACGGGCATCTCGTTGCGACCTGGTGCGTTGACGACCTCGGAGGGGTCAACCTCAACGGCTTTCTTGTTTTCCTCGTTCTGATTCTCGAGGGGTTCAGTAACGTCACTCATCGGCGGCTCACCCTCATGATGGTGTCGCCAACCTGGACCTCGTCACCGTCGCGAAGAGTGACGGGTTGTCCGATGACGTGCCCGTTCACCATGGTTCCGTTGGTGGAGTTGAGGTCCTCGAGCACCAGTGCCGGACCCTGCAGCGTAAAGCGCGCATGGGTCGCCGAGACGAAGGGCTCGTCGATGACGATATCCGAGGAGGGGGAACGGCCGATGACGACCGGCCCCAAGATGTCTACATGCAGGCCTCTGAGTTGCTTGGATCCCTTCTCGACATCCACTGCCCAGATTGCAGCGTCGCGTCGTTGTCCTCGTACGAGGCCGATGCCCGTACGCATGGCAAAGTAGAGGAACAGATACAGGATGATGACGAGCAGTATGCGACCTGCGAAAAGGACGAGGTCGACCATACTATCCCGCCTTGAACTCGAGGTTTGTCAATCCGATGGTTATTACGTCTCCGTCTGTGAGCACTGCCTCATGTACGTCCATGTCGTCTACGAGCGTGCCGTTCGTGGAGTTGAGGTCGCGAATCATCCAGACGCCGTCGTCAAAGAGGAGCTCGGCGTGGCGACGCGAGACGTTCGGGTCGCGCAGGACTATGCCGCCCTCCATGCGCTCGCGACCGATGGGCGTGCGGCGCACGATGACCTGGTACGTGCGACCGGTTGCTTTGTCGGTAAGGGTGCACGTGTCCTTCTGGCGCCTTCTGGGGATGGTGCGGGTCGCGGGAGCACCCATGGGCATGGGTGCAGGCATGGGTATGCGCTCTTCCTCCGCCATGATGTCGAACTCGTCGGGGAGGTCATCCTCGTCGTTGTCGTCAAGCTCCTCTTCGAGTGGCTCTGGGAACTCGGGTGTGCTCCGGTAGTGAGCGCCGCGCGCGGTGACGTTCTCCGCCGGCTTCGCGACGTCCTCAATTACGGGCTCCTCGGTTGCGAGCTCCTCGTCGACGTCTTCCTCTTCCTCAATCACGAGCTCTTCGTCGTCTGTCTCGACGTCCTCCTCAAAGACCTCCTCGTCCTCCTCGAAGGGCTCCTCGGGAGCGTCGTCTTCCCACACCTCTTCCTCGGGGGCGTCCTCGAGGAACTCGCCTTCGTCCTCAACAACGGGGGCGTCTTCGTCATCCAAGCTCGGGATGGCGTTCAGGTTGGGCTCGCCATGCAGGTCCTCTACGGCCTCCTCGACCTCAAAGAACGCAGGCTTCCACACTTCCTCGGGAAGGTTCTCTTCCTCGTGGACGTCGGGCTCGACCGCAAAGTCGACCTTACTGGCAACGGGGGCGGGCTCTTCCTCGTCTATGGAGAGCTGCTCGGGTACGAAGCCTCCGCCGAACGGAATGTCCTTGGGCGGGGTGAGGCCCAAGTACGCGTTCTCTTCGTCGCGCAGTCGCGCGAGTGTGCGCGGGTCGACGTTCTCGGCAAATACGGAGAACTTGCCAGCACGCAGAGCGGGATCCACCATGAAGCGCACCAAGGGACGACCCACGAACGTGTAACCACGCTTCTTTGCCTGCGCCTCGACAAGCTGCGAAACCTCGTCGCAGATGCGCGCATACATGGGGCGCATGAGCTCGTCATCCTTGGCGGAGACAAGCACGGTATAGAGTGCGGGCGCCGTGTCGACGCCGTCGATCACGAAGGTCTCGTCCTCCATCTCGCGCACACAGCGCTTTGCCAGGCGCTTGAACGAGAAGGGCTTGCGCTGCCCGGGGGCATCCTCCTCAAAGATGGCGCTAATGCGTTGCTCAAATATAGAAAGCACGTTCATGCTACTCATCGCCCTTCTGATACTGTCCGTCATCGCCCATCAAGGCACAAACAATGCACAGGGTAGCTCCTAAGCTTAGCGCAACGACAAGAGCTGGAATGCCCAAAGCGGTTGCAATGTTGCCATTCTCCATGTGGGATGCCAACGCGTATGTGGCGACCAGAAGCAGACAGGCGACCAACTGGCCGAGCATCATGCGGGAGGAGCTGCGGTCACGCGAGATCAGCGAGCCGACGAGGGCGGAGGTGCCGCATGCTGCAGCCATGACCCACGTCCGCGGCTCGAGGGCGACGTCGCGCAGCAGGGGCGCGAGCTCTTCCGCATAGAAGACGGCGTGCGTGGAGAGGGTTACCAGCAAGTAGAACAAGAAGCCGCCGGCGGCGGTGAAGAAGGAGGCCGCAGGTCCCAGGGCAAAGGCACTGAGAGGCACGCTCGAGACGGGCGAGGGCAGACAACTTGGGGCGAGAAGCGCGGGTCCACTCAGGTACGAGCGCCTTCCCGCGGCGATCCACCAGGCGACGCCCATCGATCCGACGATGAGGGCGAGGGAAATTCCGAGGGCGGATGGTTGTGCGACGAGCGCCGCGACGACCAAGGCGATGGCGCTGGCTCCTGCCAAGGGAGGCCAAGCGGCGCCTGCGATGGCGGCGATGGCAACGCCGGCGGCGAGTGCCTTGGGCGATCCGGGCACGATGTAGGGGACGAGCTGGTAGGCGAACCATGCCGCAGAGGCTGCGGCCAAGGCACGCGAAGAGAGCTGCGGAAGCCAGGGGACGCGCGCAGTGAGTGGCACGTGCAAACGGTCCCAGTCTTGTTCGATGTCGGGCTCCTCGTCTGGCTCGGCCTGGTTGAGAAGGTCGTGCAGCGATGCCGCGCCTTCTTGGGGATTCCCGAGGGCAGGAACCAAGTCACGGGCGAAACGCTCGACTGAGGCCGTGCGGTTCATGGGGTTGGGCTCAAGCGCACGTAGGAGAGTGTCTTCGACGCGTCCGGCAAGCTCTGGCTCCATGTGCGAGAGGGGCGTGCTGGGTCCCCGCTCTATGAGTTCGAGTGACTGTTCTGCGGTTTGCGCGGCGAAGGGACATATGCCTGTGAGCGCCTGCCACACGACGACGGAGAGCGCAAAGATGTCGGTTCTCTCGTCCACCATGTCGCCGGCAATCTGCTCGGGAGGCATGTAGCCGACGGTCCCGCCGCGCGCACCACCGTACCCTGCGGCAGAGGCGAGCGAAGCCATTCCGAAGTCCGCGAGCTTCACGGTACCAGTGCGATCGACCATGATGTTGGCAGGCTTGATGTCGAGGTGCAGCACGCCGTTCTCGTGCGCAAAGGCAAGCGCCGACGCGACCGAGTCGACGAGGTGGGCGCACTCGTCAAACGTGAGGACGCCATCCTCGACGCGTGCGAGGAAGTCGGCCAGGTTGAGACCGTCCACGTATTCCATCACGAGGTAGGAGTAGTTGTCGTCTCGCTCGAAGTCAAACATCGTCACGATATTGGGGTGCGAGAGCATGGACGAGGTGCGTGCCTCCGCAAGGGCCTCGTTCAGGGTGGACGCCTCGCGGGGGGAATTCTCGCCAAAGCGCAGGGGCATCTGCTTAATTGCCACGCGGCGTTGCAGGCGAGCGTCCCAGCATACGTTGACCGTGCCGAAGCCGCCCTGTGAGTTGACCTCGAGGACGCGATACCGTCCGAGAAGCACTTGGGCGTTCGCGGCATGGGCGCCCTGACGGGGGCGAACCCCTTGTGGTGCGTTGGCCTGAGTGCCTGCGAGGGAAGTGCGCTGCTTGTTCTGGGGCCCGTTGCCCGAGGGCGATGCGGGGCGAGGCATAACCTGAGTTCGTTGCACGACGAGTCCTTGATCGTTTGAGCTGTGTTTGTCGGGCGGTCAACATTGTAACGCATCGCATATACCTGCGCACGCGCCCGCCACGCCCACCAACTCCACACGAGCGCCAATCCTAGCCGATAATCGAGGCGCTGGCGCTGCAGGGGGTCGCCCTCGGCGAGTGGTGGCCCGCGGCAGGGGGTTGCCCTCGGCGAATAGTGGTCCTCGGCGGCGCAAAAAAGTTCTGGACACGGCCAGACGGTTGTGGTAGTCTCATAAATCACGCGCGGGCGTGGCGGAATTGGCAGACGCGTACGGTTCAGGTCCGTATGGGGGCAACCCCGTGAAGGTTCAAGTCCTTTCGCCCGCACCATAGAATTCTGAGCGACTTGCATGTGCGGGTCGCTTTTTTGTTTGTCGGCGTGTGTGCGAGGGCATCGGCGTGTGCGAGAAGAAGACGGCGTCCAGTGGCTCGTAGCATAGGCGGACGCATCCCAGAGCTGTAGCTTATTCACTTGCTTGTTTAGCAACTTGTCTACTTGAACAAGTGTCATGAGCCCCCATGCCATAGGCAGTGTGAATCGTGATATGTCACGGATGCCCTGCGTGGAAGGTCTGGGGCAGGGTGCTACATTGAAAGTCCGCAATGAAGCCGGCACGGTTGACGGTGCCCTGTGGGAAGGATGCGCGATGAGCGTTTCGCAGGAGGAGCTGCAGAGGACGTTTTTTGAGCGGTTCGGCAAGGAGCCAAAGCTCTTGGTGGTGTCGCCGGGACGCACGGAGATAGCCGGCAACCATACCGACCACGAAGGGGGTCACGTGATTGCGGCCGCGGTTGACCGAGCGGTGCATGCGATGGCTTGCCCCAATGGAGAGTCCGCCATTCGCCTCCTGTCGCTGGGATTCGGGGAGACCGAGGTCGCTCTGGACGAGCTTGCCCCACGCAAAGAGGAGCGCACGACCACGACGTCATTGGTTCGTGGCATGGCGGCACTCTTTGCAGAGAAGGGCTTCTCGCCCGCCGGCTTCGACATGGCATGCGCGAGCGACGTGCTCGATGGTTCGGGCCTCTCGAGTTCCGCCGCCTTTGAGTTGACGCTTGCGCAGGCGATGAACGCGCTCTGGGCAGATGGTGCGCTCAAAGCGGATGAGCTGGCCATGATGTCGCAGCGTTGTGAGCGCGAGTGGTTTGGCAAGCCGTGTGGATTGATGGATCAAGCTGCGGTGGCGCTTGGCGGCATCCAGCACATGGACTTCTCGAAGCCAGGCATTCTCGCGGCGCAGAGTATCGACTTTGACTTCGCCAAAGCAGGCTATGCGGTCTGCATCGTGGCCGTCGGAGCGGACCATTCGGCAAACACCGATGACTACGCGGCGGTTCCCTTCGAGATGCAGGCCGTTGCGCGCGAACTTGGTGCCGAGGTGCTGAGCCAGGTGAACGCGTACGATGTGATCGGCGCGATTCCGGTCCTGCGCGAGAAGCTCGGGGATCGGGCCATCCTGCGCGCGTTGCATTACTTCCAAGAAGAGCGTCTGGTCGCACAGAGGGCGGAGGCCTTGTGTGCGGGTGACGTGCAGGAATTCTTGTGCCTCACAAGGCTCAGCGGTACCAGTTCGGCCATGTACCTGCAGAACGTGAGTGTGGGAGGGTCGGCTGACCAGCCCTCGATGCTCGCCATAGCGCTGGCCGAGAGCCTGCTCTCCGGACAAGGGGCCGTGCGCGTTCACGGCGGAGGCTTCGGGGGCACCATCCAGGCCTTCGTGCCGCTCGAGATGGTTGAGGACTTCTCCGCGGGCATGGATGCCGTCTTTGGCGAGGGTGCCTGCGGTGTGTATGGGGTTGACCATGAGGGGGCGCGCTTCTCATGGCTGTAAGAAGCGAGACGTTGTATGCCGCGGCGCGGCTTGTTGCCTATGCGTTGGAGCGACGGATCATCGATCGGGTTGACTGTGCTTGGGCGTACAACCGCGTGCTGGAATGTGTCGGCTTGACGGGACCTCAGCCTGTACCGGTCGAACTGTCGGATGGCTATGACTTCGAGGCGGACCTCGGCCAGCTTGCCGAGGTTGGCGTGCTCGCCGGCATGGCGGAGGACTCAGCAACGGGTCGAGACCGGCTCATGATGCGCGTGATGGGTGCCATCATGCCTCGCCCATCGGAGATAGCGACGCGCTTCGATGCGTTGCGTGCCGCAAGAGGTCCCGAGAGTGCGACCGACTGGTTCTATCGGTTGTGCTGTGACGTGGACTACGTGCGCGAGTCGGCGATTGCGAAGAACATTGCCTGGGATGCGCCCACGCGCTGGGGGGACCTGGAGATTACGATCAACAAGTCAAAGCCCGAGAAGGACCCACGCGACATCGCCGCTGCTGGCACTGCTCCGACGGGTGAGGCATATCCGGCATGTGCGCTGTGCGTGGAGAATGAGGGGTACTCCGGGCGTGCGGCGGCGGACGTCCATGGCACGCATCCCGCGCGACAGAACCTGCGCATAGTACCCATCGAGTTAGGGGGCGAGCGTTGGGGCTTCCAGTACAGTCCGTATGCGTACTTCAATGAGCACTGCATCGCCATGAGCGCGGAGCATCGTCCCATGCATGTGGACCGCAGCGCGCTCGGCTGCCTGCTCGACTTCGTTGAGCTGTTCCCGCATTACTTCATTGGCTCGAACGCTGACCTGCCCATCGTGGGCGGGTCCATCCTCTCGCACGACCACTTCCAAGGAGGGAGGCATGTCTTCCCGATGGAGCGGGCCGAGGAGCTCGACCAGTTCCAAATGGTGGCGTTTCCGCAGGTGGAAGGCTGTGTGCTACGATGGCCGCTCACGGTGTTGCGACTGAGGAGCACCAATCGTGCGGAGTTGCTTGACGCGGTGACTCACGTGCTCGATGTGTGGCGCGATTGGGATGCGCCCGAGGTCGGCGTCGTCTCTCATGAGCCGGATGGAACGCGTCACAACACGATTACGCCCATCTGCCGTCGTCGTGGCGAGGCGTACGAGTTCGATCTCGCGTTGCGCTGCAACGTCACTACTGAGGAGCATCCGCTGGGTGTCTTCCATCCTCACGAGGACAAGTGGCACGTCAAGAAGGAGAACATCGGCCTCATTGAGGTTATGGGCTTGGCTATCTTGCCTCCGCGCTTGGAGGTCGAGCTGGATGCCGGGCGGCTCACGCGCGAGGAAATCGGCTGCGTGTTTGGCGCGGTGCTCGAGGACGCAGGCGTCTTCAAGTGGGATGATGCCGGGCGCATGGCGCTCGCGGCCTTTATCGCCACGCTGTGAGGTATAACCCCCCGTTGGATGGTTGGGGGCTGTATCAAAAGCCCCTGAGTAGAACGGGTGGGTTCCGCGAGGGGCGCACCCGTTCTCGTGCTCCGGGATGCCGCCTCACTGCCTCGCACATTGCCCGACTACCTAATCTACCTGCACCGATAATGGAAACAAGTTCCAGTGGGGGCTCGATGCCGTCGCAGAGAGCGCAAGGCCTTCGATGTTCCCATAGAATGGTGGGTGGGTGGCGCGAGTCCGATACTCGATGGTTTCGTGAAAAAGCGTGCATAGGTCCAACATCGTCCACGAACCCCTCGTCTATTCGTGTTTTACCAGCCAAAGTCACGCAAGCAGAGGTCAACGTCCTCCTCAAAAGTGCCAAGTTCGATGCCCGCTTGGCGTGCCTTGCTCGCATCAAGGCGATAATCGCGGAAACGCTCGGCATAGCGCTCGCGGTCGGGAAGGATCAGTTGCTCAACTTCGGTGTTCGAGGCGCCGAGCTTATGTGCGACCAGACAGGCGCTCTCGTAGGTCGTGAGATCGTTTGCGCTGGCAAAGTGATAGAGACCGCTTGGTAGCTCACACAGGGAGGCAAACTGGTCGGCAAGGCGCTGCGCGTAGGTCATGCACCGACGCTCGTTTGCGGTGAACTTGGTAGGCGTATGCGTACGCAGCGCCTTAAGCACGTTGCCCACGATGCCAGGCGATGGTTTGACGTGGGGAAGTGCCATACCAAACATCCAGGAGAGGCGAATGGTCACATAGTCGTCCATCTCGCGTGCCATCCAGGCGTCAACGTCTGCCTTGTGCAAGCCGTACTTCGTGACGCAGCAGGGTTCGACATGCTCGTCAAAGGGACCGGGTACCGAGAGTCCGTTGAAGACCTGCTCGGTCGAGATGAACATCATGCGCTTGCCCTTGGCCGCACAAGCGCGTGCGACTGCTATGGCTGAGTCACGATTGACGAGCCCAGTTCCCGCGGGATCGTTTTCACAGTCGGCGGTCGCTGCGTTGGCTGCGGTGTGAAACAGCAGGTCAAAGTCAAGGTCGAGGAAGAATCTCTCGACCTCGTCGGGACGGGTGTAGTTGACGTCTCTGCGACTGACGGGCACAAACTCGTAGCGGTCACGGTTGTAGAGCTGTACGAGACTTGCCAAGTAACCTGTTGCTCCCGTTATTGCGATGCGTTGCATGCGACCTCCTCATGGTTGTTGGGCGGATGCAGTCCGTGGGGATATCCCTTTCGTGTACAGGCGTCAGCCCTATGGACACCGAACCGAACGAAGTACGCGGCAGGGACCGATGATGGTGTATGAGCCAGCTGATGCGGGGATAAGGCAGGACTCGGTCGGCCCGAGGTCGACGCAGCCGTCAGCCGTTTCGATGCGCGCGAAGCCTTCCACGCAGGTCAGCACAGCATAGCGATGGTCACAGGTGAACGTTTGGCTGTCGCGCGTGTCGACGACGTAGCTCCGAAAAAACCCCGCGTTGACACCCAAGCGCTCACGATTAACTTGTCCGGGATCATATGCGCCGAGATGCGTCACGACAGGCTTGCTGGCAGTATCAAGCACGTCAAAGGCCTTGTCCACATGGAGTTCGCGACCACGTCCCCAGTCACAGATGCGATAGGTGGTGTTGCCGAGGCTGGACACCTCGACCGCAAAGATTCCGGCACCAAGGGCGTGCATGGTTCCAGGGGGAATGAGGATGAAGTCGCCCTCGTGCATCTCGATGCGCTGCCCATACCGATCGCCGATGGAGTCGTCTGCTGCGGCTACGCGCAACGCCTCGGTGTCGCTGGTCGTGCAGCCGGCAATGAGCGTCGCATCTGGCTCGGCATCCAGCACATACCAGGCCTCGACCTTGCCATGGTCCCCCTCAGCCGCCTGCGCGTACTCCTCGCTAGGATGCACTTGGACCGAAAGGGTCTCGACAGGGTCCATGAAGGTAACCTGCAGAGGTGCGTCGTCAGGAACGTCTCCTAGAATCTCTTGGTGGTAGGATGCGATAGCATCGGCTAGCGTCATGCCGTCGCATGGCCCGTTGCGGACGACGCCCATCGTGGTGGGGTGGGCAGAGACGTCAAACGCCTCGCCATGGCGGTCATCGTCCGACCAGTCGATGCCGCGCGTGCGGGCTATGCGCGACCCTCCCCATATGGGGGAGAGGTAGAACGAGGTAAGCAGCAAGGGGCCCATGCCTGTCTCCCGTGTCCTAGATCTCGATCGTGCCCACGCCCTCGGCCTCCATGCGCGAGCGGATTTCCTCGATGATTGGAATGCTTGCCGAGCAGCCGATGCGACGGGCGCCAGCACGGACCATGGCGAGGAACGTGTCAGCGTCTCGAATGCCGCCTGCCGCCTTGACCTGCACCTCGTCGCCCACGTTGTCAAACATGAGAGCAACATCGGCTACGGTCGCCCCTCCCGTTCCAAATCCCGTCGAGGTTTTCACGAACGTCGGCTTGATCTCGCGGGCAATCTCGCACAGACGGAGCTTCTCGTCGTCGTCAAGGTAGCAGTTCTCGAAGATGACCTTCGAGGGGACTCCAGCCTCGTTGCACACGGCGACGATCTGGCGCATCTCGTCGGCGACATAGTCCCAATCGTGCATTTTGACACGCGTGACGTTGACCACGTAGTCAATCTCGTTGGCACCGTTGGCCAGGGCGTCTCTGGTCTCGAACACCTTGGCGGCAATGGAGGTCTGCCCCAAGGGGAAGGCGATGGCGGCTCCCGTGTCGATGTCGGTGCCAGCCAGCTGCTGCGAGCAGAAGCGTGACTGGACTTGGTTGATGGCGACCATCCTAAAGTGATAGTGCTTGGCCTCGTCGCAGAGCTTTGCCATGTCGGCTTCGGTGGCGTCTGCGTGCAGGTTGGTGTGGTCGATCAGACGGGCAAGGTCGTCAAGGGTCCATGCGCTCATGAGTGCTCCTCTCATGGAGTTGCCAGTTATGAAGACTATGACTCAGAATCGCTTCCATTTGGCCCATGCGACGCCAGCTAGCCTAAACTTCAGATGAGAATATGACATATAAAGCAATAAGTCATATAAGGGAGCATCCAATGCATCGTTATCAGACCGTCTACCGTGACCTTCTGGGCCAGATCACATCGGGGTCCCTTGTGCCCGGGACGGTCCTGCCTACCGAGCTGCAGCTGGCGAAGGCCTTTGGGGTGAGCCGCCCAACCATCCGCCATGCTCTGCAGATGCTTGAGTCCGAGGGGCTGGTCGACCGTCGAAAGCATCGGGGAACGATGGTCCTGGAGTCCAAGATCGAGCAGGGGTTCGCCACGAGTATTCGGTCGTTCCACGATGAGATGCGCTCGCATAACCGCGTGGCGCTGACCGATGTCCTTGCGTGCTCGGTCGGTCCTGCAGATTCGCATGTGGCAACTCAGCTGGGATTAGGAGAGGGTGACCCGGTCATGCGCCTCGTGCGCGTGAGACATGCCGACCGGCTGCCAAACGTGCTGGTAAAGACATACGTACCGCACGCTCTGTACCCCGGGATCGAGACGACCGACTTCAGAACAACCTCACTCTATGCCACGATGCGATCAATGGGCGCACCCGTAGTGCGGGCGCATCGAAAGCTCGATGTCGCCCTCGCTGACCGAGAGGTCGCGACTGCGCTTGGCATCGAAGTCGCCTCGCCCGTGTTCGTGTTCCACACGGTTGCCCAAAACGCCGACGGTAGGCACGCAGAGTACTCCATCGCCACCTATCGTGGCGACACGAATTCCTTCGAGTTCGATACAAGGTTGGAGTAAGGCAAAGCTACGACCCTCCAACAACGGGGCTGTATCAAAAGCCCCTGAGTAGAACGGGTGGGTTCCGCGAGGAGCCCACCCGTTCTCGTGCTCCGGGATGCCGCCTCACTGCCTCGCACATTGCCCGACTACCTAATCTACCTGCGGTTATGCTGTCAATCCAGGTATAATGGGAGGAGAGCGAGAGGAGATGGGGATGCCGGAGCCCAGGTTCAAGCCCTGCATGCAGGACCAGCCGATGCTGCTGCCGCCGGACATAGGCGACCTGGTGCCGGAGGGCTCGATGCCGCGCGTCGTGGACATGGTGGTGCGCTCCATCGACAGGTCGACGCTGACGGCCCTCTATCCCGGCGGCGGCGCGCCCGCCCACGATCCGCAGATGATGCTCAAGGTGGTGCTGCTCGCCTACGCCTCCGGGATCTACTCCAGCCGCGCGATCGCGCGGGCCACCCGCGAGAACGTCGGGTTCCTGTGGATATGCGGCATGCGGCCACTCGACCACTGCACGGTCAACCGCTTCCGCACCGAGCGGGTGCGGCCCGTCTTCGAGGAGGTGTTCTCCGAGGTCATCCAGCTCCTCGCGGACATGGGCCTGGTGACGCTCGACACCTACTTCCTGGACGGCACCAAGATCGAGGCTAACGCCAACAGGTTCACGTTCGTGTGGGCGAAGTCGACCAGGAGGTACAAGGAGCAGCTCCGGGCCAGGGTGCGCGCCCACCTCGCGGCCATCGACGAGATGGACGACGAGGAGGAGGCGCTGGCCCCCGACGACCCGTCCGAGATCGACTCCGAGGCCATCGCCGAGGCCGCGCGCAGGATCAACGAGCGCATCGGCCGCAAGGGCGTGGGCAAGCGCCCGAAGGACGAGGAGGGCAGGGCCCTGAGGAGGGCCAGCCGCATGCTCGAGGGTGAGTGGGCCGAGCGCATGGCCCGCTACGAGGAGCAGGAGAGGACCCACGCGGGCCGCGGCAGCTACTCCAAGACTGACCGCGACGCGACCTTCATGCGCATGAAGGAGGACTCCCTCACCAACCAGACCAAGCCCGGATACAACGTGCAGGCCGGCACCGAGGGCCAGTTCATACTCGACGTCACCTGCCACCAGAGGCCCGGCGACACCGCGTGCATGGTCCCCCACCTGGAGCACGCCGAGGGGACCATGGGCCACCTGCCCTCCGAGGTCGTCGCCGACGCCGGCTACGGCTCCGAGCAGAACTACGCGTGGCTGGAGGAACGCGGGTGCGACGCCTACGTTAAGCACAACGAGTTCTTCCGCGAGTGCAGGAACTCCAGGTGGCGCGAGGACCCGATGAGGCCTGCCAACTGGGCATACGACGGGGAGGCCGACGCGTACGCGTGCCCGGAGGGGCATACGCTCTCGTTCCGGAGGGAGGAGGCGACCAGGACCGACCTGGGCTACGAGTCAACCACCAGGGTGTATGTGGGCGAGGGCTGCCCGGCATGCCCCCTGCGCGGGAGGTGCTTCAGGTCGAAGGACCCGGAGGCGGTGCGCGTCCTGCGCGTGAACCCCACCCTCGACGCCTTCAAGAGGAGGGCATCGGAGAAGCTGCACACCGAGCGCGGTTCGATGCTTCGCAGGCGCAGGTCCGTGGACGTCGAGACCATCTTCGGCGACATCAAGCGCAACTGGGGCTTCAGGCGGTTCCTCCTGCGCGGGCTCGAGAAGGTCGACCACGAGATGCGCATGGTCGCGATGGGCCACAACATCCGCAAGATGGCCTACGCGCTTGCGGTGTAGGGCTTGTTCCGCCCCTTGCGCACAAACGATGGCCCGCAGCCACAGCCGATTCTGTGATTGTGGGCCATCTGTTCAGGGGCTTTTGATACAGCCCCTTGGGGTGCCCAGGCCTATTCGTAGCGCACGGTGAGTTCGGGGGTCACGACCACGCGGTGTACTTCGGTCGTGCCGGGGAGCTCGAACATCGGGTCGCGTAGGATCATCTCGCAGATGGAGCGCAGGCCGCGTGCGCCGGTCTTGCGCTGCAACGCCGTCGTGCCGATGGCGCGCAGTGCCTCGTCCTCAAACACAAGCTCGATGCCGTCGAAGGCAAGGAGCTCCTGATATTGCCGGACGATGGCGTTGCGTGGCTCGGTGAGGATGCGCACCATCGCATCGACCGTGAGCTCATTGGTGTGGGTGATCACGGGTATGCGGCCGACCAGCTCCGGAATCAGGCCGAAGCGGTAGAGGTCCTGCGGCTCCACAAGGGCGAGGACATCGTCGTTGTCCAACTCGGTGTCTTTCTTGTCCGAGACGGCAAACCCCACGCTGTGGTTTGCGACGCGGCGTCGTACGATATCGTCGAGTCCGACAAACGCACCGCCACAGATGAAGAGGATATTGGTGGTATCGAGCTGCGTGTTCTTCTGGAAGAGGCTCGTGCGCCCGCCGAGCGGCGGAACTGAGGCGGTGGACCCTTCGAGCAACTTGAGAAGCGCCTGCTGGACACCCTCGCCGGACGGGTCTCCGCTTGTTGAGGCGAAAGTGCCGGCGTTGGAGTTCTTCGCAATCTTGTCTATCTCATCGATGTACACGATGCCGAGCGTGGCGGCTTCGGCGCTCCTGGCCTGCTGGATGAGACGCGCGAGGATGGACTCCACGTCCTCGCCCACGTATCCCGCGTCGGTGAGCGTCGTCGCATCGGCGATGACGAGGGGAACGTCGAGGATGCGTGCGAGCGTCTGGACCATGAGCGTCTTGCCCGTGCCGGTAGGGCCCAGGAGCATGATGTTCGACTTGGCAATCTCGACGTCGTCCGCGGGCTTCCAATCTGCCATGGTGCGCTTGTAATGGTTGTAGACGGCGACGGAGAGGGTCCGGCGCGCATCCTCCTGGCCGATGACGTAGGCACCCATCGCGTCATACAGCTCGCGTGGCGTGGGTAGGGTTCCGTCGGCGCGAAGCGTCGGTCCCACCTCGACCTGCGTGTCGATGGCCTTGCCGGCCTGAGGGGCCGCGAACACCTTGCGCTTCCTGCCCTTCTTGCTGCTGGTGGCGGGCTTTGTGTTGCGTTCCTGCCTGGGCTGTGTTGCGGGCTTCTCCTTAGTGCCGCTCCGCCGATCCTTATCCTCCCCTTTGGGCTTGGCCTTCTCGCCGCGTGGTGCCGTCGGGACGGGCTTGGTGTCGACGGGGACCATCTCGCCAAAGGCGTTGAGGCGAACCTTGTTGCTGAGGTAGTACTTGTCGTAGTGCTCCTGCATGGTGGGCGCCGTGCCGAAAGGTGGTTTGTACTCGTGGTCCTTCCAGTAGGCGAAGTAGTTCTTGTAGTAGAACACCAGGCCGATGGCACCTATCACCACGACGCCGGTCATGACCCAGGTGAGGACGAGGTCCACCGTGAGTCCCGCCGCTATGGCTTCAAGCGAGTCCGAGAAGACGCGTGCCGCAACGAGCAGCGCGACAAAGACCGCTATTGCGATGGCCGCCTTGCGATTGCGCAAGACGTTCATGATGGTCGAGAAGATCTTTGCGCCGTCTTCCATGAGCGCTCCTTTGCAGGAATGAGGACGAAGGTGCCGCGAGAAGAATATCGCGCACGATGCATTACGTCCCCCAAGGCGTGCCGCCATATGCCACGATACGCGAGTTGTGAAGGAGATGTGATGAGCGATGTATACGTGGGACATCGGTCGCCGGGCTACGTATTAGTAGCAGACGATGCAGAAACGCAGCGTCTCCTTCCTTCCAAGTTGCGTGTGGCCAGACACGCAACTCCTTGCAGACGAACGCAGGTCGTCGGGCTTCCTTCCCCCGGCGACCTGCGTCCTCTTTAGTGCATGAGAACGATGCGTGCTACTTCTTGTTGGTGCCGAGGGCGCTCGTGAGAATAGAGGCGAAGCCGCGCGCAGCAACGCCACCGATCACTGATTTGGCGAGAATGTCGGCCATGGAGGGAGTGGCTCCGGCGTTGCCAGCGGTGCTCGCACCGCCAAAGAGGGAGCTGGCGAGCGTGTGAACGCTACCACCGCTCTGTCCCAGCAGGTTTGCCGCGGCGCTTGCGATGTCATTGGATCCGAGGTGCTGTCCGCTGGACTGAGCGGCAACTTGGGTCATGATCTGGCTCATGTCGTCCTTCGAGATCTTCTCGTCCGTGCCGGTCGCCGTGGCGGTGGTGGAGTAGGGGTGTTTCGCGAACTGGGCGATGAGCTCGGGGTTCTTGCTGAGGTAGTTGATGAGCTGTGTTGCTGCGGCCTGGATGTCCACGGGTCCTCCTTCGACGTTGGATGGGACACAGTGTAGCACGCTAACCGAGCTCGGTTGCGAGGCAGTGCGCATGCTGGAGGGCGCTCGCATCGCAACCGATGAGGTCTGTATCCCAGATGGCAAGGTCGGCAAGCTTGCCGGGCTCAAGGGATCCCAGCTCACGTGCACGTCCCACGGCTGCAGCTCCGCCCAAACTATAGGCGCGCAAGGCCTGTGCTCGCGAGAGGGCATGTTCGTGATGCCATCCCTCGGCTGGCTCATGGTCCTTGGGCGTGCGGCGCGTGACGGCTGTGTAGAGCACGTCCATGCTCGTGGGCGGCACCACGGGCGCGTCGGTGCCCAAGGCGAGAGTCGCACCTTCTCGCAGCATCGTTGCGAAGGGCCACATGCGCTGCGCGCGCCATGCGCCGAGGTCGCGTTCGGGCTGCTCGAGGTCGATGGTGACGTGCGGAGGTTGCACGGAAGCGACGACACCGGCGGCGGCAAAGCGCGCGATGTCGGCAGGTCGGATGTCTTCGACGTGCTCGAGCGTGTGACATCCCTGCGTTGGCGTTCCGTACCGAGCACGTGCCTCGCAAAAGATGTCCAGCGCCACATGCACCGCTTCGTCGCCGATGGTGTGTATACGTACGGCGTGCCCCCGTTTGGCGGCAGCCAATACCAGTCTGCGCATGCGTTCGGGTGCCACGGTCGGGCGGCCTACATCGCCCGCGAAGCGTGCATTGGCGTACGGCTCACCGCACCAGGCGGTGTGTTGGCTGCTCACCCCGTCAAAGAACTGCTTGAAACCGGGTGCCCGCAGCTTGGCTCCCGTGAGTCGGGCCTGCAGCTCCTCGAGGTTCGACTGGTCATCGCCGAGGCAGGGGAAGAGGTGCGTCCGTACGCAGAGGTTACCTGCGGCCTCGAGCTTCTCGTAGATGTCGGGACGTATGCCGTCGGCACCGGGGACGAGCGAGAGCGCCATGTCTGCCACGGAAGTGATGCCCATGCTGCGCAGGTGGTTGAGGTAGGTGCGATATACGCGCATGAGCTCTTCGGTCGAGAAGCTCGCGAGGACGCGTGCCACATTGGTCATGCCCGCCGCCTCGCGCAGCACGCCCGTCAGGTGCCCGTGCTCGTCCCGGTCGAAGCTGCCTCCCGCAGGGGGCTCGGAATCGTCAGTGAGGCCGAGCGCACGAAGGCCTGCGGTGTTGGTCCAGAGCGTGTGGGCGTCTCCGGAATACATCGCTACCGGGCGATGGGGGAAGGCGGCGTCGAGCGAGGCGCGCGTCGGTGGCGGGGCAGCGTGCCAGAGTGAGTCACGCCATCCATGACAGACGAGCCACGATGTGGTGTCGGGGTCCGTCTGCCCATGCGCCCAAGCCTGTAGATGTGCCACGCAGTCCTCCTCCGAGGTGCCGGCATACTCGCAGGCCAAGCTGCTGGGAAAGAGTGCTGCGTGCTGGACGTGCTGGTGTGCGTCGATGAAGCCCGGGCACACGAACGCATCGCCCCAATCCTCGACCTGCGCGTCGTTGGCCAGAGTGTGGGCCTCTTCGCGTGGTGCGACGGCTGTCACGCGCCCATCGCTGATGGCGACGGCGAGCGGTTGCGCTACGTCGCAATTCGATGCGCCCGTGAACACCTTCGTGGAAGTGATGACTCTCATGTGAGCTCCCTTGTCATGCTACAGGGGGACGTTGGGCCATTCGGGTGATGCCGGAATGCGCCTGATTCGCGGGTTGAGTGCCGCGAGCGTTGCGGAGAGCGTCATGAGCGCGATCATCACGTAGACGAAGCCACCGAATCCGAGGCGTGGGATGAGCTCGCCGGCGAGCGCCCCTGAACCGCTGGCAAACAGCATGACGGCTGTCATCACGGCCGAGCGCGTCCGCCCCTGCTTGTCCACCGGCGTCTTCGAGAAGACGAAGCCATTCGCGAGTGCCGCGAAGAGCGGCATGGGCAGGCTCGACAAGAATGTAGAGACGATGATGGCGGGGTAGTTCTGCCACAGGGCCATGGGAAGGTACGAGACGGCCGTGAGGGCGAGTATCGCGACGATGCCTCGTCCCGCGGGGATGTTGTTGCAGATGCGCATCGACACCACGGAGCCCACCATGGTACCTGCGGCCATGCCAACGTTGGAGAGGCTGATGAGCAGCGGGTCGGTCCCCATCTGCACGAGGCTGAGGTTGACGGCTTGGTGAAGCGCGAACACGGCGAACTGACACAGACCGACGATGCCGACGGCACTGACGATGGTCTTGCTCGCAAGCACCCAGCGCCAGCCATCGATGAGGTCGATGAGGAAGGAAGGCGACTTGTTTGCGGGTTGGCCGCCCGTCTGGGCGGAGGTCATCGTGCCTTCTCCCGGGTTTTCCGGACTTGTGGGGGACGCCTCCGAGATGTCCGGTAGGTGCAGGAACAGCGCGGAGACGAAGGCGACGGCATCGCAAACGGCGCTCGCGAAGAAGGGAAACGCCTGGTTGACGCCAAAGAGCGCTGCGCCCAAGGGTGATCCCGCCGTATTGACGGCTGCATCCCTGCCTTGGTTGAGACTCTCTGCCTGCGCATAGCGCGAAGGTCCCACCACGCGGATGAGTGATGCGTTCGTCGTGCCTCCCAAGAATCCAAAGACGGCCGAGGAGGTCAGGCACAGGCCGGCAAAGAGGGGGAACGTCAGCAGTCCGGCGACGTGGAGCATTCCCATCGTGAACCAGATGAGCGCACAGCTGCCTGCCTGTACGAGGATGAGCGTGCGATGGTCGTGTCGGTCGATGAAGGTGCCACCCGTCACCTGAGTTATGACGCTCATGATGCCGCGTGCGGTGGAGAACCAACCGGCAACCGTGATGGAACCCGAGAGTTGGTATGCCATCACCGAGATTACGATCCAGTGGATGGCGGATCCTGCGAGCAGGAACGTATCGGCACCAAACCATGCTGGATAGTTGGGAAGCGAGAAGAGCGAGTTGGATTCTTTCATGCTCTCAGCATGTCGCATGCGACAAATCGCTCTCGGAAGGTGTCAACCTGCTACTCTTCGTCATCGCCGAAGAGGTCCCAGTCGTCGGGCGACTTCTGGTGGTTGTAGAACTTCGCCCTCGTGCGCTTCTCGAGCACCCACGCCAGTACCAAGAACAAGAGGACGCCCCCTACCATCAGCGCAAGAACGCCCGCCTTCGTGCCAAAGAGCCAAGCAAAGAATTGATTGATAGATTCCACGTGCGGCGCCTTTCCGTGTGGTACGTCGTTTGCGCCCACAAGTATATACTTAGCTGTGCTGCAACTGTACGAAAGGTGCCCAACAGAAAGGTCGCCCATGCTCGATATCACATTTGTACGCGAGAATCCCGACGTGGTGGATGCCTCCTGCGCATCGCGCCAGAACGCACATTGGGATCGCGAGAAGTTCTTTGAGCTTGACGAGCTGCGCCGCTCCACCATCGTGGAGGTCGAGCGCCTCCAAGCCGAGCGCAACGCCGCATCCAAGCGAATCGGCCAGCTCATGCGCGAGGGTAAGCGCGAGGAGGCCGAGGAGGCGAAGGCCAAGGTCGCGGCGAGCAAGGGTGCCATCGCTGAGCTGAACGAGCGTCGCAAGGAGGTCGAGCAGCAGCTGTTTGACCTCGTGGCAGGCATCCCCAACATCCCCGATGAGTCGGTGCCGTACGGGGCCGACGACTCCGACAATCCCGAGGTGCGTCGCTGGGGCACGCCGCGGGAGTTCGACTTCGACGCGAAGGCCCACTGGGACCTCGGACCCGAGTTGGGCATCATCGACTTCGACCGCGGCGTAAAGCTTGCAGGCACGCGCTTCTACGTCCTGGGCGGGCTCGGGGCGCGTCTGGAGCGTGCGCTCATCAACTTCATGATCGACTGCCACAACGAGGCGGGCTTCAAGGAGTGGTGGCCACCGGTCATCACCAACCAGGCGTCGCTCTTTGGCACGGGTCAGCTGCCCAAGTTCGACGAGGACCTCTACCACGTCAATCCCGACCTGTATCTCATTCCCACGGCGGAGGTGCAGCTCACCAACCTGCATCGCGACGAGGTGATTGACGGCGACAAGCTGCCTTTGTGGTACTGCGCGTTCACCCCGTGCTTCCGCGAGGAGGCGGGGTCGGCCGGGCGCGACACGCGTGGCATCATTCGCGTGCATGAGTTCGACAAGGTCGAGATGGTCAAGTTCGCCAAGCCTGAGGACTCCATGAACCAGCTCGAGTCCATGACGGCAGAGGCCGAGCTCGTCCTGCAGAAGCTGGGCCTCCCGTATCGCGTGGTGACGCTGTGCACGGGCGACATCGGCTTCAGCGCAAAGAAGACCTACGACATCGAGGTGTGGCTGCCCAGCTACCATGCCTACAAGGAGATTTCGAGCTGCTCCAACTGCGGCGATTTCCAAGCGCGTCGCGCAAACATCAAGTATCGCGACCCCGCAGAGTTCAAGGGAACGCGCTTTGCCCACACGCTCAACGGGTCCGGACTGGCCGTGGGTCGCACTATGGCGGCCGTCATCGAGAACTACCAGAATGCCGATGGAACCATCACGGTGCCCGAGGCACTCGTACCATACATGGGTGGAGTGACGACCATCACGCCTGAGTAAGGACTATCGATTCCTTCATGGACGTTGCCGAGACCGTTGGCGGGGAATGCCAGCGGTCTCAGTCTCTTTAAAAAGAACAACTGTTCCCAATTCTGGGTAGATGTGGTATCCTCTAGAAGAACAGTAGTTCTAGAAGGGAGCCGCACATGAGCCAAGTTTTTCAACAAGAGATGCAGGGCACCACGCTGCTTATGGTCGACCAAGGCAACGAATGGCGTCGGATCTTTGCTCATAGAGAGCATACAGAGCTCGAAGTGGGCGAGTTCACGCGCGGACCACTCACGAGTGAGGTGTACGATGCGCCTGCCCACTACCACTGCGTGCGCCTTGATTGCGCGGGAATGCAAGAGGGTGCGGTGCGGTTGGGCGAACTGCTGGGAGAGGTTGGACAAAGCGACTTCGAGCTCCTCTTGCACGGCTACTTTGCGGACGAGCATCGCTTCTTGGCCGACCTGATGGACGAGCTGGATGGCTGGCATATCCCCTATGGCTACCTGAACGGCGTGGTAGGAAGCCATGTATCGTATCGGCCGCGATACCTATGCCCGAAGCCACACTCCACGCTCCATCTCGTGTGACGGCGTTGGGATTGGTGCAGCCATGAGCAATCGTGGTCACATCACATCCGGCGGCAAGGTGTACGGCGCGCGTTCGGATCGCGAGAAGAAGTACGTCGACGTCGTGAGTCTTACCTCGGCAGACGGACTCGTTACGCCCCAGGCGGTCATCTGGGATGACGGGAGGCGCTTCGCCATAGACAAGGTCACCGATCGCAGGCAGGCACACAGTCTCAAGGTGGGCGGTACCGGCATGCGTTACACCATACTGGTGGGTGGACGGCAGACGCATCTCTGGTACGACGACTATCGTGGTTCGTGGTTCGTGGAGGCACGACCTAAGACGTGACGACGGGTGTGACAACGGGGGAGGGCATTGTCATGTCCCCGTTGTCACGACGCAAAGCTGAGACCGTTACGTCCGCGACGCTTCACCTCGTATAGCGCGCTATCAGCCTTCCGGAAGAGCTCGCTGTCGGAGACTTCGTGCGTGCCGAATGCGACGCCGACCGATATGGTTGCTGGAGGGAGACCGTTGGACGTGTCGCGCAGGAATGTGGTGGCGCTGCCAATCTTGCGCTCTATTACTCCGGTCATGCCGGCATCTACGTCTGTCATGATGACGGCGAACTCGTCACCGCCTATGCGGCAGATGTAGTCAGACGACCTAAAGACGGAGTGAAGCGTGGCGGCGACCTCGACGAGAATCGCGTCGCCCATCTCGTGTCCGTGTACGTCGTTGAACTGCTTGAAGTTATCGACGTCCACGAGGATGAGCGCGGAATTCGCTTTGTGCTGGGTAAGCAGTTCGTCGAATGACCCACGGTTGAGCAAGCCAGTGAGGGCATCGTTGTGGGCCTCGAAGTCCAACGACTCGGTGCGGTTGCGGTTGATTTCGTACATTTCGTTGTATGCGTCAACCAGGTAGCGCAGCTCCTGTGCACCGCGGGGTTCCAGGCGTTCGCCGGCGCGGATGTTCTTCTCGAACTTCGCGATGGGACGGAGTAGCAGCAGGTTGGTGGAGAGAATTACGGTGAAGAGCACGCAGAGGACCAGCGCTGCACGTATGCCTAGCGATTCGTAGATGTGGGAGAGACGCGCATGTGACTCCTCGAAGTCTTTGCTGAGGTTTTCGATGAGGAGGTTCGAGCTTCGCTGCGCCTCGTCTCGAATCTCCTGCTTGTATTTGGCGTACTCTTCGTTGTTGACGAGGTCGTTTGCACGTTTGATCTTCTCGTCAGATGAGAGAGCGGCATCGGCCTTTTTGAGGGTGATGCCGTCGAGTTCGGCGGGCAGGTCTTCGATGCCGTATGCGTCGGCAGCAAGGACGAAGGCATAGCACTCGATTTCGGAGAGCGTGTCGGACGTATTGTAGGCGTCGGACAATGCATTGACCGCGTCGGAGTCATCCGAGTATGCGCGAAGGTCCTGCAGGGCATTCCCACGGCGATCGTTCAGCGTTACCTCTTCGAAGTAGCTCTTCAGATACGACTTGTCACCAGTGCTTACGAAGAGCTGGGCGGTCTCTGAGAGATAGTCGGACGAGTCCTGAAGGTGCTCGACTGCGTTCTGACAGCGCTGATATATGGCGCCCAGGTCCTGCTCTTGGCTCTGTGCAATGAGGGCGTTCCGCATGACTATGAGCATAGCTGCCGACACAATCGTCACGATGACCATCGAACAGATGTTGATGGTGCGCATGCGCGGTGCGGATCTCGCTGTCATGGCGGGTATCACTCCTCGTTGTGGGTCATCGGCGCTGCTAGACATGCCTATGCCCGATAATTATATCGTCGGAATGCGATAGCTCGATTTGGTCGTTGTGGAGGAGTATTTCCTCGAAGGCGTCCATTGGCATAGGCTTATAGTAAAAGTAGCCCTGCACGTAGTCGCAGCCCATTCTGCGTAGCGAGTCGCGCTGGTCCTTGGTCTCGACGCCCTCGGAGATGACGGGCAGCCTCATCTCGTGGGCCATGGCGATTACGTTGGAGATGATGGCATCGGATCCGTTCTGGATGTTCGCATGGTCGATGAAGCCCTTGTCCATCTTGATGGCGTTGACCGAAACCGAGCGCAGCATGTTAAGCGAAGAATAGCCGCTCCCGAAGTCGTCCATAAAGACCGAGAAACCATTCTCCTGTAGGCTGTGAACGATGCTGTTGACGTGCTCGATGTCTCTGGAATAGGTGCTTTCGGTCACCTCGATCTGGATGAGCTCGGCAGACAAGTCGTATTTGCGTATGAGCTTCTTGAAGTGCTCGGCGAGGTCCACGAAGTAGAAGTCCACGCGGCTGACGTTCACCGAAATGGGGATTGGCTGTATGCCGCGGTCGATGAGTGAGCGCTGCCACGCACATACCTTGTCCCACACGTATTTGTCGAGGGCAAAGATGTAGCCAGACTGCTCCATGAGGCCTATGAACTTGAAGGGAGGGACGAGTTCCCCATTCCGATGCCAGCGCACGAGGGCTTCGGCTGAGACCACCTTGTTGGTGATGATATCGATCTTGGGCTGGAGGAAGAAGGTGAACTCTTCTCGGGCGATGCCCTCCTGGGCACGCATGATAAGCACTTGGTTCTCACGATCGCGTTTGTAGCGATGCTTGTCGTAGAAGGCAATGTGCTTCGTATAGCTTCCCTTGATTTCCTGAAGGGCAACGAGCGCGCGATCGTACAGAATCGTGATGCCCATGCCAAGGTCGTCAGTGATTGCGGCGCCCAGCGAGGGTGAGAATCCCTCTGCGGCGTCGTACTTGCCCAGATCTCTCTTCAGGACATCGGCTACCTGCTCGTTCGTCGTATCGCTGTTGAGGGGGAAGACGAGCGCAAAGTTGTCTCCGCCCAAATACCCTGGGACGCCGTGATGGGCGTTGGCGAATTGCACGACTGCAGATGCATACTTCTCGAGCAATGCGTCTCCTGCAGTCCACCCGAAAATATCGTTGTAGAGCTTGAAGTAGTTAATGTCTAGCGCAACCATGCACACACTCGATGCCTGGACATGATTGATCCAGATGTTCGCGCGGCGGTAGAACTCTTCGCGCTTGTAACAGCGATGGTCCAACTGGCATTCGATCTGCGTGACGTAGGTGCTCCGATTCGATGGGTTGGCGAGGGTCTCCTCGGATTGCAGATCGAGGCGCTTTCCGCCCCTGCGCTCCCATTCGCGTTTTGCGTTGTTGCACTCGAGCCATGCATGCCGCACGAGGGCATCATACTCCTCGCCGAGGCTGGGGCGCCAGCCCACGCCCATGGCGATATAGGTGGAGAGGTCATCGAGTCGCTTGCGAATGCGAGTGAACGCTTCGCGAAACGCCTCTTCCGACATGCCGATGGCGAGCACGAGGAACTCGTCGCCACCCATTCGGAACAACTGATCGTCTTGGAACTCGGTGGAGAGTATTTGTCGCACGGCGAGGAGTGTCTCGTCACCTGCGGTATGGCCTCGGATGTCGTTGATAGCCTGCAGGCCGACCACGTCGAGGTAAGCCA
The DNA here is from genome assembly GCA_017533825.1 of Atopobiaceae bacterium. GTDB lineage: Bacteria > Actinomycetota > Coriobacteriia > Coriobacteriales > Atopobiaceae > RUG440. The sequence goes on along the minus strand of JAFWIE010000038.1, from coordinate 3,895 downwards.
TTCCGACGGGCACGTGCTGCGGCAGGTGCTCGGCCTTCTGGTAGAAGCCGAGTCGCGTACCCGTGCGGGTGAGCGGATCCAACATGCCAATGGAGCGAAAGCGGCCCAGAAGGTTGAGTGTGTTGAGCGTTGACGTGGCGAAGGCGCAGATCGGATACATGAGTGAGCAGAGAGAGTCGAATGTATCTTCGTCGGGATCATCGAAGCCGAGGGTGCCCAAGGGGTGGTTGCCGCGCATCAGCTTGCCGAGCACTTGCGTACGCATGGCCCGGGGGGCAAAGAGTGCGGCGTATTGGGGGCTGAACTCCGCGAATTCGTCCAGGTTGCGAATGGCGATGAGGGAGCGGATGTTCCCGTCACCGAACCAGCGTGATGCCATGGCCATGGTGAGTCCGTGGGTGACCTCGCTCATGGGGTCGACGCCAGGGGCGCACCACTCACTCATGCAGAGAAACTCCGTTCCTCCGGGAGGCAGCTGATAGACGTATGCGCGCTTTGCGCGGAAGGTCTTGCCGAGTGTCTCTAGGAGCGTTTGGATGGCGGCCGAGGGATTTGGTGCGGACATGGCAGCGCCGAAGGCAGCTGAGAGGATGCCTACACCCGAATCCGTTGGTTCGGGAATCAAGATGTGATTAAACATGAGATCTCCGAAGGATGTGCATTGGCGGTGCTTATCAATGATTGGTATACCATTCTAGTTTTTGATTACTGCATCAAGTCTGGAAGTGGCAATCGCTCGGTGGACGGTTTGCCTATGGCAACGGGAAAGGTCTTATCGCACATGATAGATAGTTGTATGATATAGTGAACATGCAGATACCCAAGAAGATTTTGTGAGGTGCCGCCAATGCTCAATTCGTGTTTGCAGTGGCAGAAGAAGAATGTCTGGGCAGCTGCCTTGATGATTGCCTGTGTGATGTTCTTGTCAGTAACCCTTGTGGGTTGCGGCCAATTAAACGAGCCGACTTCCTCCGACTCCAAGGAAGCCATTCAGTCTGAGGATGCAGCCTCACAGGACGCAAAAGAGGAAGCGCAAGAGGACGAAGCCTCCAAGGACGAAGCCTCTTCTGACGCGAATACCCAGCCAAAGCCAGCTGCCAGCGACGAAAGTGAATTCACTGGCGTTTGGCTTCCCACATACATTCGTTCATATGCAGGCGTGGAAGAAGACGAAGAGTCAATTCACGGCTACGAGCGTATTTTTGAGACAAATTGTTATATAGAGTGTGCAGATGATCAGACTGCCACCGTATCAATTCCATACCGTTATTTTGTTAGTGAGTGGAACCAAACAGATGAGACTCACGGCACGCTCTTATTCCTTATCTCAGACGAAGCCGACGAAGAGGGCAATTTGAGGGGTGGCTACCTTGATATGACCTTGAGCGATGATAAGAATACTTTGAATCTTGCTCTTAGTGCTGATGATGCTGAAGACGAAAACCAATTTATCATTACCTGTAAGCGCAACACTAATAAAGACTTCAGGCCAGCGTTTGATAATTTAAGTGAATATGCCAAAGCTAATGATGAATTGTATGAAGAAATGCCACTCGATACAGATTTTCCAGACAGTGTAATATATGAGGATGATTATGTTAAATTGACTTTGCTTGGAACGACTCATGACGATGAGTCAAATTCAATAGGTTATTGGATTGAAGCTACGAATAAACTTGACGATGGTACCATTCTCGGCGTAACAGAGTTTTCTCCATATTTTACGGTGCACGGTACAGAGACCGTGGGAGTTTATTCACGGGCCATTAAGCCAAATACAAAGAGACATATATACTTGAGCTTCGATAAGGACGCAATAGATAACAACTTGGCGGATGTCCATGGAACGATGATGTTCATGAGATACTCTGGCGAAGAAGTCACGCGGGCAACAATAGACATCCAATGATTTTCGTCGGGTGCGTGCATGCCAACGGGCATGGGCGCACCCCGATTCGCATCTGCTGGAGCCTCTAACGTGACAGTGGGGGAGGGTAGTGTCGCGAACGACCATACCCTCCTATGCAAAACAGTGCCTGATGACAGAAAAGCCTCCCGACAGGGAGGCTCGTCTTTACGTGGCGTAGCCGGTATGCTGGAAGGCGAAGCTTCGTCCCCTCTATGACGCGACGGACCTTATCAAAGTCGTCACGGGCGTGCGGCGCTGCGGCAAGAGTTGCCTCATGCGGCTCGTCGCCAACGAGCTCGTCGAGAGAGGTGTACCAGAGCACAACGTCATCTTCATGAACCTCGATCGACGAGAATTCCGTAAGGTGACAGATGCGGACAGTTTTGACGCTGCCATCGAGGCGCGCTGTAACGTTCCCGGGATTTAGTATCTATTTATTCCCGTGAGAAAACCACTGGCTATGCCAGTGGTCCGCTCGGCGGTTCTACCGCTAACAAGTACTTTGTAACAGATTGACCCCGTTGTTAGCGTCGGCTTAAATCAACCATCTGGGACTGCGGTGGGAATCTTGGACCGAGAATCCGCGTTACCAGATATCGTACTCCTCGTCGCAATCCGCAGCACCCGACTCCATCGAATCTGCCTCGCGCTCCAGGGCCTTCGCGAGCTCTCGTATCACGGATGGGTCGCCCGCCTGCGAGACCAGCCCGCCGATTGTGACGGTCGCATGCACGAGGAACCTGCCGCCGTCGCCGGGATACCGCTCGGCGAACGAGGACGGGCACTCGACGAACAGGAGGTAGTCCCCCTCGCCGTCGGGAACCTTGAGGCACGTGACGACCTCAGCGTCAGAACGCGATTCCCGAAGGGCGTCGACCAGCTCCGAAACCTTCATCTGTTCCACCCCCTATGCCACCAACCCAAGGTCCCTGCGGTATTGCATCGGGCTCCTGTAGCCGAGGTCGCTCTTGATCCTGACGTCCCTGTACCATCTCAAGTATGCGTCGAGCATTCCCATGAACTCCTCGAGCGTGACCCCACTCCAGTCGCATCCGTAGAAGAACTCTATCTTCAGCCTGCCAAAATAGCCCTCGCACCTCGCGTTGTCGGGGCTGCACCCCTTCCTGGACATCGACCTGACCAGGCCGTTCTCCTTGCAGATCTCTATCCATCCCGGCCAGCGATAGTGACAGCCGCGGTCCGAGTGGATCTTGGGGCGCTCCCCCTCGCCGAGCAACTCGCACGCGCCGAGCAGCGACGAGTTGGCCATCTCCGCGTCGGGCGAGGTCGAGATCGACCAGCTCAGCGGCATCCCGTCGAAGCAGTCGATGATCGGAGAGAGGTAGACCTTGCCGGCGGGGATGCGGAACTCGGTGACGTCGGTTATCCAGAGCTCGTTGGGACGGTCGGCTCGGAAGTGGTGCCTGCCCCGGTCGTCGCGCAGCAGGTTCTCGGGCGCCTCGGAGATCTCGCCCTCGTAGGAGCTGTAGCGGCGCCTCCTCTTTGCGATCCTCGCGACCAGGCTCTCCTCCTCCATGATGCTGCGCACGGTCCACTCGCCGACGCGGCCGTCGTCCTCGGACGCGGCGTTGACCTGCGCGTATATGCGCCTGTAGCCATAGGTCCCGCCGCTTGCGTCGAACGCCTCGACCACGGCCTTCCTGGCCGCGGCGCGCTTCTCGCTCTCGCCCCTGAGCCTGGCGTTCCTCGCATACTCGTAGCTGCTCTTGGCCATGCCTACCGCAGGCAGGATCTCCTTGAGCGCCCACCTCGCCCTAAGCGCGTCCACCAGCTCGGACTTCTCCTGGTTCGTCAGCCGGTTCGGGTCGGTGCCCGGGTCTTTTTTGGCTCAGTCCTAAAACCTGTAGGTGACCGCTATGCCGCCAACGTTTCCCTGCCAGGTGAGTAGCGCCTGCTCGAGTCGAAGATTTTGAGGAAGAAGTACTCGTCGTCTGGGTATCCGTAGCCGGCGCGACGGAGCTGCTT